>NZ_VJZP01000015.1 GCF_007097265.1 Flavobacterium gawalongense | reverse complement strand
AAAATCCTGTTACAAGCGTTTTTTTATTGTCTAAAAAAGAACGCTAATCAAAATAAACGAGGTTTTTCAGTACCCTCGCCGCGGCAGATGGGATTTTTTTATTTACATTTATTCAGTGATCACCAAGAAAACTGAATACTAAAATATTTATTTATTTATTTCCTTTCTCGAAATCAGCAACAAACTGTGCCAATCCAATATCAGTCAATGGGTGCTTCAATAAACCATAAATAGCCGAAAGTGGTCCAGTCATTACATCAGCACCAATTTTAGCACAGTTTACAATGTGCATCGTGTGACGTACAGATGCCGCTAGAATTTGAGTTTCGTAACCGTAGTTATCATAAATCAATCTGATTTCTTCAATAAGAGCCAAACCATCTGTAGATACATCATCCAAACGACCAATAAACGGAGAAACATAAGTTGCTCCCGCTTTTGCAGCCAATAAAGCCTGACCAGCCGAGAAAACTAAAGTTACATTCGTTTTAATTCCTTTATCCGAAAAGTATTTAGCAGCCATGACACCTTCTTTGGTCATAGGCAATTTCACCACGATTTGATCGTGTAAATCAGCTAATTCTTCACCTTCTTTGATCATTCCGTCATAATCCAAAGCATTTACTTCGGCACTTACATCACCATCAACAAGATTACAAATATCAACGTAATGTTTCAAAATGCTATTTTTACCCGTAATTCCTTCTTTAGCCATCAATGATGGATTGGTTGTAACACCATCCAAAACGCCTAATGCTTGTGCTTCCTTAATTTGAGCTAAATTAGCCGTGTCAATAAAAAACTTCATAATATATCTATTTAATTGTGTGTTTTATAATTTGGGCGTGACCTGCTGAAAAAGCCGGTCAGGCTCTACGTTGCAATCTTTTACTTTTTAAAGGAAAAAGTAAAAGGATTTTCACTGTGATCCTTCACGCTCATAAAATTCGGTGCAAAATTACAACTTATAATGGTTCATCAGCATTTTTTCATATACTTTATCCGGTAAAATTCTCTTCAAGACAATCGAGAATTTTTGCATAAAAACACCCACCTTATAATGAATTTTAGGTTCCGGAGTTTGGATAATTTTATACACTGCTTCTGCCATTTCATTTGGATTACTGCCACTGTCAACATGTTCATCCATTGTTTTTAATGTATTCCCATAAGGGCTTTCATAAGCTGAACCTTTTATAACCGGAGCATGAAAACGCCCCGAAGCAATATTAGTCGCAAAATCACCCGGAGCCACATTCGTAATATGAACTCCAAAGGATTTCACTTCCATACGCAACCCTTCTGTGATGATTTCAAGAGCTCCTTTTGAAGCCGAATAAACACTTCTATACGGCAAACCCATATAAGCCGCAATAGAAGTAATATTGATGATTAATCCTGATTTTTGCAAACGCATTTGTGGTAACACCGCTTTCATCACTTCAATAGGCCCAAAGAAATTAGTCTCAAAATTATTCTTAATTTCATGCATTGGAATTTCTTCCAGCGGTCCGGTAATTCCAACACCTGCATTGTTGATTACTACATCCAGTCTACCAGATATCGAAATTACTTTGGCTACAGCCGCATGAATCGAATCCGTATCCCGAACATCTAAAGCTACTAAAGGAAAAACAGAATTTAAAATTCGTTCTGGATTTCTACTGGTTCCGTAAACGACAAAACCTTTTTGATGCAAAAACGCTCCGATAGATTTTCCTATTCCTGAAGAACCTCCTGTAATTAGAACTACTTTATTCATGATTATTGATGTTTATGATACGAAAGGTCCAAAAATAAAAAAATCCTCCCGAAGGAAGACTACTTATTTCTGTGAATTTGGAAAAGAATCTGAAATGAATTCAAATTTAAAAATGGCAAGCGACCTACATCGCACCGCTCAACCACGTACCCTTGCTATGTTCCCATCCTGGGGGAGTCTGCAGGAGCTGGTCGTGTAGGACTTGCCGGTGCAAATATACAATCTTTTTATATTTTTGCAAGTGCTTTGTACCTATAAAAATAACGTTGTATATTGGTGCATCAAAAAATCAAACTATGAGAAATTATAACTTCCTATCTTTCATTTTATTAGGAATCACCTTGGCAAATTGCAACGAGACAAAAAAAGGCGAAAATACTTTATTTACCTTCGATATTTCTAAATTTAAGGAACAATATCAGCCACAAGAAGCGATAGAATTAGGAATTTCGAACCCAAATTCGAAAGCTGTTGATAGTATTATCTATTACGTAAATGATAAAAAAATAGCTTCAAAAAAAGGACTTGACAAATTAACTTTTCAATTAAAAGACCAAAAATTAGGTTATCAGAACCTAAAAGCGTTAGTATATTATGAAGGGGATAACTCAGAAGCTACCGCAAGAGTCGAATTAGTTTCGAATGTTCAGCCCAAATTGCTTAAATATACGATTGTAAACACTTTTCCACACGACACAGCTTCTTTCACCGAAGGTTTAGAGTTTTATAAAGATACTTTATACGAAAGTATCGGATTATATAAAAAATCTAAACTTTTAAAAACAGATTATAAAACAGGAAAAATTTATAAAAATTTAAAATTAGATGATAAATATTTTGGTGAAGGAATTACTTTTTTAAACAACAAAATATATCAATTGACTTGGCAGGAAAAAACGGGTTTTATATACAATGCTGATACTTGGAAGTTAGAAAAAACTTTTGCATATGATAAAGATATTGAAGGCTGGGGAATGACTAATGACGGTAAATACATTTATCAAACTGACAAAACGGAGAAAATCTGGAAAATGGATCCTCAAACCCAAAAAATGATTGATTACATCAATGTTTACTCTGGAAATTCTAAAATTAAAGCTGTTAATGAACTGGAATGGATTAATGGAAAAATCTATACTAATGTATGGCAAAAAGACGCTATCGCTGTAGTAAACCCTATAAATGGAGCCGTAGAAGGTATTTTAGACATGTCTGGTTTAAGAAAATTAATTAATGTAACTCCAGATGATTTTTTAAACGGAATTGCCTACAACCCAAAAACCAAAACCATTTTTGTAACCGGTAAAAACTGGGATAAAATGTTTGAAATAAAAGTTTCAGAATAATTTCATGAAAATAATGACAACAATAATCATCAATATAAAGGAATTACTCCAAGTTCGAGAAACATCAATATCAAAAGTTTCCGGTGCTGATATGGCAGTTCTTCCAACAATAAAAAATGCATTTTTAGTAATTGAAGACAATATAATTGCTGATTTTGGCTCCATGGAAAATCTACCCGAAATCAACGCAGAAACAATCATTGACGCAACTGGAAAAATGGTTTTGCCTTCCTGGTGTGACAGTCATACTCATATTGTGTATGCCGGCAATCGGGAACAGGAGTTTGTTGATCGAATAAATGGAATGACTTATGAAGAAATTGCCAATCGTGGCGGTGGAATCTTAAATTCGGCAAAAAAATTGAATGAAACGACCGAAGAGGAAATCTACGACCAGTCCAAAGCGCGTTTGGAAGAAGTGATGCGTTTGGGTACTGGTGCGGTAGAAATCAAATCAGGATATGGATTAACATTCGATGGAGAATTAAAAATGCTCCGTGTAATTCAACGTTTATCCCAAAACTATCCTATAACCATAAAAGCAACTTTTCTGGGCGCACATGCTTTTCCATTGGAATATGCAGCAAACCATAAAGGCTACATTGATTCTATAATTAATGAAATGCTTCCAGAAATTGCTAAAAATAAACTGGCAAACTTTATAGATGTATTTTGTGAAACTGGTTATTTTACTGTTGATGAAACCCAACAAATTATGGAAGCTGGAATCCATTTTGGCTTAAAGCCAAAAATCCATGTCAATCAATTCAACTCTATTGGCGGAATTCAGGCTGGAATAAAATACAATGCACTTTCTGTAGACCATTTAGAAGTTATGAAACCCGAAGATATTGAAGCCTTAAAAAATACAGAAACAATGCCGGTAGCTCTGCCTTCCTGTTCTTATTTCTTGAGTATTCCGTATACGCCTGCACGAGAAATGATCGCTGCCGGACTTCCTCTGGCTCTCGCAACCGATTATAATCCTGGCTCTACTCCATCAGGAAACATGAACTTTGTAGTGGCTACAGCTTGTATCAAAATGAAAATGACTCCCGAAGAAGCCATAAATGCGGCCACAATAAATGGAGCCTATGCCATGGGAATTTCTGATACTCACGGAAGCATCACTATTGGAAAAAAAGCTAATCTGATTATTACTAAACCTATTCCCTCCTATTATCAATTGCCTTATGCTTTTGCCAGTAATCTTATTGATGCTGTATTAATAGAAGGTGAAATTTTTGAATAAAAAAAGAGGAACATTGTGTTCCTCTTTTTATTATTTGATGCTTTAAAATATTATTTCAAAGTAAAACTTGTTTTAGAAACTAATTCACCTTTATCAAAAACATTTACAAAATAATTCCCTTTTTCGAAATTTTTTCCTTTTAAATCCTGTGAAACAGTAACCGTTTTATTTTCATATTTAACATTAGTTGCAAAACTGTATGTTAAAGTATTATCTCCAAAAGTCTCTGTTTTTTTATCTCCTACCACATTGTTTTTACTATCAATTACTTGAACGTAATACGTTTTATCCCCTGATTGTGCAATTTGATTTTCAGCAATTGTAAAACTAACTCTAAGAGCATCTGCTCTACTTGCTTTATCAGTTTCTATTTGTTTTCCAGAACTTCTTAATTTGAAAGCTGAACCTCTAGTGTTTAAAACAGTTAATTTTGAACCTTTTTCAACTACTTTTGCCAATTCTTCATTTTGTCCTGTTAATGCCTCAACATTCTTTTTAGTTTCACCTAATACCACAACCGTACTATCACGTTGCGCAGTTAAAGTTGTATTTTGTTTTTTCAAACCTTCATTCTCGGCCATCAAAACTTTCATATTCCCTTGCAAAGCAATGAACTGTGTTTTATATTTTGACATAGAAGCTACATCACCTTTAGATTTACTTAAATCAGACATTAAGTTTACCACTTTATCTCTTTCTTGAATTAGCTCATCAGACATTGATGTGTTTTCCGCAATTGCAGCATCATAAGTAGATTTTAATTCTTGTAAATCTTTCATAACGGATTCTTTTTCGGTCAATGTAGTTTTTAATTCTGTTTTAACTACATCGGCATCAGAAGTCATTTTAAAAATATACACTAAACTTCCCACTAATAAAACTGCTAAAACCGCAATAACCGCTTTAAGACTTGAACTGCTTTTTTGATTTTCCATAATTTGATTTTAATTTTTAATTTATACAAATTTAACAATATATAACCATCTTATAACGTAAGTTAATACAATTATATTATTTTTGGGAAAAATATTTTTTTTAATGGAAAAAATTATCCCGTTTACTATCAATGATCTTGCAAAAATTACAAACCACAGAAGTGGCGAAATAAAATTTGGAGAAAAAATGATAACCATACCAAAAGAGGCTGATCCTATTGCGTTTCTAAAAACTTGCGACGCAAAATACGTACTATTGGGAGTACCGGAAGACATAGGAATTAGAGCTAATTTTGGTAGACCTGGTGCTGCATCAGCTTGGGATAGTGCCATAAAAAGCATTGCTAACATTCAGCATAATCGTTTTTGCAAAGGAAGCCAATTGATTGTCTTGGGGCAATTAAACGTTAGTGAGGAAATGAGAGAAGTGGAACATTTAGATTTTAATGACATTGACGATCGTTCTAAATTGAGTCAACTGGTAGAAAAAATTGATAAGGATGTTTCTCATATTATTTTTAACATTATAAAATTAGGAAAAACACCAATAGTTATCGGTGGAGGACATAATAATGCCTATGGAAATATAAAAGGATCTGCACTTGCCAAAGGTAAACCTATAAATGCCATTAATTTTGATGCCCATTCTGATTTTAGAATTTTAGAAGGACGACACAGCGGTAATGGTTTTTCGTATGCTTACGAAGAAGGCTTTTTGAAAAAATATTTTATTTTTGGTTTACACGAAAATTACACTTCCAAGAGTGTCTTGGACATAATAAAAAAATTGGAAGACCGTGTGCGCTATAACACCTATGATAGTGTAAACATCAGAAAAGAAAAAGAGTTTAATCAGGAAATGGCTCATGCTTTAGAATTTATAAATGACGATTTTTTCGGAATTGAAATCGATTTAGATGCAATTCCAAACATCGCTTGCAGTGCGATGACTTTAAGTGGTTTCTCAGTGGAACAACTTAGACAATTTATATCCTATTTTGCAAAAAATAAAAATGCAACTTATTTACATATTTGCGAAGGCGCACCAGATTTAGGAGAAGAAAAAAACAATCATTTAATAGGTAAACTTATAGGCTATCTTGTAACCGATTTTATTAAAGCTAATAATCAATAGTTCATTTTATTGCTGAATTTCTTCTTTAAAACTCCAAAAATTCTTTCGAGAATACCATATAAATAGCCATCAAAAAATTAATACTATCTTTGCAAAACTATCTATGTACTTAATACAAGATATTTAATACCAAAATTATGTTATTCGAAGACTTATCGCTCTCAAAAAGTATACAAAAAGCCGTATTTGAACAAGGCTACACCAACCCTACTCCTATTCAAGAACAATCTATTCCGCTAGTATTATCAGGACGCGATTTAATAGGTTGTGCACAAACAGGAACAGGAAAAACAGCCGCATTTGCTATTCCAATTATACATCAATTACACCGAATTGTAGGTTCTTCAAAGAAAGCCAAACAAATTCGTGCTTTAGTTGTTACTCCAACCCGAGAATTAGCGGTCCAAATTGGACAAAGCTTTGATACGTATGGAAAATATACCAACTTGACTCAACTGACCATTTTTGGTGGAGTTTCGCAAAATCCTCAAGTTGATACTTTAAGAAATGGTGTTGATATTTTGGTAGCAACGCCTGGAAGATTACTTGATTTACACAAGCAAGGTTTTATTGATTTAGATCATTTACATACTTTAGTTCTTGATGAAGCGGATCAAATGCTTGATATGGGATTTGTAAATGATGTGAAAAAAATTGTAAAGCTTACGCCAAAGAATAGACAAACATTATTTTTCTCTGCAACAATGCCAATTGCCATTAGAGAATTAGCCGAAATGTTTCTAACTGATCCTGCAACAGTAACTGTTTCACCAATATCATCTACTGCCGAAAATGTAGAACAACGCGTTTATTTTGTTGAAAAAACAGAAAAAAGAAATTTACTATATCATTTAATTAAAAATGAAAATTTATCAGATGTATTGGTTTTTTCCAGAACCAAACACGGTGCCGATAATGTTGTAAAAGCATTACGAAAAAACAATATTGCCGCTGAAGCCATACATGGTGACAAATCACAAAATGCAAGACAACGCGTTTTGGACGCTTTCAAAAACAAAGAAGTCGGTGTTTTAGTAGCTACGGATATTGCAGCACGAGGAATTGATATTGACCAATTGCCATTTGTAATTAATTTTGATTTACCAAATATTCCTGAAACGTATGTTCATAGAATTGGCAGAACCGGTCGTGCAGGAAATGGAGGTATTGCAATTTCTTTTTGCAGTAAAGATGAACATGCCTATTGGAAAGACATCCAGAAACTAATAAAAGTGGATGTAAAAACAGTAAATGATCATCCGTATCCTTGGCATTCAGGAAGTCCGGAAACAGCCCCTGCTGCTGCGCAAAAAAATTCAAATCGAAGTGGTGGAGCGCATAAATCCAGAAAATCAGAGGTTTCAAAACAAAATAAGAAACGCTGGTATTAATAACTTCTCCAAAACTAAATTTTCCGCTGTAAGAAATGCCTTTTTAACTTTAGTTAAAAAGGCATTTTGCCGTTAATCCACTTACATTCAACGTTTTGTGTGTTAATTAATATTTTAAAGCAAATAATTTCATTAAATTTGACTTAACTTATTTAAACATTAAAAATTAAAAATTATGGAAAATTTAGTTAAAAGAAACAGTTCATTCCCTTTGATTAATACTGGCTTATTTCCGTCAGTGAACACATTTTTTGATGATTTTGTATCTAGAGATCTTTTTGATTGGGCAGATAAAAATTTTACAGCCCTTGGCAGTAATTTACCTTCTGTAAACTTAAAAGAAACAGAGAATAAATTAGAAGTAGATTTGGCTGCTCCAGGTATGAAAAAAGAAGATTTCAAAGTTGAAATTGACAACAACATGCTTATGATTTCTTCAGAAAAAGAAGAGGAGAAAGAAGAAACAAGAAAAAAAGATAATTACATTAGAAAAGAATTTAATTATCAATCCTTTTTCAGATCTTTCAATTTACCGGAATATATAGATGAAAGTAAAATAGAGGCAAGTTACAAAGATGGAATTCTTCATATTGTTATTGCTAAAAAAGAAGGCGCCAAGAAAAAAGCGCATAAAACTATTGCTATCAAATAAAAAATTGTTTAATATCTTTTATTAAACAATAATTAAAATCGTTGGACCATTTTAAGCAACTGGTTTAACGATTTTAATTTTGAATCATTAGTTCCCTCCCTACTCAACTTTATTAAAAGACAATTTAAATAACATCAAAAAGTGATATTATGAAGACGTCAAAATATTTTTCAAAAAAAGATCAATCTTTAATAGATTACAAAAATATACAAAATAAAGAGCATCAATTGACTCATTCAAAATTTGAAACAACAATCACTCTTGTTGATGCTTCGGGAAATAAAAAAACACCAAATCCATTATTATTACTAATGTATTCCAAAGAAAACGAAGTGCTTTTTATTTAGAAAACATGTTGTACATACACTTTATATGAAATAGAACCAATATTAAAATGAAATTGTGATACAATCATCTTCTAAATCAAAACTAAAAAACGGGTGTTAAATCGTGGTTTTTATTTTTTGATAGTAAAACATTGATGATTTTAAATAATTTAACGGAGTCAAAAGGTTTTACAATAATATCATCTATTCCGGCTGAAATAGCTTCTTCAATAATCTCCTCTTTATCAAATGCTGTTAATGCAACAATAGGAGTTTTTATACCTTTAAAACGAATTCTTCTTGATGTTTCAAAACCATTAATTAAAGGCATATTGATATCCATTAATATAACATCAAAAATTTCATCTTCAAGTAATTTTATAGCCTGGTATCCATCATCCACGAGGGTACATTTGTAATTGTTTTTTTTGAGAATTTTTTCAGTAACAATTTGATTAATCTTATTGTCTTCAACCACTAAAACTTTCAATTGTTTGTTTGAAGATAAATCCACTGGAATATTATTTATTATTTCATTGGTTTTCTCAGGATCAAATTCAAAAGCAATTGTAAATGTAAATTCTGTCCCCACACCTATTGCACTTTCGAGCGTAATATCACTTCCAAATAAACCAAGTAAACGCTTTACGATAGATAATCCTAAACCCGTTCCTTGATAATCTACTTCTTTTCTTCCAACCTGAACAAATTTTTCAAAAATCTTATCTTGATCTTCAAAGGCTATTCCTACTCCATTGTCCTTGATCTTAAACTCGATAAAATGTGACTTATCAATAATTTTCTCCAAATTCACATCAATAAATACTTCTCCATTTTTGGTGAATTTTAGAGCATTACTTACTAAATTTATAATTATTTGGGAAAGCCTTAATTTATCTCCGATTAAATATTCAGGAATTGCCGGGTCTATATTGACAATGATAAAATTATTATTATTCTTTGCAATAAATGATAATGAGTTTTTAATCATATTTATCTCATCCGAGATATTGAATGTCAAATTTTCAAGTACTATCCTGTTTTCTTCAATTTTATTAATTTGAAGAACATCATTAACAAGTGACAATAAATATCTGGCTGAAAATTTAAGGGAACTCAAATGTGGACTGTTAGCCAATTCTTTATGCTCGTCTAACAGCATGTTAGTAATCCCTACTACTCCATATAAAGGAGTTCTTAATTCATGGGTTATAGTAGAGACAAATTGTGATTTTAGTACTGATGCCTCCTCTGCCTTCTCTTTCGCAATAACCAATTTGTCATTAGCAAGAGAAAGTTCTTTATTGTTTTTTTTCTTGAAATTATTATTTTTATACAAAGTATAAAGCAGCAGTAATAAAACACCTAATATAATGACAAACAATAGGACGATGATTCTGGATTTTCTCAAACTTTGATATTGTAAATCTTTCTCAATTTCAATTTTCTCAATCTCTCTTTTATATTCATCTAACTCGAGATTAATACCCACTATATTTGCCTTTTTAAGGATCTCTTTATTAAAGAGTTCTTCCGTAATTTTATTATAAAGAGCAAGGTTTTCGTATGCCTTTTTGTAATCTCCGTTTTTTAATAAATATTTTGAATACTCTTGGTGAGTATATGATAAATCTGATTTATCATTTCCTTCGTTTCCTAATTTTATACCATTCAAAAAAGAAGAAGTAGCTATTTTATACTCCCCTTTAAACCCATAATACATTCCATTGAGCATATTTAACGCCACAATCGTTCTTTCATCTCCATATTCTTCATGGTATTTATTGATGAATTTTAAATATGGGAAACCTTTATCAAAAAGACCAATATCAAAATAAGCCCATGTGATATTGAGTTTTGTCAAAACAATCTGGCTTGTATCAGCTAATTTTTTACTGTAATCTAATGAATTTTTATAATAATTTATTCCTTTTTTATATTGTTTTTTTTCAAAACAATATATATTTCCTAAATTATTGTTTATCCAGCCTTTTATAGTGTCATTGTCAGTTTTATTAGCATATGACAATCCTTTTTTATAAAAAAAAATGGCTTTATCATATTCTGATAATTTCTCATAATTTGCCGCAATTGTATTATAGGAATTGGCAACAAGATTATTATCCTTAGCATTTATAGCATGATGTAAAACAAGTCTTGATGTTATTAAAGATTTTTCAAAATTAGCAGCTCGCAAGTATTTAGACGCTTGTTTTGCTAGTTTTGTAATTTCTTTTTTTGAGGGAGTTGGAGTTAAAGAATAACAATTAACATTAAAAATATTTAATGTCAATAGTAATAAAACGATTCTGATTTGATACATATGTTGCTATTCTTGAGCCAAATATACAATATATTAATAAGAAAAGAGTTGTGTTTGTTAATAATATCATAAAACCCGAGAATTGAATCCAAAATATGGATTTCAAGAAATCAAATGTAAAAAGTAAAAATATAATCTCATTTAGAATTTGAGTGAATAATTTAGATGAATAAAAAAAACCTATCTGATAAAATCAAATAGGCTTACTGTTTTTATAAAAAAAAATTATGACTATCCGTAATGCGGACTAAAATCATTTCGAATACAATTTTCGTCGTTTGTACATTTATAAAGAAAATATTAGCCCACAGATGATTGTACAGATTATACCGATTTACACGGATTTTTTTACTCGGTGAATCAAACTGTTATTTAAATCTGTGCAAAATCCGTACAATCCGTACAATCATCTGTGCGCCATATTTTATCCTTTGGAACATATTGCGGACTGTCATAAAAAAAATTTAATCTAATTTATTCCGATGTTACTATTTCATGCTCATCTTCAACTTCCCATTGTCCTACAACTGATGTAGCTAATGCATTCCCTAAAACATTAGTTGCACTACGAAACATATCACAAAAATGATCTATTGGTAAAATTAAAGCGATTCCTTCAATTGGAATATCAAACATACCACATGTTGCCGCTACCACTACTAAACTCGCTCTTGGTACACCTGCAATTCCTTTACTGGTTAGCATCAAAACTAAAAGCATCGTCATTTGTGTTCCCAAATCCAAATCAATTCCATACGCTTGAGCAATAAAAATACTGGCAAAAGTCATATACATCATACTCCCATCTAAATTAAAAGAATAACCCAGTGGTAACATGAAAGAAACAATTCTATCTTTTACTCCAAAACGTTCCAATTCTTCTGTAAGCTTAGGAAAAACGGCTTCGCTACTTGTTGTTCCAAAAGCAATGATTATAGGACCTAGAATTCTTTTAAGTAAAACGGTCATTCTACTTTTAAGAAAAATATACCCAATAAGGATTAACACAACCCAAATTGATGAAATTCCAATTAAGAAAGAGCCAAAAAATTTAAAGTATGTGATTGCTAATTCCTGAAAGTCCCTTACTGCAAATACACCCGCAATGGCTCCAAAAACACCTATTGGGGCAAATTTCATTACATAGTTCACCATTTTTAAAACAATATGGGAAGTTTTGTCTAAAGCATTTACAACTGGTTTCACATAGTCCCCTAAAGCTGCTGCCGCTAAGCCGAAGAAAATAGAAAAAATAACAATTTGTAAAATTTCATTTGTTGCCATTGCCTCAAAAATACTTTTTGGCACAATGTGTTCTATAAAGTTTTCGAAAGATATGCTTTGAGTTTTTGCGGTCACTTCTGATGCAGCAGCTAAATCAACATTTGTCAAATTAAGTCCAACACCTGGCTCAAGTATGTTTACAAAAAACATCCCCAATAACAAGGATATAAATGAGGCTGTAAAAAACCAAGCTAATGCTTTACCACCTATTCTACCTACCGCTTTGATATCTCCTAATTTAGCTATTCCAACAACTAGAGTTGTGAATACTAATGGAGAAATTATCATTTGAACCAATCGAATGAAAACTGTAGCCAGCATTTTTATTTTACCGCTAAAGGATTGGGCAGCTTCTGCTGAAATTAAATTATGAATAATAATTCCTAAAACAGCACCTAAGAACATTGCTATTAGAATTTGCCCTGTAAGGCCTGAGAAAAATGATGGTTTCTTTGTTGTGGTTGTAGTCATTAAATTAGCATATTAATTTCAAGGTTATGGCTCAGGATTTAGCTCGTCAAAATACTGAGTATGCAATTCTATTTTATATAGGTTTTATTGATTAAATAAAAATCAGCTAGAACAATTGCCGCCATAGCCTCTACAATAGGAACTGCGCGGGGAACTACGCAAGGATCATGACGACCTTTTCCTGTCATTTCAGTGATATTTCCTTTATTGTCCAGTGATTCTTGTTTTTGCATAATGGTTGCCACTGGCTTGAAAGCCACACGGAAATAGATGTCCATTCCGTTGCTTATTCCACCTTGAATTCCACCTGAAAGATTGGTTTTAGTTGTTCCATCAGGGTTGTATAAATCATTGTGTTCACTTCCTTTCATTTTGGCTCCACAAAAACCGCTTCCAAATTCAAATCCTTTTACGGCATTTATAGAAAGCATTGCTTTACCAAGTTCAGCATGAAGTTTGTCAAAAACAGGTTCTCCTAAACCAATAGGCACATTTTGAATCACGCAAGTTACGGTTCCTCCCACGGTATCGCCTTGTTTGCGAATATCACGAATATATTCCTCCATGATTATAGCTGATGCTTCATCAGGACAGCGAACGGGGTTGCTTTCCGTTTTAGAGAAATCTAATTCTTGGTATGGTTTTTCTAAAAAAATAGGACCTACAGAAGAAACGTAAGCATTGATTTTGATTTCCGGTAACATTTGTTTTGCTATAGCTCCCGCAACTACTCTACTAGCAGTTTCACGAGCAGAACTACGTCCACCGCCACGATAATCACGCACTCCATATTTTTTTTCATATACATAATCAGCATGACTTGGTCTGTAATTATCTTTTATATGGGAATAATCATCTGATTTTTGATTGGTATTAGGAATTATGAAACCTATAGGTGTTCCTGTGGTTTTGCCTTCAAAAATTCCTGATAGAAATTGTACGTCATCCGGTTCTTTTCTTTGGGTAACAATTGCCGATTGACCTGGTTTTCTTCTTGACATTTCTAATTGAATTGCTTCTAGATCTATTGTTATTCCAGAAGGGCAACCATCGATTATTCCACCTAAAGCTTCCCCATGTGATTCTCCAAAAGTTGTTATTCTAAATAGTGTTCCGTAGCTATTTCCTGCCATTATATTAAGTTTTGAACAAAAGTACTATTTTAGTTCAACGTTTAAAACTTTATCCCGAGATTTCAAGATAAAGTTTTAAAAAAAATGTGGATTTATTGCCATTGGATTAACATTAAATACCTTTTCTTAACCTTTAATCTAAAAGGTTATTACATTAATTTATTAAACTTGAATTATAATCTATTGAAAAAATAAAAGTCAAATTAGTCGTTATATAATAAGCACGTTAAGGGATTTATAAAATTGGGTTAAGAACTTAACTACATAGAATGAAATAAAAAAGAGCTGAAAATTATAAAATTACTCGGATACGTAGAAGAAAACCCTTTTGAAATAGTGGACATATTGAACAATCAATTGGTTGCTTTAACAATTTTTCTAAACAAAATGTTTTAATTTGATTTTCGTTATTAAAATCTTAAAAATTGCAAAAAGTGTAAATTATATAACTTTTCTGTAAAATTTTATAAACTTCATATGTAACTTAAGTATACCTTTGTGTCAACAAATACTTACTTATGAAAAAAATTATTTTATCGGCAATAATGTTAATTGGATTAGCATTTACCGCACAAGCACAAGACATATCGAAAAATGCATTGGGATTACGTTTAGGAGGTAATAATGGTTTTGGTGGAGAACTTTCTTACCAAAGAGCATTAGGAAGCAACAATAGACTTGAACTTGATTTAGGTTGGAGAAACAGAAGTAACTACAACAATAGTGGTTTTGATGACAATGCAGTAAAATTAGCAGCTTTGTACCAATGGGTATGGAACATTGATGGTGGTTTCAACTGGTATGCTGGTGTAGGTGGTGGTGTAGGAAGCTACAATTACGATGACAATGACAACAATTCATTTAATGAAACGTTTGTATTTGCTGCTGGAGATATTGGTATTGAATACAATTTTGACATTCCTTTGTTAATTTCATTAGATTTCAGACCTGAGTTTGGAGGAAATGGATATTACGAAAACAATTATGGTTCTGATATTGCTTTAGGTCTTAGATACCAATTCTAATATTTACCCAAATAAATATACTTAAAACGCCACTAGAAATAGTGGCGTTTTTTTATTTAATAATAATCTCTTTTTTAGAGTTTATTCTGACTACACAAAAAGGATTTGTAAAAGCTTGTGTAACCATTCCGCCAGGTTCAGGATTAGTTTCTTTTACAGTAACAATAATATTTTTATCTGTTTCAACTGCATTATCAATTCCTATAGAATAGCCTCCAGATGTTTTTTCGCCCATATTTAAAACAATGAAATTAGAAGTCTGAATATCATTTGGACTAATTTTATCTTTTAGATTTTCGTCATTTTGCAACATTTTAATTTCATTTGGCTCTGAAAGAATCTCAAAAAAGCGAATGCTTGCTCCTCCATCAGTTTGTTGGGTCAAAACTTCAAACAAGGGTCTTTTATCAGTGCTTTTTGTAGTAGAAGCTCCACAGGAAACCAATAATATACCAAAAAATAACAGTGGTAATTTTTTCATTTTATTTTTTGATTTTTATACATTAAATTAAGAGTCCATTTAAAAAAGTAACCTTATGCATATTTATTTATCGCTTTTTGATATAATTTCTCATACAAAGGCAAAATGTTTTTAATGTCAAATTTCTTTGCAACTGATAGTGCATTTTCTTTGAATTTAGCAAGAGTTGTATCATCTCTTAAAATTTTTAGTGCATTCTGAGCCATTTCATCTGTATTGCCCACATCACTCAAATATCCTGAAATACCCTCAAAATTCACTTCTGATAAGCCTCCCGAATTACTCGAAATTACCGGTACTCGCCAAGCCATGGCTTCTAGTGCAGCAAGCCCGAAACTTTCGGTTTCAGAGGGCAACAAGAATAAATCAGTATAGCTTAAAATTTTATCAATTTCATTACTATTACCAAAGAATATCACTTTGTCCACTATGCCTAATTCCTGACATAAATATTCCGCTTTTTCTTTTTCCGGACCGTCACCTACCATCATCAATTTAGCGGGGATCTCTTTTTGAATATTATAGAAAATTTTAATCACATCAGGAATTCGTTTTACTTTTCTAAAATTACTTATATGAGTTATTATTCGCTCATTTTCCTTTGCCATTATGGAACGATGACAAGCAATAGTAGGATCATTAACATTTTTATCTAATTCAATAAAATTAGGAATGACCTCAATTTCATTTTTTATATTAAATAATTTAAGGGTATCATCTTTCAAACTTTGGGAAACCGAAGTAACAAAATCAGATTTATTTATACTGAAAGTTACAGCAGGTTTATAAAATGGATGATTCCCAACAAGGGTGATATCAGTTCCGTGAAGCGTTGTTACCATTGGAATATTAATTCCTTCATCCTTCAACATTTGTTTTGCCATATAGCCTGCATAAGCATGCGGAATGGCATAATGCACATGGAGTAATTCTATTTTATATAACTTTACCATATCAACCAATTTACTTGACAAAGCCAATTCGTAAGGTTGGTAATGAAATAATGGATATTCAGGAACATTAACTTCGTGGTAATGTACATTTGGATTTAAAAGAGCCAAACGTACGGGCTGACTGTAGGTTATAAAATGTATTTCATGACCACGTCGTGCCAATTCAAGACCTAATTCTGTAGCGACAACACCACTTCCTCCGAAGGTAGGATAACAAACTATTGCAATTTTCATGTATGTATTTTAATGAAACGAAATTAATAAAAATAGGAATGGGTTTTATGGAAATTTAAGTTAAATAGTTTCAAACTTAAAATTTCATCCGTTGAATTCTTACGGCATTTAAAATCGCTAATAACGCTACGCCAACATCGGCAAAAACGGCTTCCCACATCGTGGCTAATCCACCGGCGCCCATAACTAAAACAATGACTTTAACCGAAAATGCTAAACCAATATTTTGCCAAACAATTTGTTTTGTTTTCTTTCCAATATTTATCGCTGTAAAAATCTTAGTTGGCTGGTCATTTTGAATTACGACATCTGCAGTTTCAATGGTTGCATCACTTCCTAAACCGCCCATTGCTATTCCTACATCGGCCGAAGCGATTACTGGTGCATCATTTACGCCATCGCCAACAAATATTATTTTTAAATTCTGTTCTTTTAGTTCTGAGACTTTTTGAACTTTATCTTCCGGTAATAAACCACCAAAAGCCTGATCAATATTTAACTCTTTCGCAACAAGTGAGACTATCGCCTGATTATCTCCAGAAAGCATTACGGTTTTGATATTTAATTTATGTAAGCTCTGAATTGCTTCTTTTGCATCTTCTTTAATTTCATCGGCAATAACAAAATAACCAACATATTTTTGATTGATGGCAACTACTATAATTGTAAATGGTATCGTGTCAATTTCAGTATTATAACTAATGTTGAATTTTTTCATCAATTTGGCACTTCCAACCAAAATTTCCTTTCCATCAACAAGCCCTTTCATTCCATGACCGGCAATTTCTTTTACCTCAGTAACTGTAGTATCTTTCACAATATTCTTAGCATATTCAATTATTGCTGAACCAACGGGATGTGTCGATTTGGTTTCAATTGTGGCAGTATATTTTACTAAATCAGCTTCAGAAATTCCTACGGCTACAACTTTTTGAACCTTAAAAACACCCTTAGTTAATGTTCCTGTTTTATCCATAACCACAACTTGGATTGTTGCCAAAATATCTAGAAAAGTAGAGCCTTTAATTAAAATTCCGTTTTTACTGGCTGCGCCAATTCCACCAAAATAACCTAATGGAATAGAGATTACCAACGCACAAGGACAGGAAATTACTAAGAAAATTAATGCCCTGTACAACCAATCTTTGAAAACATAATCAGCTACAAATAGTAATGGAATTAAACAAATTCCGATAGCCAGAAACACAACTATTGGAGTATAAATTTTGGCGAATTTTCTAATAAACAATTCGGTAGTTGCTTTTTTAGCTGTGGCTTCCTGAACCATTTCAAGAATTCTGGACAATTTACTATCCGTAAAAACAGCAGTAACTTCGACTTGAGCAACAGCGTTGAGATTGATCATTCCGGCAAGAACCATTTCACCTATTCGTTTCGTATCTGGTTTACTTTCCCCTGTCAATGCCGCTGTGTTGAAAGTGGCATAATCTGAAAGCAATTTCCCATCCAAGGCTAATTTTTCACCCTGTTTTAACTGAATGATTTCACCAATGCCAATATCCGACGCTTTTTTCGAAATGGTTTCAAAGCCTTCAACAACATTTGCTGAATCAGGTCTTTGATCCAATAATGATTTGATACTTGATTTGGCTCTCTTCACCGCTAACATCTGGAATAATTCTCCAATAGAATAAAATAACATTACAGCAACGCCCTCCGCATATTGACCAATCCCAAATGCACCAATTGTAGCAATACCCATTAGAAAAAATTCCGAAAAAATATCGCCCTTGCGTATACTTTCAAAAGCTTCTTTCAATACGGGCAAACCCACAGGAATATAAGCAACAATATACCAGACAATTCGAATCCAACCGCTAAACCAGGATTGAGGAAAAAAATTATCAAATAGTAACGCAATTAGCAATACTACTAAACTTATTATTGAAGGTACAAACATTCCAAAAACACTTTGGCTATAGTTTGAATGGTCATGATCGTGTCCGTCATCAGAGTGATTTTCCGGCTCGCCATGAGAAGAACAACATCCCACATCATCGTCTGTTTTAGTATCCGTTTTTTCGTCTAAAGCACAGCACGATTGTTTGCCGCCAGCTTCGTCTTTATGTTTGTGTATCATTTTAAATAATTTTATTCTTAATACTTACTAATGATAATATTCAGACATTTTATTGTGTAATTAAATATTTTTATTTTCTACTTTTATTTTTTTTAAATGATAATATTAACTTACTACTACTTGTCTTTTTCAGATCTTTTTTTTATTAATCCATTTATTCATTTTATAACTAAGATAAGCTGAACCACTGCCAATAATTGCTCCTGCTAAAACGTCACTTGGATAGTGGACACCCAAATGCATCCTTGAATATCCTACTGCTCCTGCCCATACGAAAGATGGTGCAATAACATACCATTTGGGATATACTATGCTCAATGATGTTGCTGTTGCAAAAGCTAAAGAAGTATGACCTGAAGGAAATGAATCACCCAGTGACGTTGTTGCTTTGTCAATATCTTGATAGGTTTCAAATGGTCTGTTCCTTTTTATAGTATGTTTCAATGCAATGGTAACAAATGCATTCACTAAAAATGTTTCACCAATAAAAATCGCCTGTTTTTTGATTGTACTATCTTTCTTTATTAATCCAACGGAGTAAATAATAAGGGGAGTTGCAACACTGAATGGAACCGCACTATTAGTTACTAACTTAAAAGTGGGACCTAAGTTTTTATTTCTATCTACATTAATATCCCGTAAAGTATTTATATCAATATTTTGGGCACTTACAAAAGTCATGCAAAAAAGCAACACAATTAAATTCACTTTTGCAAAAACCTTCTTTTTATTTTTCATTAAACTCTTTTTATATCAAATATAATATAATATAATACACGGTAAAATTTGGAACTAAATACTTCAAATAAAATTCACAAAAGCCATTTTAATAGAAATAGTCCAAATGAAATTGTTTCCTAATTCCATTTGGACTATAGCCTAATTATTCCGTCAAAATTGCGCTAGTTTACAATCGCTTCATAAATCACCTTCTGGATATCTTCACGAATGTTTTCTTTAGATAATCTATTTTCGGCAGCAATTGGAAAAGTTCTGTTGGATAAAAATACATAGACGATTTTAGTTTCAGGATCAGCCCAAGCCATCGTTCCTGTATAACCGGTGTGCCCAAAACTTGTCATCGAAGCACAACCGCATGTAGGTCCTTCAATACCCAATTGTGGTTTATCAAAACCAACACCTCTCCTATTCCCTGCAGCACAAAAATAACACGTATTGAAATCTTCAAATGTTTTTTCAGAAAAATACCGCTGATTACCGTAACTTCCTTTTTGCAAATAAAGCTCCATTATTTTAGCCACATCCATGGCATTCGAAAAAACTCCGGCATGACCCGAAACTCCACCTTCTAATGCAGCCGACAAATCATTGACATAACCTTGCAAAAGTTGACGACGGAAATACGTATCTGTTTCTGTTGGAGGAATTCTGTTTTTATCAAATTTAGCTAATGGATTGAAACTGGAATTATTCATTCCGAGTGAGCGATAGAAATTCTCTTGAATTAAAACATCTAATGTTTTACCCGTCGTTTTTTCTAAATAATCTTTCAAAATCATAAAAGTAAGATCACTGTATTTGTATTCTTTTTTCAATGATACTTTACTTTTAACAATCATTTTCATAATCGTGTCGCTAAAATCATTTCTTATAAAAAGACTATCTCCCAATTGCTTAGAAAACTGACTATCAGGAATCTTTCTAAAATAAGTTTCAGAAGATTTCGATTTGTCAATGGCTGCTTTATAAAATGGAATCCCTGCAGCAAGCCCGGCATAATGAGACAATAAATCCTTGAAATTGATATTTTGCTTATTCGAATCTTTAAAAATAGGGCACATAGATCCTAATGTCGTTTCTAAATTTATTTTCTGCTGATCGTATTGCAGCATCACATTAGGTAAAGTAGCCAAAATTTTTGTCAACGATGCAACATCATAAATATCTGAATTTTGAACCTTCAAAGTTTTATCATAGGTATGATGTCCAAACGATTTTTGATAGATCACTTTCCCGTTTCTCGCTACCAAAACCTGAATTCCCGGTGTCATTTTAGCATTAATCGCTTTATTGGCGATGCCATCAATTTTTGACAAAATTGCAGAATTCATTCCTACATTTTCAGGAGTTGTGAATCCTAATCGATTTAATTTTTCGGTTACTAATCCATCATTTACTTTGAAACTTGAATTGATAGAAACCGGTAATTTTCCTTTAGCTTCAATCGCTCCAAAAATTAATTCTGCCGAAACGACTTGTGCAATAGCACTATTTTGATAGGAAACGACCAATCCTTCGATAGCATCAAAATTTGCAAAAGGTAATAATGAATATGGTTTGGCAAAAACATCCAGAATTACATTATTATTTTTGGCTAAAAAATTTATCTTAAATAATTCATTTGATTTTAAATCCTCGTTTTTAAAAGCAACATCCGATTTGTGGTATCCAATGATTACAGTTGTAAACGGTTGTAATTTTACTTGTAAACTATCCAGATTAGTATCTGCAATTACAGTTACTTCGGTGTATTTCTTCAAAGTCGAAACAAAAGCATCATTGTTATCATCTCCTATTTTTACGTAAGCTATTTTTTGTTTGTCCAAACTTTTTATTGGTAAAACAGAAGCCGTATTTTTTAGAACTGTAACTGCATTTTCATACAATTCATACTGTAAAGCATCATTTTCAGATGAATTTAAATCGTTATATAAATTATCTGTTGCAATAGGTTTATAAGAGTTTAAACCCGCTTTATATTTGAATTTTAATATTTTCTTTACAGAAAAAGCCAATCTTTCGGCTGAAAATAAATTAGCCGAATAAGCAAGTTTAAATTTTTCAATTGCTATCGGAACATTTTCAGGAAATAATAATACATCATTTCCAGCCATAAAAGCTTCAAAATTAATTTCGCTAGGCAACTTGAAGTTACTTACACTTTTCATATTCAAAGCATCGGTAAAAATAAGTCCTTTGAATCCCAATTCTTTTTGAAGAATATTGGTTACCACATTATAGGAAATTGAAGAAGGAAAATTAGGCCTTATCTCTAAACTAGGTACATTTAAATGTGCCACCATAACTGAGGAAAGTCCTTCGTGAAACATTTTTTTATAGGGGTAAAACTCTACTTGTTCTAATCTTTCCTTAGAAAAATTAATCGTTGGCAATCCCTTATGAGAATCAATTTCAGTATCGCCATGCCCCGGAAAATGCTTACCAGTCGAAAATATTCCCTGGCTTTGAACTCCTTTCATTAGAGCTATAGCTCGCTCAGTAACCTTGAATTTATCTTCACCAAAAGAACGAAAACCTATAATGGGATTTCTGGGATTCGTATTGATATCGAGAACTGGAGCAAAATTAAATTGTAATCCCAATCGCTTGCTTTGTTTGCCCATTTGGACACCAACTTTCTCTAACAATTTCATGTCCTGAATGGCTCCAAGAGTCATATTCCATGGATATCTAGAGGTCGAATCAAGTCGCATATTCAAACCCCATTCCGCATCATTACCAATAAACAATGGGATTTTTGATTTAGATTGAAAACGATTAGTAAGTTTTACTTGACGAACCGGACCTCCTTGGAAGAAAATTAATCCTCCAATTTTGTTTTCCTGTATCAGTTTATCAATTGCGTTGAAGTGTACGGTATCTTTATTAGAATAAGCGGCAACCATAAATAACTGCCCTAATTTTTCCTCTAAAGTCATAGCATTATAGAGACTATCGACCCACTTATTACCTTCGGGTGACAATTCAAAAAGTTTTGGTGTATTACTTGAATTTATACTGTCCAAATTTTCTGTTTTGGACGGAACGTTGGTTAAAATTACTTTATTCTTATTAATTTTTGTACCAACACAACTAGTAGCAACAAAAAGAAATAAGACATAAAAAAAAACGATTTTGATGCCTATTTTTTTCATTGAACTATTTTGTTTAAAAAAAGCGACTATGCCAGCTGTCCATGGCAGGAACTTCCCAGGATTCATTATATTCTTCTATAGTATTAACTAAATTATTGAAAACTATAGTATTTTCAGTAACTGCTTTATCTTTTACCATCTTTTTGAAATCAATAAGAGGCTTGTGCGCAATATGCTCCCCTAATTTGAAAGTCACATTCATTTTATCCAATAAATCTACACTGTATTTTTGTTCTAAACTTTGAATAAATTCTACAGAGGAATCTATAGAACAACCCGTTGCAGCCTGAACATCTTGATTTACAGCGATAATAATAAATCGGTTGTATTTTAATTGGTAGGACGATTCTAAACTGGTACCATGAGCCGCCCAAGCCTCAAGAAAAGATTGCAAGGCAGTTTCAATTTCGGAAAATTCGGCATCCGAAAACTTTCTGTTCGATTGATAAATCCAGATTTTGGATTCTTCGGGTAAATTTTCAAATGGAACGTACATGATATTTAATTATAAATTGTGAATTTTAAATAAAAAAGTAATAAATATTGAATCAATACTTTATTACAAATCTTGGGCATTGGCAATCAATTCGGCAATGTCCATTACTTTTACTTCGCCTTCTTTTTCTTTATTTTTAATACCATCAGTCATCATAGTATTACAAAAAGGGCAACCAGCAGCGATTATTTCTGGTTTTGTTTCTAATGCTTCTTCAGTTCTTTCAATATTGACTTCCTTGTTTCCAGGCTCGGCATCTTTAAACATTTGGGCACCACCAGCACCACAACATAATCCGTTTGCTTTAGAACGTTTCATTTCTACTAATTCGGCATCCAATTTAAGAATCAAATCTCTTGGCGCTTCATATACATTATTGGCTCTTCCTAAATAGCAAGGATCATGAAAAGTAATTCGTTTTCCTTTAAATTGTCCTCCTTCAATGGTCAATCTTCCATCATCCAACAAAGATTTTAAAAACTCTGTATGATGAACTACTTCATATTTTCCACCTAATTCAGGATACTCATTTTTGAGCGTATTAAAACAATGCGGACAAGCCGTAACAATTTTTTTTGCTTCATATGCATTTAAAACCTCAATATTCATCATGGCTTGCATTTGAAACAAGAACTCATTACCCGCTCTTTTGGCTGGATCGCCAGTACAACTTTCTTCTGTACCAAGCACTGCAAAAGAGACATTTGTACGATTTAAAATTCGTACAAATGCCTTGGTAATTTTTTTTGCTCTATCATCAAAACTTCCTGCACAACCTACCCAAAACAAAACTTCTGGTTGTTTACCTTGAGCTAACATTTCGGCCATAGTTGGCACTATCAAACTTTCTGACATATATTTTTGTTTAAAGTTTAAAGTTCAAAGTTTCAAGTTTTAAAATCTGAAATCTGAAATCTAACATCTGTGATCTATTCGTGTTGACCGTCGTCAAAAACTTGAATAGTAACCTCTTTATCAACCAAATCAGTAAATTTTCCTCTGTAACGAGTTGCTTTTACTAAATGGTTATCAATCCAATGGTAGTTTCCTCCTCTTGGTTTTCCCATTACCATTCCATGATATTTGAATCCAAATCTATTCAGCCATTCTTCAGTAACTTCTCTATGAGCTTCTGTTCTTGAAGTAAAAAAGAAAATAATATGACCTTCATCATACCATTTATTCAATGTAATTAATGCGTCAGGATATACTTCGGCAGTTGCCATTCTTTCTGGTTCTTCATTAGGAATATCATCACAAATTGTACCATCAATATCAATCAAATAATTTTTTACACCCTCTGGAAGTATTGGACTTATATGTTGTCCATTTTCTGTTGCTTCGACTAATTTTTTGTCTAAATCTTCTGTGTTCATCTTACGTTTTTTTCTAATTTATCTTTGTCTAAAAAATGATAAAAAAACTCCTAACCGCTTTATAGAAGCCTATTTATTTTAATCTAGACGTAATAAATAGCGTCTACTCGTTTTTCCAATTCAATCGGTCTTGCTGATTGTATTGCCAAGGTGCCCCGTTATTTTCTATATTGCTCATCATCGCATTTATTGGCATTGGAGCCGCACTTTGCTCCATTACTAAATAGCGTCGCATATCCATAATAATAGATAGAGGACTTATATTTACCGGACATTCCTCTACACATGCATTACAGGAAGTGCAAGCCCAAAGCTCTTCTGGTGTAATATAATCGTTCAATAATGATTTATTATCTGGTACAAAAATACCTTTATTGGCATCAATATTTCGTCCTACTTCTTCCAGTCTATCTCTTGTATCCATCATTATTTTACGAGGGGACAATTTTTTCCCTGTTATATTGGCAGGACAAGAAGAGGTACAACGACCACATTCAGTACAGGTATAAGCGTTCAATAATTGTACCCAATTTAAATCCTGAACATCACTTGCTCCAAACTTACCTGGTACTTCGTTTTCGTTAACTGGTGCTGCCGCAAATGGATCAGCGTTAGGATCCATCATCATTTTCACTTCTTTAGTAACTGATTCCAGATTATCAAATTGACCTTGTGGGTTTAAATTTGCAAAATAGGTATTAGGAAATGCCAATAATATATGTAAGTGTTTTGAAAAATACAGATAGTTCATAAAAATCAAAATACCCGTAATATGCAACCACCAAAATATTTCTGTAAGAAGCATCACTAATTCATTTGACATTCCGTTAAACAATGGTTCTATAAATTGACTTATTGGAAATGAACCTGCTTTGATAAAATGAGAAAAGCCACCGGGTATGTTTTGTAAGTGCAAATCGGAAGCATTCATTAATAAAAACAATACCATCAAAACAACTTCAAAATAAAGAATATAATTAGCATCCCTTTCTGGAGAACCTTTCAAATCCGTACTTGAAAATCGTTGCAATTTGATTATATTTCTTCTAATCCAAAAAGTAAAAACAGCTACTAAAACTAAAAGTGCCAATATTTCAAATGAGGCAATTAATACATTATATAAAGTCCCTAAAAAAGCAAAAACTCTATGAGTACCAAAAAGACCATCAATAATTATTTCCAACAACTCAATATTGATGATTACAAAACCTACATAAACAATAATATGAAGCACACCTGCAACAGGTTTTTTTACCATTTTAGATTGACCAAGTGCAATCATAGCCATGTTTTCCCAACGTGCTTTAGCGTTGTCTTTTCGGTTTATGGCTGCACCAAGATTTATATTTCGAATGATTTTTTTCACATTAATATAAAAATAACCAAACCCAATAGCTAATAATATGGCAAACAATATATTGTCTAAATAGCTCATTTTGTTAGTTTTTTTCTTTTATTATAGAATCATTTATCGGTGCAACATAAGGTTTATTTTTCTTTCCAAATAAAGAAACATTAACATACCTTGTTGGAGACAATCTTATATCTTGCAATAATAATTCTAATTCTCTGGTTGTTGCTTTTATATTTTCATAAAAAGCCTCATCGTTTAATAATTTACCCATAGAACCTTTTCCTGATTCCAAACCACTCATAATACCATCAACTCTAGCTAACGTTTTATTTAGATTTTTTACAGTTTTTCCTAGATCTGCTTTGCTCAATGAATCAGATATTTTAGAAAAGTCACCTGATATTTTATTAAAGTTCGTTACAGCTCCTTCTATTTTAGCTTTATTATCATCTAATAATGTATTAACACTTACGGTAGCTTTGTGAAATTGCTCAATAGTCTTACTTAACTCGGCTAAACTAACCTTCAAATTTTCTTGCCCGTTTTTATCCAAAACATTGTTAATACCTGATAATAGTTTATCTGTGTTAGCCATTATCTTTTCTAATTTTTCCTGAAGAGGAGCTAATTTATCCCCAACTTTATCAGTAAGTCCTAATTTTGTGGTTCCCTGTAATTTTTGACCATCAACAGCTAGGGTTTTATCATTAAAATTCGGATTGATTGCAATTTGTTTTCCACCAATAAATCCAGGCTCATAAATAGAAGCGGTACTGGATTTAGATATAGGGAAATCCGTTTTTAATTGTAATTCAACCAATAATATTCCTGTATTTTCATTTATTGTAATACTGTTTACTTTACCTATAACCAAGCCGTTTAGTGTTACAGGTGCCGATGTAGCTAATCCTTCTACACTTTCATATTCTACATAAAATGTTTTGTAATTTGTAAAAAGATCCCTTCCTTTTAAAAAACTGTAGCCCCAAATGAATAATAAAATAGATGCAATGACTAATATAGCAGTTTTAATTTCTCTTGTTATTTTCAAAATATAAATGTTTGTGCAAAATTAATATAAAATATTTTAACTTGTTATTATTATTTAAGTGCTTCTTGAATACTAATTTTTTCTCCATTTTTAAATGCAATTAAAAAAGCCGAATCATATCCTTTTTCTTTTGCTTCCTGCAATTGCTTTTTTGCCTCATCATAATCCGGAGTTTCTCCGTACATGTATTTGTAGACTCTGTTATCATATGCTACAGAAATATTTTTCAATCCTTTAAAATTTTTAGGCGCTAATTCCACTTTTCTAACACTGGCAGAAAGTTGCACTTTGAATAAAGCCGATGAATTATCTGCGTTTTTTATTGTTTTTTTAACTTCCGAAGAATTTAAATTTACTTTAGGCTTTACCGGAGATGAAGTATCTTTTATTGGCTTATCAATAATTTTCTGTGATGGTTTTTCATCAAAAATCTCAGTTTCTCCATTTCCATAATAATCGCTCTTATAACTTACAATAGCATCTGCAATGGCTTTAGCGATTTCATTTTGACCTTCCTCCGAATTTAAAGTATTTCCCTCAATAGAATTAGAAATAAATCCCATTTCTATTAATACTCTTGGCATATAGGCCTTATGAAGTACCATAAAAGGGGCTTGTTTAACTCCTCCTCCTCTAATTTTTTTACCTAAATCAGCAAACTCTTCTTCAATTTTACTTGCAAGAGAAATGCTGTTGTCTAAATATTCCTCTTGCATCAAAGTCATTCCTATCATCGTTTCTGGAGAGTTAGGATCGAATCCTTCGTATTTTTGTTTGTAATCTTTTTCCAAAGTAATTACAGAGTTCTCTTTTTTCGCGGCTTCAAGGTTAGAAGCTACTTTATTCATACCCATAACATAAGTTTCGGTACCATCAGCTGCAGTATTTCTGTTTGCATTACAGTGAATCGATACAAAAATATTAGCGTCAGATCTATTGGCTATATTTGCCCTTTCAATTAAATCAATAAATACGTCCGTTTTTCGCGTATATGTAACACTAATTTTAGGTGTAGCCTCTAATATCTTCCCCACTTTTAAAACTACAGCCAAAGCAATATTCTTTTCTACACGACCTTCATATACGGCACCAAAATCATGTGCTCCATGACCCGCATCTAAGGTTACTCTAAATATATTGGATTGGCTATACGTTGTAAAAGAAACTGTCGTTAGAAGTAGAATGAATATTATTTTTATTTTATATATGATACGCATAAATCTAAAAGTTAATTTTAATTAAAACACCAAGGTTATAAATTCTTTATTTGATTATTTTTGACAAAAAATTATATGTAAGTTTGACATCTCAAAAAACAGGCCATAATTTTACAAAAATAGCATTTAAACCTTTGCATACAAACTTATTTAATATCGTTTTTTTATCAATTTTCCTAACAATAGGATCTGCTAAATTATATTCACAAGATATAACAAAAAAAACAACAGCTATACCTACTAAAAAACAAACAGATAACACCAAAACTGTTGCTGGGGATCCTGAAAAATCAACTACAGATTTAAAAAAAGAAACAGATTCGATAAAAAAGGATACCGTAAAACCTAAAAAAGCATTTCTTGACGGTAAAGTAAAATACACGGCTGAAAACTATGCCAAAATTGATCAAAAGAAAAAACTCATCACCTTATATGATAAAGCAGAACTTTATTATCAAGATGTTGAATTGAAATCAGGGATTATAGTCATGGACTATGAAAAAAACGAAGTCTATGCTGGTCGAATAAAAGACTCCACAGGAGCATACACACAATATCCAAATTTCAAACAAGGTACCAATGTCATAGAACCAGATTCCATTCGTTTCAATTTTAAAACTAAAAAAGCTTTGATTTGGAATTCAAGATCGGATCAAGGAGAATTTAAAATAAAAGCAGCTGTTACTAAAAAAGAAAATGATTCAGTCTATTTTCTCAAAAAAGCAAAGTTCACGACTTCAAAAGATGTGGATAATCCAGAATATTATTTCCAAACCAATAAAGTCAAATTTATTCCTGGTAAAAAAGTAGTTACCGGCTTAACCTATATGGTTATTGCCAATGTGCCAACTCCTGTTGCTTTACCTTTTGCTTTTTTTCCAATGAGTAAAGAGACTAGCGTCTCCGGATTGATTTTACCTAGTTATAATGATTCTAATACAAGAGGTTTTTCTTTACAAAATGGAGGATATTATTTTGCCCTTAGCGATAATTATGATTTAACTGTTTTAGGAGATTATTATACTAATGGTAGTTACGGAATGCGTTTTGAATCGAGTTATGCGGAACGCTATAAATATCGTGGTAATTTGAATGTACGATTTGAAAATTTAATTACCAGTGAGAGAGGCTATCCTGATTATTCAAAACAGAAAATTTACAATATACAATGGTCGCATTCCAAAGATTCAAAATCGAATCCAAACTCAAGTTTTTCTGCTTCGGTAAATCTTGGAAGCAGTAAATATTTTAAGCAATCTATAAATCAGGCGAATATAGGTTCAAATCTTAATAATACATTAAGCTCATCCATCTCTTACAGCAAAACATTCAATTCAGTTCCACAGGTTAGAATGTCATTGACTGCAACACATTCTCAAAACACACAAACCGAGGAAATCAATATGACTTTACCGACACTGCAAGTAAGTGTGGATCGTTTGTATCCTTTTGTTGGAAAAGATGGTGTCAAAAAAGGTTTTTTTAAAAATATCAATCTACAGTATAATTTAAGCGGTAAAAATAGCATTGTAACCAACGATTCCTTATTCTTCAAACCTCAAATGTTTAGAGATACGAAAACGGGTATTGAACACACTATCCCGTTAAGTACAAATTTTAAATTATTCAAATATTTTAGTGCTTCATCATCTTTTAATTATAAAGAAGTTTGGTACACAAAAACTATTAATAGAAGTTATGATGCTGACCAAAGCAAAGTAGTCGATAATACTGTAAATGGATTTGATGCTTTTAGAACCTACTCTTTTTCATCAAGTTTAGGAACTACTATATACGGGACATTTAATTTTGGAGCCGATAAAAAAATAAAATCTATTCGACACGTCATGCGTCCATCGGTTTCGTATGGTTACACTCCAAGTTTTGAGAAATATTATGATACCTATGCCTCAGATGCAACTGGAACTATGATAAAACAATACTCCCGATTTGAAGGTGGAATTTTTGGAGCGCCAGGTATATCAAACTCAAATAATTTAGGTTTTGATTTAAGCAATACTTTTGAAGCTAAAGTCACTGATAAAGACAGTACTAAGATTGAACCAAAAAAAATAATGCTGCTTAATAATTTAAATCTTTCAACTAGTTATAATCTTAATGCTGACGGGGTAACTTCTCTTGCTTTTTCACCCGTTAGAGTCAGTGGAGGAACTCAACTTTTTGCCAACAAAATGAATGTGAATTTTGGTGCAACTTTAGATCCTTATGCTATTGATAATTCAGGCACCAGAATTAATGTTTTCAATATAGATAATGGAGGAAGTTTATTTAGAATGACAAGTGCTAATATGACTTTAAATTATGCTATTTCGAGCAAAGAAAAAGATAAAACCAAGAAAGACAAAAACGTTCAAAGTGAGAGAAATGGTGGCAGGGAAGATGATTTATTTGGAACAAATACTGATTTAAGCGATAATAGAAAAAGTCAATTTGACGAAAATGGAGAAGGTGAAGATGTTATTTCAGAATTTTTCAGCTCAAAACTGCCATGGGATATGACTTTTGCCTATTCCCTCACTTATGGAAACAACAACAGAGAGAAAAAAATTATTGGAAATTCCATAATGATTTCTGCTAATGCAGACATAACTCCTAAATGGAAAGCAGGTGTATCAACAGGTTATGATTTTGTACAAAAAGGAGTTACATTCACCCAACTTCGTTTCGAAAGAGATTTATTAAGTTGGAGAATGGATTTCAATTGGACACCATTTGGTACAAATGCCAATTGGGGTTTCTTCATTGGTATAAAATCTGGTGTATTAAGTGATATAAAATTCGACAAACGAAGTAGCACAAATAGATAATTACCTGTTAACCAGTCTTGAACAAACTAAATATTCAAAATTTTAATTCTATTTAATAGAACCCATTTTAAGAAGACTAAAACAAAAAATTGATACATATAATTTTATAATTATTCCATTCAAACAATAAATTAATACATCCATTTTTATGAAAAAGATAATTTTTACCGAAAATGCTCCTGCACCAATTGGTCCATACAATCAGGCTGTTCTTAAAGTAAACACGCTTTATACATCTGGTCAAATTGCAATAAACCCAACAACTGGAGAATTAGTTACCGCTACCATTGAAGCCGAAACCGAACAAGTGATGCAAAACATGAAAGCAGTTTTAGAAGCTGCAGGAATGACGTTTGAAAGCGTAGTAAAAACTACAATATTCATAATGGATATGAATGATTTTGGAAAAATAAATACTATATATGGTTCTTATTTTAACGAAAAAACCGCTCCAGCTCGTGAAACGGTTCAAGTGGCTTGTTTGCCAAAAAATGTAAATGTAGAAATTTCTATGATTGCAATGCTATAGCATTTAACAGTAATTGTGCCGTTGCCTCATTAGTAGCCAATGGCACATTATGTACGTCACAAACACGAATAAGCATATTGATATCAGCTTCATGAGGGTGGCTTGACAATGGATCTTTAAAAAAGAAAACCATTTGAGTTTTACCTTCCGCAACTCTGGCTGCAATTTGAGCATCACCTCCTAAAGGACCTGAAAGCATTTTAGCTACTTTGAAACCCGAATTTTCAGCTTTGCCCCCAGTTGTACCAGTTGCAATCAACTGTATTTTTTCTTCTTGTAAAATAGCTTTGTTTTTTTCCAAAAATTGAACCAAGTCAGCTTTTTTACCATCATGTGCAATAATTGCAATTTCCATAAAAATTATTTATTAGCTATATGATACGCAATAAGTCCATCAATTGGTCTTCTCAATACGTTCCCTAATCTTAATTCATATTTATCAAAAGTCTCTTGCAGTTCTTCTTTCAAATAAAATGCAATTGAGCCTACAAAGTGAACGGGAACCTCTTTGCAATTATCATATTGTTTAATATAATTTTTTACAAAAGATTTCATTCCTTTGAATATTATTTTTCTACAAAACTCAGTCTCTTTATGTTGAATTAAGAACTTGGCAAATGTTGCTAAATAAGCATTTGGATTTGGTTCTTTGTATAATTTACTTTTAACGTAGTCTGGATCTAAATCGTACTCTTTTTCAAATTCTAATGCCAATTCTTTTGGCATTTTATTGAAATAATACTTTCTGATTAATTCTTTTCCAAAAACATTACCGCTACAATCATCCATAACTATGTAACCCAATGATTGTACTTTTTGATGCAATTCTTTTCCATCAAAATAGCTACAGTTAGATCCGGTTCCTAAAATACTAACAATCGCTTTTTCACCTTTAGGTGTTGTAGCATATACAGCTGCATAAGTATCTTCTTCCACTACAATAATTGCATTTGGAAAATAGTTTTGAAAAATTTGTGAAAGTGAAATTTTCATTCTTTCGGTTCCACAACCAGCACCATAGAAAAATAAATGGGTGGCTTCTTTTTTATTTTGTAAAATATCAAAACGATCATTTAAACGTTCGATAATTTCGTCTCCATCTAAAATTTCTGGATTCAACCCTAATGTTTGTGTTGTGAACAATACTTTTCCGGCATCGTCTATCGCAATCCAATCGGCTTTGGTAGAACCACTATCAACTAATAATCTCATTTTTTTGGTTTTTTTGGTTTTGTGTATGTTATACTTATTTAAAATGTGTGCAGTATAAAATTTACATTAAAAAAAGTGAACAAAAAATAAAATCCCGTTACTATTACTATAACGGGATTTGTAAATATAAAGAATTATTTTAAACCTGCAATGTGTACAGATAAATCAATCAATTTGCTAGAATAACCATATTCATTATCATACCAAGAGATGATTTTGAAGAAAGTAGAGTTCAATCCAATTCCAGCATTAGCATCAATGATAGATGTTCTTGAATCAGAAACGAAATCTTGAGAAACAACTAAATCTTCAGTATATCCTAAGATACCTTTCATTGTAGTTTCAGAAGCATTTTTCAATACAGCCATAATTTCTTCGTAAGTAGTTTCTTTTTCAACTTTTACAGTTAAATCAACTACAGAAACATCAGTTGTAGGAACACGCATTGACATACCTGTTAATTTTCCGTTCAATGAAGGAATAACTTTCCCTACTGCTTTAGCGGCACCTGTAGAAGATGGGATGATGTTACATGAAGCAGCACGTCCACCTCTCCAGTCTTTTCTAGAAGGACCATCAGTAGTCATTTGAGTTGAAGTTGTTGCGTGAACAGTAGTCATTAAAGCTTCAACAATTCCAAAGTTATCATTAATAACTTTAGCTAATGGAGCCAAACAGTTTGTAGTACAAGATGCATTTGAAACAACTGTATCAGTTGCCAAAGCTTTGTCATGGTTTACTCCCATTACAAACATTGGAGCATCAGCAGAAGGAGCCGAAATAATTACTTTTTTAGCACCACCTTTGATGTGCTCGTTTGCAGTTTCAATAGTTGTAAAGAAACCTGTACATTCAGCAACAACATCAACCTCTACTTCATTCCATTTTAAGTCTGCAGGATTTCTTTCAGCCGTAATACGGATGTTTTTTCCGTTTACATAAAGTTTTCCTTCTTTTACTTCAACAGTTCCATTGAAACGACCGTGAACTGAATCATATTTTAATAAGTAAGCTAAATGATCCACTTCTAATAAATCGTTGATAGCTACAACTTCTACATTATCTCTGTTGAAAGACTCTCTGAATACAATTCTTCCAATTCTTCCAAAACCATTTATTCCTAATTTTACTTTTGACATTTTATTTTAATTTTTGTTTGTATTTATTTTATTTATATAAAGTCTAATTTTAAACTTCAACCAATTCTATGTTGACATTATATCTGAAACTCTTAATAACTCTCTATCAATTTCTGTTTTTCCTTTTATAGCTTGTTCTAATGGCGTCAAGGTAACTTTATCACTTTGTAAACCAACCATATAACTTGATTTCCCTTCCAATAATGATTCTACAGCTTTCACTCCTAATCTACTGGCCAAAACCCTATCAAAACATGATGGTGAACCACCACGCTGCATATGACCCAAAACAGAAACTCTCACATCATACTCAGGCAAATTAGCTTCAACATAATCTTTTAATTCGAATACGTTTTTACCAATTTTATCACCTTCTGCGATAACTACTATACTGGATGATTTTCCTGAAGCTTTACTTTTTTGTAATGATTCTAATAATCTTTCCAATCCTAAATCTTCTTCTGGGATTAGAATTTCCTCTGCTCCAGCTCCAATTCCTGCATTTAAAGCAATATGACCGGCATCTCTTCCCATTACCTCTACAAAGAATAAACGGTTATGAGAACTTGCAGTATCCCTAATTTTATCAATTACATCTACTACAGTATTTAATGCGGTATCATATCCCAAAGTATGGCTTGTACCAAAAATATCATTATCAATAGTACCTGGAATTCCCATAACTGGAAAGTCAAATTCATTATTAAATATCAAACCTCCTGTAAAGGTTCCGTCACCTCCTATTACAACTAAGGCATCAATCCCAGCTTTTACAAGATGTTCATGTGCTCTCTTTCTGCCTTCAGGGGTTCTGAATTCTGTAGAACGAGCCGATTTTAAAATCGTCCCTCCTTTATTTACAATGTTGTTTACACTACGAGGGCCCATTTCTTTGAAGTCACCTTCAATCATTCCTTGATACCCTCTGTATATTCCTATGCATTCTATATTATGATAAGCACATGTTCGAACAACTGAGCGTATTGCTGCATTCATTCCTGGTGAATCTCCACCCGAGGTTAGAACACCAACCTTTTTTATTGTTTTTGGCATTATTTAAGTATTAAAGTGTAAAATTAGCAAACATTCAGCACTTTTAAAGCTGCATTTTTTATAAATTAGTAAAGCGCCCTAAATTCAAACGTTTTCGTTAATAAGTTTTTAAAAAACCAAAATAAAACCTATTTTATTTAACAAAATTAAAAAAAAATCAATTATTATTTGATAATTAACAATTAATAAGATTTTTATCCCCAAAATCGGGATTAGTTTTAGGTAGCTATAACTATCAGTAATAATATATTTTAGTTAAAGCGTTATCATAATTTATTCAAGAAAATTACAAAATAATTATATAAGTATTTATAAAGTAGTTCTTATATATCTTCTTTATAATTCAGGCATTTAAAACATTAGACAAAAAGTATTAATCCTCTTTAGGAATTACAGCTTCCTGATTTGCTTTTTGTTTTTTTTTAGTTGTTTTTTTAGATTTCAAAAAATTAATATAATCCGGAGATAAATTAGAATCTTGATCTTCTGCTGCTGATTCAGTCTGAATTTCGAGTTTATGTTTTTTAAATATTTTATTTACCAGTTCTTTAAAAGTATCAAAATCTACTTCATAAGAAACCCCTAAACCTTGCGTATATCCTATTCCCTGACCGATGTAATTAATATCGTTTTCTTTATTAAAAAGACGTAAATTCATGGTTCCATCTTCATTAACTCTATAAAGCACCTCTAAATCGCCTACAATTGCGGATTCATTTATTCCTCCAAAAGGAACCCCAACTTTACCATTAATTGTAATCCTTTCATTAATCTTTGATGAAATAGTCGCCACAAATCTTCCGTCAGTTTCTCTTCCTATTCTTTTATCTGCAGAAACAAAATTAATCCCTACTTTGAATTTTTCATTATCCGTTTGAATTATCCCCCCTAATAAGCTTGTTGCCGTTTCAAATAAACTTGCCGAAAAATCAGATTGATTTACTCCTTCAGGACTTAAAAAGCCACCAGATGACAATAAATACAATGCCTGGGTTTGCCTAACATCCTTATCATTTAACTTGTATTGAATTTCTGATTTCAAAACATTACTAACCGTTGGAAATTCTATGTTAAAATCAGGCTCAGGACTTGTTAAATCGCCACGAAGACCTATAATTACTTCAACAGGAACTTTAGTGTTAAAGGAAGAATTTTCTAATAATACCGCAGGATTTGCAGTAGTTTTATAGACAGCCTCCAAGTTTAATTGCGCTTTCATAGGATTCCCTTCCCAAGAAATTGAACCTCCTTTTTTTACAGCAAACTTTTTATCAATAAATCCCCCGTATTTAAAGTTATAGGTTCCTTCATAAGCCTGAAAATCGCCCCACATATTGAACTTGCCTAATGTGTTTATCTTAAATAATAAGGATCCGAAACCTTTCCCTTTCATTCCGTGCCCCGTATTTCTATCTAAAATAACTTCCACTTCAGCATTTGGTGTAATATCAAAATCAAACTCTAATTCAAGCCCATTATAATTTCTGGTATTCTCAAAAATACCTTTTTCGATATTATACTTCTCTTTAACGGTCACAAAATGAATAAATTTATTATCACTTACACTTTCAGCATTATTAATTGGGATTTTTATAGCAGTTCCTTTTTCTGATTTCGCATCAACTTTAATAAATAAAGAATTTGTCGGTCCTTTTATCGTTGCGGTACCATCAATAAAAGCGGTACCATAATAAGCGGCATCGTCACTGTCTTTTGTATCTAAAGCTAAAAGTCTTTTCGAATTAATAGTTAAATCTAATTTCCAATCAGAAAAATTATTATGTTCGACACTTCCATTCAAAGTTCCTTTGGTTCCGTATTTTGTATCTGTTAATATATTATTTCTAAACAAAAACTTTTCATCGGCCAAATCAATGATTGTTTTGTCTTTCAATTCATAATCCACATTCAAATATGGAACAGTCACTCCTGCATTATCAACAAAAAGACGTCCATTAATTTCAGGCTTTTTAAGGTTTCCTTGAATAACCGAATTCCCTGATACTGATCCTCTAATATTCGATAAAACTTCACCACCCAGTGAGCTCAATGTTCCCAAATTGAATTTTTCGAATTTTAGTTTTAAATCCAGAATTGTTTCCTTATTTACGATTTCAAAACTTCCATTGGCATTAAAAGATTCTAAATTTTCATTTTCGATATTGGAATTTATTGTAAATTTTCTGAAGTTTTCGTCTCCTTCGATATTAAAATTCAAAATACCTAAATCCGTATTATTTACATTCAAATGATCAATTACAATGGAAGAAGTTGGCTGGTAAACATTTTTATCTTGCTTATAATTTACTTCCCCATTTATATTTCCTTTAAAAACAAACTTGTCGTTATCAGGTGTAATTTTATTTAGATCAACATCTTTAAAACTCAGTTTTAAATCTTTATAGGAAGTATCTTTTAAGTCCCCCATCAGTGAAATTTCCTGGTCTTCATGGGACAATATGATATTATCAATATTAAAATTTTTAAATGCCTTATCAAAAACTATTTGATTATCAGGCGTCTCTTTTGCATTCAAAAACCATAAATAATCCTTAAATTTAACTTCAGATTTACTAATTCCAACAACATTTTTATTGGCTGCATTTATGGTATGATATAAATTTAAATTATAATAATCTTCCCCATTCGCACCTCCTTTAAATTCAGAACGAAAGTACAATGTATCTTTCATAGTTACATTTATCAAACTAAAATCTCGAACTTTATAATATTTAGTTTTTATACTATCCAACTCTATATAAGCATTATAAAGCGGGTTTTTATTATCGACTGAAATTCTGATATTATCAAAAGTATTATCCGATGCAATGATTTTAGGCGAATTAAAATTGAGTTTGAATTCTTGATTATCCGAGTTTATACTTCCTTTGACTATGGTATTTGATCCAATAGAAATTTGAGGATAAAATATTTCAATAATTTTATTATAAATAGTAAAATCAAATTTAAGAAACTGCCCTTTTTTTACCTTAGTTGGTTTGTAATTTGTATAAAGACTTCCCAAAGAATTAGTAATTATGTTTTTCAACTGACTGAATTCATATTTACCTACAATCTCACCCTGAACAATATCAGGAGAATTTACGGTTATGGTTCGTATTCTATTTTGATCAAAAGTTGAACTTATGGCAAAATCATCAAAATTATAAGTTCCTTTTACATTTTGATAAGAGGTTTTATTGATGTAAACATTTCCCTGAAAATTTTCTATAGTATTTCCTGAAGCCTGAACCACAACATCACCTTTAAAAACAGAAACGGAATCTTTTACTAACTTTAATTTAGATAAATCTGCATTTTCAACATTAATATGAAAATCATATCGGCTGTCTTTTTTACTTAAATCTAATAAACCGTCAAAAGTCATACTCAAATTGGGGTCATTTATAGAAACCTGACCTTTGTAATTCGGCAATTTGAAAGTACCATTTACAACAACATTTGTGTAGGTATAATTATTATAATCTATTTTGCTGATATCACCTTTAATAGCGGTGTCTAAATATTTTTGTTTAAACCCTTTTCCATCAACATCAATATTCAAAGTTACCCTGCCAAGTTCTTTTCTTTCGAATAAAGTGCCGACATCAAAATTTTCTAAAACAACATTACCTATATAAGAAGCTTTATCAATTACATCTATATTTTGTATTTCTAAGTTAGAAGTTACTTTTCCTAATGCGGTGATCATAGAAAAATCAGCTTCAACCGCAGTGGTTGAAACACTTGAAGTTCCTGAAGCTGAAAATCTACCTAATTTTTTTAAAGAGGTAGGCAATTTATTTCCTAAAATATTGGGCAATATGACTATCAAATTCTCGTAGCTGGAGGTTAACTTATCAAACTTAGCATACATGGAGAATTTTTGACCCTTTTTGGCAAACAGATTTTTAAAATTGATATCACCGTTGATTTGTGTCTTTCTGTCATCAACTAATTCTAAGTTTTTAAATTCCAAATCATTAAGAGTTCCTTTAATACTTGTCTTAGTATAGAAATGTTGGTTTTTACCTAATTCTTTATAAAAATAGCGAATATCATTTGAAGCTATGGAAGCCGAATTCAATTTGATATCAAACTGTACTTTATCCGTAAAATTAGAGAAATCTTCAATTTTATAATTTAATACGACAGTCCCATTTAATGTTGATTCCTTTGTTAACAAATCAAGCTTTTCCAGTTTTATATTTTTTTTGGAATAGCTGAATTTTGAGCTTAAATTTTTTACATACAAACCGCGAAAGTCTAAAAATGACATCTTGTTTATGTTGGTAGTCACATCTGGTCCGAATATTAAAAAATCAGTTACAGAAGCGTTAAGTTTAGTAAAATCGAGATCTTTTGGATTTTCCCGATTATCATCTGTCAAAATAAAATGTCCGTCGTAAATTTGCAGCTTATTCGCTTTCAGCAAAAACTTCTTAGTTGATGGTTTACCAGTTTCAAAGGCAATGATAAATTTGTCTAGGTTGGATTCTTTTTCATTTTTATAAGTTCTCAAATTAAAAAGTAATCCATGCAAATCCAAATCATCAAAAATTAAATCACCATCTAACATTTTTTTTCCTTCCAAAATTGTAGTTTTTATTCTATCCGCATAAATAAGAGTGTCTTTATGATGGTCACTTATCAATACTTTTTTGAATTTCACACCACCAAAAACAGATACCGAAACTCCATCAATAGCGATATGGGTTCCAAAATCTTTATTTATACTTCGAACAAAATATTGAGCAATTTTTGTTTGAACATAAGGCGTAGAAAGTGCTATACCAAGCACCAATAAAAGTAGGATAAGTCCAAGTAGAGAACGAAATACTATTTTTTTAAACTTTTTGATACTTATTTATTTGTTTAATTTTTTTATAAAATTTTATTTTGCTTTTGGAAACAACAGTAGCTTTAATAAAAATTCTTTAATTTTGGCTTTTATGTAAAAAGAACGTTTTTACATAGGATTGTCAAATATAATTCAAAATTTGTGCCTTTTTATGCAAAATCCCGAGGTTTTTATTCTTGCTATCGAAAGTTCTTGCGATGATACTGCAGCAGCTGTTTTACAAAAGGACAAAGTATTGTCAAACATAGTAGCTAATCAACTGATTCACAATCAATATGGCGGTGTAGTTCCTGAACTTGCCTCTCGAGCACACCAACAAAATATAGTTCCCGTTATTGATGCGGCCCTTCAAAAAGCAAATATACAAAAAGAACAGTTGTCAGCAATTGCTTTTACCCAAGGCCCGGGATTGATGGGCTCACTTTTGGTAGGAAGTTCATTTGCCAAATCATTGGCATTAGCTCTGAAAATCCCTTTGATTGCCGTGAATCATATGCATGCCCATATTTTAGCGCATTTTATTCATGAAGAAGGATTTGAAAAGCCTACCTTTCCCTTTTTGGCGTTGACCATAAGTGGCGGGCATACCCAGATTGTGAAAGTGAACGATTTCTTTGATATGACAATTATAGGAGAAACCACTGATGATGCCGTAGGAGAAGCTTTTGACAAAAGTGCAAAAATACTTGGACTTCCTTATCCTGGTGGACCTTTGATAGATAAATACGCTCAATTAGGGAATCCTAAAGCTTTTGCTTTTACAAAACCAAAAGTTCCTGGGTTAGATTTTAGTTTTTCAGGTTTAAAAACCGCTATTTTATATTTTATTCAAAAGAAAAAATTAGAGAATCCAAATTTTATTGACGAAAACCTAAATGATATTTGTGCCTCAATTCAATACACAATTATTGAGATTCTGATGGATAAGTTGAAATTAGCCGTAAAGGAAACAGGAATAAAACAAATAGCAATTGGCGGAGGAGTTTCGGCTAATTCAGGAATAAGAAACGCTTTGGCGGAAGCCAAAAACAAATACGGCTGGAAAACATTTGTTCCTAAATTTGAGTACACAACGGATAATGCTGCAATGATTGGAATTGTAGGTTACCAAAAATTTTTAACTGGAAATTTTGAAACTTCATCTGTAGTTTCTAAAGCAAGAATACAATTCTAAATTATGCAATTATTTTATAATCCAAATATCAACGAAACCACTGAAAACTTTTCTTTTGACAAAGAAGAAAGCAAACACATCATTAAAGTATTACGTAAAAAAGATAGTGATATTTTATATGTTACCAATGGTTTAGGGTATTTATTCAAAACTGAAATCACTTTAGCTTCTGACAATAAATGTACCGTGAAAATCATTTCTTTCGAAAAGTCGGCACCTTCAAAATTTCATTTGCATTTAGCCGTTGCTCCTACTAAAATGAATGATCGTTTTGAATGGTTTTTGGAAAAAGCCACTGAAATTGGCATCCATGAAATCACACCAATTATTTGTGATCGTTCCGAACGAAAAGTTATTAATAACGAAAGATTTGATAAAATTATATTGGCTGCAATGAAGCAATCGAATGAATTGTTTCTACCAAAATTGAATGAAGCGATATCTTTCAAAGAGTTTGTAAAGCAAAAACAGGAAGGCTTAAATTTTATTGCTCATTGTGAGGAAACCAATAAAAAAACATTAAAATCCGTTTTAAAGCCAAGTAAAAACATTACGTTACTAATAGGACCTGAAGGCGATTTTACAGAAAAAGAAATCGAATTGGCACTTGATACTAATTATATTCCGGTGTCTTTAGGCAATACGAGATTGCGAACAGAAACTGCAGCAATTGTAGCGTGCCATAGCGTAGTTTTTGTTAATGAAGAGTAAGAATTAATGATTCTGAATTATAGTTATGAAAAAAATATATTATTTATTGCTATTAATTTCTGTTACCTCATTTTCGCAGGAAATCGCTTTATTAAAATATAGTGGTGGCGGTGATTGGTATGCCAATCCTACTTCATTACCTAATTTAATCAAATATTGCAATGCAAATATCAATACCAAAATAAAACTCAAACCCGGAACTGTAGAGCCAGGAAGTCCGGATTTACTTTCCTATCCATTCGTTCATATGACTGGTCACGGAAATGTTGTTTTTAGTGATGCTGATGCAATCAATCTTAGAAATTATTTGCTGGCGGGAGGTTTTCTTCACATTGACGATAATTATGGCATGGATCAATACATTAGAAAGGAAATAAAGAAAATATTTCCAAATAATGATTTAGTCGAAATTCCTTCCAATCATGCTATTTTTCAAAAACCATATCTTTTCCCCAATGGATTACCAAAAATACATGAGCATGATGGCAAACGGCCGCAAGCTTTTGGAATATTTATAGAAAATAAATTAGTGCTTCTTTACACTTTCGAATCTGATTTAGGCGATGGTTGGGAAGACCCTGAAGTAAATAATGATCCAATTGATGTTCGCGAAAAAGCACTAAAAATGGGTGCTAATATTATCCATTATATCTTTAATAATTAATCTGAATCCGTGCAACTGGAACATAAAGATATCCCTTTTGATAAAAAGACATTTCCCATTACATTAGTATGTGATAATATTTATTTCCAACAGAATATCGGCTCACTATTTAGAATTAGTGAAGCATTTGGAGTTGAAAATATCATTTTTATTGGAAAAAATATTCCATTGAATTTAAAAAAAATAAACAAAACCTCTCGTAGTACACATTTACATATTCCTTATTTAGTAATTGAGGATACCAAAGATATAATTGCTTATTTACTGGAAAATAATTACGAAATTATCTCATTAGAAATCACCAATACCAGTAAACCACTTAAAGAAGTATATATTCCTCCCTCAAAAAAAATAGCTTTAGCAATAGGAAGCGAAATAAATGGCATTTCTAATGAAATTTTAACTATCTCAAATCAGACAGTTCATATTAATATGTTTGGGAAAAATAGTAGCATGAATGTCGTACAAGCTACAAGTATCGCCTTGTATGAACTTACAAATAAAAAGTAATTTATAAAAAAACTTCTTAAAGGCCGTCAACTACAACGTTATAGTTAATTGTTTATTTTTTTCATAAAATTTTTTTTATTGAAAAATTTGTTATAAAATTGCAACATTATTAACAAAAACCAATATTTTATAACAAAACCCCCAAATTATTATGAAAAAAATTCTTTTAACTGCAACAGCATTTTTGATGCTTTTCTCATGTCAAAATGACCAAACAGAATCAACTGACTCTGCAACCAATGCAGTTGCGCAACGAGGTTGTGCTTCTCAAGAAGTACTTGAAGCACAATTAAAAGCTGACCCTACATTAGCTTTAAGAATGAACCAAATTGAAGCTTTTACAGAAAAAGCAATGTTAACTGGTCGTTTAGTAAACGGTAAAGTTGAAATTCCAGTTGTAGTGAATGTATTATACAAAACTGCTGCAGAAAATATTTCTGATGCTCAAATACAATCTCAAATTGATGTATTAAATCAAGATTTTAATGCAACAAACTCCGATTTCAATACTGTTCCAGCTCTATTCTCAGGAGTTGCTGCAAATGTGGGTATCACTTTTGTTTTAGAAACAATTAACAGAAAATCTACTACTAAAACATCTTGGGGTACCAGAGATGCTATGAAAAAAACAAAACAAGGAGGTTTAGATCCTACTTCACCAACCACAAAATTAAACATGTGGGCATGTACTATCGGTGGAGGAATTTTAGGTTACGCACAATTTCCTGGTGGAAGTACTGCTACCGATGGAGTTGTAATTGACTCAAAATATTTTGGATTATCAGGTTCAGGTGCCTATCCTTACAATTTAGGAAGAACTGCAACTCACGAAGTGGGTCACTGGATGAACTTACGTCATATCTGGGGTGATGCAACTTGTGGAAGCGATTTAGTTACTGACACACCTACACACAACACCGCTAATTATGGTGTTCCTGCTTATCCTCATTACAGCACTTGTACTGGAACTCCAGTAGAAATGACTATGAACTACATGGATTACACAGATGATAGAGGAATGTACATGTTCTCTAACGGACAAAAATCAAGAATGGATGCTATCTTTGTTTCAGGTGGAGCTAGAGCGAGTTTCGGAATATAATTTTTTTAGTTTTTAGAATTCAAAACTCGCTACTTGTTAGCGAGTTTTTTTTATCTTTATAACCTAAAATAAAGACATGAATACATCAAAAACCCTTTCAAATGGTATTCTTCGAGCATTATTGACAATCGTTGTTAGCGGTTTAATTTTGTTCTTTTTTTATCAAATTCAATCCGTGCTGATTTATCTTGTTGTATCTTTTATACTTACATTAATTGGAAATCCTATTTTAGACTTTTTCAAAAAACGATTAAAATTCAATCACATTTTTGCGACAATAGTAACTTTGCTTATTTTCATGTTAATCATATTCGGTTTCATAATGATGTTTATTCCTTTGATTTTATCCCAAGGACAAAACTTATCGCTTCTTAACACATCAGCAATCGAAAATAATATAGTCCAGTTGATAAATCAAATTTCCGTATTCTTAGAAAGTCATCATATTGATTCCTCACAAATACTAAAGGAAGCAAACATTACTTCTAAAATAAATTTCAATATTATCCCTAATTTTTTAAATGCAATCCTTGATACAATCAGTAGTTTTGGGATAGGATTAGGTGCAGTACTATTTATTACTTTTTTCTTTCTAAAAGATCAATTAAAATTCATACTAGGAGCAAAAAAATTAATTCCAGATAGTCATGAAGACCAAATTCTGAACTCTTTAGAAAAAATAAACCACTTACTGTCCCGTTATTTCATTGGATTATTACTTCAATTATTTATAGTATTCTTATTATATCTGATTGTTTTAGTGATTTTTGGAGTTCCAAATGCTCTTGTTATTGCCTTTTTATGTGCGGTCTTAAATATCATTCCCTATATTGGTCCGCTAATCGCATCCATTTTAGCTGCAATTTTGACAATGATGAGTAATCTAGGAAGTGATTTTCAATCTGAAATTTTGCCAACCACTATCTATGTATTAATTGGTTTTTGGATTGTTCAGATTATTGATAACAATTTATCTCAACCTATTATTTTTTCTAAAAGTGTAAGTTCACATCCTTTGGAAATATTTCTTGTCATCTTAATTGCGGGTTTTCTTTTTGGTATATTAGGAATGATAGTAGCAGTTCCTTTATATACCATAATTAAAGTAATGGGTAAAGAATTCTTCCCGGAGAACAAAATTATTGTACTATTAACTAAAGATATTTAATTTTGGATTTAATGATTCTAGATCCCAAAATTCAACAATTTATCAATGCAAATATTGGTAGAAGCATCTCTAAATTAGCACTTCAAAAAAATCCGTTTCCAGATGTTGACTGGATTTCTATTTTGAACCAAATTGAAGCCAAGACAAAAGCAAAAGACAAATTGCCTAATTGGTTTACAGCCAAAAATATCATTTATCCAAGTAAAATCTCAATAGAACAAACTTCATCCGAAAAAACGGCTTCCTATAAAGCCTCAATTGTTTCGGGTGAAAATTTAATTGATTTGACAGGAGGTTTGGGAGTTGACGATTATTTTTTTGCAAAACAAATAAAAACGGTTGTGCATTGCGAAATTAATCCAGAATTATCAAACATTGTAAAACACAATTTTGAGCAATTGAATGTTCCCAATATTACTTGCTATGCCGGAGATAGTTTAGCAACTTTGATTTCTTTAAATACAAAATGGGACTGGATTTATATTGATCCCTCCAGAAGAAATGATGCGAAAGGAAAGGTATTTATGCTCAGAGATTGTTTGCCCAATGTTCCTGAAAATCTAAACTTTTATTTCAATAATTCGAATGCTATTCTGATAAAAACTGCTCCTCTACTCGATATTTCGGCTGGATTATTGGAATTACAAAATGTTAAAACGATTCATATCGTAGCTCTCGAAAATGAAGTTAAAGAACTATTATGGGAATTATACAAAGGCTATTCTGGAAATATAACTATAAAAACAGTAAATCTTTTAAAAGACAAGAACGAAACATTCAACTTTGTTTTGGACGACCAGACTAAATTGCCGGTTTTTGGTTTCCCTCAAAAATATTTGTACGAGCCCAATAGCGCCATAATGAAATCAGGTGGATTTGATGAAGTGAGTTCATTTTATAACCTAAACAAACTACACAAACATTCCCATTTATATACTTCCGAAAATTTAATTCCCTTTCCGGGACGGGTTTTTGAAATTCAAAATGCAATTCCTTACAGTAAAACGGAAATGAAAACATATTTAGAAAATACCCAAGCCAATATTACGACCCGAAATTTTCCTGATAGTGTAGAAAGCATTCGAAAAAAATGGAAAATAAAAGACGGCGGAAATCTATATTGTTTTTTTACAACTGATGAAAATAATCATAAAATAGTTTTAATTTGCACCAAAATAAAATAAAAATGAAATCTATAATTACTAGTCTACTATTCTTATTCAACCTTAACTTATTTGCCCAAAAAACATGTGATTATAGCGTAAACGTAACCGATTCTATAGGAACATATAAATCAACTAAAGAATACATGATTTCCGAGAAAAATTTTGCTGGGAATTCCAGTTATACTTTCTATTCCTTAGCATTAACAGATGGTTTGCCAACATTGAATGTACAATTGATTCAAAAAAGCAAAGGATTTATGAAAGCGAATTGCTTTGATAAAAATTCAAAATTATTTTTACAGTTAAACAATGGAAAAATAATAACATTGCTTCACATAAATCAGGAGAATTGCGGCACTATGATTCGGGACGACAAAGATTTTGACAATAGAATAATTTCCGGTTCATTTATGTTTATGAAAGATAGCTTTGAAGATTTAAAAAGTTCTCCCGTATCCATGATGAGAATTAAATATCTAACGGATACTGAAGATTATGTTCTTAAAAAAGAATTTAAATCGGAGTTAAACAATGAGGTTTATGAACCTGAAACGTATTTCATTAACAACCTGCATTGCGTAGAAAACTAATTACAATCCCATTTAGCATTAGAAACCCGATCATTCAAACCCGATTTTAAATTATAATGCCACCATTCGGAATCAAAAGAATTGAAATTACTGCTAATCATTATTGTTTTTAATAATTTTCTATTTTCTTTTACTTGTTCCGAAACATTAGGATAGTCATGACTGGCTTCGATTCCAAAAAAATCAAAAGAAGTCCCCATGTCCAGTTCTTTTCCGTTATTGTCGACTAGAGTAATATCTACCGCTCCCCCTCTATTATGAATAGAACCTTTAGCAGGATTGGCAACATACTCTGGGTTAGGAACGATTTCCCACATTTTTTTTTGAATATCTAAAGGTCGGTAACAATCGAAAATTTTGATTCTATAGCCTTTTTCAATGAATTTTTTATTGGCTTCTACAAGTCCATTAACGGTTTTTAAGCGTAAAAAACATTCCGCGCAATCGTACACTTTTGCTTTTAGAAAATTATCTATTGTTGCATACTTCATATCAAACACAAAATCTTGGCTGTACTCTTTTAAATTTACAAAAGTAGTGTCATTGATAATTGGACTGTTTTTCTCTTCAATAGTAGAAATAGCAGCTTGCGATTTACAGGAAACAATCCAAAAAAGAGAACAAAAGATTAACAATGATTTGAAGTAGCAAGTCATAAATACTATTTTTTATAAAAATAAGATAAATTAAGGATTTACAATAGATATAAAAACAGAAAAACCGATACTAATTAAAGTATCGGTTTTTGTGAAGGCAGAAGGATTCGAACCTTCGACCGCCTGCTTAGAAGGCAGGTGCTCTATCCAGCTGAGCTATGCCTCCATTGCTCATGTAAAAAATCTAGTCGGGGTGGCAGGATTCGAACCTGCGGCCTCCTGCTCCCAAAGCAGGCGCGATAACCGAGCTACGCTACACCCCGAAGTACAAAAATTATTAAGCGGAGGGACAGGGACTCGAACCCTGGCATCGATTGCTCGATGACAGTTTAGCAAACTGCTCCATTACCACTCTGGCACCCCTCCAAGCTCAAAGAAACGTGTCCTGTTTTGCGGTTGCAAATTTAAGACATCTTTAGACTTCTCACAACTATTTGAGGTATTTTTTTTTAATCTTTTTTGTCATTTTCACAAAAACACTTCACAATCAAACATATAGAATGAAAATAAATTTAAAAAAAGATAATGACATAATCTAAATTTGAAATTGTTTAAAAAAGATTAAATTTGCTTCATAAACCAACATTTTATAAGTTATGAACAAAAGAGTTGTTATCGTTTCTGCCGTTAGGACACCTATCGGAAGTTTTATGGGGGGATTATCTACAGTTACTGCTCCAAGATTAGGTGCGGTCGCAATAAAAGGTGCTTTGGAAAAAATAAAATTAGATCCAAATTTAGTTGACGAAGTATTTATGGGCAATGTAGTTCAGGCTGGTGTAGGACAAGCTCCTGCTCGTCAGGCAGCTCTATTTGCTGGCTTACCAAATACCGTTGCTTGCACCACAATTAATAAAGTTTGTGCTTCTGGAATGAAAGCTGTTATGTTGGGTGCGCAAGCAATCCAATGCGGAGATGCTGAAATTGTAGTAGCCGGAGGAATGGAGAATATGAGTTTAATTCCACATTATATGCATTTGAGAAACGGAACTAAATTTGGTCCTGCAACCATGATTGACGGAATGCAGAAAGACGGACTGACTGACGCATACGATAACAGCGCTATGGGACTGTGTGCTGACTTATGTGCCGCAGAATATAAATTTACCCGTGAAGATCAAGATAACTTCGCTATTCAATCGTATGAGCGTAGTGCAAAAGCTTGGGATTCTGGAAAATTTGATAATGAAATAGTTCCTGTAGCTGTTCCACAAAGAAAAGGAGATCCTATTATAGTTTCCAAAGACGAAGAATACACTAATGTGAAATTAGATAAAATACCGTCATTAAACCCTGTCTTTACCAAAGATGGAACTGTAACTGCAGCGAATGCTTCAACGATAAATGATGGTGCAGCAGCAGTAGTATTAATGACCGAAGAAAAAGCAATAGCTTTAGGACTAAAACCGTTAGCTTATATTAGAAGCTATGCTGATTATGCTCAAGAACCAAAGTGGTTTACCACAAGCCCTTCAAAAGCCCTTCCTAAAGCATTAAAAAAAGCAGGATTATCGATAGATGATGTTGATTATTTTGAATTCAACGAAGCTTTTGCTGTTGTTGGTCTTGCTAATGCAAAAATCCTAGAATTAGAAGACGATAAAATAAATGTAAATGGTGGTGCAGTATCTTTAGGACATCCGTTAGGTTGCTCTGGAGTAAGAATCATTGTTACTTTATTGAATGTTTTAGAACAAAATAATGGCAAAATCGGCGCTGCTGCAATTTGCAATGGTGGTGGTGGTGCTTCGGCAATTGTTATTGAAAAAGCCTAAATAATTATAAGTCATGAGTTACAAGTCTTGAAACTTGTAACTCATGATTCTTAACCATAAATTGACCTAAATGTTTGGAATTTGCAATCTAGCCATAATACCACTTCGCTTTGAACCAAGTGACAGAAGCGAAATCGTTTCTCAAGTTTTGTTTGGTGAACATTTTGAAATTTTAGAACAGCTAAAACAATGGTCTCGAATCAAAATGCAATATGATGATTATGAAGGCTGGATAGATTCTAAACAATTCCAACTGATTTCCGAGTCAAGTTTCAATCAATTGTCTGAAGACGCAATCATTCTGAACGCTGATTTAATAGAATACATTACAGCACCAAATAATCTTTTAATCCCAATTCCATTAGGTTCATCTATATCATTTTTAAATTACAATGATATCAACACTTCAAATTTTGATTTTGAAGGAACTAAAATCAGCGGTATCAAACCCAAAGAAGGTTTAATCAATACCGCTTTTTTGTATCTAAATGCTCCTTATCTATGGGGTGGAAAAACGCCTTTTGGTATTGATTGTTCCGGTTTTACACAAATGGTTTATAAACTCAACGGATATAAATTATTACGCGATGCGTCACAACAAGCAACCCAAGGAGAGCCTTTGAGTTTTATCGAAGAAAGTGAACCCGGAGATTTAGCTTTTTTTGATAACGAAGAGGGCAATATCATACATGTTGGAATCATCATGGAAGACAACTACATCATTCACGCTAGCGGAAAAGTACGGATTGACAGATTAGATCATCTAGGGATTTATAATGCCGAAATAAATAAACACACTCATAAACTTCGAGTGATTAAAAAAATTATATAAAAAAACCTATCTCGAATTAATTCTTGATAGGCTTTTTTTAAATTAAATCCTCGCTTTTAACGCATTATACTCTGTTGTTAAATCTAAAGCTCGATACAAGTTTAATAACAGTTTTGTAACATCAGTATCTTTAGGATTAATACGATTTCCTTTTTCAAGATAAGAAACAGCATTTTTCAATACCTGATCCTTTTTTATCTTTAGTTCATCGTAAATTTTCATATCCTTTGGAGAAGTCCCGAGAACACTCATTTCATCAACTAATTTTTTTTTCTTATCAAGGTATAAATAAGCTAAATTAGTATATGCATCAATACATTGAGGATCAAAATCAATGATCATTTTATAATAATCTTCTGCTGTGTTCAAATCGTCTTTTTCAGAATAAATAAAAGCTATGTTTTTATATATCTCCGTTTTTTTTGAAGGGGAAATAAAATTCCTTGGTTTCTCATGTAAACCCGCTTTTATATTCAAATCTCTTTCTTTTGGGGAAGAAAATTCTTCTTCAATTTTACTTTTTTTATTTATTCCATAGTAACTGATTCCCTTTCCTGAATAATTTAATGCTTTCAGCTCTTTATAACTTTTTAATGCTAAATCATATTCTTTGGCAATCATAAAGTAAGATGCCGAATTAAACAGATTCAAAGTATCCTTCTTATCCATTAAATATAAATGATACATTTTATTGGCACCATCTAAATGTTTATTGTTTTTGACATCTTCATAAGCGCTATTCGATAAATTATTTTTAATGTCTTTTATAGATGCTTTTGCTTGAACTGCATATTTTAAATTACCTGAAGCTACTTCTTCAGTTATTAACTCCTGGTAGACAGAAACAGCAAGGGAAAGATTTTTAACTGTTTCTATATTTTTGTCTGCCAAATTAGTCAGTACTTTGGCTTTTAAATTATAGAATTCCGATTTATCATCATCTTTTGCATTCACAATTAAATATTCAGAAGCTTTCAAAACGGTTAAAGCTTCTTGTAAATTACCATTATTAAATTGACTCTGAGCATACTTAATTTCGTTTTTTTGAGCTAGTGCTGCAATTGAAATAAATAATGACAAAGTAGGTGTTAAAAATTTATTCTTCATAATATTTAGGTTTGTTTGGGGCAGGTTAGTGATTTAGGGGTTTTTACTATTTTTTCATTTTTTTGAATATAATTTATTGATTATTTTAACTGGCAAAATAAATCATTATTTTTATTTATCAAATTAATTTAAAATAAAGTTTAATTTTATGTTACTATTTATTACGGATTAAATAATAAATGAGCATAAAAAATAATTTAACCGACTATTTAACAATATCAAATAATTTTTTAATTTGTCAAATGTTTTTACAACAAAAAAAATCCTGATCACCATATGTAGTAATCAGGATTGTAATTATTATTCCTAAATTTAATTTTAGAAAAGCTAAAAAATATAATTCAATTATTACATTTTAGCTTTCAATGCTTTTTTCTTTTCAGTCATTTCTAATGCTCCATAAACGTTCAACAAAGTAGCTTTAACCTCATTATTTGATGGATCCAATTCACTCGCTTTTTCTAAATACGGTAAAGCATCCATAAATACCGCTTCTCGTTGTTTTTTAAGAACTAAATAACGCTTATTATCTTTTTCTGAGTTTCCTAATTTATTCATTTCCTCAAAAAGCTTTTTGTCAGCATCTAGTTTTAAAATCGCTAAATTAAGGTAAGCATTTACATAATCTGGTTTTATTTCAATGGCTCTTTTATAATATTTCTCAGCTTCAACGGTGTTATTAGCAGTAGTACTTATAACTCCTAAATTAAAAACCAAATCAGCATCATTAGGATTTTTTTCTAATACTTCAGAGATTAATTTTTTATAAGTATCAAAATCTTTTGTTTCTAAATACAAGTTAGCTTCTGTCAAAATCAACGAAGTGTCATCAGGATTTGCAACTCTAGCCTCAGCAATAGCTTTTTTAGCTTCTTCAGTTTTTCCATTTTGAACCAAAATAAGAGCCATATTTTTATATATCTCTCCTCTTTTTGAAGGAATAGCCTCAGTTCTCGGTTTTTCATGAGTTCCTAGTTTCACCATTCTGTCTCTTTCTTGAGCTGTTGCAAAAACATCTTCTTCACTTGATAATTTATTCACCGCAAAATAACTCGTTCCCTTTCCAGAATAATTTAAGTTTTTCAACTCTTCATATAACTTAAGAGCCGAATCATATTCTTTAGCATTCACATAAGTAGAAGCTGCATAGTATAAATTAAGAGTATCTTTTTTATCTAACAAATAAGCATCATATAATTTTTTAGCGCTATCCGAGTGTTTCTCTATTTTTGAATCTGCTATCGCACTATTAATTAATTTAAATTTTATCTGTGTAATTGATGTAGCTGCTTGAGTAGAATACTTAACTTTTCCAGAAGTCTGTTCAACAGCAATCAAATCTTGATATGCTTTTGCAGCAAGAGAAAGATTCGTATTAGTATCAACATTTTTATTTGCTAAGTCTAATAAAGCATTTCCTTTTACAAAGAAAAATTGTGCTTTTTCAGCATCTGTAGCATTAGTAATCAAAGATTCAGCTCCTTGCAAAATTGTTGCAGCTTCTTGAGAATTTCCGCCTTTCAATGCTTTTTCGGCAGCTTTAATTTGATCTTTTTGAGCAAAAGTAGCTACTGATATCAATAATGCTGATGCAAGTATTACATATTTACTTTTCATAATATTCTTGTTTTTGTTTAATAATTATTCTTGTTTACATTCTTATTTTTATGCTTCATCATCAGAATCGTCGTCTTCAGCATCTTCTTCAGCCTCTTCACTCTCTTCAGAATCTTCCTCATCATCTTCTTCCTCAGTTCCTTCATCTTCAAGAACTTCTAATACTGGCTTAACTCTTTCGATAGCTTCAGATTCAATAACATTTCCGTCTTCATCAACCACCACTTCAGCTACATCATCTTTCATTACTTTTGTAACAGCAGCTATAGAATCATTTCCTTTGATGTTAATCAACTTCACTCCTTGCGTAGCACGTCCCATAACTCTCAAATCTTCGACAGCCATTCTGATAGTCAATCCAGATTTGTTGATAATCATTAAATCATCAGCATCTGTAACTGCATTTATCGAAATCAGTTTACCTGTTTTCTCAGTAATATTTAAGGTTTTAACTCCTTTACCACCACGATTTGTAATTCTGTATTCGTCAAGGCTAGAACGTTTTCCGTATCCGTTTTCGGCAACAACTAAAATTTCGCTGCTCATATCATTTACAGTAACCATGCCAATAACTTCGTCAGTATCATCTTTAAGGGTAATTCCACGAACTCCAGAAGCTGTTCTTCCCATTGGACGGGTTTTAGTTTCTTCAAAACGAACTAATTTACCAGATTTCACAGCCAAAATAATTTGACTTTCTCCATTAGTTAATTTTGCTTCTAATAATTCATCGCCTTCCTTAATAGTGATTGCCGCAACTCCATTTACCCTTGGTTTAGAATATTTCTCTAAAGATGTTTTCTTAACCTGACCTTTTTTGGTCACCATAATAAGGTTATGGCTGTTGATATACTCTTTGTCTTTTAAATCTTGGGTACAGATAAATGCTTTTACTTTATCGTCACTTTCAATATTCACTAAATTCTGAATCGCTCTACCTTTAGCGGTTTTACTTCCTTCTGGTATTTCATAAACACGCATCCAGAAACATTTTCCTTTTTGGGTAAAGAACATCATATATTGGTGATTCGTTGCCACAAACATGTGTTCTAAGAAATCTTGGTCTCTTGTTCCAGCACTTTTTTGACCAACTCCTCCTCTATTCTGCGTTTTGTACTCAGATAAATTAGTACGTTTAATATACCCCGCATGAGAAATCGTAATTACCACATTTTCATCGGCAATTAAATCCTCAATACTTACATCTCCTCCTGAATATTCGATTACAGAACGACGCTCATCTCCATATTTTTCACGAATTTCAGTCAATTCTTCTTTAATTAAAGCAATTCTCAAGTTTATGTCTGCTAATAAAGCTTTCAAATGCTCGATTAACTTCATGATTTCATCATATTCTGTTCTTAACTTATCTTGTTCCAGACCTGTTAATTGTCGCAAACGCATTTCTACAATTGCACGAGATTGAATATCGGATAATTTGAATCTTTCGATTAATTTTTCTCTTGCTTCTTCTGTACTTTTTGAAGCTTTGATTAAAGCAATTACTTCATCAATATTATCAGAAGCAATAATTAATCCTTCTAATATATGCGCTCTTGCTTCCGCTTTTTTCAATTCAAATTGCGTTCTGCGTGTCACCACATCATGACGGTGTTCGATAAAATAATGAATCAAATCTTTTAGATTCAACATTTGCGGACGCCCTTTTACAATTGCAATATTGTTTACACTAAACGAAGATTGTAATTGTGTAAACTTATAAAGTGTGTTTAAAACCACGTTTGGTGTCGCATCACGTTTTAAAATATAAACGATACGCATCCCGTTTCTATCCGATTCATCTCGGATATTTGCAATTCCATCAATTTTTTTATCATTTACCAAATCAGCCGTACGCTTAATCATATCGGCTTTATTGACTTGATAAGGAATTTCGGTAACGATAATACATTCTCTTCCGTCAACTTCTTCAAAACCTACTTTAGCACGCATTACAATACGTCCTCTACCGGTTTTGAATGCTTCACGAACTCCTTCATAACCATATATTATACCACCAGTAGGAAAATCCGGTGCTTTGATATGCGTCATCAACTCGTCAACTTCAATATCATTATTATCCATGTAAGCCAATGTACCATTGATTACCTCGGTTAAGTTGTGAGGTGGCATATTTGTTGCCATACCTACTGCAATTCCTGTTGCACCATTTATTAATAAGGTAGGAACACGAGTTGGCATAACTGTTGGCTCTTCTAGTGTATCATCAAAATTCAATTTAAAATCAACCGTTTCTTTATCTATATCCGCCAAGATTTCTTCCGAAATTTTACGCATTCTAGCCTCTGTATAACGCATCGCTGCAGGACTATCGCCATCTACAGAACCAAAATTACCCTGACCGTCAATCAATAAATAACGCATACTCCATTCTTGTGCCATACGAACCATAGCATCATAAACAGAGGTATCACCGTGTGGGTGGTATTTTCCAAGAACTTCCCCGACAATTCTTGCGGACTTTTTGTGGGCAGATCTGGAGTTAACTCCTAAATCATGCATTCCAAATAATACTCTTCGATGTACTGGTTTCAAGCCATCTCTAACATCTGGAAGTGCTCTGGATACAATTACAGACATCGAATAATCGATGTAAGCTGTTTTCATTTCATCTTCAATGTTAATAGGAATTAACTTTTCTCCTTCAGACATAAGTTGTTATATTAAAAAATTATATTAGTTTCAAAACGTGCCAATATACGGCTTTTTGAAATTTTTAAACCTATTTTAACCTACTTATTTCAATGATTTATTAACAAATTTTACTTTGGTTTTAGTTAATAAAATAAGTGGCTTTTTGCCTATATTCCCCATATTTTTTTGTCTATTAGCTGACAGCACTTGTTAAGGGAATGATTTTTGTTTTTCAATTACTAATTCACTAAATTTACGATATCAAATATATATTATGGATGATAATTTTTCACCAAGAGTAAAAGATGTTATTACCTATAGCAAAGAAGAAGCTTTGCGATTGGGTCATGACTTTATAGGAACTGAACACTTGATGCTGGGTATTTTAAGGGATGGAAATGGAAAAGCAATTCAAATACTGAATAACCTATCTGTCGATTTAGATCATTTACGCAGAAAAGTAGAAATCCTAAGCCCCGCAAGTCCAAGCGTAGACGTTAATGTTGAAAAGAAAAACTTACACTTGACACGCCAGGCAGAACGAGCGTTGAAAACCACTTTTCTTGAAGCAAAAGTATTTCATAGTTCGTCAATTAGTACAGCACATTTATTGTTATGTATTTTAAGAAATGAAAACGATCCAACAACCAAGCTATTGAATAAACTTAAAATTGATTATGACGTAGCTAAAGAACAATACTTAAATATGACTCCAAGCGAAGAAGAATTTTTAGAAAACTTGCCAAGAAGCGAATCGTATAATGACGATTCAGGACAAGATGACAGTCTTAAAGAAGGTGCTTTTAACAATCCTGCTAATAAATCAAACAAAAAATCTAAAACACCTGTTTTAGATAATTTCGGTAGAGATTTAACTGAAATGGCCGAAGAAGGAAAGTTAGATCCTGTTGTAGGACGTGAAAAAGAAATTGAACGTGTTTCTCAAATTTTGAGCCGTCGCAAAAAAAATAATCCACTACTTATAGGGGAACCTGGAGTGGGAAAATCAGCTATTGCTGAAGGTTTAGCTCTGCGAATCATCCAAAAGAAAGTATCACGAATCTTATTCAACAAACGCGTTGTAACATTAGATTTGGCGAGTCTTGTTGCTGGAACAAAATACCGAGGACAGTTTGAAGAGCGCATGAAAGCAGTGATGAACGAATTAGAAAAGAATGATGACATTATTCTTTTTATAGATGAAATTCATACTATTGTTGGAGCTGGTGGCGCAACGGGTTCATTAGATGCATCTAATATGTTCAAACCTGCTTTAGCAAGAGGTGAAATTCAATGTATTGGTGCTACAACACTAGATGAATACCGTCAATATATTGAGAAAGATGGCGCATTAGAAAGACGTTTTCAAAAAATAATTGTGGAACCAACATCTGTTGCTGAAACCATTACGATTTTGAATAATATCAAAAATAAATATGAAGATCACCACAACGTTACTTATACACAAGAAGCAATTGAAGCTTGTGTGAAATTAACCGACAGATATATGTCTGAACGTTTCTTGCCGGACAAGGCTATTGATGCATTAGACGAAGCAGGTTCAAGAGTTCACATTACCAATATTGAAGTTCCAAAACAGATTTTAGATCTGGAACGTCAATTAGAAGATGTTCGAGAATTGAAAAACGTTGTTGTTAAAAAACAAAAATACGAAGAGGCCGCTAAGCTTCGTGATGACGAAAAAAAGATCGAAAAAGATTTAGCAATTGCTCAGGAACAATGGGAAGAAGACGCTAAAAATAATCGAATTGAAGTTACCGAAGACAATGTTGCCGATGTGGTTTCCATGATGACTGGAATTCCGGTAAATCGTATTGCACAAACTGAAAGCAATAAATTAGCTAAACTACCGGAACTTATTGAAGGAAAAGTTATTGGACAAAAAGAAGCGGTAATGAAAATTGCCCGTTCCATCCAAAGAAATCGTGCTGGATTAAAAGATCCAAACCGACCAATTGGTTCCTTTATTTTCTTGGGGCAAACTGGTGTTGGTAAAACGCAATTAGCGAAAGTATTGGCAAAAGAATTATTCGATTCAGAAGATGCATTGATTCGTATTGACATGAGTGAATACATGGAGAAATTTGCAATTTCTCGTTTAGTTGGTGCGCCTCCGGGATACGTTGGATATGAAGAAGGTGGTCAATTAACAGAGAAAGTAAGAAGAAAACCATATTGTGTTGTATTATTGGATGAGATAGAAAAAGCGCATCCTGATGTTTTCAATATGTTATTGCAAGTTCTTGATGACGGTTATTTAACGGATAGTTTAGGCCGAAAAATTGACTTTAAAAACACTATAATTATTATGACTTCCAATGTTGGAGCCAGACAATTAAAAGATTTTGGTCAAGGTGTTGGTTTTGGTACCGCCGCTAAAGTAGCTCAAGCAGATGACAATTCGAAAAGTATCATTGAAAATGCATTGAAAAAAACGTTTGCACCGGAATTCCTTAACAGAATTGATGATGTAATTGTGTTTAATGCTTTAGAAAAACATGATATTGATTTGATTATAGAAATCGAATTGAAAAAATTATATGCCCGTGTTGCTGAATTGGGTTACCAATTAAACCTTTCGGATAAAGCCAAAGCTTTTATCGCTGAAAAAGGATTTGATAGACAATTTGGTGCAAGACCATTAAAAAGAGCTATTCAGAAATATGTTGAAGATGCACTTGCCGAAGAAATTATTACTTCAAAAATTACTTCAGGAGACGAAATTTTCATGGATATAGAGGATGGAGCACAAGAACTGACTGTGCAAGTTCATAAAGCTGGCGAACCAACGAATCCATAAATACTTCTAGTATAACACGAACTAAACCCGTTACGTTTTTATAACATAACGGGTTTATTCTTTATACAAATTCAACATTTTTTAAAAACAAATATTTACATTTGATTTTTAAAAAAAATGGTTAAATAAAATCAGTTTATGTCTCAAAACAAAGTTATCCTGGGTAGCGAAGAATGGTGTTCATTTCCAGAATTAGGAATTCCAACTATTAAAGCGCGCGTTGATTCAGGTGCAAAAACATCTGCATTACACGCAATAAATATTGCCCCTTTTATCAAGGATGATGCAAATTGGGTAAGGTTTGATATCAATCCTATTCAGAATAATCTAAAAACGGTAATTCATTGTGAGGCACCTTTAGTTGATAAGCGTTTTGTAAAAAGTTCCAGCGGATTTAGAGAACAACGCTATGTTATTCAAAGTAATCTAAAAATTGGAGACTCTAAATGGCCTATTGAAATGACATTGACCAATAGAGATTCCATGGGTTTTAGAATGCTTTTAGGTCGTGAGGCGATGAGTGGAAGAGTTCTTGTAGACCCGGAACAGAAATATCTTTTGGGACAACCAACCTCCGACAGTTTGAAAGAACTATATAAAAATTCTGAAAAAGCCAGCTCTGGTTTACGCATTGGTCTTTTAGCCAGTAACCCAGAATTATACAGTAACAAACGTATTATGGAAGCGGGTGAAATGCGCGGTCACGAAATGCATTTTCTAAACATCAAAGAATGTTATATGAAGTTGGATGCAAAAACACCGGAAATTCATTATCGTGGAGGAAAAATATTAAATCAATTTGATGCTATTATTCCAAGAATTAGGCCAAGCATTACCTTTTACGGATGTGCATTAACACGTCAATTTGAGGCATTAAAAGTATTTTGTTTAAATTCTTCAAATGCAATTACCCAATCACGTGATAAATTATATTCTTTGCAATTACTTTTAAATCATGGTGTGGAAATTCCTACTACAGGATTTGCAAATTCACCTTTAGATACGGATGATTTGATAAAAATGGTTGGAGGTTCTCCTTTAATTGTAAAATTACTCGAAGGGACTCAAGGTAAAGGTGTTGTATTAGCCGAAACCAAAAAAGCAGCAGAGAGTGTAATTAATGCTTTCAAAAGTTTAAATGCAAATATATTAGTTCAGGAATTTATCAAAGAAGCCAATGGTAAAGACATTCGTTGTTTTGTAATTGACGGAAAAGTAGTTGCTGCTATTCAACGGGAAGCGATGCCAGGCGAATTTAGAGCCAACATCCATCTTGGAGGAACAGCTTCAGTAATAAAAGTGACAGCTGAAGAAAAACGTATAGCGATAAAAGCTGCAAAAGCGATGGATTTAAAAGTAGCTGGTGTTGATATTATTCGTTCTTCAAAAGGACCATTATTGTTAGAAGTAAATTCTTCGCCTGGATTGGAAGGAATTGAAGGAGCTACTAATAAAGATATTGCGGGCGAAATGATAAAAGCCATCGAGAAAAACTTTAAACTGAAATAGTTTTAAGAGTGTTCAGTCGCAGTCGCAGTTTACAGTCTGCTATGTAACTGAAAACTGAGACTAAAAACTGAAAACTAAAAACAATGAATCCATATCTTGATATCATCATTCGCAGTGCCGCCGTTTATTTTTTTATGGTTATAGCTTTAAGACTTTTTGGAAAAAAAGAATTATCGCAACTCAATACTGCCGATGTCATTCTAATATTATTAATTAGCAACTCCGTTCAAAATGCTATGGTTGGTAACAATACTAGTCTTTACGGCGGCATGGCTGCAGCATCAGTACTTTTTACCATTAATTTCATCTTGAAGAAATTGATGTATAAGTACCAGAAGTTTAGTGATTTTATGCAGGAAAAACCAGAGATTTTAATTCACGATGGAAATCTGGATTTTAAAGCATTAAGCAAATTAAACATTTCTTCTGATGAATTAAAAGAAGCGATGCGCGAACATGGAGTTGAGTTTTTTAAAGATGTAAAACTCGCTATGCTTGAAATTGATGGAAATATCAGTATTATTTCTGATTTAGAAAATCTTCGCCAAACCCATTATAAACGAAGACGTATTCATAAAAATTTAGCTGGAATAAACTAGCTATAAACGAACTCAAAAATATTTTTTACATAAGTATTTCTGCAATTCTGAAAATAATTATGCTTGATTCATTCAAAACATACTTTCAATCCAAAACCAATCTAACGGAGGAGCAATTTCTTTCGATTACCGGGACGTTGCAATCCAAAAAAGTAGAAAAAGGTGCTATCCTACTTCATCAGGGAGCTATTTGCCATCATTCCTTTTTTGTTTCTAAAGGATTATTGCGTTCCTATACGATTGACGAAACAGGAAAGGAACATATCATTCAATTTGCGCCTGAGAATTGGATTATTTCGGACAGAAGCAGTTCTTATTTCAATGAGCCTTCTGAATTGTTTATTGATGCTATAGAAGAAACGGAAATTGTTTTTATCGATAAAAACTTCATTAATGCAGCCGCTGAGATTAGTGTTTCTTTTCGACAACAGGACAATATTGCTTTGCACAATCACATTCGTCAACTTCAAAAACGGGTAAACCTCTTATTGGGAGCTACAGCAGAACAACGCTATTTGGATTTTATAACTATTTACCCGAAGCTTACCTTGCGTATTCCACAATGGATGATTGCTTCCTATTTAGGTATTACACCTGAAACATTAAGCAGGGTTCGCAAGGAGTTAGCTAAAAGAAATTTTAAGCGGTATTAATTCCTTACCCATTCATTTCTTATTCTACATCAATGCATCTGATTTTAATCCATAGTAAATTTGTACTATAATTTAAATAAGATACAAAAATGAAAACAAAAAACGTCGAACTTGTATTGGCACCACCTCCTCCACACATGGTTGGTGACGGATTTAGAGTACATAACTTTATCCCGAGTGGATATCATTTGGATATGAAAAGAATGAGTCCGTTCATCATGATGGATTATAATTCTAAATTTTATTTTCCGCCAACAGATCAGCCCAGAGGCGTAAGCGTTCACCCACATAGAGGTTTTGAAACCGTTACGATTGCCTATCACGGAAAAGTAGCGCATCATGACAGTTCGGGAAATAGCGGTATCATTGGCGAAGGTGATGTACAATGGATGACTGCTGCTTCAGGAATTTTACACAAAGAATACCACGAAGCAGAATTCAGCAAAAACGGAGGCGATTTTCAAATGGTGCAACTTTGGGTTAATCTTCCTGCAAAGGACAAAATGTCAACACCAAAATACCAAGGAATTACCAATGACCGAATCAATAAATTGGAACTTCCTGAAAATGGGGGCGTGATTGAAGTTATAGCGGGACAATACGAAAATGTTAAAGGTACGGCTTCAACATTCACTCCTGTACATTTACTAAATGCCAAATTAAATAAAGGAGCAAAAGCATCTTTCAATTTTCCAGCGAATTATAATACCGCATTATTGGTAATTGAAGGAAGCGTAAAAGTTAATGATATCGAAAAGGTTCCTGCCGACCATTTTGCACTATTTGAAAACGAAGGCGAAGAATTTACCATTGAAGCAACTGAAAATGCAATAGTTTTAATTTTAAGTGGTGAACCCATCAATGAACCCATTGCAGCACACGGACCGTTTGTAATGAACACGGAAGCCGAAATTATGCAAGCATTCAATGATGTGAATATGGGGAAATTTGGTTATTTGGAAGAGTAATTTTCTTGCAGTTTTAACACAAAGCCGAATAATAAATACTACCGCAAAGACACAAAGACGAAAGGAAAATAAGTTTCACAAAATTTAAAATTATAATTTAATTCCAATAAATTAAAAAGGTTAAGGCTTAGTGTCTTTGTGGCAAAAAATAAAGGTATTTGTAGTATCTCAGTAGTTATATTTCCTAAATTTATTGTTTAAAACAAAAAACATGTCAAATATCAAATTGATAATAGAAGAACGCCCAAGCAATATTGGTAACTTTATGGTTGGGCGGTTACTTCCCTTTCGAGAAAAAAGAATGGTTGGACCGTTTGCATTTATTGACCATATGGGACCTACCTGCATGAGTGTTTACGAAAATTTAGATGTTCCGCCACATCCACATATTGGGCTTTCGACTTTGACCTATTTGTTTGAAGGAAGCATTATGCACAAAGATAGTTTGGGAACTGAAATGGAAATCAAACCTGGACAAATCAATTGGATGACCGCAGGAAAAGGAATTGTCCATTCGGAACGAACCCCCGCGTATTTACGCAGTTCCGATAAAATGCTACACGGCCTTCAAATTTGGGTCGCATTACCCAAAGCATTGGAGGAAATGGAACCTTCGTTTTTCCATGTCCCAGAAGATCAAATTCCAGAATGGAAAACGGATAACATTGCTTTCAAACTTATAGCTGGCGAAGTGCTTGGCAAAAAATCACCCGTTCCCGTTTACAGTCCGCTTTATCTTTTAGAACTAAAAAGCACTACCCGTCAAACGGTGACTATAGGCAAATACTTATTTGGCGAAAGCGCTTTATACATTTTAGAAGGAAGTATAGAAAGTGAAGGTACCGTTTTTGGACCAAAGCAAATTTTGATTGCCAAAGACAGTAAACTCTGCACCTTCGATATGACAGAAAACACAACCATTTATATTTTTGGAGGAGAACCTTTCCCCGAAGAAAGAATTATCTATTGGAATTTTGTCGCTTCAACCAAAGAACTGATTGAAAAAGCAAAAGAGAAATGGTTGGCACAAACTTTTGATAAAGTTCCGGGCGAAAGTGAATTTGTTCCACTTCCGGAGCAAAATAAAAAATAACAATTATGATTAAAATAGTAGCGAAAATTGGTGAAGAACTCTATAAAACAGAAATAGAATCGGCTAATAATATGATTATTTCAGATGAACCAGAAAGTAATGGAGGAAAGGATTTAGGCTTTGCGCCAAAAGAATTACTCGCTTCCTCCTTGGCAGCTTGCACATGCATCACTTTACGCATGTATGCTAACCGAAAAGGATGGGATTTAACGGACATCAAAGTTGAAGTCACTTTTGATAAAGATTCAACGGAAAACAAATCCAAGATGATTTGCACTATTCAATTATTTGGAGATTTAGACAATGATCAAAAAACAAGATTATTAAGCATTGCCAATAAATGTCCAATACACAAAATTCTAACCAGCGCTATAGAAATAACCACAGAATTAAATTAGAAATCATGATAATAGAACAAATAAACGAAACTAAAAAAGGATGTTTTAGAGCTGCTGCTAATGAAATAGAAGCAGGAAGAATGACCTATACTTGGGCAGGAACTGATAAATTCATTATAGATCATACCGAAGTAAATTCTGATTTTGCAGGGCAAAGTGTGGGCAAAAAAATGGTACTGGAAGCAGTCCAATACGCAAGAAAAAATAATTTCAAAATTTTACCATTATGTCCTTTCGCTAAAAGCGTATTCGACAAAATGGAAGAAATACAGGATCTTTTATTTTAAAAAAATTGAACATTCAGTATTCGTCCATTGAATATTTCAAAGACATAAAAAAACCATTCGCCGCTACGAATGGTTTTTTTATATGAATTTTAAACTCTAAAATTATAAAAACAAACTAAGGAAATAGTAAACCAATGCCGCTAAAATGGCCGAAATAGGAATAGTTAGCACCCAAGCCCAAACTAAACTCACCGTCACACCCCAACGAACTGCAGAAACACGTTTCGTTAAACCAACTCCAATTATAGAACCAGTAATAGTATGTGTTGTACTTACAGGAATTTTTAAATGTTCTGTAAAATACAAGGTTAAAGCTCCTGCTGTTTCAGCAGCAACACCTTCAAAAGAAGTTACTTTTGTAATTTTAGAACCCATTGTTTTTACAATTTTCCAACCTCCACTTAAGGTTCCAGCCGCAATAGCAGAATAACAGGCTAAAGGAATCCATGCAGGCATTTTAAACGTTCCGTCTTCTTTAGGAAGTACTACGTCTAACCAGCTTGGTAAACTTTCCTGCGCAACTCCACTGGTATGAATATAAACCGCAACTGCGGCGGCTATAATACCCATTACTTTTTGGGAATCATTTCCACCATGTCCTAAACTAAAGGCCGCAGAGGATAATAATTGCATCTTTTTTAACCATTCAGTAGCCTGACTGAGATTTAAACTACTAAAAATCAAACAAAAAATACTAACAGACAAAACAATGAATGCTACTAAAAACCATTTGATATTATGTGCCTCAAATACAACACTCCAAAAAGGAGAATCGAAACGAGGTTTTTCAATCTGATCATAATGTAGCATTTGACTTTCAACAAACTTGATAGTCAATGCTATAAGAGATAGCGTAAATAGTTTTGGATAAATACTTTTTTTGGAAGAACTTAAAAGCCAAATGGATATTAAATAGGAGATCAAAGCACCTAATAACGGTGCCAAAATAATGAAAGCAACAATTATTAAAACACCTGAAGGCATTCCGCCATCTTTCCCTCCCTTATACCATGATACAACTTCAAAACCAGCATGGGCAATTGCTGCTCCAGCAAATCCACCAATTAAAGTATGAGAAGAACTCGAAGGTATTCCAAGCCACCAGGTCAACAAATTCCAACAAATAGCAGCGATTATACCAGCGAGAATTACAACCAAATTGATGTCCATTGTATTCGCGGTTTTAGCAACTGTATCAGCAACTCCAAAACCAAAAACCCAATACGCCAAAAAATTAAAAAAAGCAGCCCAAAGTACCGCTTGAAAAGGCGTCAAAACTTTTGTGGCAACAACTGTAGCTATAGCATTTGCCGCATCATGAAAACCATTGATGTAATCAAAAATTAAAGCCAGAACTATAATAACTATTAGTAAAGTAAATTCCATAAAATAGTATTTCAGAATAAAACTGATTGAATTAAGAATGCTTTACAGCGATTGATTCTAAAACACTTGCCACACTCTTACATTTATCAGTTGCCGATTCTAAAACTGACAATACTTCTTTATATTTAATAATGTTTTTTGCGTCGGTTTCATTTTCAAATATTTCGAATACGGCTTTATTATAAACAGTATCGGATTTATTCTCCAACTTGCTAATTCTTGCACAAGCATCTGTTATATTCTTGATTTTCTTAAAACTTTTCAGCTCTTTTACCGCAACATCAATATTTTGACACGCTTCAAGATTTATTTCTGTCAATTTTCTGATAGATTTTGTAATCTTATCAACCTGATACAATCTCATTCTACTGGCAGCACCGTGAAGATTATCAGCAACATTGTCTATTGAAGTAATCAAAGAGTGAATATCTTCTCTATCAAAAGGAGTAATAAAATTTCTACTTAACTCAAGATTTGTCTGACGTGTAATGTCTTCTCCTTTTTGTTCCAATGTATCTATTTTTTGAAAAAGAACTTCTCTTTCTTTCAATGGAAGATTTACTGCTTCATGTAAGTTTGAAGCCAATTCAATTAAATTACTGGATGCTTCTTCAAAAAGAGGAAAGAATTTTTTGTCTTTTGGAACTAAAAATTGGAAAATACTATTTATTGACATTTTATTAGATTTTAGAATTGCAAAAATAATTTATTATTTTCTGTAAATGTTAATTTGTTAATAACAAATCGTCTTCTATTTGAAAACTGTTCAGAAAAGAAACTGTTTTTTCAATGTCATAATGCAAAATTCGATCTTCTTTTACCAAAGGAACTTCCTCGCGATAGGCACTTAAAAACATTTCAATGAAATCACTGGATTGCAATGGTCTTCTATATTCTATTGCTTGTGAGGCATTCATCAATTCTATCGCTAAAATCCGTTCCAGATTATCCATAACACGTAAAGCTTTTGTGGCGCCATTTGCCCCCATACTCACATGATCTTCCTGCCCGTTACTAGACACAATACTATCAATACTGGAAGGTGTTGCGAGTTGCTTGTTCTGACTTGCAATACTGGCAGCGGTATATTGTGGAATCATTAAACCCGAATTCAATCCAGGATTATCTACTAAAAATGCCGGAAGATTTCGCAAACCTGAAATTAATTGATAGGTTCTTCGTTCAGAAATACTTCCTAATTCCGCCAAAGCAATTGCCATAAAATCCAATGCCAACGCTAATGGTTGACCATGAAAATTACCTCCGGAAATGATTTGGTCACTTTCTATAAATATATTAGGATTATCCGTCACCGAATTGATTTCCGTTTTGAACACTTTTTTCACATAATCAAAAGCATCTTTTGATGCACCGTGAACCTGTGGCATACATCTAAAAGAGTACGGATCCTGAACATGCGTTTTTTCTTGCTCAATGATTTCGCTTCCTTCAAGAAAACCTTTTATACGATTAGCCGTAATAATTTGCCCTTTGTGAGGACGAATAAAATGAATCAACTCATGAAAAGGTTCAATCCTGCCATCAAATCCTTCAAGAGAAATAGTTCCTATCAAATCAGCTAAATAAGAAAACTTATTCGCTTTCATTAAGATATGAGCTCCATAAGCACTCATAAATTGAGTACCGTTCAATAAAGCCAAACCTTCTTTAGATTGCAAAACGATTGGTTCCCAATTAAAACGCTTCAAAACTTCACTGGAATGTACTTTTTTACCTTCAAAATATACATCGCCTTCTCCCAATAAAGGTAAAGATAAATGTGCCAAAGGAGCCAAATCGCCCGAAGCACCAAGTGAACCTTGAGTATAAATTACAGGCAAAATATCATTATTATAAAATTCAATCAATCGCTCCACTGTTTGCAATTGAATTCCGGAATGTCCATAACTCAACGATTGAATTTTGAGCAACAACATTAATTTAACAACTTCATTTGGAACTTCATCACCTGTTCCGCAAGAATGAGATTTTACTAGGTTTTCTTGTAATTTCGATAAATTTTCATTCGAAATTTTCACATTACAAAGCGAACCAAAACCTGTATTAATTCCATAAATAGGTGCTGAATGCGTGGCCATTTTTTTATCCAAATAATCCCTGCATTTTTGTATATTTATTTTTGCTTCATCAGATAATGCTAATGTTTTATGATGCGCTATAATCTCGTTTAAAACTTCTAACGAAAGTACTTCAGTGCTTATATAATGTGTATTTTCCATCCCATTTGTATTTAAGTGACCAAAATTGAATAAATCAATATTAAAAAGCAACATTTTTTAATAATAATTTAAATTTCATGTTTAAAAAAACCTTAATAATAGATTTCATGCAAATTAACCTATAGCTATTGATTTAAATCCCTAGTTTAGAATACCTGTTAAATTTCTAATATGAAATAATTTATTGGCATAAAATTAAAGAAATACAATACTCATTAAATGTAAATAGAGATTAATTTAGAATTAAAGTTTAATAAAAAGTGTGCAACAATAACTTAACAGTATTGTAAAATTTGTAGAATTACAAGAATAGCATCAACAAAAAGCCATTTTATTAAAAAATATTTATTTTTAATCCAAATGCGCTTGAATTTTTAAAATATTCGCAAAAACCGAATTTAATGTTTTGGTTTTTATAAAAAACTGTACTTTTGGGGAATCAAAATGGTAAACAACAGATCAACATATCAATCTTCGATAACAACTCAAAACTGGGTTGCAATTTCTGTTACATTTACTACAACAACTACAACTACCCCTTAGGGGTATTCATTTTACATATAATCCTATTATTATACTTTTTCCTGAAGGGAGAAAGATTTTGGATGTATAAAAAACATTGCATTTTTAAAATAAAACATATACAATGAAAGTATTAAAATTTGGCGGAACTTCGGTTGCCAATGCACAAAATATAAAACTAGTTCTAGATATCGTCATCAATAAAGCAAAAGAAGAAAAATTAGTAGTCGTGGTTTCTGCTTTTAGTAAAGTTACTGACATGCTTCAGCTTGCTTCCCAAAAAGCGGCTGCCGGAGATGAAAGCTTCAAAGATATTCTTGCCCAAATAGAGAAAAAACATTTAGATGCCTTAAAAGAATTTATTCCTGTAAGCGAGCAAAGCAGTCTGTTAAGCCATATAAAAAGAATTATAAATCATCTTGAAACGTTACTGGACGGTTGTTTTCTTTTGGGGGAATTATCAGCCAGAACTTCCGATACAATTTTAAGTTTTGGTGAATTATTGTCTTCTTACATCATTTCTGAAGCATTAAAACAAAATCTAAAAAACAGCAGCTATAAAGACAGCCGCGAATTAATAAAAACCGATAATCATTTCGGAAAAGCTACCGTAAATTTTGAAGTTTCAAATCAATTAATTGCTGATTTTTTTGCTTCGAATGAGAATCAAGTGGTTGTAATGCCCGGGTTTATTGCCGCATCACTTGATGGTATCAACACTACTTTAGGTCGTGGTGGTTCCGATTATACTGCCGCAATTATCGCTGGAGCAGTGAATGCATCTGACTTGGAGATTTGGACCGATGTAAACGGAATGTTTACTGCTAATCCGAAGATTGTAAAACAAGCACAGCCTATCGCCTTCATTTCCTATCAGGAAGCGATGGAGTTATCCCATTTTGGTGCCAAAGTTTTATATCCGCCAACCATTCAACCGGTATTGAGAAAGAATATTCCAATTCATATCAAAAATACTTTTGAACCGGAAGCCGAAGGAACTTATATTTCAAATCAAGAAATGGCTCACACTAATCCTGTAAAAGGAATTAGCCATATCGATAATATTACTTTGATTACACTTGAAGGACCAGGAATGATTGGTGTTACAGGTTCGTCTAAAAGACTTTTTGAAGTACTATCGCATGAAAGCATCAATGTAATTTTCATTACTCAAGCTTCATCGGAGCATTCAATCTGTATTGGAATTCTAAATTCGGATGCTGATATTGCTGAAGAAGCCATCAATAAAGCTTTTGAAATTGAGATTTTACAAAACAAAATTGATCCCTGTATCGTTGAAAAAAACCTGTGCATCATTGCTTTGGTTGGCGAAAACATGAAAAATCACCAAGGTTTGAGCGGAAGAATGTTTAGCACTTTGGGGAAAAATAACGTAAACATCCGAGCGATTGCTCAAGGTGCTTCCGAAAGAAATATTTCGGCGGTTATCAACGAAAGAGATGTTAAGAAAGCATTGAATACATTACACGAAAACTTTTTTGAAGAAAACACCAAACAATTAAACCTGTTTGTAATGGGCGTTGGAAATGTGGGGGAGAAATTCATCGAACAAATTCACCAACAAAAGAAATTCCTAAAAGACAATCTGAAAATAAACCTGCGCGTTATCGCTTTGTCAAATTCACGAAAAATGTATTTTGATGAGGATGGAATCTCTCTAAAAGAATGGCAATTTTTATTGGAAACCGGGGAACCTGCCGACAAAGAAAAGTTCATTTCGAATGTAAAAGCACTCAATTTACGCAACAGCATTTTTGTTGATATTACTGCAAATGAAAGTGTATCTAAAACGTACGAAGAATACCTTAGACAAAATGTTGCCGTAGTAACTTGTAATAAAATTGCCTGTGCTTCTGAGTACGACAATTATAAAAAACTAAAAAAACTATCCAGACAATTCAACGCCCCTTTTCTATTTGAAACCAACGTTGGAGCTGGATTACCGATTATTGATACCGTAAAGAACCTGATTGCCTCAGGTGATAAAGTGAATAAAATCCAAGCTGTTTTATCAGGAAGTTTGAACTTTATCTTTAATAATTTTGATGAAAACAATACTTTTCATGATGTCGTTAAAGAAGCTGGCGTACAAGGATTCACAGAACCGGATCCTAAGATTGACTTAAGCGGAATTGACGTTGCCAGAAAGATATTAATCCTGATCAGAGAAAGTGGTTATAAAATGGAAATTGACGAGATTGTCAACGAATCTTTCATGCCTGCTGAATCTTTAGATACTACATCAAATGAAGCGTTTTTTGAATCTTTACTGAAACACGCCTCTCATTTTGAAGCTATTTATAAGGAAGCGTTGAGCAAAGAATCCCGTTTGAAATATGTAGCGCAATTCGAAAACGGAAAAGCAAATGTTGGGTTGCGATTCATTCCTAAAGACCATCCTTTTTACAATCTGGAAGGAAAAGACAATATCGTATTGTTTTTCACTGATCGTTATGTAGACCAACCGCTATTGATAAAAGGTGCCGGTGCCGGAGCTGCAGTTACCGCTTCAGGTATATTTGCTGATGTAATCAGAATTGGAAACGTTTAATTAGTGGTCAGTGTTCAGTCGCAGTTTTCAGTTTGAAAATGGATAAAAAACAGTGTGTCTTTGTGCCTTAGTGGCAAAAAAAATAAAAACTATGAATGAAATAAAAATATTTTGCCCCGCCACAATCGCCAATCTATCCTGTGGATTTGATGTCCTTGGACTGTGTTTAGAAACTGCGGGTGACGAAATGATTATTAGAAAATCAGACATAAAAGGGATTCGTATCACTAAAATTGTGGGTGCCGATTTGCCTTTGGAAACCGAAAAAAATGTTGCTGGAGTATCTGCTTTGGCGATGTTGGAAGCCATTGAAACGGAATTTGGATTTGAGATCGAAATCTACAAACACATCAAAGCCGGAAGCGGAATTGGCAGTAGTGCCGCAAGTTCAGCCGGTGCTGTTTTTGGCATCAATGAATTATTGGGACGTCCGTTTACGCGAAAAGAATTGGTTTTATTCGCTATGCAAGGCGAAAAATTAGCCAGTGGAAATGCCCATGCCGATAACGTTGCTCCTGCCCTTTTGGGTGGCTTTACGTTGGTAAGAAGTTCGAATCCTTTAGATATTATCAAAATAGAAAGTCCTTCCGAATTGTACGCCACTGTGGTTCATCCTCAAATTGAGTTGAAAACATCTGATGCGCGTTCCGTATTAAAACAAACCGTTTCCTTGAAAAGTGCTATTACGCAATGGGGAAATGTGGGCGGATTAGTAGCTGGATTATACACCAAAGATTACGATTTAATCGGACGTTCGTTACATGATGAAATCGTGGAACCGTTGCGAAGTGTCTTGATTCCTGGTTTCGATTTAATCAAAAAAACAGCTTACGAAAACGGAGCTTTAGGTTCAGGAATATCAGGTTCAGGTCCTTCTATTTTTGCTTTAAGCAAAGGAAAGGAAACCGCTGATAAAATCGCCAAAGCCATGAGCGCCGTATACGATGAAATGAATTTACCGTATGAAATTCACGTTTCAAAAGTGAATGATGAAGGGATTAAAATAATTAGTTAATAATAAAGGAGATTGCTTCGTGCCTCGCAATGACAAAAAAATGAAATATTACAGTTTAAACCATAACGCACCCAAAGTTTCTTTTCAAGAAGCCGTAATACAAGGATTAGCAACAGATAAAGGATTGTATTTTCCGGAAACAATTAGCCCTTTAGCTCCCGCTTTTTTTGAAACTATCGAAAATTTAAGCAACGAGGAAATTGCTTTTGAAGCGATTCAACAATTTGTGGGAGACGAAATCCCGGAAGCTACTTTAAAACAAATCATTGCCGAAACTTTGTGTTTTGATTTCCCAGTGGTTGAAGTGGAAAAAGGCATTTATTCACTTGAATTGTTTCATGGTCCAACGATGGCTTTCAAAGACGTTGGCGCACGTTTCATGTCACGTTGTTTGGGTTACTTCAATAAAGACAACAAAGACAGTAAAAACACCGTTCTTGTAGCGACTTCCGGTGATACCGGTGGTGCTGTAGCCAGTGGTTTCCTTGGCGTAACCGGTGTGGAAGTGATTATCCTGTATCCATCCGGAAAAGTGAGCGATATTCAGGAACGACAATTGACCACTTTGGGACAGAATATTAAAGCGCTTGAAGTGGATGGTGTTTTTGATGATTGTCAGGATATGGTGAAAAAAGCATTCTTGGATGAAAGTCTAAAACATAAAAATCTGACTTCGGCGAATTCGATTAATATTGCGCGCTGGTTGCCACAGATGTTTTATTTCTTCTTTGCGTACAAAGCATTAAAAAAACAAAATAAACCATTGGTTTTCTCTTGCCCAAGCGGGAATTTCGGAAATATTTGCGCGGGTATCATTGCCAAAAAAATGGGCTTGCCTGTTGAACATTTTGTGGCGGCTACGAATGTGAATGATACGGTTCCACGATTTTTAGAAAACGGAGTTTACGATCCAAAGCCTTCTATCGCGACGATTTCGAATGCGATGGATGTGGGGAATCCAAGTAATTTTATAAGAATTCAGGAAATGTACCACAATGATTTGGAGCAATTCAAAAAAGATTTTTCTTCTTTTACTTTCAGTGATGAAGAAACCATTGCAGCGATGAAAACCATTTATAATGCAGACGGTTACATTGCAGAACCTCACGGCGCAGTTGGTTACCTCGGATTGAAAAAAGAATTACAAAACCACCCAAATGCGATTGGTATTTTCTTGGAAACTGCCCATCCGATAAAGTTTTTGGACACGGTAGAACCAACATTAAACGTAAAACTGCCTATTCCTACACAAATTGAAAGCGTATTAGGAAAGGATAAAGTGAGCGTGAAAATTAAAACCTACGAGGAATTGAAAGCGTTTTTGGCATAAAATAGGCTTTAAATTTACTGGGAAACATTCTTACTATTTTGTCATTTCGACGAAGGAGAAATCACATAAATTGCTCGCTATGTGATTTCTCCTTCGTCGAAATGTCAATTTTCTATTTTATTAAATTTTATACTAAAGTGATATAACTGCACTTTTTCGAAGGAATAACTTGATTTCACTACCCCAAACTCAAAAATGTTTTTCCAATATTCGCAATAACTAAGAATAAACACTAACTAACAATTCCATCAATTGCATATAAAGGAACGTTTGTCAACCAATTTTCTGTTCGGAATTTGCTCATAGAAGTTCTTATGGCGTTTTTATTTTCAAATTTATCTACAAAAACTTTTAAACTTTTTGACTTTAAATTTTCTTCCGCTTTTACTTCTACGGGTATAATTTCGTTTTGATCTTGCAACACAAAATCTATTTCGGCTGTTGCATTTGGGGCAACCCAATAATAAATGTCGGTTTTAATCTTTAATTGCTGACAAACATATTGCTCCGTTAACGCCCCTTTATATTCCGTTAAAATGGAGTTTTTTTCCAATAGTATTTTTTTATCCAAATTTCCAATGGCATTTAACAAACCAATATCCACCAAAAACAATTTAAAAGCATCAAAATCAGCATACGCATTCAATGGCATTATGGGCTTTTCAATTCGGTTTACTTTTAAAACCAAACCGGCGTCCACTAGCCAGTTAATAGCCATTTCAAAATCTTTTGCTCTTGTTCCTTTTTTGATTTGTCCGTAAATGAATTTCCTGTTTTCTTTTGCTAATTGGCTAATCAAGGAATTCCATACGAGTTTTATTTTTGGAACAATTTCATTGGGTGCATATTTGGCAAAATCATTTTCATATCCAATAACTATTTTTTGTTGTAATGTTCTTACGGTTTCTAAATTTTTGTTTTCCAAATAGTTTGCAACAACTTCGGGCATTCCTCCAATGAAATAATACAAGCGCAATTCATCCGTCAACTTTTCATGAAAGGAACTAATCACATCCCAATTTTTATTTTCCATTTGTTCTGCCAATCGTTGTTCCCCGCTGTTTTCTAGAAATTCCATAAAACTCAATGGGTACAATTTCATGAAATCAACTTTCCCAACTGGAAAAGAATTATTTTTTTGCAACGAAATACCAAGTAACGAACCCGCAGCAACTATATAATACTGCGGTGCTTGCTCTTGAAAATATTTTAAGGCAGTCAATCCTTTTTCTACTTCTTGAATTTCATCAAAAATAAGCAAAGTGGTTTCGGGAATAATTTTCTGATTGGTTTCTATTTCTAGAATTGCTATAATTCTTTCTATATTAAAATCGACAGAAAACAAATGGCTTAATCGGCTGCTGCTTTCAAAATTGAGGTACACCACTTGTTCAAATTCCCGCTTTCCAAATTCTTTCATCAACCATGTTTTTCCTACTTGTCTTGCGCCTTGAATAATTAATGGTTTTCTGTTTTTGGAATTTTTCCAGACAACCAACTCATTTAACAATAATCTATTCATAATCAAATATTTAAAATATAAACACACTGCAAATATACATTTATTCATTTGAAAAAGTGTACTATTTCACACTTTTTCAAATGAATAAATGTAATATATCACATTTTTATGGAGGAATAAAAAAATTATAGAGACGTAAAACTGCCTATTCCAACACAAATTGAAAGTGTTTTAGGAAAGGAAAAAGTGAGCGTAAAGATTAAAACGTACGAGGAATTGAAAGCGTTTTTGGCGTAGTATTTAAAAATGCACACTAAAATATAAAGACGACTGAGAAGTGATTTTCAGTCGGTTTTTTTTATGGGAATTAGTCAGATTATTTTTATTGTTAGATTAGTTTTCTGTAGGTAAAATCATTAAGTTTGTTGAGCATAAAAAAACAAATTATAGCGCAAAGCCACCCAATATAGGCAGATATGCGCTATTTTATAGCGAGTATATATAAGTTGGGCGTCATTGTAGGACGACCACTACGCATTAGGACAAGAAATTATTACAAACAAAATAAATACAATGAATATGGAAGAGATTATTGAACTTATAAAGACAGGTAAAAACGACCTCTTGGAAAAGAAGTTAAATGACAATCGTTCACTTGCGGACATCAAAACAGAACAGGGAATTTCTCTTTTACAATTTGCTGCTTATTGCAGAAACAATTTCGCTGTTGACATTCTAAAAAAGCACAAACAAAAACTTGACATTTTTGAAGCTGTCAGTATTGGGGACACTGAAACAGTCAGCCAATTATTGGACAAAAATCCTGAACTTTTAAATTCATTTTCCTCTGACGGGTTTACCGCTTTAGGACTTGCTTCATTCTTTGGACATTTATCTCTTGTAAAACTACTTCTCGACAAAGGTGCAAACCCGAATATTGCATCGAATAACCAATTTAAAGTTGCACCAATTCACTCTGCCTGTGCAATTTCTCACTTCGACATTGCAGAACTCTTAATAAAACACGGTGCAGATGTAAATGCAAGACAGATGCAAGACGTTACTCCATTACATTCAGCCGCTCATAACGGACAGACAAAAATTTCAAAACTTCTCATAGACAATGGTGCAGACATTAATTCAAAGATGGGTAACGGACAGACACCTTTGTTTATGGCAAATGAAAAGAATTTTAAAGAAACAGCAGAATTAATAATTAAACACGGTGGACACTAACGAACGGAAATACATTTTATCGGCTGACAATCTCGCAACTCTTCTTCGCTGTGCATCGACCCGATCGCTCGGATATATACAATTTCTCTCGGTTCGATAGCGCGGAAATCTTTTCCGTGCCCACAACAATGAGACCTCCGCTAGTGCCAGCGCAAAGTCATTAAGATTAAGGAATAATCTCCATGATTTTGTCATTCCGACGAAGGAGAAATCTCAACAAACGTGAGCAACAAACAGAGATTCCTCCTTCGTCGGAATGACAAATAAACTTACATTTATAAAAAGAGTGTTACAATTTATTAAACTTAAACTTCTGTCCACCAATCGAAGCCTCGTACATGAGTCCTCCTTTCTGCATGGTGAACACCATAACGCCATTAGTATACTTTACATTTGCTGAGGCACCAGCTGTTACAGCCACTGCTGAGGCTTGTGCGGAAAACTCGAATCGGCTCTGTTTAAATCGTTCCAATTCCTTTTTTGTCTCAAAAAATATTACTTCACGATACGCTTGTCCGCCTGCCTGAAATCCTATACTTAATTGTGACAACTTTGCCATACCTACCATCGTATTATGTTCATAGACAACCCCGTTACCAGCTGCTCCTCCAATGCCGAGTCCTGCTTTGCCTACATTGGGAAAGATGACATAGCCGGACGCTTTTTCAAAAAGTGCTTTCATAAGAGGATCACTTTTAATGAACTCCGCCTTTGCTGTATGGCTGTCAGCAATAATTTTATTCTTTCTAGCGGTCGATTGTCCCAATATAGGTGTTATGTTTAGTACACAAGCCATCACTACTACCCAAATAATATTTAAATTTTTCATAATTATAGCTATTAAATTGTTGTAAATTTTCTTTATTCAAAGGTAACACAAATCCCTTATTTAATAATAAATAGAACTGATTATCAGTACTATGCATTATTTCATTATTAATTTATAACGTGATTTATATTTTCAAAAAAAGAAGTGATTTACTCCTTTTTTTAATTTCCAATATGCTTGCAATCCCAATCGCTCGGATATCAATAATTTCTTTCGGTTAGACAGTACTAAAACAATTATCCTCGTAAATTTTATAACCTTAACTATACCGAATTGGATTTTTTTGAGGTAATTCAAATAAAATAATGTATAATTTTTGAATTAAGTCCTATATTTACATTTTAACAAGAAATCGATTATTATATTATTGATCAAACTATGAAGAGACGGAATTTTATTAAAACAACACTACTTTTTATCACATCTACACAGTTGTTTTCCAACAACATATTCGATTCAAATTCAGTAGTTAGAAGTAATTTCAAATATATTTATACCAACATCAAACTCAAGAATGAGTTTTTTTTATTTCTTAAAAATGTATTCAATTTATATCCTGAAAAACAATTCCATAAGTTAATTTATGACAATACCATTTTAAAAAATACGGATAAAGAAATTTATACTACTACCCAATCAAAGTTAGAAGACATCTCTCCTATTTTATCAAGTATTCGATATCAACTTCCCGCTTTGATGCATCAAAAAAATGAAATGTCCAAAGAAACAGTTTCCTTACTTGGAGAAGGCAGTACTTATAATGGCTATTTAGAAGTAGGTTCTTCTGGAAGATATTTAGATTATCTTGAAGAAAGTGTCTCTATTAAAGGGAAAAGATATTATGCTGATGGCAGAAAACCAAAATACTCCTTTACAGAAATGGTTGAGCGCGGACAAATTGCTGTAGGAGCCGAATATATCCAATTTACTAATTACAAAACCAAATTTTCCGATCACATACCCGCTAATAGCTTAGATCTTGTAACCATATACATAGGCTTCCACCATTGCCCATTGGATTTACGAGTTCCTTACATCTCTTCGATCAGAGATACCATGAGGGTTGGCGGAAAACTCATATTAAGAGACCATAATTGTGATACCGAAGATCAAAAAGTTTTAGTTGCTCTTGCTCACGATGTCTTTAATATGGGGGTAAATGAATCCTGGGAATATAATAGCAAAGAAATTAGAAACTTTTACTCGCTGGACTTTATTTGCAAATTTGTTGAAACAATTGGATTTAAGTTTAATAAAAAAACACTGTATCAAAAAGGAGATCCTACCAAAAATGCCTTAATGATATTCACAAAAATCTAATCACTGCACTACGCTTTTATGAAAAAAATTTTTACTTTAATTCAATTACTTTTTACCTATTTTATACAAACTATAAAATTTATTTACTCTGGAATTAGGAAATTGATTCGATTTATTAATAGCAAAAAAATTATATCAATCCCTTTCTATAGTCTAATTGCATTTGCTATATACACTTTCTTATTAATAAAATTTTCGGGCGATCCTACATTTAATAAGGCTCTTGACAATAAGACCCTAAATGATATTACTCAAATAAATCCTATTCAGGTTAATAAAATCATTAAACCAAAAACGGTAAATGAAATTGTTTATGCCATAAAAAGTACAACTGGACCAATTTCTATAGGTGGAGGTAAATACAGTATGGGAGGGCAAACTGCTTTTGAAAATAGTTTGCATATTGATATGAGGTCTTTTAATAAAATCATCAATATTGATAAAACTAAAAAACAAATTACAGTACAAGCAGGAATTAGATGGAGAGATATTCAAAAGAAAATAGACCCTTTGGATTTATCCATAAAAATAATGCAAACCTATTCTAATTTCACTGTAGGAGGAGCTATATCTGTAAATTGCCATGGCAGATACATTGGTCATGGCCCAATCATTTCATCTGTTTTAGAATTAAAAATAGTTACTGCAACAGGTGCTATAATAATAGCCAATCGAAAAATAAATCAAGCCATTTTTGATACTGCTATTGGTGGATATGGCGGAATTGGAGTCATCGTTGAAGCTACTTTACAATTAGTTGACAATGTAAAAGTAGAAAGACATAACCAAGAGATGAACGTTGAAGACTACAAACCTTATTTTGATAAAAACATTAGAAATAAAGATATCGTTTTCCAAAATGGTGATTTGTATCCACCAAACTATGATAAAATAATGAGTGTTTCATGGTCAAAAACAACAAAACCATTAACAGATGAAGAGCGATTACTATCAGACGATGAAAATTATTGGCTTGAATCAAAATTATCAAAGCTTGTTTCTTGGGGCAATTCTGGAAAATGGATACGAAAAAACATAATAGATCCATTGGTTTATTTTCCTAAAATAGTGCGATGGAGAAACAAAGAGGCTAGTTATGATGTAAAAGAATTAGAACCTTCCTCTAGAGATAAAGAAACATATGTTCTACAAGAATACTTTATTCCTGTAGAAAATATAAAGTCATTTATTCCGAAAATGAAAATCATATTTCAAAAATATGATGTTAATGTGATCAATGTTTCATTGAGACACGCTTTACCAGATAACGAAAGTTATCTTTCTTGGGCAAATAAAGAGGTGTTTGCTTTTGTAATCTATTATAAACAAAAGACAAATCAAGAGGCAAAAGACAGAGTAAACAAATGGACACTTGAAATGACTGATGCTATTTTAAGCGAAAATGGAGCTTGGTACCTACCCTATCAACCTCACGCAACTATTGAGCAGTTTCAAAAAGGGTATCCAAATAGCATTAAATACTTCGGATTAAAAAACAGACTAGATCCTAATCAAAGATTTACAAACAAGTTACTGGACAAGTATAATCCTTATGCAAAAAATAAGCTGTCTCAAGAAAAAAATAACAAAAACGAATACTTCAGAGCCGAAGAACAAACGATTCTTACAATTCCGGAATGGTATTTAGTCTTTAATCCAAAAGAGTATTCTGATTATCTTGAAAGTGGTAAAAACCCTTCTGACTTTCCATTCTATAAATCTATAGATGAATATTGGACCCTTTACGACCGTTCCACAACATTGACCTCAAAAGCATATCCTGAAAACAGTGAATATAAGACGATGCTACAAGTCATTGGTGTTAGTATGACCATGGAATATGGAGCGAAAATCATTTATGAAAATACAATGGGGAGATTGTTCGCTCTATTTTCGGAAGAAAAAACGTCTAAAAAAGAAGAAATCATAATTGAAGCTCAAAGAGCGTACAGTGACTTTATTTATCAAACTGCATGGTATGAATTTAAGTTTTTACCGTGGATTAAAAAAGTTTGGAATACTTCAGAAAAATCAAATTGTAGTGTGATTAGAAAATGGGAAAGAACATTGTTTTTTACATTCGAGTTTTCATTCAAAGCTTTTTATTCGCAACTCATTCAATGGGCTGCAAACTCAACATACGAAACTCCAGCTAATTCTATTTATTTAATTGTTTCTAATCTTGATTCCGTTAAAGAAAATAAAAACTTAAAAATCATCAAAAAAGATGGTAACAAAATGATAATTGCTGTTACTCGATGGGAAGCATTTACAAATGAAATAATTAAGCTTTCGAATCAAAATGTGAAAATTTATGAAATTTCTGGAAATGATGAAATTGCAGTTTCTGTAATTATGAATAACTCTCAAGAAATAAATTCTAAAAATAGTACGTTATTGTACAAATCAAGAATAGTAACTAATGACAACTTAAAAAGAAACATTTACTTTTTACCAGTTGACAAACTATTGCCTTTTATTAAAAATGCAATAAATAAAAATACTACGATTGAACATGTTTATGATTATTAACCCAATCACTTGAATTTTATAATCTCTCTCGGTTGAATAGCAGGAAAAAACCATTTTGTAATCCTTTTTTCTACCTTTGAGAAATACAAAACAATATCCTAAGAAATATATTACGCATGATCACAAAAGCAACAATAGAAGACGTTTCTGCATTAAGTAGATTAATCAATTCAGCTTATCGCGGGGAATCTTCTAAAAAAGGATGGACCACTGAAGCCAACTTATTAGAAGGACTCCGAACCACTGAACAGGAACTGACTGAAACCATTCAGAATACTAAAAATACCATTCTAAAATTTACGGAGAATGAACAGATTATAGGTTGTGTATTGTTGATTGAAAAAGAGCAACAATTGTATTTAGGAATGCTAACGGTTTCGCCTGAGTTGCAAAACAGTGGTGTTGGAAAAAAATTATTAAAACAGGGTGAAATTCATGCTTTGGCATTAGGCTTGCCCAAAATTGCAATGACCGTGATATCTGTTCGGGAGGAATTGATTTCATGGTACAAACGCAACGGTTATGCAGATACGGGAGCAAGAGAACCTTTCCCGGCAAGCGACGTTCATATTCCAATCTCAGAACAGTCTTTGGAATTTATTGTATTGGAGAAAAGGATTGGATAGTTTTTATTTGCTCGGTTAATCATGAATTCTCTGTAAATTCAAGTTAATATCATTAAGACAAGAGATTTTTGAATGAAGATTAACGATTCTTGATTGCAGATTCCTGCAAATCTTTAATATTACGATTGATGTTTAAATAAAACGTCTGTTATCAATGAAGTAATCTATCCATAATTACTTACAAATTGAACATAACCTGTTGGGTGCAATTATTAAAAACGTCAGTTCGAGTGTTTTTTGTGGAGTAAAACGGAACAAAAAATGTATCGAGAACCATTTTTAATACTAATTTTCTAGTTCTCGATATAATTTTCTGTCGAAAATCACTCGAACTGACGAAAATCATCATCAAGAACTAATTCTAACTAACGTTTTTGTTTATACTTAAAATCAAGTAGTTGAAAAATCTAAATCTTCTGACTTTAGATTGAATTTAGAAACTTGTTTTCTAATTCTTTTTACAATTCCTAGTTTTCTTTTTTCATCTAAATATAAATAATTTTCTGGATTATAGTACGGGATGTTTTTTACCA
>NZ_VJZP01000014.1 GCF_007097265.1 Flavobacterium gawalongense | reverse complement strand
CTATGGTTGGGTTTAAAAAGCTTTAAATCGTTGACCGAGGGGTGGAATTTACATAAAGATGTGTCCACACGATAGGACACTTCGGGAGAAGCTCCTGCCGGCGCCTAGAAAAAGGGTTTGAGACCAAATGGGTTGTAATGAATGACGGGATTAGCTCCTAAAAAAAAGTGGGATATTAACCGCCAATAGCAATCATGCTGCGGTTATCTTGATTCAAAGCGGGATTGTTTACGTCCTCGATAGTAGTCATTCCTGCTCTTACTTTCTTTTTGTTTTTAATGGCAAAAGCAATCAAGTCTTCTATCGCTTCGCCATTTCTGAAAGGTGTCAGTAAATCTGTTTCGGAGTTGGAGAACAGACAGTTTTTTATTTTTCCATTGGCCGTAAGGCGAATTCTATTACAGCCATCACAAAAAGGATTGGTTATCGAACTGATGATACCAAAGCTTCCCAAATAGTTCTTTATTTTGAATTCCCTAGCGGTAAAGTTTTTATCGTCTTCCAATTTCTCTAAATCCGATTCAGAGAAATGATGTTGCACCTGATCCAGAATTTCATTTTGAGAAACCATTTTGCTTCTGTCCCACTCATTTCCTGCAAAAGGCATGAATTCTATAAACCGAATCGAAATCGGTAAAAACTCGGTGAGTTTAATAAAATCAATGATTTCATCGTCATTGAACCCTTTGATCAAAACCACATTTACTTTGATTTTGAAATCATTATTCAGTAATAAGTGTAAATTATCAATTACACTCTGAAACTGGTTTCTAAGTGTAATGGAATGGAATTTTGAAGCCACCAAAGTATCTAAACTCAAGTTGATTTTTTTGACGTTAAATTGCTTTAAAATAGCAATATGTTTGTTAATCAGAATTCCGTTTGTAGTAATGGAAATCTCGGTTTGAAGCGCAGCCAGTTTGGCTATTATTTCAGGAAAATCTTTTCTTAACAACGGTTCTCCGCCGGTAAGTCTTATTTTATCAACACCATTATTGACGAATGTTTGGGCGATGGCGTGAATTTCGTCAGCCGTCATCAGGCTCGCCTTTGGACTTAATACAATTCCATCGGCTGGCATGCAATAGGTACAACGCAAATTGCACTTCTCAATTAAGGAAATACGCAAATAGTTGTGTTTACGTCCAAAATCATCCGTTAAAACAGCATTATTTGGTGTCATGATTTTTACCTTTTAAAATATGAAAAACATGCAGCACATGAGGAAATATGGCATCCATGGATTCTTTTGCGCCATTGGTTGAACCCGGTAAAGCCAATACCAACGAATTTCCTAAAGTTCCCGCGACTGTTCTGGAAAGCATCGAATACGGCATGCGTTGTTGCCCATAATTGCGAACGGCTTCCTCAATTCCTGGAATTCTGGTTTCTAATAACGGTTCCAATGCTTGTGGTGTAACATCTCTTGGCGAAAGCCCTGTTCCACCAGTAAAAATGATTAATTGATTTTCTTTTGCGAAAGCTTTAGTTCGCTCTTGAATCACATCAATTTCATCAGGTATGATTTCGTAATGCGTAGTTTCGACTCCGCAAACTTCCAGTTTTTCAACGATTATTTTACCGGAACGGTCTTGTTTGTCTCCTGCAAAAATAGAATCGGAACAAACAAAAACCGCCGCTTTAATTGCGGATGGAAATCTATTTTTGAAAGACGATTTTCCACCTTCTTTATTGATTAATTTAATCGTGGAAATTTCTATATTTTTGTCAATTGGTTTAAGCATATCGTACATCGTAAGCGCCACAATCGAAGCACCGTGCATCGCCTCGACCTCAACTCCGGTTTTATAAACCGTTTTTACTTTGAAGATAATATCAATACTTAATTCGTTGATTTCATATTCCACCGATGTAAATTCAATTGGAATAGGATGGCAATCAGGAATGGATAAATGGGTATTTTTCACTGCAAATAGACCTGCCGTTTTTGCCATTTCCAGTACGTTTCCTTTTGGAACCAGATTATTTACAACGGCATCAATTGTGGCCTGAAGACTCACAACTACTGTTGCCTTTGCTGTTGCTGTTCGGAGCGTACTTATTTTATGTGTGATATCAACCATTTATAACGTGTTTTTCTTCCAGGTAAAAGTACTGTTTTCAAATATTTCTTTACCAAAAATAGGCACATCTGTTTTAATCCAATTCACAATCGCTTCCGTGGCTTCATACACTTGCTTTCTTCTGGTTGCCGAAACAAAGACAAACAAACAGATTTCTCCTGCTTTAACGACACCCAAACTGTGATAAATGTGCATGCAAATCAAATCGAATTGTGCGAAAGCTTTCTCTCTTATCAACGTCATAGCTTCGTCTGCCATTTCTTCGTAAGCGGTGTAATCAATTGCAGCTACGGTTTTACCATCAATTTCATCGGCTCTGACTTGACCCAAAAAAATATTGTGCGCACCAATAGTCTTTTTTGATTGGTGTTTCGCAATCGACTGCCCTATAAATTCCGAAGAAATGGGTCCCTGAATGAAAACAGTTTTCTTACTCATGATAGTTATTTTTATGAATGTCCGCTAAGCGGACTATAGTTTTTTTTTAGCCACGAATTCCACAAATTTGTCACGAATTTTCATATTGAAATAAAAAATCAAACACTAATTCGTGTCAAATTTGTGGAATTCGTGGCGAAATTTTTCTTTAGTATTATTTATACGGATAGTCATATTATTTTATATTTTAGGAAACAGAAACCGTTCCTTTATGCAGTATTTTATCTAATGCTTTAGCGCCACCGATAATACTTTTAGCATTCTTAAAATTATTATTTATAAGAATTTCAACTGCTTTTTCACTTCTGATTCCGGATTGGCAAAAAACAAACAATGATGCATTAGCATCCAGTTGATGCAAAGCTGCTTCTAAACGGTCTAACGGAATTTGAAGCCCATTTTTGATTGTTATTTTTGGATATTCATCTGAATTTCGAACATCCAGAAAAACAACTTCCGGATTATTTATTTGTTCCAATGCAAGAGCAGCACCGATTTCAATAGTTGTACTTTCAACTGAGGTATATTTATTTTCGAAAGCTACAGTATTGATAGTATTTGTGTCTGTTTTTGAAAAATCAAACTTCTGTTGTTCGTTATTCAACATATTATAAACCAATAATTTACCAGACAACAACTCCCCTATTCCCAAAACCATTTTCAATACTTCATTCGCTTGAAACATACCGATGATTCCCACCGATATTCCCATAACCCCCGCATCATTACAGTTCCTAACGTCATTGGCCTCCTCAGGAAATAAACAGCGGTACGTAGGTCCATTTTCATAATTAAAAATAGAAACCTGCCCTTCAAATTTATAAATGGAACCGTAAACAAACGGTTTGTTGGTTACGCAACACGCATCATTAATCAAATATTTGGTATTCAGATTATCCGTGGCATCAACCATAATGTCATATTGCTCGAATAAAGAAATTGCATTTTTAGAGTCTAATTTTTCGGTGATAGCCTTGATTTTTATCGAAGGATTGAGTCCCAAAGCCATTTCTTTGGCCTCAAGAACTTTACTTTTCCCTACCGAACTGCTTTTATAAATTACCTGGCGTTGCAAATTGGTCACTTCAATTCTATCATCGTCAATAATACCAATTTCGCCAATACCGGCTGCGGCTAAATAAGGTAAAACAGCCGCACCCAATCCGCCGGCACCAATGATCAAGACTTTGGCTTGTTGCAGTTTTTGTTGCCCATTAATGCCTACTTCAGGAAGTATAATTTGTCGGTTGTATCGTGCTGTTTCCATAATTCAGTAGAAAATTTATAATTTATCCTCCAGCAAATGGTGGTAATAAAGCAACAATATCATTGCTTTTCAGAATATAATTTGCTGTATCCTGTACTATCTTTTGATTAATTGCAACACTAAAAGAAAGTTGACTCAATTGGTACTTTTGTTCTAATGATGCTAATAATTGATGTAAAGGTAAATCAGAAAAAGAAATTTCTTCTCCTTGACTTCTAGTTTTTTCAGCTATGGCGCCAAAATATTTTACTGCGATCATGCCGTTAAATTTAAGTTTTGAAAAATGAACTCATCTTCTGAAAATTCTTCTTGAAAATAAGTCGTTAATTTTGAAGCATTTCTCACCACCTCACCAATGACAATAATTGCTGGAGAGGAGAGTTGTTGCTCTTCCACTAATTTCGTAATAGAACTTATGGTTCCAACCACTTTTTTCTCCGTGTCTTTTGTTCCATTTTGAATGATGGCAACCGGCAAATCATCGGTTCTGTTGTTTTGATAAATCGAAATAATTTCGTCCAATTTATTCATTCCCATCAAAATAACCACGGTGGCTGATGATTGAGAAGCCAAAGATACGTCTTTAGATAATTTATGATTCGAAGTAGTTCCGGTAATTACCCAAAAACTTTCGGCTACTCTTCTTTGTGTCAGACTTATTCCATTAGACGCCGGCACACCTAAAGCAGATGAAATTCCAGGAACAATAGCGGTTTCTAAATCAAATTTTTGAGCATATTCGATCTCTTCGCTTCCTCTTCCAAAAACAAATGGATCCCCGCCTTTCAATCGAACGACATGACCAAAACGCTTTGCCATTGATACAATCAATTCATTAATTTGATCTTGACTGTAAGCGTGACAACCAAAACGCTTTCCAACAAAAATGATTTCTGCATGGGTCGCATACTGCAACAAGGCTGAATTTACAAGCGCATCATACAAAACAACATCAGCACTTTCCAATGCTTTGATTGCTTTTAAAGTGATCAACTCTACATCTCCGGGACCTGCCCCTACGATTGTCAATTTTGGTGTATTTGAATTTTTCATTTTAACTAGGATAAATTGGTATTCAATTCGTTTAACTCGGCAACAGAATTTATATTTTTAAACAGATTACGTTTTTCGTCAATAATTCGAATCAATTTATGTGCCACTTTTGACAGCAAACGCATCATTTTCAAATCATTATCATCAATTGCCTTTTTTAAAACAGGCAGTATAGTTGTAGAATAAATTCCTATCAAAGGATGAATCCGGTCTGTGTCTTCAAAAACAGAAACATCAAAATTTGAGTTATGTTTTTCTATCAATTCCAATAGTATTTCGGTAGAAATTAATGGAATGTCGCAACTCAATATCAAATTCATTTCAGTTTCTGAATGAACCAGCGCCGTATATATTCCGCCCAAAGGTCCTTTATCAACTACTATATCTTTTATTTTCTTGTATGCTAAATAATCGTAATTGTTTGTATTGGTAATCAATTGAATGTTACTCGATATTGGCAAAACCGCTTCAATGATATGCTCGATAAAAGGTTTGTTTTGATATAATACCAAGCCTTTTTCCGATTGCATTCGGCTACTTTTTCCTCCACAAAGAATCGATACTTGCATAAAAAATAATTTAATTATTTTAAGATTTAAAGATTATTTGTAACCATCAAAATCTTCTAATTTTTAATATTCTTTTCAATCTTTCAATCTTTCAATCTTTTAATCTTTTAATAAAAAATCAAATTCACACTCACCATCAAGATTTTTGACATCTGAATATATTAATTAAGTGGTACAACCATTACTTCCTGATCTTTTTCAATATTTACCACATCATAAGGCAAATAAATTAAGGCATTTGCTACCGCAAAAGTGTTCAACATGGCTGAACTTTGACTTTCTAATATGGTAACTTTTTTATCATCATACAACCCTTTCAAAAATAAGGTTTTTCCTGATGTATTTTCAAATTGAGTGTTGATTTTTCTTTTAATTTTTGGTAAATGAATTACTTCAAAACCCATATTTATTTTTAGTGCCGGATAAACATAAATATAAAAACTAGTCAAAGTAGAAGCTGGATTTCCAGGTAAGGCAAAAACAATCGTTTTGTCTTTTTTCCCAAAAAATAATGGTTTCCCAGGTTTTTGATTAATTTTATAAAACAACTCCTCCACGCCATTTGATAAAAGCGCTTCTTTTACAAAATCATAATCCCCAACTGAAATTCCGCCGGAAACAAGCACTACATCAAAAGTAGAAAGACAGCTTTTTAAAACTCTTTTTGTGGCTTTTAAATTATCTTTTACCCTAAATATTTCTGTTTTCTTAATCCCAATACCCTGTAAAGCTGATTCGAGCATAATCGAGTTACTTTCGTAAATCTTTCCTTCTGGTAATTTTTTTCCAACTTTTACCAATTCGTTCCCGGTAACAACAATCGCTACTTTCGGCTTGGCATAAACTGTTATTTCCGTTATTCCCAAACAAGCTAAAAAACCGATAGCTGCAGGAGTAATCACCGTATTATTTTCAAGTACAAGTTCGTTTTCTTTTATTTGCTCGCCTTTGTTTCTCACATTAGCAAAACGGGCGGGCATTTTAGTAATTTCAACCGTTTTATTTTTAACCGTAGTATGTTCCTGCATGACAACCGTATCCAAATTATCAGGGACATATGCTCCCGTGAATATTCGAATCGCTTGATCTTGCTTTATTTTTTTATTCGAAAAATCACCAGCCTGTGAAGTGCTTACCACGTTAAACTGTTGTAATTCACTATGCGTAAAAGCATACCCATCCATTGCTGATTGGCGGAAAGGCGGCATATCCATTGGAGAATAAATCGCTTCCGCCAAAATAAAACCAAGTGATTTGGTCACTTTAATTTTTCTAATAGGCATCTTGCAACTATTTTCTGCAATAATCGATAAGGCTTGGTCCACTTGTATCATACAATTTTGAATAAAACTAAGTAAAAATACTTATTGCAAATATACGTAAATATGTCAAGTTGAACCAACAATTAACTATAATTGCATGCAAAATGAATATAGAAAGATTTAAGCCGTTTTATTTATTAAAAAACGAACAAAGCAATGCCAAATCTGTAAAATCCGTAAAAGAGAAATCCCAAAATCTATCTAGATTTTGGGATTTCTTATACTAATTCTATGTTTAAATGTTATTCAATAGGCAAAATAAGTGTTGAAGTAACAGCCTCCAAAACCTCAAAAGCAGTTTCAGCCATCTTGTTTCCTTTAGTGTCTAAAAGCGGATTTACTTCCACAACTTCGAGACAAACCACCTTTTTACTTTCGATAATCCGGTTAATAATCGCAATTACTTCGTATTGATCAAATCCTTTAGGAACCGGAGTTCCCGTCCCATAAGAAATCATATCACAATCCATGGAATCCACATCAAAAGAAATATAAATCGCATCACAATGTGATAATTTAGTCAAAGCTTCAGCTACACAGGTTTGAAGTCCTCTATAACGCACTTCGTGAACTTTATAATTCCTGATATGCAACTTTTCAATCTGCTTGTCTTCGGCTTCTTCAGTATCGCGAACGCCAAAATAAATAATATCTTCGGCCAGCACTTTAGCACCTTCACAGCCTATATTTTTCATACCCTCCCAATGCTGTTGCGTTTCGGGAGGCACTTCATTATTCTGACAACTTAAATTATCATCAGCAATAGCCGCCGACAATGGCATGCCGTGAATATTTCCCGAAGGAGACGTATAAGGCGAATGCAAATCAGCATGAGCGTCAATCCAAATCACTCCTAATGTCTGTTCCGGATAAGCTGCTTTTATACCGCTTATAGTTCCTAATGCTGAGGAATGATCTCCTGATAAAACAATCGGAAAATAATTCCGTTCCAGATTTTTCTTTACAGCATGACAAACTCTGGTACACTGCTCGACAACGTGTTCTATTCTTTTGGCAGAAGTGCTTCGGTTTTTATCATAAATGGATTCGTTATGCGTTTTCACATCTTCAAACTCAAATTGATTAAAATAGTCGCTGTCTCTATTAATAGCCGCTATTTCGATAGCATCAATCCCTAAATCTGACCCTCTGGTTCCGGCACCAATATCAGAGCGATTTTTGATTAATTTTATTGCTTTTTCCATGACAATTAAATTATCTGAAATCATTTAGCGCTCTTTCGATAATAGCAAGACACTCGTGAATTTGAGTTTGGGTAATCACTAATGGTGGAGCCAAACGTATTTTATTGCCATGTGTAGGTTTCGCCAATAAACCGTATTCGCTGAATTTCATACAAATATCCCACGCCAAATCGGAATTTTCATCACAATCGATAACAATCGCATTCAGCAATCCTTTACCACGAACCAATTTAATTAGAGAATTTCTGGACGCAATTTCGTTAAGTCCAGTTCTTAAAACAACTCCTAAATGAGCCGCATTTTCTGCTAAATTTTCATCACGAACCACTTCAAGTGCTGCAATGGCAACTGCCCCTGCAACTGGATTTCCCCCAAAAGTAGAACCGTGCTGACCTGGTTTGATGACATTCATAATCGCATCATTGGCCAAAACTGCCGAAACCGGATAAACGCCACCCGAAATAGCTTTTCCTAAAATTAAAATGTCTGGCTGAACATTTTCATGATGTACGGCTAATAATTTTCCGGTACGTGCAATTCCTGTTTGTACTTCATCAGCAATGAATAAGGCATTGTATTGTTCGCAAAGTGATTTGGCTTTCGCCAAATAGCCATCGGCTGGAACATAAACTCCGGCTTCTCCCTGAATAGGTTCTACTAAGAAACCAGCGATGTTTTTAGATGATTTTAAAGCGTTTTCCAATGCTTCAATATCATCATAAGGTATTTTGATGAATCCTGCTGTGAAAGGACCAAAACTTTTACGTGCATTTTCATCATTCGAAAACGAAATAATCGTAGTCGTTCTTCCGTGAAAATTATTTTCACAAACAATGATTTGCGCTTGGTTTTCTGGAATTCCTTTTACTTCATACGCCCATTTTCTACACAGTTTCAAAGCTGTTTCTACTGCTTCGGCACCGGTATTCATTGGTAAAACTTTATCGAAACCAAAATATTTGGTTACAAATTCTTCATAAGGTCCTAATTGATCGTTATAAAAAGCACGGGAAGTCAACGTCAATGTTTGTGCTTGTTTTACCATAGCATCTACAATTTTTGGATGACAATGCCCTTGATTTACTGCCGAATAAGCCGACAAGAAATCAAAATATTTTTTTCCGTTTACGTCCCAAACATACACGCCTTCCCCTTTTTCTAAAACTACCGGTAAAGGATGATAATTATGAGCGCCATACTTATTTTCTTTTTCTATAAATGCTTCAGATTTTGAAGAAAGTGCTTGATGTGATTGTTCCATAACTTATTATTTTTTTAAACTTTGAAACAAAAATAACGAATATTTTTTATTTTACAATAAAAAATGATATTTTTGACTTAATTTTTTATTTAAAAAATAAATAATCACTTTTATTTATACTAAATTAAGTCATTTTACAATACAAAACACTTTATTTTTTCTTTCAACCAGATGGGAAATAATAATTACTTTTATAGCTATTAAAAACACCTTTTTAATTTAAAATAAATTTCATGGATGTATTAGATGAATTCGATATCAATATTATTAAAGAATTAGAAAAAGATGGTCGTATGGCATTTTCAGCTATTGCTACTACTCTAAAAATATCCAACACCATGGTTCACCAGCGGGTAAATCGATTGACGGAACAAGGTATTCTGGTAGGAATAAAACCCATTATAAACGAAAAAAAAATTGGGTACGACTGGGCTTCTTTTACGGGCATTACCTTAAACAAAGATCAGGATTCAAACAGAATTATTGAGGAATTAAAAAACATTCCTGAAATCACGGAATGCTATTATGTTACCGGTTCTTTTACGCTTTATATCAAAATAGTAGCCCAGAACCACGAGCACATGAGAAAAATTCTTTATGAAAAAATTGATAATATTCCGGGTATTTCAAAAACGGATTCTATCATAGAATTGGGTTGCGCCTTTAAACGAAACATTACTTTATAATTCAAATAATTAACTAACCCCTATTAATGTTGTAAAAAAGTCAAAAAGAGCTTATTTATACAGAAAAATCACAATTTATTTAGATATTTGTGTAAAAAATAAAACTTTATGAAAAATATAGCCTTATTTATTTTAGGAATCGTATTGTTTTCAAATGGCACTTTTGCACAGCTGAAACCAGTAAAATATAGTGATGGGACTCAGGTTTTGAATGGTTTTCAAATCCAACCTATTAAAAAAAGTCTACAAAAACCAGGAATCCTTATACTTCCCGCTTGGAAAGGTATTGATAACCATTCTAAAAATACCGCAGAAAATTTAGCAAAGCTCGGGTATTATGTTTTTGTAGCTGATATTTATGGTGCAGGAAATTACCCGAAAGACAATGCGGAAGCCGGCCAAAAAGCAGGATTTTACAAAACAAACTTCGCAGCATATCAAAAACGAATTGCCTTGGCATTAGAACAATTAATTAAATCTGGAGCAAATAAGGATAATATTGTGGTGATTGGTTTTTGTTTTGGTGGAACGGGAGCACTTGAAGCAGCCCGCGGAAACCTAAATATAAAAGGAGTAGTTTCCTTCCATGGGGGTTTAGGCAAAGAAGTTTCCAGAACAGCCCAGCCTATTACTGCTAAAGTTTTAGCTTGTCACGGTGCAGATGATCCTTTTGTACCAAAAGAAGAAGTAACTGCTTTCCAACAGGAAATGAGAGATTCAAAAGCCGATTGGCAAATGGTTTATTATGCCAATGCGGTACACTCTTTCACAGATCCCGAATCTGGAAATGATAATTCTAAAGGAGCCGCCTACAATGAAAAAGCCGCTAAACGCTCTTTCGAACATTTAAAAATTTTCTTAAATGAAGTCTTGAAAAAATAATTCAGATTCGATTATAATTTAAAAAACGTTTTTATGGGGAAAACCGTTTTAAGAAAAGACAAGACCTGTCTAAATTGCAGATATGTTGTAGAAAACAGATTCTGTCCTAATTGTGGGCAAGAAAATACCGATATCCGAAAAACATTTCATCATTTGTTCATTCATTTTTTTGAAGACTTAACGCATTATGAAAATGCTTTTTGGAAAACCATAAAAAATCTTTTATTCAAACCTGCGACTTTAACAAAGGAATACCTTTCCGGAAAACGATTGTCCTATTTGGCTCCCGTTCGGCTTTATATTTTTATCAGTTTTGTAACATTTTTTCTTATAACCGTTTTCCCAAATGAAAAATCCAGTCTGGTAAACATTAATGAAAAGGAACCAATAACAAACCCTATAAATGATAGTTTAAAAAACCAGAATAAAACTTCAGACAACATTTTGAATGCCGAAGTTTCAACAAAAAAAAAAGATTCTATTAAAAACAATATTGCGAAGACTGGCAAAAAAGAGGAGTTTTTAAATTTTGGCTACAAATCCGTTCAGGAATTAGATTCGATACAACAGCATGCGCCAGAATCTGAAAAGTTATCTGATTTCAGTTATTTGATCAATAGAAAATTTCAAGAGGTAAAAGACAAAAACAAAGAGGAACTATTTGAAAAATTCACAGAATCGTTCATCAATAATTTCTCAAAAGTGTTGTTCATTTACATGCCGCTTTTCGCCTTTTTCTTATGGGTTTTTCATAACAAAAAACGTTGGTATTACTTTGATCATGGCATCTTTACACTGCATTATTTTTCGTTCTTATTGTTAGTATTTTTAATACTGTTTCTATTCACTAAAATACTTCCTTTATTTGGAGATTCGAATGGTATTGATTTCATTATCGGAGTCTTAAATTTCGTAGGAATCTCCTGGATGCTATATTACTTTTTCCCCGCTCATCATCGATTTTATGGTGAAACACGAACTGTTTCCTTTATAAAAAGCATCCTCCTGTTTTTCATCAATTTCATTATGCTTATTATAATTCTTACTTTATTTGCCATTTATACCTTTATTAATTTACATTAAAAAACATGAAAAAAATAACCTTATTAAGTTCCTTATTCATTTTAAACATAAGCTGCACTACCCAAAAGATGAGTGTTGCTGATGTTGAACCTACAAAATACATGAATACTATCACGGCCAGTGATTTAAAAACACATCTTTACATCGTTGCTGCTGATTCAATGGAAGGGCGCGAAACAGGATCTGCAGGCCAGAAAAAAGCAGGTGTTTATCTTATCAATCAATACAAGAAAAACAACATTCCGTTTCCTAAAGGAGCTTCGGATTATTATCAAAAAATCCCCGCAGCTTTCTTGAATGCCTTACGCAACGAAAACTTATCTGATTCCGAGAATGTCTGGGCCTACATCGAAGGTTCCGAAAAGCCAAACGAAATCCTGGTTATTTCGGCGCATTACGACCACGTAGGTATAAAAGATGGTGAAGTGTACAACGGTGCCGACGATGACGGTTCCGGAACAGTTGCTTTATTAGAAATTGCACAAGCTTTCGAAATTGCAAAAAGAGAGGGCCATGGACCAAAACGTTCTATTATGTTTTTTCACGCAACTGGTGAAGAGCATGGCTTACACGGTTCCCGATTCTACTCAGAAAACCCTTTGTTCCCTTTGGCTAACACCATTACTGACATCAACATTGATATGATTGGCCGTCGTGACGAGGCTCATGCGAATACCAACAATTATCTGTATTTAATTGGCTCGGATCGTTTATCAACTGATTTAGATAACATTTGTAAGATAGCAAACGCTAAGTATACCAAAATGGATTTAGATTATAAATACAACGACCCTAAAGACCCAAATCATTTTTATGAGCGTTCTGATCATTATAATTTTGCCAAACATGGTATTCCGGCAGTATTCCTTTTCAATGGCGTTCACGCTGATTACCATCAAAAAACGGATGAAGTCGAGAAAATAGAATTTGATGCTTTGACAAAAAGAACCCAACTTGCTTTTGTAATTGCTTGGGAATTGTCAAACAGAGAAAATCGTCCAGTAGTAGATAAAAAATAGATTCAACATTAGGGCACATCCCGCTGAAAAAAAGCGGGTCGGGCTATACGTTGCAATCTTTTTTGTGAGATTGCTCATTCCTCGCAACGACACAAAAAAGGATTTCCACTGCTATCCCTTGTGCAAACCCGATACAACAAGAGCTTTGAAGGAATCCAAAGCTCTTCTTTTGTTTATGTATTCCAAAAAAAGTCCCGAATTTCTTCAAGACAATTATATATCAAGACAGTAACGGCTACTTTTTCTTCGAAGTTGCTATCGGCCGATTGTTTCTGGACCACTCGCTCCAAGATCCAACATACAATTTTGGGATTTCAAGACCTGCATAAGCAATTGCCAAAAGAGTATGACAGGCTGTTACACCGGAACCACAATGCACAATAACATTTCCAGCTTCTCTATCCTCAAATTCTTTTAAATACTTACCCTTAAGTTCCTCAGGCGATAAGAAAAGCCCATTAGAATCTAAATTAGTGGTAAAAGGAATGTTTATGGCTCCCGGAATATGACCGGCAACTAAATCGATAGGTTCTTTTTCTCCATTGTAGCGTTCCTCATCACGAACATCTACAACAAGAAAATCAGCATCTTGTGACACTTTATCAATTTCGTAAATATCAGCTAACGGCAACAACCATTTTTCAATTTTATACGGTTCCTTTTTCAAGGGGATTTCTGTTTTTGAGCTTGTTGGAAATCCAGCTTTAATAGCCGCTTGCAATCCGCCATCTAGCACTTGAACTTTGTTATGTCCAACAGATTTTAGCATCCACCAAAACCGTGCAGCTGCGTTAGAACCATTTTTATCATCATAAACCACTACATGACTCGTAGGCGTTATACCAAGACTCGTTAAAGTTTCAGAAAATTGTTCAAGTGTGGGCAAAGGATGCCTGCCTCCTATGGATACATCTGCGTTTATATTGGCTAACTGCGTATTTAAATCAACATACAAAGCGCCTTCTAAATGTTCGGCACCATAATTTTCTTTAACACCACTACCGTTACTGGCATCAATAAGAATTAATTCACTTGTCTGATTCAGTGCTATTAGTTCATCAGGCTCTATAATTGGTGAAATGTCTTGAGGCATATTTCTTAATTTTATAATTAGTGTCCCTTTTATTTTTTACCCATAAACAACTGAATTTATATCAGATACAAACTAACAACAGCTTTTAAGTACTGCTAATTTATGCTATTATTTACAATCCTCAAAATAGCAATTAAACCCAAAAACACTCAAGAGATAATTGTTCTCACGAGAATTTACTCCACAAAAAAAGCCCACTTATGTGGACTTTAAAGTTATCTTTTCTTTAATTTTACTAGCTGTTGCATACTTTATGTTTCAACTTTAGAATCATTATTTAAGCGGTTTCATCAAACTCAATTTTATCTGCGCTATCTATTTTGTATAATGGTTTCTCCATTGGCAATGTAAAATAAAAAGAAGAACCTTCGCCTTCTATACTTTCTACCCATATTTCACCACCATTTTTTTCTAAAAACCCTTTTACTAACAATAATCCAATCCCGGCACCCTTATTTTCTATTCTAGCTTTTGAAAGAATATTCATTTGTGGCGTAAAAAGTTTGTCTTGAATTTCTTTTGACATACCAACACCGGAATCTTTTATCTGAACTATTATTTTATCATCTTTAGTTTTTGCTGAAACCATAATTTCCCCTCCAGGTCGTGAATGTTTAATAGCATTCGAAACTATATTCTGAATAACGGAAAGTAACATTTTTCCATCAGCAAAGACTTTAGTATTCTCATCAATTTCATGATGAAGATTTATTGTATTTAAAGAAGCTGTATCATTTAAAGTGTCGAAAACTTTTTGGACATACTGGACCAGTTCAATTTTTCTTGGAGAAAATACTTCTGCTGCGTATTTTATTCTTGCCCATTCCACTAGGTAGTCTAACATATTCAATTCATCAATTGATGCTTTGTAAAGGAGCTCAAGCATTTCTTTAACTGTATTTGGCTCCATCCTTTCAAAATTTGATTTCAAATATCCTGCAGTAGCTATAATACTGGATAATGGGCTTCTCAAATCATGCGAAAGTATAGCAAGAACGCTTTCCTTATGAGTGTTCAGATCTTCCAGTTCTTTTACATAATTTTTTATCGCATCTTCTGATTTTTTTCTTTCCGTTAAGTCGCGTAGAATTTTAACATATCCTAACAGCTCTCCATCAATTCCTGTAAGTGGAAAAACTAAACCATAGGCATAAAATTCACTTTTGTCTTTGCAAATATGCCATCTATTATCCGTTGCTCTTCCCTCTTTTAACGCAGTTTCAATTTCATTTTTAGGAATACCATTTTTTATATCTTCTGCTGTAAAAATTATATCAAAATGTTTTCCAATAATTTCATCCGGTTCATAACCAAAAATTTTTGTTGCCCCTGAACTCCAGCTGTTGATTACAAATTCATTATCAATAGTAAAAATGGAGTAATCTTGTAAACTGTCTATGATCTGGCTATAAAACTCAGCAGTTGGAATGTAATTACTTTTAAGAATTTTAGAATTAATTTGCTCGTTTTCCATTTGGAGAGTTAAATGATATTTAAAAATTTTGAATGTAAAAATAGTATTTGAAAATCAGGCGTGAATGTGTTCAAAGATATACAAAAGGATATATGAATAATGAAAAATGAAAAATAATCCCCCAAACGTAAATATCTTACTACGAAACAGTCAATTCCTAAAATTAATTTTCAATTTATATTTCTCACTAATTGCCTTGTGCCCACTTAAAAACCCTTCGCACAAGTATTCGCTATTTAATTTCTCAGAAACATTTCTTCGATTATAAAAACCTAAACGACTTCTTCAATCACGCTAATTTATACTATACGCTTTCTCTTTTACAATATTCAAGCCAATAAATAAAATCGAGCAATCCCACGAAAGTTTATTCCACAAAAAAAGCCCCGAATTTCTTCGAGGCTTTTGCCTTTTGGGTGGATGACCGGGTTCGAACCGGCGACCCTCGGTACCACAAACCGATGCTCTAACCAGCTGAGCTACAACCACCATTTGCTTAGCGGTTGCAAATATACAACATAAGTTTACTTTTGCAAATAATTTTTTTAAAAAATTACAGCAAAATTATATCAAATCTCCTAAGCTATTGACTGCCAAATATCTTTCTACCGTAAAACCTTCGGCATAATCTAGTCCGGTAAGCCTTCCTAAATCCTGTGAGCGATAATTTAGGCTTTCCAAGAAGTTTTTAGAAGTTATAGGCGTTACTGGTTCATTTGAGTTTTTATCGTAAAACTGGGAGCCGTAAGCCAAAATAGATTCGATTTTTTTATCGGTAAAGCCCGTAATATCGACCACAAAATCAGGTTCTATATTTTTCCACTGGATATAATGATAGACTAATTTTGGTCTCCAGGCAGTTTGCTTTTCGCCATCAACTACAGTTTCTATTTTTCTCAATCCCGATAAAAAGCAAGCATCCGAAACCAACTTACTTCCCTTTGCATGATCAATATGACGGTCATCAATCGCATTACACAACACAATTTCCGGTTGATACTTGCGAATCATTTTTATGATTTCCAACTGGTGTTTTTCGTCATTGACAAAAAAACCATCTCGCATTTCCAGATTTTCACGTACTGAAACGCCTAGAATTTTTGCGGCTGCATTTGCTTCCTTATCTCTAATTTCAGCAGAACCACGCGTTCCTAATTCACCGCGGGTCAAATCAACGATTCCAACGGTTTTCCCTAACGAAATTTCTTTTAAAATAGTTCCTGCACAACCTAATTCCACATCATCCGGATGTGCTCCAAAAGCAAGTATGTCTAATTTCATCTAAATTTTGTTTAATGTTTTTTTAGTTTAATGTTTAAAGTTCCTGTAGACCTAAAATTTTAAATCTTTTATCTGAAATCTAAAACCCTTTTCATCGTCATTGATTTATTGATGCTTTCGCTCCACTCCTTTTCCGGAATACTGTCTTTTGTGATGCCGCAACCCATATACAAATACGCTTGAGAATCTACAATTTGCATACAGCGCAAATTTACAAACAAATTAGAGCTTACCGAATCTGTTGCAAAACTGCTATTCAATTCCCCCAAAAAACCGGTATAAAAACTCCTGCCGTAATTTTCATTTTCCAAAATAAAAGCTTTGGATTGATCTTTTGGCAAACCACAAACTGCTGGCGTGGGATGCAATAAATTGATTACTTGCTGCAAACTGGAGTTCGAATTCAATACCCCCCATATATCCGTTTTTATATGCCAAATACTTCCCGCTTTGACACTGTAGGGTTTGGTAACCGAAACTTCCAAAGCCACGCCTTGCAAGGCTGAAACTATATAATCCGTAACATATTGCTGTTCTTCCTTCTCTTTTTTATCCCAAACTATTTCCCCCGAGCCGTTATCCTTTTGAGTTCCCGCCAAAGCCATTGTCTCAAATACATTCACATTGGCTTTTAACAATTGCTCGGGTGTAGCACCAAGCCAGATCCCCACTTTTGGATGAAAAAAACAATACACAAAAGTAGCGGGATACAACTGAACCAACTTTTCGAAGGTCGTAACCAAATCGAAATCAACCAAATCAACTGTTTCTTTTCGGGATAAAACCACTTTCTTGAATTCGTCATTTTCAATGGCTTGAATTCCTTTGGCAACCAATCTTTCAAAATTATTTTTGGTTGCTCCATTTGGTTCCTTAAATTCCCTTTCAAGAACGTCAACTTTTTTTTTGTCCCAAATAACACCAACTATTTCAGATTGGTTTTCAGGAATCAAATAGGTTTGATTGCCATCAAAAGACACAAAAGCAAAGCCTTTTTCGGTAAAATCTTCAACTTTATACAATTCATCATTTTGCTGAAAAAGTCCGATTACCATATCCGAATTGGGTTTGCAATACAATACAAAAGGTAAACTTTGCTCCAATTGATTTTTGGCTTTATCTAAAATTGCTTCCATTATTTGTCTTCACTTTTTCTCTTTGGCAAAACCATATTCGTCAATTTACAAAGCGAAATCAAATTATCCTTTTCATCCGTAATTCGTATTTCCCAAAGATGAATACTTCTTCCCTTGTGTATGATTCTTGCAGTTGCCGTTACGATTCCGTCCCGTTTTGCTTTCAAATGATTTGCCGATATTTCAATTCCGCGCACTTCACTGTGTTCTGAATTTACATATAACATCGATGCCGCACTTCCCACACTTTCGGCCAAAGCCACCGAAGCGCCTCCGTGTAATAATCCCATAGGTTGATGCACCGATGGATTTACTGGCATTGTTGCCACTAAATAGTCTTCTCCTGCATCAGTATATACAATATTCAGGGTTCTCATCAATGTATTTTCTGAGATTTCATTGCAATATTGAAGGATTTTTTCTTTGTCGAAAGTCATTTTTATTTTTTTGTAAAAGTATAAATAGTATGCTTATGTTTAAACCAAAAAACGACAGACTACTATATATATTTTTCGTCACTATAGAATAATTTGGTTTTTCACCACAAAAGGCACAAAAGCTTCTTATTACTTTTCAAAAACAAAAGATTGTAATGATTAATTCTTAAATATTTTCATAAAACAATAAAAGACCTTAAATTTTCGGCATTGCTTTTCCGTTCTTTTATGACTTCCTTTTCCTTTTGTGACTTTTGTGGTTATTTTTTTTCAAATTAATCCCTATTTTTACAAAAAAACTAACGAAATGCGTTCCATAACTTTACTATTTTTTATTGGAATATTGTTGTCTGTTTGCGCTTGTCGTTCTGATTTTGAGACCGTAGCCAGCACGGGCGATTTGGTTTTTTCCAAAGACACCATATACTTAGACACCGTTTTTACAAACATAGGTTCCAGCACCTACCGACTAAAAGTCTACAATCACAGTAAAAATGACATCACCATTCCAACCATAAAATTAGGAAAAGGATTGAGTTCTAAATACCGAATGACGGTCGATGGAATGACGGGAACCGACGGAAAAATATTCAGTAACGTGGATCTTTTAGCGAAAGACAGTTTGTATATTTTCATAGAAACCACCGTCAATATTGCTGATGCCAACCCAACCGCCTTTTTGTACACCGACCAAATTCAGTTTGATAGTGGCAAAAATTTACAAAAAGTAGAATTGGTAACACTCATTCAAGATGCTGTTTTTCTGTATCCAAAACGTTTTACGGATGGAACTACCGAAACACTTCCTATTGGAGATGAAAAAATTGATGGTTTTTATCTCGATGAAAATGACCCCGTAAATGGCAATGAATTGCAGTTTTCCAATAAAAAACCGTATGTTATTTATGGTTACGCTGCCGTTCCTTCAGGAAAAACGGCAACTTTTGATGCGGGAGCCAGAGTTCATTTTCATGCGAATTCAGGTCTTATTGTATCTAATAATGCATCGATACATATAAATGGAGCAACATCTACAACGGATAAACTGGAAAAAGAAGTCATATTTGAAGGCGATAGATTAGAACCCGAATATTCAAATGTTCCGGGACAATGGGGAACAATATGGCTTACGAATGGCAGCACCAATAATCAATTGAATCATGCTACCATCAAAAATGGAACTATAGGATTACTGATTCAAAACAATAACGGAACGACTACAACTATAAAAAATACGCAAATCTATAATTCGGCCAATTATGGCATTTTGGCGCAGACCGCAAAAATCAATGGCGAAAATATGGTTATCAATAATGCAGGACAAGCCAGTTTAGCCTGTTCGTACGGCGGGAATTATAAATTTACCCATTGTACTTTCAACAACAACTGGAACAGCTCAGAACAAGTGGCGGTTTTGGTGAGTAATTACATTTTGGGAGCCGTTCCGGAAGTGAAAGATTTGACCGAAGCAACATTCAATAATTGTATTATCTACGGCTCGTACTCCAACGAAATGATTTTAAACAAAAAAACAGGCGCTACATTTGCATTCCAATTCAATAATTGCCTGCTTAAATTTGATAATCTTTCCAACCAATTTACCACAAATCCAGATTATCAATTTGAAACGGATGCAGCACATTACAATGCAATTCTTTTAAATAAAGATCCTAAATTCCTGAATGTTTCCCAAAATAAATTCAATATTGACGAGACTTCCGCCGCTTTCGCAAAAGGGAATTCGGCATATCTGATTCCGTTGGATGTTATAGGAAACACAAGAACTTTACCTCCTGATTTAGGGGCGTATCAAAACAAACCATTCCATAAATAATTTCATTCTAACAAGATTTTTTTACCACGTCCAGAGGCTTTTGAAACACTTTTGTCATAAAACAAATTAGTTTCCTTTTTTCTCTGATATGCTCTTATATTTCTTATATGGTCAACTCATTTAATATACTTTTTCACCATATAAGATATTGAAGAAAATATAAGTTTGTAAAAAAATCATGATTTCAAAGCATTAGAAAGTGTCAAAAAATAATTTGTGTTAATTCGTGAAATTCATGTTATACTTTTTACTCGTTTAATTTTTCAAAGTCTTTGCTTTTCACATTTGCTCGTACTATTTATTTAAACTAAATTTGCATCACAATACAACAAACTAAAAAACAATGATCCATTTCTTTGAAAACCAAAGCAAAACTGTTTTTGCAGTACAAACGAAAAACGAAATTTCGGCTCAAGACATTTCAAAACTCAACTGGCTTTTTGCCAACTCCTATAAAATAGAAAAATCCGTATTGACGGATTTTTTTGTTGGTCCTCGCGCCACTATGATAACGCCTTGGAGTACCAATGCAGTGGAAATCACCCAAAATATGGGAATTTCCGGAATCATTAGAATCGAGGAATTTCACAAAGCAACAGCTGATTTTTCTGATTTTGACCCCATGCTTTCGCAAAAATATGCTGAATTAAATCAAGATATTTTCACTATCAACGTACTTCCGGAAGCTATTTTAGATATCGATGACATTGCTGCCTACAATAAAAAAGAAGGATTGTCTTTAAGTCCGGAAGAAGTAGAATATTTGGATAATTTAGCGATTAAATTAGGACGAAAACTAACGGATTCTGAAATTTTTGGTTTCTCACAGGCCAATTCAGAACACTGTCGTCACAAGATTTTCAACGGAACTTTTATAATTGACGGAGAAGAAAAAGAATCTTCTTTATTCAAATTAATCAAAAAAACATCTCAGGAAAACCCGAACGGTATTGTTTCGGCTTACAAAGATAACGTTGCTTTTGTAAAAGGGCCGCGTGTACAACAATTTGCTCCAAAAAGTGCTGATAAACCTGATTTTTATGAAGTAAAAGAATTTGATTCGGTTATTTCATTAAAAGCAGAAACACATAATTTCCCAACAACGGTAGAGCCTTTCAACGGAGCTGCAACAGGTTCTGGTGGAGAAATCAGGGACCGTTTAGCAGGTGGACAAGGTTCGTTGCCAATGGCAGGAACAGCTGTTTACATGACGTCATACTCTCGTCTATCAGCAAACAGACCATGGGAAAACGGCATGACCGAAAGAAAATGGTTGTATCAAACCCCAATGGATATTTTGATCAAAGCGTCAAACGGAGCTTCTGATTTTGGAAATAAATTTGGGCAACCGTTAATTACAGGTTCTATCCTGACTTTCGAACACGAAGAAAACGCACGCAAATTAGGTTTCGACAAAGTGATTATGCAAGCGGGTGGAATTGGTTACGGAAAATTGGATCAGGCGATTAAGAAAAAACCACAAACTGGAGATAAAATTGTTATCCTTGGTGGTGAAAATTACAGAATCGGAATGGGTGGAGCTGCAGTTTCTTCAGCAGACACAGGCGCTTTCAGTTCTGGAATTGAATTGAACGCAATCCAACGTTCAAACCCGGAAATGCAAAAACGTGCCGCCAATGCCATTCGTGGTTTGGTAGAAAGCGATATCAATCCAATTGTCTCTATTCACGATCACGGAGCTGGGGGGCATTTAAACTGTCTTTCGGAATTGGTGGAAGATACCGGTGGATTAATTGATTTAGACAAATTGCCTGTGGGAGATCCTACCCTTTCGGCAAAAGAAATAATCGGTAACGAATCCCAAGAAAGAATGGGATTGGTTATTGGTAAGGAAAACATCGATTTATTGCAAAAAATTGCCAACCGGGAGCGTTCACCGATGTATCAAGTGGGAGATGTAACCGGAGATCACCGTTTTACTTTCGAATCAAAATCAACAGGTGCCAAACCAATGGATTTTGCCTTGGAAGACTTTTTTGGAAGTTCTCCAAAAGTGGTCATGACGGACAAAACTATTGAAAGAAACTATGCTAATTTAGACTATACTGTAAAAAATATCTCAACTTACTTAGAGCAAGTACTTCAATTAGAAGCTGTAGCTTGTAAAGACTGGTTAACAAACAAAGTGGACCGTTGTGTTGGTGGTAAAGTTGCCAAACAACAATGTGCCGGTCCATTGCAATTGCCATTGAACAACTGTGGTGTAATGGCTTTGGATTACCAAGGAATAGAAGGAATTGCAACTTCGATTGGTCACTCTCCTGTTGCAGCATTAATTGACCCTGTTGCGGGAAGCAGAACGGCCATTGCAGAAGCATTATCGAATATTGTTTGGGCGCCTATTAAAGATGGTTTGGATGGAATTTCTCTTTCTGCTAACTGGATGTGGGCTTGCAAAAACGAAGGGGAAGATGCGCGTTTGTACGCAGCTGTGCAAGGTTGTTCGGATTTCGCAATCGAATTGGGAATCAATATTCCAACCGGAAAAGATTCCCTTTCAATGAAACAAAAATATCCAAATGAAGAAGTAATCGCACCGGGAACGGTAATTATTTCAGCAGGTGGAAATTGTACCGACATTAGAAAAGTAGTGGAACCCGTTCTACAAAAAGACGGCGGTTCTATTTATTACATCAATTTGTCACAAGATGATTTCAAATTAGGCGGTTCTTCGTTTGCACAAACGTTGAATACTATTGGAAATGAAGTCCCAACTATTAAAGACGCTGCATTTTTCAAAAGAGCTTTCAATACAATACAAGAATTAATTCTAGATAATAATATCCTTGCTGGACACGATATTGGAAGTGGTGGTTTAATTACTACTTTATTGGAAATGTGTTTTGCCGATGTGAATTTGGGAGCTAAAATAGATTTCTCTGTTTTCGAAGAAAAAGACATTATCAAATATCTTTTTGCAGAAAATATTGGAATCGTGTTTCAAGCAAAATCGGATGCTGAAGTTAAATCTAAATTAAAAGCAAATAATGTTGCTTTTTACAAATTAGGAACTGCTACGAACGAAGCAACATTAGACTTTGGACCTTGTAAATTAGACATTGCCAAATACAGAGATGTTTGGTACAAAACTTCATTTTTATTAGACCAAAAACAATCGAAGAACGGAACAGCACAACAGCGTTTCGACAATTATAAAAATCAAGCTTTACACTATACTTTTCCAACGCATTTTACAGGAAAAAAACCAGTTATCGACAACTCAAAACCGCGTCCAAAAGCAGCAATTATTCGTGAAAAAGGAAGTAATTCCGAACGTGAAATGGCGAATGCCATGTACTTAGCCGGGTTTGATGTAAAAGATGTTCACATGACCGACTTGATTTCGGGACGTGAAACTTTGGAAGACATTCAGTTTATCGGGGCTGTTGGCGGATTCTCAAATTCAGATGTTTTAGGTTCTGCCAAAGGTTGGGCTGGAGCATTTTTATACAATGAAAAAGCAAAAACAGCTTTAGACAATTTCTTCAAAAGAGAAGATACGTTGTCTGTTGGAATCTGTAATGGTTGCCAATTGTTTATGGAATTGGAAGTGATTAATCCGGAGCATGAAGTACACGGAAAAATGTTGCACAACGAAAGTAACAAACACGAAAGTATTTTTACATCGGTAACGGTACAAGAAAACAATTCGGTGATGCTTTCTTCATTAGCTGGAAGTACACTAGGAGTTTGGGTTTCGCATGGCGAAGGAAAATTTGACTTACCAATGGGTGAAGAAAATTATAATATTGTTTCTAAATATGCCTATGAAGGCTATCCTGCTAATCCAAACGGTTCTCATTTTGACGTTGCGATGCTTTGCGACAAAACAGGACGTCACTTGGTAATGATGCCACATATTGAGCGTTCCACGTTCCAATGGAACTGGGCACATTATCCAAAAGACAGAGACGATGAAGTTTCGCCTTGGCATGAAGCTTTTGTCAATGCCAGAAAATGGATGGATAAAAAGTAATTTTTTGTTTTACTATATTGAAAGCGTTCCCGAAAAGGAGCGCTTTTATTTTGCGCAAAAATTGTATTTTTAAGTCCTAAAATATTTTATAGATACAATTATTTCCATTTTGGAAACAGTTCAATATAAAATTCAGCTATTTCCAAAATGGAAACAACTCAAGATCTATGAAATAAATTTCTAATTTTATAAACTCAAGCCAATATTAAAATCAAATGGAAGACAACCAATCCAATAACATAATATTTTACAATACCCCTACAGCAAATGTTAGGATAGAAGTTCTTTTTAATAAAGAAACCTTTTGGTTAAACCAACTAAAATTAGCGGAGCTTTTTGGAGTGGACAGAACGGTTGTTACAAAACATTTGAAAAATATTTTTCAAACAAGTGAATTAACTGAAAATTCAGTTAGTGCAAAAATTGCACATACTGCCGAAGACGGCAAAACCTATCAAACAAAATTCTACAACCTCGATGCAATTATTGCCGTCGGTTACCGTGTAAACTCAAAGCAAGCTACACAATTCAGAATTTGGGCTACACAAACTTTAAAAGAATATATCATCAAAGGTTTTGTCTTGAATGATGATATGCTCAAAAATGGTAAACCTTTTGGCAAAGATTATTTTGATGAATTATTGGAGCGAATTCGTGAAATTCGCACCAGTGAGCGTCGAATGTATCAAAAATTGGGGGATATATTTGAACAATGTAGTGCCGATTATTCCATAAATGCTGAAGAAACCAAACTGTTTTACAAAATGGTGCAAAACAAATTGCATTTTGCCATTACTGGAAAAACGGCAGCCGAAATTATTTATGACAGAGTAGACAGAAACAAAGATTTCATGGGACTTTCTACTTGGAAAAATGCACCACAGGGAAAAATTTTGAAAAGTGATGTCACTATCGCAAAGAATTATTTATCAGAACCTGAAATTGGAGACCTGAATCTTTTGGTAAGTGCGTTTTTAGATTTAGCAGAGTTTCAAGCCCGTCGTAGTAAACTATTACACATGAAAGATTGGCTGGAACGTACCAATAAATTCCTCGACAGTAATAGCCTGGATATTTTACCAAATGCAGGAAAAATTTCCCATGACAAAGCAGTCGAAAAAGCACACCAAGAATATGATTTTTTCAGAATCGAACAAGACAAGAATTATATTTCAGATTTAGATAACCTTATAAAAAAACTGGATACTAAAAAGTGATTTTATCACTTGTGATGATACCAAATACCGAGCGTTCCACGTTCCAATGGAACTGGGCACATTATCCAAAAGACCGGGACGAAGAAGTTTCGCCTTGGCATGAAGCGTTTGTCAATGCCAGAAAATGGATGGATAAAAAATTTATTTGAAATTTATAAAAGCGTTCGCTAATGGTGAACGCTTTTTTTGTTACTAAATAAAAATTAACAATACTGAAATTTAAAAATTTCAGAATTATTCCCTTCTTTTTCAAAACCTCGTTTATTTTTCATTATATGACTGTCCGCTAAGCGGACTAAATTTACAAAAGAGAAATATTTCTAAAAAAGTTAGCCACGAATTACACTAATTTTCACCAACTTTTTAAAAATTAAAATAGAAATTCGGGGTAATTCGTGTAATTCGTGGCTGGAATAATTGATTGGTATTAGTTACGGACAGTCATATTTCATTAAATTGCAAAAATAATTGTATTTTTAACAAAATTTTATGTTAAAAACCTAAGACATGACCCAAGAATTACAAAAACTTCATTCGGTTTGGATTGACACCCAGAAAAGAGCCAACGAGAACACTTTATTACCACAAATAAAGTTTGATGAAATTGCCAGTTCTATAATAAGCACTGGTCCGTTTTATTTTTACATCATTGATTTTTATGACATGTCTTTATCTAACATTAGTCCAGCTATAACTGATATTCATGGATTTGACCCGGAAACCGTATGTTTTAATGATATTCTTGGAACAATACATCCTGACGATATTGACTTCATAGTAAAAACCGAAGCTTCAATACTTAATTTTTTTTATACCAATATAGGTGCGGAAAAATTGACTAACTATAAAATGAATTACAGTTTTAGAAGTCGAATGAAAAATGGGGAGTATTGCATGCTCAATCATCAAGCCATAATACTTACTTTAGATCCAAAAGGCGGATTTGGAAAATCACTGAATATTCATACCAGAATCGATCATTTGACCAAAAACAATACCTATCAATATTCCATGATAGGGCTAAAGGACGAACCTTCCTATATGAATATTGGTGTTTTTGAAGATACCCAATGTTTTTCAGAATTTTCAAAAAGAGAAATTGACATCATTAAGCTAATTGCAGAAGGTTTTGACAACAATGAAATTGCCAATGCACTTTTTATCAGTGTTAATACCGTGAAACAGCATCGCAAAAATATTTTAAAGAAATCCAACTCTAAAAATACGGCTCAATTAATTAGAAAAAGTACCTTACAAGGCTTATTATAAATTCTTATAACTAATTTTATTAGATTTACATTTTTTATTAAAAATCAAGCCATTAGGCAAAAAAACAAAACTATTCTAAAAAGCATACTCTTACTTTTAGCTATTCAACAAACATAAAATAACCTAACTAATGAAATCTCTAACTTTACTATTTTTCACCCTATTGCTGTCTGTAACTTACTCTTATGCCCAGAAAGTTGAAAAAATCACTGCCAAAGACGGAAGCTATTACATTACCACAACCATTGATTATCCTATAACCGGAACCTATCTTTCTGAAGGTGGAACGGAACCCATTGTACAATTAAATCCAGATGGAACTGGTGTTTTTCAGTTGGATGATTTATCAAAAACAACTATCGTTTGGGGAATGGAATGTTTTGAAGACGGTATTCCAAAATACCAAAAAGGGTTTAATTATGCAGTTTACTCGCTTTGGTATAAAAACAGAGAGGCACATTCAGAAACGAATACTAAAGAAGAATGGACTTATGCTCATTTTTCAATCCATTTTGAAAAAAAGAAAATGTTCATCTTAGGAGAAAGAAGCAAAGACTATGTAGAGGAATCTATCATTAAATGAGATTTTTAGATTAACCCAACTTCTTAAACTTAATTTTCCATTTAATTTTTGAATAATAATAATTATCATTAATTTTTATTTAATTTGCGTTAAAATTTAATCTTCGAATAATGACTTCAATAACCAGACTTTTCGATTTTCCCTATTATCAGCAAGAAAAATTTAACACAATTCCGGATGCTTTAACTACAAAGCAAAATGGGGTTTGGGTAAAGACTTCTACACAAGAATACATTGCTAAAGCCAATGCTGTATCAAGAGCATTACTAAAATTAGGAGTTCAAATAGACGATAAAATTGCCGTCATTTCTACTAATAATAGAACCGAATGGAATATTATGGATATTGGTGTGTTGCAAACAGGCGCACAAACGGTTCCCATTTACCCAACCATTTCTGAAGATGATTATGAATATATTCTTAATCATTCTGGTGCCATATATTGTTTTGTATCTGATGCAGAAGTGCTTCGGAAAATAAATTTGATTAAAGATAAAGTACCTACGCTTAAAGAAGTCTATTCGTTCAACGAAATTGAAGGCTGCAAAAATTGGACTGAATTGCTTACCCTTGGCGAAGACCTAAGCAATCAAGATGTTGTTGAAGACCGAAAAAGCAATATAAAAACAGAAGATTTAGCGACCATTATTTATACCTCGGGAACAACAGGAAGACCAAAAGGAGTCATGCTTTCACATAAAAATATTGTCTCAAATGTTTTGGACAGTGCTTCCAGAATTCCTTTTGAAGCGGGAAAAACTCGCGCATTGAGCTTCCTTCCTATCTGCCATATTTTCGAAAGAATGATTTTGTATTTATACCAATATTACGGTGTTTCGGTATATTTTGGCGAATCCATAGATAAAGTTGGCGACAATATCAGAGAAGTAAAACCACATGTAATCACAGCTGTTCCCAGACTTCTTGAAAAAGTATATGATAAAATTTACGCCAAAGGAACTGAATTAACCGGCATTAAAAAGAAACTATTCTTCTGGGCCATTGATTTAGGACTAATCTACGAACCTTATGGAGCAAATGGTTTTTGGTATGAATTCCAACTTAAAATAGCACGTAAACTGATTTTCAGCAAATGGAAAGAAGGTTTAGGCGGTAATTTGGATTTAATGGTTTCCGGTAGTGCCGCTTTACAACCCAGATTAGCCCGAATTTTTGCAGCTGCAGAAATCCCGGTAATGGAAGGATATGGTCTGACCGAAACTTCTCCCGTAATTTCAGTTAACGACATGAGAAATCACGGTTTTAAAATAGGAACCGTAGGGAAAGTAATCGATAACGTCGAAGTAAAAATTGCCGAAGACGGGGAAATTCTTTGCAAAGGACCTAATGTAATGATCGGTTATTATAAAGATGAAAAATTGACCAGTGAAGTAATTACAAACGGTTATTTCCACACGGGAGATATTGGAATATTTGACGAAGATGGATTCTTGAAAATTACGGATCGCAAGAAAGAAATGTTCAAAACATCCGGAGGAAAATATATTGCGCCACAGTTAATTGAAAATTCGATGAAACAATCCCGTTTCATTGAACAAATAATGGTGATTGGTGATGGACAAAAAATGCCGGCAGCAATCATACAGCCAAGTTTTGATTTCATCAAGGAATGGGCTACTAAACGTGGAATAGATGTTGGAAAAAGCAATGAAGAAATCATCTCTAACGAAAAAGTTATTGCACGAATTCAGGAAGAAATTGATTGCTTAAATGAAAAATTTGGCAGTTGGGAAAAAATCAAACGTTTTGAACTTACTCCGGATGTTTGGTCTATTGAAGGCGGACAATTGACTCCTACACTAAAACTGAAACGAAAAATAGTGATGGATAAATACATCGATTTATTTCATAAAATCTACGGTTAGTATTTCATAAAATCCATATAAAAAATGAAACTAAAAATCTTAATTTGTACAATACTAAACATCGTATTATTTTCTAATTGTCAAGAAAAAACCAAAGACGATTCTATAAAAGCAAATTATTTAGATTTTTCAAAACGGGATGATCAGCTGACTGGCGGTATCAAAATGATTCCGATAAAAACGCCAAAAGGGACTTTCAAAGTATGGACAAAAAGGGTTGGAAACAATCCAACCATAAAAGTCTTATTGCTTCATGGTGGACCTGGTCTTACACACGAATTGTATGAATGTTTTGACGGTTATTTTCCTAACGAAAGTATCGAATATATTTATTACGACCAATTGGGTTCGTATTACAGCGACCAACCCAAAGACAATAGTTTATGGACTAATGAACGCTTTGTGGAGGAAGTCGAGCAGGTACGCATCGCATTGGGCTTGGACAATTCTAATTTTTACCTGATGGGACAATCTTGGGGCGGAATTCTCGCGATGGAATATGCTTTGAAATACCAAAAGAATTTGAAAGGACTTATCATATCCAATATGATGGCGAGCATTCCGGAATATAATGCCTACGCAAAAGAAGTTCTGGCGCCTCAAATGAATCCGAAAATCCTAAAGCAATTGCAGGATATCGAGAAAAATAATGATTTTGACAATCCAAAATACAGCGAATTACTTTTCAAATATTACTACACGGAACACATTTTAAGAAAACCATTAGACCAATGGCCGGAATCCATCAACAGATGTTTCAAACACATCAATCCTGATGTATATGTGTTTATGCAAGGTCATAGCGAATTTGGCATCACAGGAAACGCTTCTTTAAAAAATTGGGATGTCAAAGCAAGATTGAAAACCATTACAGTTCCTACACTTAGTATTGGTTCAAAATACGACACTATGGATCCCGAACACATGAAATGGATTGCCCACGAAGTACAAAACGGACGATTCTTGTTTTGTCCTAACGGAAGCCACCTTTCGCAATACGATGATCCTAAAAGCTATTTCACGGGCGTAATCAAGTTTTTGAAAGATGTGGATAATGGGGAGTTTAAGAGAGAGTAAATAATAAAAAGCACTTAAAATCAAATCAGATTATAAAAAACAAATCAACTGTATCAAGAAACAACTTCTAAGCAGATGAAAGTTACATATTTTGAATGGCTATTGAATTTGTTTTAATTTATTTTTCATAACAATTCCTATTGCATATATTGGTATTATCCTAATTGTTTCAAATATTCCAAAGTTTTCTAGTGATGTTCTGATTCCAAAATTTGTTTTTTTCTCCTCCAAAAATTTGTACAAACTTTGCATAGCCCCTTTTGTCCCCGATTTTACTTCAATAGGTATAATAGCTGTTCCATGTTGCACGGTATAATCGACTTCTGCATGACTACTTTTTGATTCCCGATGCCAATAATACAAGGCAGCGATAGTGCTTTCTGAACTATTTTTCATCAATTCCAATCCAACAAATAATTCTGCAATAGCTCCTTTATTGATTAATTCAGTATCATCTTCAATAAAAATAGCAGCTAAATCTAATCCTAACATTCTTTGATAAATCCCAGTATCTAAAAGAATAAATTTTCTTTTTTTAGGATTAATTTCAGCACCAATGGGAATGCCGTTGCAAGAGGAATGCGTAATTGAATATACTAGTCCTGACATTTGCAATAATTCTAGTGCCTCTTTTATTTGATTGTTAGTTAAAGTCGCATTCGAATAAGAATAGGAAAATTTATTACCCACTTGTTGCACCACAGTCCTAAAAACTTCTTGAATTCTTAAGCTAGGCACTTTTTGTTTGTATTTTGAAAAATCAGTTTGATAAGAAACAATAAGGTCATCAAGTACTTTTTGAACTGCCAGAAAATCATTATTTTCAATATAAGTCGTTACGGCTTCCGGCATACCGCCTATCACCAGAAACTTCTTTAATAATCCAATAGCTTTTTGATGTATAAGCTGTGGTAACGAATGAGAAGGCGACGCATTAGTAATACTTTCTAACAAACTATTTTCGCCTAATGCAACTAAAAATTCTTCGAAGCTAAATGGGTACATAAAAACAGAACGAATTCTGCCTACACCAAAAGAAGGAATCTCTGATAACGTAAATTCCAAAAGCGAACCAGCTGCAATAATATGCAAGTTTGGCTTTTTTTCATAAAAATAACGCAAAACTCCTATTGCTTTTGGCGAAGCTTGAATTTCATCCAAAAACAATAAGGTTTTATTTTCAATAATAGGAATGTTTTTAATAACGGCAACTTGCTGACAAATTTCATCAGGTGATAAACTTTTTTCGAACAACTGGGAAAACTCTGGATTTTCATCAAAATTGATTTCGACAAAATGAGTGAATTGCTCTCCTAATTGTCTAATCGCTGAAGTTTTACCTATTTGTCGTGCACCTCGTATCAGTAAAGGCTTTCTTTTATCCGTTTTTTTCCAGTTAAGCAACTCAATATCAACATTTCTTGAAATATACATAACTCCACATTTTTTACAAAAATAAGCTTTTTATAAAAATACAAGGCAATAATATATCATTTTTTATAAAAATACAAGGCAATAAAGTGGATAATTCCAGAAAAATACAAACCGATAGTGGTTAGAATTTACTTAAATGACTTTGAAGAGGATTAGATTTTTTGGATTTGAGATCTTGGATCGCTATTTATAATTTTAAATCTTACTTTTAATTTCAGTTAATACTAGCTCTTCTCGTTAAAAAGAGGTTAGTTTAGATTAACAAACAATTCATATTCAATTGTTTGTTAATACTTTAAATATTTTTTTTTTAATATCTTTATTGAATTAACCCATAAAATCAAAAAATTATGAAGGTGAAAAATTTTTTAGTTTCAGGTATTGTAGGCGGTATAATCTACTTCCTTTTAGGATGGTTGTTTTACGGAATTCTATTTAAAGACGCATTTCCTTCCAATGGAAATGAAAATTATTTAATGATTTTTTTAGGGTGCCTTACGTTTGGATTATTTACAGCCTATATTTTTACAAAATGGGCAGGGATTTCAAATTGGATAACTGGTTTTGGTGCCGGTGCTATACTTGGATTATTTATGGCTTTTTATCTTGATTTTTTTGCCAATTCAATGAAATTAACACCAGATATCAACTTTCAGATTATGGCATTAGATATTGCAATCACTGTTGTAATGTCAGCATTAACCGGCGCCGTTATCGCACTTGTTAATGGAAAACTAAAATAAATGAAAATTCTTACTAAAAAACTCTTCATTTCATGGGGAGTTTTTTAGTTTTGACAAAAATTAAAAAAATAATTAAAATTATTATGCATGCATAGTATTTTTTTATTATATTTGAAATAGATATAGTTAGAGATATGAAAGATAAAACAATAGATTATATTTTAAGAGCGACTTGGCAGGCAGTTTCCAGAATGTACAATGAAGAAGCGGCTAAATATGGTGCAACTATGGCTACAGGTTTTGCCCTGCTGAGTATGGATAAAGAAAAAGGAACGCCCTCTACCGCTTTAGGTCCAAAAATGGGAATGGAAGCGACGAGTCTTACCAGAACCTTGAAATCAATGGAAGATAAAGGATTGATTATCAGAAAGAAAAATCCTTATGATGGTCGCGGTGTTTTGATTTACCTGACAGAATTTGGTAAAGAGAAAAGAGAATTATCAAAAAACACTGTTTTAAAATTCAATGAAACAGTAAGAAAGCATATCTCTGAGGAAAAATTGCAACATTTTATTGAAGTGGCAGAAACCATCAATGAATTAATCCAAGATAAAAATATATTTAATCACACGAGCGTCAGCGAACTGGCGGAGCAAACTGAAAAAACAGAAAATGACATCGCCACGATTCAAAACCATAAAAAATAATATGACAGTCCGCAATATGTTCCAAAGGATAAAATATGGCACACAGATAACACGGATTGAACGGATTTTGCACAGATTTAAATAACTGTCTTGATTCACCAAGTAAAAAAATCCGTGTAAATCGGTATAATCTGTGTTATCTGTGGACTAATATTTATGCTTTATAAATGTACAAACGACGAAAATTGTATTCGAAATGATTTTAGTCCGCATTACGGATAGTCATAAAAAATAATGAAGAATGGCGATACCACATTCCAATAAAAAACAAATATTAACTACGTATGAAATCGCCACGATTCAAAAAAATAATCAATAATTAAAAATGGCGATATCATATTCCTATAAAAAACAAATATAAACTACGTATGAAACGCACAATTAAAAAAGTTGCAGTAATTGGATCCGGAATTATGGGTTCAGGAATTGCTTGTCATTTTGCCAACATTGGAGTTGAAGTTTTACTTTTGGACATTGTTCCAGCAGAACTCACCGAAGCTGAAGCTAAAAAAGGTCTTACTTTAGAAAGCAAAATTGTCAGAAACCGATTGGTGAATGAGCATTTGGCTAATTCCCTGAAATCGAACCCCTCCCCTATTTACAATCCCAAATTTGCCAGCAGAATTACTACGGGAAACACAACGGATGACATGGCGAAAATCGCTGCAGTAGATTGGATTATTGAAGTAGTGGTGGAACGTTTGGATATCAAAAAATTAGTTTTTGAGCAAATTGAAAAATTCAGAAAACCGGGAACTTTAGTTACTTCAAATACGTCTGGAATTCCAATTCACTTTATGAGTGAAGGAAGAAGTGACGATTTTCAAAAACATTTCTGTGGCACCCACTTTTTTAACCCTGCGCGTTATTTAAAATTATTCGAAATCATACCTGGTCCGCAAACTGCAACGGAAGTTTTGGATTTTCTAACTATATATGGAGAGAAATTTTTAGGCAAAACTTCGGTCGTTGCCAAAGATACTCCGGCATTCATCGGAAATAGAATCGGAATTTACGGTATTCAGAGTTTATTTCATTTGGTGGCAGCAATGGGATTAACGATTGAAGAAGTCGATAAATTGACAGGTCCGGTTATTGGAAGACCAAAATCAGCCACTTTCAGAACGGTTGACGTCGTTGGATTAGACACTTTGGTGCATGTTGCCAATGGAATCTACGAAAACTGCCCGAATGATGAACAGCACGATTTGTTCAAGTTACCAGATTTCGTCAACAAAATGATGAAAAACAAATGGTTTGGAAGCAAAACAGGTCAAGGTTTTTACAAAAAAATAGACAAGGATATTTTGTCTTTAGATTTGGATACTTTAGAATACCGTCCGGCCAAAAGAGCTTCATTTTCGACATTAGAACTGACAAAAACAATCGACAAACCTATTGACCGTTTCAAAGTTTTGGTAAAAGGAACTGACAAAGCAGGAGAATTCTACCGAAAAAGTTTTGCAGGAATGTTTGCTTACGTTTCGAACAGAATACCTGAAATATCAGATGAATTATACAAAATTGACGATGCGATGAAAGCCGGTTTTGGATGGGAAAATGGTCCGTTCGAAATTTGGGATGCCATTGGTGTCGAAAAAGGAATCGAAATCATGAAAGCCGAAGGTTTAGCACCGGCAGCTTGGGTAAACGAGATGTTGGCTTCTGGTGTTTCTAGTTTTTATACTATTAAAGAAGGCGCTACTTTTTTCTACAATATCCCTACAAAATCACAAAATAAAGTTCCGGGTCAGGATGCGTTTATCATCTTGAACAACATTCGCGAAAGTAAAAAAGTATGGAGCAATAGTGGAGCAATTATACAAGATTTAGGAGACGGGATTTTGAATTTAGAATTCCAATCAAAAATGAATACAATCGGCGGCGATGTTTTGGCAGCCATCAATAAAGCAATCGACTTATCTGAAAAGGAATATCAAGGATTGGTTATTGGAAATCAGGCAGCGAATTTCTCTGTTGGAGCCAATATCGGAATGATATTTATGATGGCAGTCGAACAAGAATACGATGAGTTAAATATGGCAATCAAAATGTTTCAAGACACGATGATGCGCGTACGTTATTCTGGGATTCCAGTGGTGGTTGCACCGCACGGAATGACTTTTGGAGGTGGTTGCGAAATGAGTTTGCATGCGGATAAAGTAGTTGCTGCAGCTGAAACATATATGGGATTAGTGGAATTTGGTGTTGGAGTAATTCCTGGTGGTGGCGGATCGAAAGAAATGACATTGCGTGCAGCTGATCTATTCCATAAAAACGATGTGGAATTGAATGTATTGCAAGAGTATTTCTTAACCATTGCTATGGCAAAAGTATCCACTTCTGGTTACGAAGCTTTTGACACCGGTCTTTTACAACAAGGAAAAGATATCATTGTAGTGAACAAAGACCGCCAGATTGCTGAAGCTAAAAAACATGCTTTATTAATGGCCGAAGCGGGTTATACACAACCGATTCGCAGAACTGATGTGAAAGTATTAGGAAAGCAAGCTCTTGGAATGTTCTTGGTGGGAACTGACCAAATGCAAGCCGGAAAATACATTTCGGAACACGACAAAAAAATTGCTAATAAATTGGCTTATGTTATGGCTGGTGGTGATTTATCAGAACCAACATTAGTATCCGAACAATATTTATTGGATTTAGAACGGGAAGCCTTCTTGTCACTTTGTACAGAACGTAAGACTCTAGAGCGTATTCAGTTTATGCTAACCAAAGGGAAACCGCTTCGTAACTAGTTGAATACTGTAAAATGTATATTGTATTTACAGACTTCATTTATAACATTACAATATACAATTTTACAGTAATACATTATACAATTATAAAAGATGAATTATTTTAAGGAATTAAAAGTTTGGCAAAAAGCAATTGAACTTGTAACCGAGACCTATTTAAAAACAACGAGTTTTCCAAAAGAAGAAATTTATGGATTGACTTCCCAAATAAGAAGATGTGCCGTTTCAATTCCATCAAATATAGCAGAAGGTTGTGGAAGAAAAACAAACAAAGATTTTAGTAACTTTTTAGGTATTTCACTTGGTTCTGCATTTGAATTTGAAACTCAATTGATAATTTGCAAAAATCTAGACTTTATAAAACAAGAAGATTTTAATTTTCTAGAAGCAGAAATACAACATATACAAAATATGATTATTAAGTTACAAAGCACATTAGAGAACAAATAGTTCATTTTACAAGTACAATATACAGTATACAATTTACTAAATACAATATCCAATGAAAACAGCCTATATAGTTAAAGCATACAGAACAGCGGTAGGAAAAGCACCAAAAGGTGTATTCCGTTTCAAACGTCCAGATGAACTGGCGGCCGAAACCATCCAGTTTATGATGAATGAATTGCCTGATTTTGACAAAAAGCGCATTGACGACGTTATGGTAGGAAATGCCATGCCGGAAGCAGAACAAGGATTGAACGTGGGCCGATTAATCTCTTTGATGGGATTAAAAATCGAAGACGTTCCTGGCGTAACCATAAACAGATATTGCGCTTCCGGATTAGAAACAATCGGAATGGCAACAGCCAAAATCCAATCTGGAATGGCCGATTGTATTATTGCCGGTGGTGCCGAAAGCATGAGTTTTATTCCAATGGGAGGGTACAAACCTACTCCGGATTATGCTGTTGCAAAAGCAGGAAACGAAGACTATTATTGGGGAATGGGACTAACTGCTGAAGCAGTTGCCAAACAATATAATGTTTCCAGAGCCGACCAAGATGAATTTGCGTACCAATCGCATATGAAAGCCTTGAAAGCACAGGCCGAAGGCAGATTCGATAAACAAATTGTCCCTATTACTATTGAACAAACGTTCATCAACGAAAACGGTAAAAAAGAAACCAAATCCTATATCGTAAATAAAGACGAAGGTCCAAGAGCAGGAACTTCTTTAGAAGCACTAGCCGCTTTAAAGCCTGTTTTTGCTGCTGACGGAAGTGTAACAGCAGGAAATTCATCCCAAATGAGTGATGGAGCCGCCTTTGTTCTAATCATGAGCGAAGAAATGGTAAAAGAATTAAACCTTACTCCTATTGCTCGTTTGGTAAACTTTGCTTCGGCTGGAGTGGAACCAAGAATCATGGGAATTGGACCTGTAAAAGCGATTCCAAAAGCGTTGAAACAAGCTGGATTACAATTGAAAGATATAGATTTAATTGAATTGAACGAAGCATTTGCCTCACAAGCATTGGCTGTTGTTCGTGAATTAGAAATCAATCCGGATATCGTAAATGTAAATGGTGGAGCGATTGCTTTAGGCCATCCTCTTGGTTGTACCGGTGCAAAATTATCGGTTCAATTATTTGACGAAATGAAACGCAGAGGAAGCAAATACGGAATTGTCAGTATGTGCGTAGGAACTGGGCAAGGAAGTGCGGGGATTTACGAGTTGATGTAAATAAAACATTCTTCTTTTTGTCATTCCGACGAAGGAGGAATCTCATATAGTTTTACAGAATAGTTTATTGAGATTCCTCCTTCGTCGGAATGACAAGATTGAGGAAAAAATATAAATAATAAGAACTTCGCAGGAAGGAAATACAAAATAATTTAAAAATTCATCATTTAAAATAATAAGTCATGAGCGACAAAACAAGAGGAGGTCAATTCCTGGTAAAAGAAACAAAGTGCGAAGATATCTTCACTCCAGAAGATTTCAATGAAGAACAATTAATGATGCGTGACTCTGTAAGAGAGTTTGTGGACAAAGAAATTTGGCCCAACAAAGACCGATTCGAAAAACGAGATTTTGCCTTTACAGTAGAATGTATGCGCAAAGCAGCTGAATTAGGGCTTTTAGGCATATCCGTTCCAGAAGCTTATGGAGGATTGGGAATGGGATTTGTAGATACCGTACTCGTTTGCGATTATATTTCAGGAGCTACAGGTTCTTTTTCATCCGCATTTGGGGCTCATACCGGAATTGGTACCCTACCAATAACTTTATACGGCACAGAAGAGCAAAAGCAAAAATACGTTCCCAAATTAGCCTCTGGCGAATGGTTTGGATCGTATTGTTTGACTGAACCAGGCGCTGGTAGTGATGCCAATTCCGGAAAAACAAAAGCGGTATTATCTGAGGATGGAACATATTATAAAATCACAGGGCAAAAAATGTGGATTACAAATGCAGGATTTTGTAATGTCTTTATTGTTTTTGCCCGTATAGGAGACGATAAAAACATAACCGGCTTTATTGTGGAAAATGATCCAAATAATGGTATTTCTATGAACGAAGAAGAACATAAATTAGGAATTCGCTCCTCTTCTACGCGTCAGGTTTTCTTTACAGATACAAAAGTTCCTGTTGAAAACATGTTATCCGAAAGAGGAAATGGTTTCAAAATAGCCATGAATGCCTTGAATGTAGGCCGAATTAAATTGGCCGCTGCCTGTTTGGACGCACAACGCAGAGTTATTTCAAACTCAACAAAATACGCTAATGAAAGAATACAATTCAATACCGCTATTTCACAGTTTGGGGCCATCCGGGCAAAATTAGCCGAAATGGCAACTTCCTGTTATGCCGGAGAAAGCGCTACTTATCGTGCTGCAAAAGATATTGAAGATCGAATTGCGTCACGTGAAACCGAAGGAGCATCACATCAAGAAGCTGAATTAAAAGGGATTGAAGAGTATGCCATTGAATGTTCTATTCTAAAAGTGGCCGTTTCTGAAGATATTCAAAATTGTGCAGATGAAGGAATCCAAATCTTCGGAGGAATGGGATTTTCAGAAGACACGCCAATGGAAAGTGCTTGGAGAGATGCCAGAATTGCACGTATTTACGAAGGAACCAACGAAATCAACAGAATGTTATCTGTAGGAATGTTAATCAAAAAAGCGATGAAAGGGCACGTTGATTTACTTGGACCAGCATCAAAAGTACAAGAAGAATTAATGGGAATACCATCTTTTGACACTCCTGATTATTCTGAATTATTTGCCGAAGAAAAAGAAATGATTGGTAAATTGAAAAAAGCATTCTTAATGGTTGCAGGTGGAGCTGTTCAAAAATATGGTCCGGATTTAGATGCACACCAACAGTTACTGATGGCAGCTTCCGATATTCTGATTGAAATTTACATGGCAGAAAGTACTATTCTCAGAACCGAAAAATTAGCCAAAAAAGAAGGAGAAGCCAAAGTACAGGAGCAAATTGCCATGGCAAAATTATACTTATATAAAGCAGTAGACACCGTTACTCAAAAAGGAAAAGAAAGTGTAATCTCTTTTGCGGAAGGGGATGAACAACGTATGATGTTAATGGGTTTACGCCGTTTTACAAAATATACAAACATGCCCAATATTGTAGGATTAAGAGAAACAATCACTACAAAATTAGTAGCTAAAAACGAATATTGTTTCTAGATACAAAACTATTTTTTAGTTTATTTATTTTTAAAAAACCGCCTTGTTTTCAGGAACAAGACGGTTTTTTTATTTTAATTGAAAAATTACTTGACTTCTTTTTTTTCTATTGGTCTAATTTCTCCATTATAGGAAATCGAACTTCGATTATTAGAATTAATTGTAAGTGTTGCATTGCCTCCAGAAGAAACGGAAAGAAATAGTTGGTATACATCCGTATCTCCCTTGACAGTCGTTTTTATTTGATAGGTTTTTCTCCCTTTTTCAACAGTAAATTCTTTTGGACTTCCTTCAAAATTCAAGCCACCGTCCCTGCTGCCATAGGCAACACCACTATAAGCCCTACCAAAAAAAGGCATTTCACTCTTAATTTTATCTGGCTTAAATTCCACATAATTTGAATTAGTGGTTAAATCAATACTTCTAAACCCTTGACCTAAGGCTGTTCTTCCAATAAAAACAAACTCTTTAGCATCAACCAAAGATGCTATTTGTTTCTCTTTTTCGATTTTACGTTCCGCTCTTAATTGTTTCTTACTTTTTTCCTGAGCATAACTTGCCGTTACAATCAGCGAAAGAAACAGTACTAAAATTACTGTTTTTGTTTTCATGGTATCCATTTTTTAAAATATCTAATTTTATAATTTTGCAAAATATTAAATAAACCTTCAAAAATTTTGAATTTATTTTTTCTCAAAACGCATCATCGCGATATCGCCCATGATGAAATTTAATGTCTTTCCATCTTCTGAAATGGAATAGGAATCTATTTTTTGAAGCGTTGACATGTAAATACTCTCCCCTTCTCCGGGACAAAACATTTTGGTCACTGCCATTGGTTCTTTGAAACTGATTTTATTTCCATCTGCATTTAATTTCCCGGAATAACGGTTGCAACTGTTGCTTCCTGAAATGCTGTTCCCTTTCAAATCGAAAGTGATGGTAGGCCTTTTATTTGGATACAATCCCTCAAAAGCGATTCTCGGTCCTGATACATAATTTAACTCCCAAGTTCCTTCAAGTGAAGCTGTTTTACCCATTGTTGTTTTAAATGAATTGCAAGAGATAAATACTAAACATAAAATGGTTAGCGACAAAATTATTTTTTTCATATGATCAAATTTTATTCTTTCGGAAGTAAAACAAAAATATTGCCAATATTCAATTTTTAAACAAAAATATTACAAAAAAGAGAGTTTTAAAAATCGTATCTCAAGCCCATCACCCGAGGCCCCTATTAGCAACATAATCCCTCCAAATATTGTTGCAAATGTAACGCTATCGACAATTCAATATTCTTAATAGTTTCCTGAATTTGAATCGCAGCTTCATTACCAACCATTCCATTAATTTGTCCAAAAAATCTTCCGGTAACCGCTTCTCTTCCAAAGAAAAAACTAAAAATAGACAAAATAATAATTAATAATGGAGGCAATGAAAATATAGTATAATAGGACAATGAGGCGCTTAACTTTATGCCGTTATCATCCTCAAATTCCTGGTAGGTTCGCTTCAACAAACCCCAACTTGTTTTGGCTAATTCTTTGTGCTTCATTTTAAAACTATTTTTTATGTTTTTCCGAAAGAAAAAAATCAGATATCTTGGCTCTCTTTTATTTGCTACAAAACACAATCAAGAGTTTTGTTTATATCAATTGCTACTGCTTTCAAAATTACAAAGATATTGTTTACCAATTTGAAATGAATATTGTAAAATTCCTATACAATTGAATTATTAAAACATAATCATATTATCTCTAATACAAAATTTTCTTACCTTTGAAATAAAACGTATCATGAAAAAATTAGTGTTGCTATTTAGCATTGTGTTAGCTGTTTTTATTGGTTGCAAAACCAATACGGCTTTTAATCCTGATAAAATATTAGTCCTTGCTTTCGAACCAAAAAGTGAAAGCAACGTTTCTGGAACTGCAACTTTTGTAGAAAAAAATGAAAAAGTAACTTTCGTTGCAAAATTATCCGGACTAAAACCTGGCATTCATGCTATACACATCCATGAGAAGTCAGATTGCACAGCCGCTGATGGAAGTTCCGCAGGAGGACATTGGAACCCAACATTTAAAAAACATGGGAAATGGGGAATTGGTGAATATCACAAAGGCGATATCGGAAATTTCACTGCTGATGAAAAAGGAAATGGTACAATTACTTTAACAACTGATGAATGGTGCATTGGTTGTGGAGATACAACTAAGGATATACTGGGAAAAGGATTAATCGTTCATCAAGGAACTGACGATTTTATTTCTCAACCAGCTGGCAATGCGGGTGCAAGAGTAGCCTGTTCAGCTATAATTAAATAAGATTTAAATTATAGGCAAAAAACCGTTTCGTTACAAATACGAGACGGTTTTTTAATTTTAATTTAATGACAAAACCATAAAAAAACATAGCTTTGTAGCTTCAAATTAAAACAATGATTAACCCTTCGGCATCAGGTTGGATAGATAAATTTTTTATAGAACAAAAATTTTCTAAGGAAACTGTTTCTAAAACTACTGATTCATTTTATCATAAGGTCAGAAATACCGGTTTTATCTATGGCCATATAATTACATTTGAAACCGTAAATACAATTAATACCAAAGGTTGGTTTAAGGAAGAGATTTCTAAAGTTGCCTTATTAAATACTTTATACGACGTTTTTTGTCTAACCAACGAAGAAATTAGTGCTGAAAATTTCATTAAGCAGGCCGTTACTTTTTATAATCAAATGAATCCCCAAGGATTTAATTTATTTAAAAAAATGATGCCTAAACATTCTCTTTCCTTAACACTGGAAAAAATAATTGATGAACGTGTCCAAACCAATGATACTGTCATTAGTAAAAGTTTCTCCCATCTTGTAACGAATGCTTTATTGTTTATAGATATACTAGCTTTTCGTCAATACTTAATACATGGGACAATTCCTGAAAAATACCTAAAGAAAATTGAAGAAACAATTGTAAATATTGTAACACTTGCCCTGAAAATTAAGTCCAACAAATCGCAGTATGATGATCTGTTGATTAAACTTTTTGAAGCTTCCATACGTTACAGTAAATTTTCCAGAGTTTCCGTTCAAAGTCTGGAAACACTTCAACTGGATTATTTTACAAATGAATTAGAAAAATATTATTTGATAGATATTGCCGGAATGGCTTTGTGGAGTGATGGAATAATTGAAAATAATGAAGCCTATTTTTTACATTCATTAGCTGAAACGTTATCGATTTCAGATGATTTTGTAGATCAGAGTATAAACAGTACTAATGAATTTATTACCAAACATAAAAAAGAAATTCCTTACTTCAATTACTCGAATCCTGTCAAACACTTTTATGACCAAACCACTCAAAGTGTTGTTACTTTAGTAAGCCGTAATAAAAGCCGATTGATAAAGGAAATTGTTCAAAGCAAAGAATTAATGCTTCTTTTAGCCTATTCTACCCGAAGGGATTTGGATGAGAAAGAAAAGAAAAAAGTAAAAAAACAGTTGTTGGAGATTTGCAAAACGATTCCTTCCTTGACTATATTTTTACTTCCGGGTGGTAGTTTATTATTGCCGATTTTGATAAAATTTATCCCTACACTTTTGCCGTCAGCTTTTAATGAAAATCTAGACGAAAATGAATAAAAAAATCGCCCGAAAGCGATTTTTTTTTAAAATTTTAATTGGTATACATTATCCAAATCTTTATCGGAACTGACATTGACATCCAAATCAGTTACAAATCCAGAATTCAATCCGTATGCCCAACCGTGTAATGTTAATTCTTGTCCGTTTTTCCAAGCTGATTGCACAATAGAAGTTTTAGCCAAATCAAATACTTGCTCCTTCACATTAATTTCTACAAAAGCATTAAATCGCTCATTTTCATCAGTAATCGAATCCAAATATTCGTTATGCAAACGATATACATCTTTTATATGTCGAATCCAATTATCAATAATCCCAATAGATTCATTACCCATAGCAGCTTTTATACCACCACAGCCATAATGACCACAAACAAGTACATGTTTTACTTTCAAAACATTCACGGCATAATCCAAAACACTTAACATATTCATGTCGGAATGGATTACCATATTGGCAATGTTTCGATGAACAAAAACCTCTCCTGGTTTTGCACCAACGATTTCATTTGCCGGAACCCTACTATCCGAACAACCAATCCATAATAATGGTGGTGTTTGTCCTTTGGCTAAATCTTCAAAATAATTTGGATCACTAGCTAAAGAAGTTTCGACCCATTTTTTATTATTTTCTAATATTTTTTTATAAAAATCGCTCATAAAGAATACTGTCTTTGTTGAATCAAATGTAAAATAAAATTAATCGTTTTATTTACTTAAAAAAAATCATTCTCAATTTTATTGATTATTTCACAGATACTTTAGTATTGTTACAATTAATTCAGATCCTTTAACGGGTAATCCTAAAATATTTATTTTCATTAATATTGAGTTTTTTATATAATTTCTTTCAAATGTAAATTTAGCATAAGTTTTAATAGAAAACACTATAGTAAAAAGTTATAGTTTTACTAAATTTACATCAGAAATTATTATAAACATGACAATCACTCAATTAAAATATGTTTTGGCTGTAGCCGAACATAAAAATTTCACTCTTGCTGCCGAAAAATGTTTTGTAACTCAGCCTACTTTGAGCATGCAAATTCAGAAAATAGAGGAAGAATTAAGCATTCAAATATTCGATCGTACAAAAAAACCAATTCAGCTCACGGATATTGGACAAAAAATTGTCAATCAAGCTAAAAACATTGTTAATGAAGCGGATAGAATTCAAGACATCGTTGAACAACAAAAAGGGTTTATTGGCGGCGAATTTAGATTAGGAATAATTCCTACTATTATGCCTACCTTATTACCCATGTTTTTGAGTAATTTTATAAAAAAATATCCCAAAGTAAAGCTCATCATCGAAGAGTTAAACACGGAAGAGATTATTACAAAACTCAATAACGGACATCTTGATGCTGCCATTGCGGCAACTCCTTTGTTGGAAGAAAAAATTAAAGAAATTGTTTTGTACTTTGAACCTTTTGTAGCTTACATTCCGGAGAGTCATCATAATTTCCAAAAAGAAGAAATAGAAGTCTCCGATTTAAACTTAGATGAGATTCTACTATTGCAGGACGGACATTGTTTTCGCGATGGAATTTTGAACTTATGCAAAAATACCGGTAAAAATGAAATCAATCATTTTCAAATAGAAAGCGGAAGTTTTGAAACTTTAATAAAATTGGCCGATGAAGGTTTAGGAACTACATTACTACCCTATTTGCATACTTTAGATTTGAAAGAATCTGACAAAATAAAGCTACGCCATTTTAAGGAACCAAAACCTGCACGAGAAGTCAGCTTGATTTTCCCAAAAAGCGAATTGAAAATTCAGATAATTAATGCACTTAGAAGTACAATTGCAGGTGTTATAAAAGGAGCAATTGTTTTTCAAAATGTCCAAATTATTAGTCCACTTCAAAAAAAATAAAATAAAAAAAGGAACCGATTTAAGGTTCCTTTTTTATTTATGAATTTACGATTAGTAAACATTGTTTTAATTCTGGTTTTCCAATCGTGAAATTTAACAACCATTCTCGTAATTGTTCCATTTCGTATGGTAATAACGTTTTAATCGCTTTTTCTAATTCTTTGCAAAAAAGCATCGGGTCAAAACTTACTCTTTCAAGTACTGATTTTGTGTAATCGAACATAATTTTCGACATAATAAATTAAGATTTGGGTTATCAATTTTTATTAACTATTGTAAAAATACATTTTTTTAATACACAACATGACTAATTAACATTCTTTTTTATTTTTTTTTTCAACTATAAAAAAGCAATTTATAAACTATAAATCTCCGTGTTTTATTATTTTTTTTTGGCACGAAACATTTCTCTTTTCCCAGGAGGGCCTTCTAGTTTCTCGACAGTAAAGCCTACTTCTATCATACTCCTTTTTACAACACCTCGAGCTGCATAAGTAACCAAAACTCCTTTTGGTTTAAGGCTATTATACATTTTTTTAAAAATTTCGGTACTCCATAATTCCGGCTGAACTCTATATCCAAAAGCGTCAAAATAGATTAAATCAAATTTTTCTAAATCATCAATTTCTTCAAAAAATTGTTTTCTTTTTGTCAATAAAAAATCATTGCTCAAAACAATCTGTTCTCCCCAATTACTTTCATGCATTTTTTTAAACACAGCACTTTCACTGCCCGCATTCAGCTCATCAACATAATTCATAGATACAACTTCCTCTGCTGATATCGGATAGGCCTCCACTCCTACATAATCGATCGATTGATTCATTTTTCGTGCTTCCAGAAAAGTGATAAACGCATTCAAACCTGTTCCAAAACCAATTTCTAAAATAGAAATTTGTCTGTTTTGAAATAAAGACAATCCATTTTTGATAAAAACGTGTTGCGCTTCCTGTATTGCCCCGTGTTTAGAATGATAACATTCATCCCATTCCTGTAAATGAATAGTTGTGGAACCGTCAAGTGTTTGGATTATTTCTCTTTTCAAAATTATAATTTGAGGTTGTTCTTAGTTTAATAGCTTTATCAGACGGTCAAATTTAATCAAAACTAAAACGTAATAGTCTCAAAAAATCTATATTTTTTATAAATTTCATATAAATTGACTCTATTTATTTCCATTTTTTAAAATATAAACAAATCACAGTTAAATGCTATAATTAATGGAATAATCATAAGTATTTCAGTGATTTTTATTTAATTTTGCAAACATTAAAGTTCGCTTTGTAAAAAACCAAAGATTTTAATACTCAAGCATATCACTTATAAAAAATAAAAATAAACAATACCTTATTATGAGTACAACTCAAACTAGCAAAATTGAAATAATTAAAGCTCCTACTTCAAAAATAAATGAAGTAGATTTTGAAAACTTAAGCTTTGGTTCTGTTTTTACAGATCATTTATTCGAATGTGATTTTAAAAATGGGGAATGGCAAAAACCGGTCATTAAGCCTTACGCTCCTTTTTTGTTAGATCCGTCTACAAGAGTTTTTCATTATGGCCAAGCTATTTTTGAAGGTATGAAAGCATACAAAGATGACAATAATGACATTTGGCTTTTTAGACCTGATGAAAATTACAACCGTTTCAATAAATCTGCTGTAAGAATGGCTATGCCAGAAGTTCCGGAAGATGTATTTATGAATGGTCTAAATCAATTGTTACAATTAGATGAAGCTTGGATAAAAAAAGGAAAAGGAAATTCCATGTATATTAGACCGTTTATGATTGCTACAGGCACTGGAGTAATTGCAAATCCATCAGATGATTATAAATTCATGATTATTTTGTCTCCTGTATCAGCTTATTATTCTGGTGATGTTAAAGTACTTATTGCGGAACATTTTAGTAGAGCTGCAAATGGAGGAATAGGAGCTGCAAAAGCTGCCGGAAATTATGCTGCGCAGTTTTACCCTACCGACTTAGCTAATAAAGAAGGATTTCAACAAGTAATTTGGACTGATGATGCAACGCATACCAAACTTGAAGAAGCAGGTACAATGAATGTATTTTTTAGAATAAACGACACTTTACTAACTGCTCCTGTAAGCGAAAGAATTCTTGATGGTGTAACCCGAAAAACGCTAATTGATTTAGCAAAAAGTGAAGGCATAAATGTAGAAATTCGTCCCGTTTTAGTTTCAGAACTTGTTGAAGCTTCTGAAAATGGAACTTTGAAAGAAATATTTGGAGCCGGAACCGCTGCGGTGGTAAGTCCAATTTCTGGATTCTCTTATAAAGATGTTTATCATGAATTACCAAAAATTGAAAACGCTATAGCATTACAATTAAAAGATAAATTGACCAATATCCAAAATAAATTGGAGGAAGATACTTTTGGTTGGACTGTTAAAGTGTAAATTTCCTAATTTCTAGATTTATAAAAAAAGCGATTTTCATACTGAAAATCGCTTTTTTTATGCTTTGCATAACTATCAAAGTTAATGTCTTCGTGTCTTTACTCGAGTTTTGGATTAAATTCAGATTTATATTTCGGTTTATCACTTTTCATTCAAGTACAAGACCAACTTCAAATTAAAAACTAATACCCAAATCCGGCAAAACCGCTTTTATGAGTTGGCATTATTCATTTCTTTTAGCTGATTTCTCCACAATGTGTGTAAAATTCATAGGAAAAATAAATCATAGCCAATATTATCAAAAGTAAATTAATTAAAAAAAGGAGTAAAAATTCTTTTGAGAATTGCTTCTTTTCGATTTTTCTTTCGGCAACATAATTAACACCCGTTATTACAATTAGATAGAAAATCATTATTGGAATGAGTTCTACGATTATATTCCAAATTAAATTCATAATGTTATCGCAATCTGGAAATCTGACAATAAGTGCATAAGATAAAAACACAAACCAACTCATTAAACAAACTCCGGCAAAGTTCAATAAATACTTTATAAATTTCATCAGCTTCATTTCTTGATAATGTTTTTCTGTGCATTTTTGGTAAGCTTGCTCATAACTTGGTTATTTATATGAATGTTTCATAACTGCAATCTGTAAACTGCTATATATTATCCAGTATTTTAGAAAAATCTGGTTTGAAATAATTAGGCCCCTTCATTACTTTTCCATCTTCTCGGTAAATAGGTTTTCCATCTTCGTCCAACTTACTCATATTACTGCGTTGAATTTCGTCAAAAACTTCTTCTATTTTATGTTGCAAGCCATGTTCAATAATAGTTCCACACAGAATATACATCATATCGCCAAGTGCGTCTGCAATTTCTACTAAATCATTATTTTGAACTGCTTCCAGATATTCTTCGTTTTCCTCTTTCATCAAGTTGTAACGAAGAGTGTGCTTACTTTCTCCTAAATCGGCCGTAGGAATTTCACTATGCCCTATTTTAAATGCAGTATGAAATTCCTTAACTGAGTTTATTTGTTTTTGCATATTTTTATTTTATTAAATGAAAAGGCAAATTAGTAACTATTTCTAAACAATTAACTAAATTTGCCTGAAATAATTTAAAATATGTTTAGTCAAGGACAATTAGTGTTTGCAGGCTGTTTTTTTGTTGCTTTTGTTATTGCAGCAATTTATGCCTACCGAAAAGATTTAAGAATACATAAAGAGTTTTATAAAGGTAATTACAAGATATTAGTAGGTTTCTTAATTTTTATTGGAATTCTGTTTATGATAAAAATATTTTTTAAACGTTAAAATCTTTATTTTGGAATAAAAAATAACCTCAAATAGCGTCTAACTTTTTGGGGTCAATTCAAAATGAGCATTTTTTATTTACACTATACTTCTAGTTTTCCGAAGGCAAAAACCCAAAGGTTTTAGAATATTTCAACATTTGTTCCGCAAATGTTTTCGGTTGCTGTACTTCTATCGAAATAATTCTACCTTTTTTATCTAACTTTGGAACCAATACTGGATTTACAAAACCACTATAAGCAGCAGAAGCAAATTGTTTATTACGCGCTAAAACTTCGGCATGCAATTTCTGATCTACTTTTACACCATAATTTTCCACTAATGCTTTTCCTGCGTTAAAATCACCTTCTGATTTGATTCGTTGCACTTCTCTTAGCAATTGCCCAAATAAATCATGTAGTTTTTCATAATCCGTAATATTGAAATACGTTTTTCCATCGCGAGTAATTTTCTCAATAACATTGTCATTTTTTCCTTTTTCAAAAACCCAGGCACTAACCCACTGGCGATTTCTCATATGTGATTCTTCAATATTAGCACCTAATTCTAAACGTACCAATTGCATCATTAATCCATTTCTGATATAATTATTATAAGACTCCATCCCCAGTTTTTTCCAATCATCAACTAATCCTAATTCTTGTAATTTTGGGTTATACAAATAATATAATCCCACTAGATCCGCTCTTCCTTCTTCAAGTGTTGAGGCATAGCTTTTCAACGATTCTTTTGGAGTTCCCACTCCCGGATTAATTTGTCCTGAGGCATGACCAACTACTTCGTGTAAAGCAGTATGCATCTTACCTCCTATTTCTCCATATTTTTTTGCCAAGACAATTTCTTCTTCGTCATTTGCAAATTCCTCTAATTTTCCTTTTCCGGCAGCTTTAGCGTACGAATCAATAATATTACTTAAAGAAACGGATTTCGAACCATGTTCAGCACGAATCCAATCTGCGTTAGGAAGATTTACTCCAATAGGTGTACTTGGTGATGCATCACCTGATTCTCCTGCTACAATAACCGTTTTATAAGAAACCCCTACTACATTTTTCTTTTTATGTTCTGGCATCAATGGAGAATTATCTTCAAACCATTGAGCGTTTTTGGACACTACTTCCATTTTTGCCGACATGTCAAAATCTTTTATCTGAACGATTCCTTCATAAGAACCTCTATATCCTAATGGATCATTGTACACTTCGATAAAGCCATTGATATAGTCAATATTTCCTTCAGTTGCATGCAACCAAGCAATGTTATAGTCATCCCAAGTTTTCAAACTACCCGTTTTGTAATAACTTATCAGTAATCCTAAAGCATCCGCTTGTTTTTTATTCTCGGCAACAATTTTGGCTTTTTCTAACCAATAAATAACTTTATCGATAGCCGCTCCATACATACCGCCACTTTTCCAAACTTTTTCTACTAATTGTCCTTTTGCATTGCGAACTAATTTAGAATTCAAACCATAAGAATATGGCTTTTTAGGATCTGGACTTTTTTTCTTAGCATAGAAATCTTCCGTTTCTTTTAATGAAATTCCTTTTCCGTAGAAGTTAATTGCGGAGCCTTCCAATAAACCTTTCGATTCATCAAGATTAACTTTCTTTGCATCAATATCATTAAAGATAATAACTGCAATAGCTGGTGACAAAGCTGTTTTAGTCACTTTCATTAAACCATCGAAATAGGCTGCAGAAAAACCTGGCTTAATTTTATCACTGGAATAATGATGGTGTATTCCATTTGAGAACCAAACCCTTTTAAGGTAAATTTCAAAATTTTTCCAGTCTTCGGAGGTTTTATCCCCTTTATAATTTTTGTAAATATTCTCTAACGCTTTTCTGATTTTTAGATTGTATTTATAATTTTGGTCCCACATTATATCGCGACCCGAAGTTCCGGCTTGTGTCAAATAATAAACTAATCTTTGTTCTTTTAGGGTAAGATTTTCCCAACCTGGAATTTGATAACGTAACACTTTAATGTCTGCAAATTGCTCTACAACATAATCAAAAGAGTCCTTTTCTGTCATTTTTACTTCAACTTTTTTTGTTATTTGTGCACTACAAATAGCAGAAATAGCAAGAGTAATTAAAACACTTGAAATTTTAAGTAATTTCATTATTAATTATATTTAGGGGTTAAATGAACTATTATTCAACAAATATATAGATTCTTTAAATAAATAATAAAAAACCATCTCCCAAATTTTCGTTATTACGATGCAACTAAAATAGCCATTATACTTTCAATCCAATATTTTTTTGAATTCAGAGTTTATAAAATGGAAATTAAGTTTCAAAAAAATTATTCAAATTACAACGAACTAAAAGAACCTCTTTTATAATTTTTTGATACTTATTCAACTATATTAATAAAATTTTTAACTTTACAAGTTAAAACAGCCTATTACCATGAGGATTTTAAAATATCTATTTCTTTTACTATTACTTAGCTTAGTTGCACTATCCATTTTTATTGCAACACAAAAAGGAGATTTTACTGTAGAAAGAAGCAAAGTCATTAATTCCCCAAAATCAGCAGTGTTTAATTTTGTCAATGATTTTAAAAATTGGGAAGACTTTGGTTCATGGGCCGTAGAAGATCCTGAGATAAAAATAACGTATCCTCAAAATACTATTGGAAAAGGCGCCTCTTATTCATGGGAAGGAAAAAGTGGCAGTGGTGAAATCAAAACAATTTTTGTAAAAGAAAATGACAGCATTTCTCAAAAAATGAATTCTGATGGTACGATGTCTGATGTTTTTTGGAGTTTTAAAGACACTGTCGGAGGAACTAAAGTAACTTGGAGAACAAAAGGAAAAATGAGCTTTCTTTTTAAAATATATTCTGCTTTCAATGGTGGTGTTGAAAAAATTATCGGTGGCCTATATGAAAAAAGCTTAGCCAACTTAGACAAAACTCTTGATTATGAAATAAATACTTATTCAGTAAAAGTGGAAGGTTTAGTAAAAAAACCCGAGACTTTTTATTTGCATCAAACTTTTACCAGCAAAATTTCTAGTGTTATTAAAAATTACAAAATCGTTTCTCCAAAAATAATACTCTTCTGTGAAAAAAATAATCTTACAATCACAGGAAAACCCTTTATACTATACCACACTTATGATGTGGTAAACGGACTTGCCAAAATATCTATTTGTGTACCAATTAAAGATCAAATTTTCACAAGCGAAGGAAGTGATCTTTATTCCGGAAAACTAGAAGCATTCGAAGCGGTAAAAACCGTTTTAACTGGCGATTATTCCCACAGGCAAAAAGCTTTGGATAAAACATCCCAGTATCTTAACGCCAACCGACTAGTGCCTGATGCAACATTTTCACATCTCGAAATGTACTCCACAAGCAAAACTGAAATAAAAAATCCATCAAAATGGGTTACTGAAATTTATCATCCAATAAAACCAAAAGTCGAAGCAGTTAAAATTTACAAACCAGCCGTAATAAAAGCCGAAGAAGTGATAAAAACGGAACCGGTTGTAAAAACCGATGAAGCTATAAAAACAGAACCAGTTGTAAAACCTAAACAGGTTATAAAAAAACCAACTCCAATAAAAAAAGAAGAGGAACAATCTGAATTTTAATATTTTTTTGATAACAGATTAAACCTATTTGATAAATTCTATTCTAATCAGATAAATAATAGCTTTGCAAGAGGAAAAGGAATTTATTCAAAAACTATTGAACCCTAAAACGCAAAATGATGCGTTTCAACAACTCTTGCAGGACTATCAAAGACCGCTGTACAACCACATTCGTAATATCGTCTTGAGTCATGATGATGCCGATGATATTTTGCAAAATACTTTTATAAAAGTATTTCAACATTTAAAAAACTTCAAAGGCGACAGCAAACTTTTTTCATGGATGTATCGCATTGCCACTAATGAAGCGCTAACTTTTTTGAATCAAAAAGCAAAAATTAATGGAATATCGTCTGAAACATTACAAAACAAAGCCATTGACAATCTAAAAGCCGATGTATTTTTTGACGGAAATGAAATTCAAATAAAATTACAAAAAGCCATTGCCGTTTTACCCGAAAAACAACAATTAGTTTTCAAAATGAAATATTTTGAAGAATTAAAATATGAAGAAATATCAGAAATTCTAGGAACATCAGTAGGTGCTTTGAAAGCATCTTATCATCATGCCGTAAAAAAAATTGAAGCCTTTGTAACGGCAAATTAAACCTTTTATATTTAATTAAGTCTAATGAGTATTATGAAAGCATTTAAATTAGAAAACGAACCTAAAATTGAGTCAGGATTTAAAACTCCAGATCATTATTTTGAAAATTTTTCAACCAAAATGATGGAGCAATTGCCTGTAAGCGAGCCGAAAGTAATTTCTATTTTTCAAAAAAGAAAAACTCTAATTATGATGGTTGCAGCAGTATTAGTACTTGCATTGATGATTCCAATTTTGACCCCCTCTTCAACAAACACAAAAGAGCTGGATTCAACTACTTTAGAAAATTACATAGCGTATCAATCTAATATGAATCAATATGATTTGATTAGTGTATTAGAGCCCGAAGATATTAATAACATTAACTCAACTGTTGTTTTAGAAGATGAAGCCTTAGAAGATCTTTTAACTACAAATTCCAACTTAGAACATCTTATTTTAGAATAAAAAAATGCTTTTTTCCAAGTTAAAATTAAACAAAAAATAAAAAAATGAACTTTAAAAAACTATTCCCAATACTGCTACTATTCGTTTCTTTTAATTTTTACGCACAAGGCGAAAAAATGAAAGAAAAAAAAGAACAAATTAAAGCTTTGAAAGTAGCTTTTCTGACCACCGAATTAGATTTAACAGCTAATGAAGCAGAGAAATTCTGGCCAATCTACAATACATTTGATGATAAACAATTTGAATTGAGACATCAAAAAATGAAGACTTTTATGAGAAAAATGAATGATGGTTCTTTGGATAAAATGACTGAAAAAGAAGCAAATACTTTTTTGACTCAAATGGAAAGTACTGAGGAAGAGTTATTTCTGCTAAGAAAAAAATTCATGCAAAATTTGAAAGGAATATTTCCTGCTGTGAAAATCATAAAACTTAGAAAAGCTGAAGAGGATTTCAATAGAAAATTGTTACAACAATATCGCAACAAAGGCCCAAAAAGATGATATCTTTTTATTTATTAGTTCAAAAAAACACCCTAAGTACTAAACAAAAAGCATTTCGGGTGTTTTTATTTTTTGAAATTTAAGCGAATCATTTTATTTTTTCCTGCTGCAATAGCAGTATTTTCATCCATAAACCGAATCGTAAAAAGACTGGAATCCGCAGATAACTGTTTCCATGAATTACCACTATCCGAAGAATAATATAATCCGGATGCACCTACTGAAACTAATCCCGTCCCATTACTATTTGGAACATATTGCACACAGGAAGCATATCCAAAGCCTTGATTTTCAGTAATTAATTTCCAAGTTTTTCCTCCATTCGTTGTGGATGCTTTATTTCCAGAATTTTGTTCCGGAACTTCATAATTTCCACCAGCGACAAATCCTTTTTTGAAATCATAAAAATCGGCGGTGAAAATTCCAGTCATGGTTTTTCCTTGAACAATTGGTGTATCATAAACTTCCCAAGTCTTTCCTTTATCAGGTGAGTAAAAAACTCTGGCTTTTTTTCCTCCAGAAACAACCCATGCTTTATCTCCTTTTGTAACAATATTTGTATTGCTTGCCGCAAAAGCTGCTTCCCCGTCAGTCACTTTTGGCAATTTGCTCGACGGAATTTTATTCCATGAATTTCCACCGTCACGAGTGATTAGTATTGAAAGACAATCGGATATTGGATCTCCTATAGCTATTCCTTCTTTATCATTCCAAAATTGCATACTATCATAAAATACTTTTTCGTGATTTTCCTGATAGACCAATTTTATTTCTGAACCATCTTTAGAAATTCTATATAGCAAAGCCGGATTGGAAACATTAAGGATAAAAACAGCTGAAGACGTTTGTGCAATACTTCTAAATTCAAACTTCAAACTATCATTCTCAATCCTGTTTTCATTTTTTTTATCTTTCTCCAAATCATAAAAACCAAATCTTGATTCATCAGCAGCATACCAAACTTTATTTGCATCAATAAGAATCGCTCTAATGCTCATTTTATCTTGAAACAGTGTGTCAATTTGAATGGACTGAAAACTTGTGTTATTTAATTTCTCAGCAACATAACCCCCTGTTTTACAAGACATAAAAACAATTAAAAACAACACAATTAAAAAAATATTTCTCATTTTATATGATTTTTATGACGAATTTACAATTAAAAATGTTAATACCAATGGATGCCTAATTTATTGGCACAGTAATTGAATATTCAGAAAACATTAAACTTAATAACATTAATTATGAAAACGAAACTACTCCTTTTAAGTCTATTGACTTCTGTTTTCGCAACACAAATACAAGCGCAAGATAGAACAACAATAAATGCCATGAATTCTGAGATTAGTGATAACTTAGATTTACGTGCGGTTGCATCAATTTTTGGGGATTCGAGAGATCTTCAGGATTTCGAAAGACGGTTAAATGACCCAAAGCTTCAAATATCAAATTTGGATTTAAATAATGACAATGAAGTTGATTATTTACGCGTAATTGAAACCGTAGAAAATCGAACTCACGTAATCATCATTCAATCTGTTCTTGATCGCGAGGTATATCAAGACGTTGCTACAATTGACGTTGAGAAAGACAGATACAACAATATTCACGTACAAGTTGTAGGCGATGTGTACATGTATGGCCAAAATTACATTTACGAGCCTGTGTATTACAGCACACCGCTTATTTATGCTTCTTTCTGGAGTTCTAATTACCGCCCTTATTATTCAACTTGGAATTGGGGATATTATCCTTCTTATTATTATGCATGGAATCCATTCCCGGTTTTCAGATATAGAAATAACATCAACATTAGTTTAAACATAAATAACAATTACAATTATGTTAACTACAGAAGAAGTAATCGAGCGGTAGAATTATATAGCACGAGACGTTCAAATGACTATGAAAGACAACATCCGAATTATGCTTTTTCAAGAAGAAATTCTCAAGTAACAAATCGTTATGAATTAGACCAAAGAAGAGGTGTTAGAAATGTTGGTACAAGAAACGAAAAAGGGTATTCTCAAAGCAGAACGAATCCTTCCAGAGAAGCAGCGCCACAAAGAACTAATTCACAAAGAGATTATTCTCAAAACAGAACAAATCCTTCTAGAGAAGCAACCCCACAAAGAGCTAATTCACAAAGAGACTATTCTCAAAACAGAACAAATCCTTCCAGAGAAGCAGCGCCACAAAGAACTAATTCACAAAGAGATTATTCTCAAAACAGAACAAATCCTTCCAGAGAAGCAGCGCCACAAAAAACTAATTCACAAAGAGATTATTCTCAAAACAGAACAAATCCTTCCAGAGAAGCTGCCCCACAAAGAGCAGAATCTCAAAGAGACTATTCTCAAAACAGAGCGAATCCTTCCAGAGAAGCTGCCCCACAAAGAGCAGAATCACAAAGAGACTATTCTCAAAACAGAGCGAATCCTTCCAGAGAAGCTGCCCCACAAAGAGCAGAATCTCAAAACAGAGGTAACTCTTCAAGAGAATCAGCTCCGCAAAGAGCAGAACAACAAAGAGGAAATTCTTCATCAAGAAATGACAACAGAAGGTCTTAAAACACACTATAATAAATTAAAAAGCACGGTTGTAACAACTGTGCTTTTTTTTGTCATTTTATTAAATAAACAGCCCTAATTTATTTTAAAAGTGTAAATTTGACAAGTTTTTTAAAAAATATACATGAGCGCATCGCACAAAGACTTGCATACTAAATTGACATTAGGCGGGTTATTAGTTTCATTAGGAATAATTTACGGTGATATAGGAACTTCACCATTATATGTAATGAGAGCCATACTGGGTGATCACATTATTAATGCCGAAGTTGTTTTAGGAGGCATTTCAGCTGTATTTTGGACACTTACGCTACAAACCACTATTAAATACGTAATCATTACCTTGAGTGCTGATAATCACGGTGAAGGTGGAATTTTTGCATTATATGCCTTAGTCAAAAAAACAAAAATTCAATGGCTGATTGTTCCCGCCATTATTGGAGGAAGTGCCTTATTGGCCGATGGAATTATAACCCCCCCTATATCAGTATCCTCTGCCGTTGAAGGTATGAGAATTTTTTACCCAGAAATAAATACTATTCCTATAGTTATTGGAATTTTATTCATACTTTTTACTATACAGCAGTTTGGAACCAAACTTGTTGGTCGATTTTTTGCTCCAATGATGCTAATCTGGTTTAGTATGCTTGGAATTCTTGGACTAATACAGATTACAAAACATCCCGAAGTTTTTAAAGCCCTAAATCCGTATTATGCCTATCATCTATTGAGTATTCATCCTGAAGGTTTTTTTGTGTTAGGTGCCGTATTTTTATGTACCACAGGTGCCGAAGCATTGTACTCAGATATGGGACATTGCGGACGAAAAAATATTAGAATTAGCTGGATATTTGTAAAAAGTACTTTGGTTCTAAACTATTTTGGTCAAGCAGCCTATTTGATTCATCATGAAGGGGAAACATTGTTAAGTTTAGGCGGAAAAAATGGAAACCCATTCTATTTAATAATGGCTGATTGGTTTCAGCCTATTGGAATTGTAATTGCAACTTCGGCTGCCGTAATTGCATCACAAGCATTGATTAGTGGTTCGTTTACTTTAATAAATGAAGCCATGCGATTAAATTTTTGGCCGAAAGTTAAAATTAAATATCCTACTGAACTAAAGGGACAATTGTATATTCCGTCCATAAACTGGTTGTTGTTTTTGGGGTGTGTTGGTATTGTATTGCACTTTGAAGAATCCAGTAATATGGAACATGCTTATGGTTTAGCAATCGTTTTATGTATGATTATGACCACCATTTTACTTAATTTTTATTTAATTATGAAAAGAGTAAAACTATATTTTATGATTCCCACAATTACCGTTTATCTGATTATTGAATTTAGTTTTCTTTTTGCTATTCTACCAAAATTTATAGATGGTGGTTATGTAACCCTTTTTATAGCCATAATACTAATATCGATTATGACAATTTGGTATTTAGCGAAGAAAATCAACAAGAGTTACACAAAAATTGTCAAAATTGAAGATTACAAAAAAGTACTTGTCGAATTAAGTGCTGATTTATCTATACCCAAATATGCTACACATTTAGTTTACATGACCAATGCCGGCAGAACGGATGAGATAGAAGAAAAAGTAATGTATTCCATTTTACAAAAAAGACCCAAAAGAGCCGATATTTATTGGTTTGTACACGTAAACATATTAACGGAACCTTATAAAACGGAATATAAAGTAACCGAAATGGTCAAAGATGATTTGTATCGAGTTGACTTTAATTTAGGGTTTAGAGAACCTACAAAAATAAACTTGATGTTTAAAGAAGTAATTAAAGACATGGTACAAAAAGGAGAAGTAGATATAACCAGCAGATATGAATCTTTGAATAAAAATAATATTATAGGCGATTTCAAATTTGTATTGTCTGAAAAGTTCCTTTCTAATGATAGTGATTTACTTTGGCATGAAAAAATAATCATGAACTCCTATTTCTTTATTAAAAAACTAAGTTTATCTGAAGAAAGAGCCTTTGGTTTGGACAGCAGCTCTGTTAAAATAGAAAAATTTCCAATGGTGCTTCATGCTCCGGAAAATATAGGATTAACAAGAGTTAAATAACCTTTTTACATTTAAAAAATTTTAAAAAACACTGTTTTGATTACAGTGTTTTTTTATGCCAAAAGATTTAAAAACAACATTCATTATTAAAAACATAACATTCAATCAATTAATAGTACCTTTGCACCTCAATTATTTAAAATGAGATTACACAGAAATTTAGTTTATACTACCATCGACGCTTTAAATGCCATTTTTAACGAAGGTGAATATGCTGATAAAGTGGTAGCAAGATCCTTAAAAAAAGACAAACGTTGGGGAAGCTCTGACAGAAAATTTGTTGCCGAAACCATCTACGAAATTGTACGTTGGAAAAGATTATACGCAGAAATAGCCGAAGTAAAAGAACCTTTTGACAGAGACAATCTTTGGAGAATGTTTTCTGTATGGGCAGTTTTAAGAGGCTACCCTATTCCTGATTGGCGTCAACTGGAAGGAACTCCGGAAAGAAAAATAAAAGGACGTTTTGACGAGCTTTCAAAAGTGAGAGCCTTAAAAGAATCTATTCCGGATTGGATAGATGAATTGGGAGTTAAAGAATTAGGTGAGAAAGTTTGGGCAACTGAAATAACAGCTCAAAATCAACCAGCCAAAGTTATCCTAAGAGTCAACACACTTAAAACAACAAGAGAAGCGCTGCGCGCCATTTTAATGGATTTAAACATTGAAACAGAAACGCTTAAAAATCAGCCAGATGCTTTAGTTTTAAAAGAAAGAGCTAACGTTTTCCTAACTGACGCTTTTAAACAAGGTTTTTTTGAAGTTCAAGATGCCAATTCCCAATTAGTGGCTGCTTTCCTTGATGTAAAACCAGGAATGCGTGTCGTTGATACATGCGCCGGTGCAGGTGGAAAAACATTGCATATTGCCTCTTTGATGGAAAACAAAGGACAATTAATCGCTATGGATTTGTATGAAAGCAAATTGAAGCAATTAAAAATCAGAGCCAAAAGAGACGGTGCTTTCAATATTGAATACCGTATTATTGACTCAACTAAAATTATCAAAAAATTACACGAAAAAGCAGACCGTGTTTTAATTGATGCCCCTTGCAGCGGATTAGGAGTTTTGAAAAGAAATCCAGATGCCAAATGGAAATTAAAACCAGAGTTTATCGATAACATTCGTAAAGTACAATCGGAAGTTTTAGAAAGTTATTCTAAAATTGTAAAACCCGGTGGTAAATTAGTGTATGCCACTTGTTCCATATTACCATCAGAAAATCAAGAACAAATTGCCCGTTTTTTGACTACTGATATCGGTAAACAATTCAACTTTGTTAAAGACCAAAAAATCTTGGCTTCAGAATCTGGTTTTGATGGATTCTATATGGCATTGTTAGAACGAAAAGAAGAAGTTAAAAAGGTTTAAGGTTTAAGGTTTAAGGTTTAAGAAAATAATCCCATAAAAAAGTCCTCGAAATCGAGGACTTTTTTATGGGATTATTTTCTTGGTTCAATCTTTTTTCAACTTCAAACCTTAAACTAAAAAAACGTTAAACTAAATTATTAATCATTCATTGAGATTAAAAACTCTTCATTATTCTTGGTTTTCTTGAAACGGTCATTGATAAAATCCATCGCTTCCACCGGGTTCATATCCGAAAGGTATTTTCGCATAATCCACATGCGCTGTAATGTTTTTTGATCCAATAACATATCATCACGTCTTGTACTTGAAGAAGTTAAATCGATAGCTGGAAAAATACGTTTGTTAGCAATTTTTCTATCCAATTGCAACTCCATATTACCAGTACCTTTAAATTCTTCAAAAATAACTTCGTCCATTTTCGAACCAGTTTCTGTCAGAGCAGTAGCGATTATACTTAACGAACCTCCATTTTCTACATTACGGGCAGCTCCAAAGAAACGTTTTGGTTTTTGCAATGCATTTGCATCAACACCACCACTTAATACTTTACCAGATGCTGGTTGAACCGTATTATATGCTCTCGCCAAACGCGTAATCGAATCCAATAGAATCACTACATCATGACCACATTCTACCAAGCGTTTTGCTTTTTCAAGAACGATATTAGCAATTTTAACGTGCTCTTGTGGTTCTCTGTCAAATGTGGAAGCAATTACTTCACCACGCACACTACGTTGCATGTCTGTAACCTCTTCCGGGCGTTCATCTATCAATAAAACAATCAAATAAACTTCAGGATGATTCGCTGCAATTGCATTGGCAATTTCCTTAAGCAACATGGTTTTACCTGTTTTAGGTTGTGCCACAATCATTCCACGTTGTCCTTTTCCTATTGGTGAAAACAAATCGATAATTCGCGTTGAAATAGTGCTTTGCTTTTCAGCCAATTTGAATTTTTCTGAAGGAAAAACAGGCGTTAAATGTTCGAATGAAACCCTATCACGAACCACTTGAGGATCGTGTCCGTTTATTTTTAAAACTCTTACTAATGGGAAAAATTTTTCTCCTTCTTTTGGTGGACGAACCACTCCTTTTACGGTATCTCCGGTTTTAAGACCGAACAATCTAATTTGAGAAGTTGATAAATAAATATCATCTGGCGAAGCCAAATAATTATAATCTGAAGAACGTAAGAAACCATATCCATCAGGCATCATTTCAAGAACGCCTTCACTTTCTATAATTCCGTCAAATTCAAAATCAGAAGCAGCAAAATTACTTTTCTTATTTTTAAAATTCGGATTTTGATTCCCATTTCCGCTCCCGTTTTGGTTCTGGTTAGGATTCTGCTTATGCAATTGATTTGGGTTTATTTTTTTTACTGGTGCAGCAGAAATTTCTGTTTTTTCTTCAGTTGCTACATCTATAACCTCTACATTTTCTTTGGTTGCTTCTTTTACTTCTTCCTTATCCTTTTTTAAAGCAATTTTCTTTTCGTAGGCCGATTTATTAAATTTAATAATCTTACCTACTTTTTTTCCTGCATCTACTGCTTCAGTAATTTCACTTACTTCCTCAACTGGTGTAATTACTTCAACCGGATGGTTTGCTTCAACTGGAGTACTTATTTCTACTACAGTTTCTTCTTTTTCGAAAAGAGAATTTGTTACCGTTTTTTGAATAGCTGCTTTTTTAACAGGAACGATTCGAGCTCTTTTAGGCTTATCGTCTTCAACGTTACTTTCCTTTTTTGTTTCTAATATCGAATCAACGTTAGCCGCTTGATGCTCTAAAATATGACTAATTAATGTCTCTTTTTTTACACCGTTAAACTTTATGGTTTTAGCTGATTTAGCTATTTCTTGAAGCTCAGATAGCTTCATTTCTTTTAATGCAGAAATATCAAACATGAATGTTCTTTGAGTTTAATTAATTTGGAAAATTGTAAAGATAGGTAGTAAACTTTTTTATTTTGAATCAACCGCAGTATGAAGTGCTTACGGAATTGTTATGCAATAATACGAATAAAATTTAATCATACAATAGCATTTATAAAAAAGAAAATATATTTTTGCAGAACAAATTCAAACCATGATACAAAGAATTCAAACCATTTATTTATTTCTTGCTTTTGTAGTTACAGGAATTTTACCATTTTTCATTCCTTTATGGACAATGAATAACGGTTCGGATTATTTTTTTATGCAAGACCAAGTGTATGTTGTATTATTCGGGTTAAGCACTACGCTGACTTTATTGAGTATTGTATCTTATAAGAAAAGACAAAATCAATTTGTTATTGGCAGATTGAACATCATATTAAATTTAATTTTATTAGGATTGTTTGTATATCGTTCACTAAATTTATCTGGAGAAACACTAGCTGTTTCGGAGAAAGGTATTGGGATGTTTCTACCTATAGTTGCTATCGTATTATTAGTCTTGGCTAATAAGGCCATCAAAAAGGATGAAGATCTTGTAAAATCTGTGGACAGATTGAGGTAAACCTATAAACTTAATTTATTAGTGCGGAGAAAGCCCGAATGTAACAGTTCGGGTTTTTTTATGCGTATAATATTCTAAAAATAATAAAAACCTTGTTAAATGACTCGTTAATTTTTATAAATTTGGACCTAGTAATTCCATTATGAAAACAAAAATCAGAATCCATCTAGCAGACGACCATCAAATACTTATTGATGGAATCTCTACTTTACTGCAAACCATTCCTAATTATGAAGTGGTGGGTTTCTCGCTAAATGGAAGCACCATTTATGATGATGTTACGAATAATAAATCTGACATTCTCATATTGGACATTAATATGCCTGAAAAAGATGGAATTGAGGTCATTAAAGAATTCGCAGAAAAAGGATTTCCTTGTAAGGTTATTATTCTTTCCAGTTATGACGACTTGAAATTGATAAAAGAAATCATGAAACTTGGTGCTAGTGGTTATTTAACAAAACAATGTGCCGGTGAAAATATCGTCGAAGCCATTGAGGCAATTTCGAGAGGAGAAGAATATTTTTGCAAACCAGTTCGAGAAAAAATCTTTAATTCTTTCATAAAGAACAATCCAAAACTAAACAAATACGAGCCGGTTTCAAATTCGATTTTGACAGGACGCGAATTGGAAATCATCACTTTGATTTCATTAGAATACAGCGGTAAGGAAATTAGCGAGCAACTGTTTATCAGTACAAATACCGTTGAAACGCACCGCAAAAACATAATGAAAAAACTAAAAGCAAAGAATACTATTAGCATAGTCAAATATGCCATTAAAAACAATTTGATTAAATCATAAATTAAGCAGTAAAAGTCCTTTTTTATGTCTCAATTTCGAATTAATATAGTGTCCATTTTACTGCTACTTTTTTTTAGTACTGTTTTTTTTGCTCAAGAAAAAACGCCTTCTAAAAAAGAAATCACGCAATTGGCAAAAGAGGCAAATCAATACATGAAGAAGGGCCATTTTGAAAAATCTCTGGTAAAAGCCAGAATCGCTTTACATTATGCCATTGCTATTAAGGATGATAATCTTATAGCCTCAATTTACAACACAATTGGCGCCAATTTTGATGAATTAACTGAATTTGACAAAGCCTTTTTTTACTACAACAAAGGCTTAATTTATGCTAATAAAACCAATAATAATCAATTAAAAAACTGGCTTTATAATAATTTAGGGAACATTTATTGCTTTGATAAAAAACAATATGAAAAAGGAATTGTTTGTTATAAAAAATCACTGGAATACAGTAACAAAACAAGTGATTTTAGCCAAACTGTTTTTACAAAACTCAATATAGCTTGGGCCTATTTTGACATTGGTGATTTTGACAAGGGAATACCTTATTTAAATTACATTAATCAATACCACAAAAAATATGGTGATGCATCTACTCTAGTGGCACTAAACATGCTTAACGGCATGTATCATGGTTATAAAAATGATATCGAAAAAGCCAACTTCTTTTTCCAGAATGCTATACGATTAGGAAATGAAGGGGATGAGAAATCAGATTTATCCTTTTCGCACCAAGAATATTCCAAATTTTTATTAAAAAATGGTAAATTTCAAAAAGCATATGAAAATCTGGCGCTTTACAACTCCATTACAGCCGAACTTAATTATGAAGAGAAACTAAAAAAAGCCAATGTTGCAGGAATTAATCTCGAAATCGATGGGTACAAAAGAGAGATTGACAACATAGAAACCAAATACAAAACCAAACAATATTTATTATTAGAAAAGCAGTCTAAAAATAAAAAAATTAGCATTGTAGTCATTTCGTTATTGCTTTTAATCATCATTCTCTTTTACTTTTTATTTCAGAATACCAAACTAAAACAAAACAATAAACTCAAAGACCTGCAAAGCAAAATTCAGGAAAACATAATCAACGCGTCTATAAATGGACAGGAATTGGAAAGAAAAAAAATTGCTTCTTTTTTACATGATAATATTAGTGCTTTGCTGTCTTCTGCCGGATTACATTTAAATGTTTTTACTTCCCAAAATCAATCCCCGCCACAAGAAATATTAAAAACTAAAGCGATATTAGTAGAAGCACATGATAAAGTTCGTGATCTATCACATGAACTTATGCCTACACTTTTGGCACGGTTTGGTTTGTTTTATGCCCTGGAAGCTTTATGCGAAAAAAATTCAAACTCTGTAATTCAATTTAAATATTCAAGTCCGGTACCGACAAAAAAGCGTTATAATGAAGAATTTGAAATGAAAATTTATTTTATCATCAGCGAACTATTGAATAATATAACCAAACACAGTCAGGCAAACACTGCAAAGATTACCATTCAGGAAAACAATAGTACATTGCAAATTCATGTCTATGACAACGGAAAAGGTTTTGATCCCGCTCATTTTCATATCCTTGAGGGTTTTGGACTCAATCAGATTCAGGCGAGGATAAACAACTTAAAAGGAGGCATTTCTATCGATTCCAAGCAAAAATCCGGAACCTCGATTTATATCGTTGTGCCTATAGCACATAAATAAAAATTACCCCTTTTTTTCAATTTCTATAATTTCCAAATCCTTTATTTTGTCCCCATCAATCATAAAACGCAACATCGTGCGCACCTGATGAAAACCGCTTTTTCCTGCCGCACCGGGATTCATGTGTAATAAATTATGCTTTTTATCAAATATCACTTTCAGGATATGAGAATGCCCGCAAATAAATAGTTTTGGAGGATTCGCATCCATCTCCGCTTTAATATTGGGATTGTATTTCCCCGGATAACCGCCAATATGCGTAATCCAAACATCAACACCCTCACACATAAACCGGTTGTGCAAAGGAAATTCCAATCTGGCTTTTGCGTCATCAATATTGCCATAAACACAACGCAACGGTTTTAATTTTTTTATCGCATCAGTTACAGCTAAATCACCAATATCACCCGCATGCCAAACTTCATCAGCCAGAGAGACATATTTTAAAATGGTATCATCAATGTGACTGTGCGTATCCGAAAGGAGTAGTATTTTTTTCATATTTATATTGTCATTGCGAGGTACGAAGCAATCTGGAGCTATTTCCAGCTATTCGTTTCAATCTGTCATTGCGAGGAACGAAGCAATCTTATGATTTGAATGCTTCTTCCTCGCAATGACAGGATTTCCACTGCTATCTGGGCTAGGATTTTTTGGTAAAATTAGACATTCAAATTCCAAATAAAAAATCCATTTAAAACTTAACAAACTTTTGCGCCACAGGGCAAACGCTTTTAAAATAAGTGCCCATTTTATTTTAATAAAAATCATACTTTTATTTAGAATCTGCATAAATCTGTTAGATCCGCGTGCAAATATTAACACGCAGATTCAGCAGATTCAGCAGATTTTGTAAAATCTGATATATTTAAATAAATTGTTTTTTTCAAAGCGTTTGCCCTATTTGCGCCATAGCGACTTCGTGGCACAAAAATTAATAAGTATCTTTGCTTTTTTAAATGTGTAAAACTCGATTTCTTTCAGAACAATCTGAAATCTGAAATCTGAAATCTGAAATCTGAAATCTAACCTTGAGATATTTCATAAAATTAGCATACAACGGAACCCATTATCACGGCTGGCAATACCAACCCAATGCTGCGTCAGTGCAGGAAACGATGAACAAAGCGTTTTCGGTGTTATTGAATACGGAGATCAATCTCATGGGAGCCGGACGCACAGATACCGGTGTTCATGCTAAGGAAATGTATGCTCATTTTGATTTTGAAACGCCATTTGATATTCCAAATTTAGTTCACAAACTCAACTCCTACTTACCCAAAGACATTGTTGTTTATGACATAATTCCCGTATCTGATGAAGCACATACTCGTTTTGACGCTGTAAAAAGAACGTACGAATACCAGATCAACACGTTTAAAGATGTGTTTTTGCAAGAACAAAGTTGGTATTTCCATCAAAAATTAGATGTAGATTTAATGAACGAAGCCGCAAAATTATTATTTAATCATACTGATTTTCAATGTTTCTCTAAAGTAAATACGGATGTGAATACTTTTGACTGCACGATTTTTGAAGCCTATTGGAAACAAGAAAACGGCAATCTGATTTTCACGATTTCGGCAAATCGTTTCTTACGCAATATGGTTCGTGCCATTGTAGGAACATTGGTTAACATAGGTTTATATAAGATTACATTGGCGGATTTTACTGCCATTATAGAAGGCAAAAACAGAGACAAAGCTGGTTTTTCGGTTCCGGCACATGGCTTATATTTAACCAAAATAGAGTACGATTATTTATAGCTTTAGGCTACAAGCTTTAAGCATTATGCCTAAAGCCTAAAGCATAAGGCTTAAAGAAAAAAAAATGAAAGCAAAAGCATTTGATACCCGATTATTCAAACGAATATTACAATACACAAAACCGTACCAATGGCGTTTTAACGGTGTAATAATTTTCGCCATCTCGTTGTCTATCTTTGCGGCATTGCGTCCGTATTTATTGAAACAAACGGTCGATGGCTACATTGCAACCCAAGACCAACAGGGATTATTAATGTATGTAATCTTGATGGGAATAGTACTTTTACTCGAAGTATTCTCCCAATTTTACTTTGTGTATTGGGCGAACTGGCTGGGTCAGGATATTGTGAAAGACATTCGAACAAAATTATTCAAACACTTGTTGAGTTTCCGAATGAAATATTTTGATCATGTTCCCGTGGGCCAACTGGTAACCCGTTCCGTTTCGGATATTGAATCTATCGCCCGAATTTTCAGTCAGGGATTGTTTATGATTATCAGTGACTTGATGAAAATGTTTGTTGTGCTTATTTTTATGTTTTACATGAACTGGACGCTGACTTGGATTGTAATTGTGGCTATGCCTATTCTGGTTTTCTTCACCCGAATATTCCAAAAGAAAATGCAAGTGGCTTTTGAGGAAGTGCGTACACAAATTGCCAACATGAACTCCTTTGTACAAGAGCGTGTTACAGGAATGAAAATTGTACAACTCTTTAACAGAGAAGATATTGAGTATGAAAAATTTAAAAGCATCAACGACAAACACAAAAAAGCCTGGATAAAAACCATTCTTTACAACTCCATCTTCTTCCCTATTGCTGATATTATTTCATCTCTGACATTAGGATTTATTGTCTTATATGGCGGAATCAAGATATTAAACGGAGATAATTTTACCACTTTTGGAGATTTATTTTCTTACACCATGTTTATAGGAATGCTTTTTAATCCGTTACGTCAAATTGCAGATAAATTCAACGAGATGCAACTGGGAATGATTGCTGCTAATCGTGTTTTTGATATTTTGGATACCCAAGATCAAATTCAGGATACAGGAACTATTGAAGCGCCAATTTTTAAGGGAAATATAAAATTTGAAAACGTTCGTTTTGGTTATATTCCTGAAGAAGATGTTATCAAAGGAATTGACCTTCAGGTAAATGCCGGACAAACTATCGCCATTGTGGGTTCTACGGGCGCAGGTAAATCAACGATTATCAACTTGTTAAACCGTTTTTATGAAATCAACAGCGGTTCCATTTATATAGACAATCACAACATCGAACATTACACTTTAAGCTCCCTACGCACACAAATTGCGGTGGTTTTACAGGATGTTTTCCTTTTTGCCGATACTATTTTCAATAATATCACATTAAATAATCCAGCTATAAGTCGGGAACAGGTTTTGGTCGCAGCCAAAAAAATTGGCGTCCATGATTTTATCATGAGTTTACCTGATAATTATGATTTTGATGTAAAAGAACGCGGTGTAATGCTATCGTCAGGACAGCGCCAGTTAATTGCCTTTTTGAGAGCGTATGTAAGTAATCCAAGTATTTTGATTCTGGACGAAGCCACTTCATCAATAGACACGTATTCCGAAGAATTGATTCAACGTGCCACCGAAACCATTACCAAAGGCAGGACATCCATTGTAATAGCACACCGTCTGGCAACCATTGTCAATGCAGATAAAATTGTGGTGATGGACAAAGGATTGATTGTGGAGCAAGGCACGCATCAAGAGTTAATCAACCGTGAAAGTGGGTATTACAAGAACTTGTATGATTCCCAGTTCTCAGTGGCTAATTAAGTTTTTTTTACCGCTAAGTTTTTTTTACTGCTAAGATTATAAAGGTTTTTTGCCGCTAAGACACAAAGGCGCTAAGTTTTTGACGTAAGGAGCGTAAATTTTTTTTACCGCTAAGTTTTTTTTGTTGATAAGGCGCTAATTTTATAAATTCAATTAAAAATTCGTGAATTCTATCTAACTCTTTTCAAATGGTTGGTATTAAGAATTCGAAATAGTATTACGGCACTATAAAATCTGCTAAATCTGCGTGCTAAAAATTTTTCACGCAGATTTTGCAGATTCAGCAGATTAGTGTTGTGGAAAATCTGTTTTTTATCAGTATTTCGCTTTAGCGAACCTATTTCATCTGCTTACGGTTGACAACGTTTTTCTGAGTTAGCAACTATTTGTCAAAGTACCCAACTTTCTTTAAATTCGTGGCTAATTAAGTTTTTTATGCTTATCCTTTAACGACCTAAACCAAAATACAGTGACAAATTAGTGTAATTCGTGGCAAAAAATAAGTTAGATACTAATATTAACAATCCTATAATTCGATTTAAAATAACGGTGTTTTTTTGAAAATTTGTTAGTTTACTACTTTATTTCATTGAAACTTTCTCAAAACAGAATAAATCCTTAAATTCGCCCAATCAATTAAATAAGAGAAACACACAAAAATGAAATAGGCTTTTGCTAATTCCATTTTTACAACTAAAAAATAAATACTTAAAAAATGAAATACGATATTATAGTTTTAGGAAGTGGCCCAGGCGGTTATGTTACAGCCATTAGAGCATCACAATTAGGCTTTAAAGTAGCCGTGATTGAAAAAGAAAACTTAGGCGGAGTATGCTTGAACTGGGGTTGTATCCCAACCAAAGCGTTACTAAAATCAGCTCAGGTTTTTGATTATCTAAAACACGCTTCTGATTACGGATTGACTGTTTCATCATTTGATAAAGACTTCCCAGCTGTTGTACAACGCAGTCGAAGTGTAGCTGACGGAATGAGCAAAGGGGTTCAATTCTTGATGAAAAAAAATAAAATCGACGTGATTGATGGTTTTGGAAAACTAAAACCAGGAAAAAAAGTTGATGTTACAGACAAAGACAATAAAGTTACCGAATACAGTGCAGATCATATAATCATTGCAACTGGAGCCCGTTCTCGTGAGTTGCCAAACTTACCACAGGATGGTATAAAAGTAATAGGATATCGTCAAGCAATGACTTTACCTACACAACCTAAATCTATGATTATTGTAGGTTCCGGAGCGATTGGAGTAGAATTTGCACATTTCTATAACTCGATGGGAACTGAGGTTACCATTGTAGAATTCATGCCAAACGTAGTTCCTGTAGAAGACGAAGACATTTCAAAACAAATGGAACGTTCATTGAAAAAAGCAGGTATCAAAATCATGACAAACGCTAACGTAGAGAAAATTGACACTACCGGAGCAGGTGTAAAAGCATCTGTGAAAACGGCCAAAGGAGAAGAAGTTTTGGAAGCAGAGATTTTACTTTCGGCTGTTGGGATTAAAACCAATATTGAAAACATAGGACTGGAAGAAGTAGGAATTGCTACTGACAGAGATAAAATATTAGTAAACGCATACAATCAAACCAATATTCCGGGTTATTATGCCATTGGTGATGTTACACCAGGACAAGCATTGGCTCACGTGGCTTCGGCTGAAGGAATCAATTGTGTAGAAAAAATCGCGGGACTTCACGTAGAACCTATCGATTACGGAAATGTACCGGGATGTACCTATGCGACTCCTGAAATTGCTTCAGTAGGTTTGACTGAAAAACAAGCTAAAGAAAAAGGATACGAATTGAAAATTGGTAAATTCCCATTCTCAGCTTCAGGAAAAGCGAAAGCTGCCGGAACACCCGATGGTTTTGTAAAAGTAATTTTTGATGCTAAATATGGTGAATGGTTGGGTTGTCACATGATTGGGGCTGGTGTTACCGATATGATTGCTGAGGCAGTTGTGGCACGAAAACTGGAAACTACAGGACACGAAATCCTAAAATCAATTCACCCACACCCAACGATGAGCGAAGCCGTTATGGAAGCTGTGGCTGATGCGTATGGTGAAGTAATACACTTGTAAATAAACAACTTGTAGAGACGCATTGCTTTACATTATATATAAAATCCGATTTGTGAAAGCAAATCGGATTTTTTTTGGGGTATCCTTGTTACGTAATTCTCGAATAAAACAGCCACTATTTCAAACCAACATATTTAGAGTCAGACTATTATTTGCAATATCCCTAAAAAAAGTCATGATTTTTTTGCCAATAGAAAAAACAAAAAACTAATTTAGCAAGACGAAAGAAAGTAATCTTATATATTTTTCAAAGCACTTATCCGTTTAAGTCACCGAATTAAACTAATAAAACCCTGAAAGACTATGTTACGGATTTTAATAATTCTCACGCTTACTATATTATTTAAAACACACCTTTGTTCTCAGCCATTTGTTGACCCCATTCAAGTGCGCTATATGAATGCTTTCAGAAGTAACAATTCTGAAACCACACCTTTCACCCATTTATGGGCCGGCAGTGATTTTCCTATTAAACTCAAGAATAACACTTACCTACTCCTTAGTCCATCTTACGAACAATGGCACATTGAATCAGCTAACAATCAGACAAACTACCCAACTGTACAGAGCTTATCTTTACCAATTGGTTTAATACTACCATTGGAGCAATCAAAATGGTCACTTTCCTTTATACCAATAGTTCGTTGGAATGGTGAAAAGTTATTTTCGAAAAACACATTTCAATATGGAGGTGTGGCCTTTACAACTTTTGCAAAAAAGCAAAATCAAAAATTTCGCCTCGGTATTTATGCCAATAAGGAATTTTTTGGTTGGTTTATTATCCCCTTACTTGGTACTGACTGGCGAATCGATGACACGAATTATATCTTTGGATTGCTACCAGGACGCCTCACATATGAACATAAATGGAACACTAAATTATATAGCGGAGCTACATTCCGTGCCCCTATGAACAGTTACCGTCTTTCTAACGATAAATACATCCGATTAGACGACAACCAAATATCGGTGTACTTGGATTATTATCCGGCTAAACATTTATGCATTACACTTGAGCCTGGTTTCGGTGCATTCAGAAAAATCCGCACAGGTATCGCTAACTATAGTGGATACACTTCAGAAATCGATTGGGGTGATGGTCCTTTTATTAAATTAAGTGCCGCTTATCGCATCAGGTTGTAATAGTTAGTTATAGCTATTAGTAATGCAAACTTCAATCTTTGTTTAATTAATTCCCTGATTTTATTCTATATAAAAACATATTTAACCTGTTGCAAAAGAGTATAACTCATAATAAAAAGTGTTTTTCTTAGAAAAATAAATTAAATTTACGTTAGGTTTCAATTTAACAAACCGAAAGATGAAATCCTAATTTAGGAAATTTATAATGTAAAGAAAATTTCAGAAAAGAACAACACCCCCAAAACAACGTATAGAGTCTATTAATATCAAAAAGGGTAAAGATGAAACACCTATTCGATTTTTTAATGATCTCAGGGGTATTGCTTGGAATTACTTTTATAATTGCCACACAGTGCTCAAAAAACAGAAAAGATAAAACTATTATTTACCTCAATTTTGTGGTTGCCTTTTTAATGCTGAATAACCTCCAAGCTTGTTTGTTGGAAACTGTTTTTATGGATGCCCCATTTTTTATTCAAAGATTACAAATCCCATGGTACGTTCTTATCTTCCCCTCTTTTTATTTTTTTTTAATCCATTACCTTAAGATTGAAAAAAAGTTGGTTTCCTTTGTTTATATTTCCTTTACCTTATTTATTTTGGAAGTAGTAATACGAATTGCATTTATCCCGTATTTCTATACTGAAAAAAATAATTTATTTATTGCAGGATATGTGCAAATAGAAGAAATTGTAAATGCGCTGTACTCCATATTTCTTTTTATCAAAGCCATTTTAATACTTTTTAACTATTCTGAATTATACCAACCTATTCTAGCTTTTGATAATTTAAAATGGCTTAAAAATTTTATGTTTTTTGGAAGTATAGTTATACTCATGTGGGTTTGTGCCATTTTATTAAATTTAGACAAAACTTTAAATCCACAAGTTTTTATTTATTATCCTTTGCGTTTGAGCAGCACTTCTTTATTATATTGGATCAGTTATCAAGGATTTTACAATTATTCTTTAATGATTGAACGAATTGAATTAAGAAAAGCAATTGCCTTCGAAGAGAAATATAAAATTAACATTCCAAACAGCCACCATTTAGAAGAAAATAAATTTCAACAGATTAGAACCTATATCGAAAAAAACAAAAGATTTCGTGATCCCACATTTAGTTTAGAAAAATTGGCTTCCGAAATGAAAATAAGTACGAGCAAATTATCTCACTTAATCAATCAAGAAAGCGGATATAATTTTTCGGATTACATCAATTATTTGAGAGTCGAAAAAGCAAAAAAATACCTCACAAAACCAAACTACTCCGCTTATACCATAGTCGCTATTGGACTAGAATGTGGATTTAACTCTAAGTCCACGTTTTATACCGCTTTCAAGAAATTTACCCACGTTACTCCTTCTGAATTTAGAGAGCAATAAACTGTCCAAGATTATCCAACTTGTCCTAATTCCTATACGTTGGATAATCTTGGATAGTTCCTTTATTCTGTTGTCATAATTTTGAGACTGAATTTAAAAGTCTAGAAATCATGAAAAATTCCATTGTTTACTTCGTCATTATTTCTTTCTTATTCCAAAGTTGCTATACCTATAAAGCAATAGATTTGAAAGAAACGCCATTAATTGTAGGCAAAAATTACAAAATAAGACAAGACATGAAATTTACCAAGGCACAACTAATGACTACAAATGACAGCACAGTCACTTTTATGATTAACAATCATGAAGTAAACGTTCCTATCTCTAAAATCAAAGAAATCCAAGCAAAGGAATTTTCGACATTGAAAACCGTAGGCCTTATATTATCCATTGGTTTAGTTGCTGTTATTGCAGTTGGAGCTATAGTAATGAGTGATTTTGGCTTTGGAGAATTTACGATTCCAAATTAAACTTATAACTACCTAAGGGCAGCAATTTTAATTCTCCCTTTTCTTTTTTTAAAATCGTTTTGTTATGTTCAATTCCTGTAATTAATCATTCAAAACTTAAAAATAGTAATCATGATACTTTTTATTATTTATACTTTATTAAAAAAGTACTTCAGTCAAAGTGGAAAAAAGGTATATTTAAAAGTAGGTAAGTTCTTAAATGCCTTTATTTATAGACTTTTAATATATCTTCTCATAAGATTTATAGCATTTATTCCAATATTGGCAATAGCCCAAAACTCGCAACTAAATTACAAAATAATACGTAATGGAACTGATATTGGCTGGTTGCGACTTGAAAAAAACTGTGCCGGGAATAAATCAGAGCTGTTATTGGTTTCTGAAATAAAAACCAAAGCCATTTTACCAATCACAATGTTCGCAAGAGAGTCTTCCACTTTTGAAAATGGAAAACTGATTTATTCCTCACAGTTCAGAAAAACCAACGGTACTACAAAACTGGACAAACAAACAAAGCTTGTTATTGATAGATATGAAGTATTGGAAAATGGAGAAAAGGTAAAACTTGCATTTCCTACTATCAATACAAATTTACTGAGTCTGTATTTTCAGGAGCCCATAACTTCAAATTCTGTGTATTGTGACAAGCAACAGTGCTTTGTCAAAATAACAAAAACAGCCGATGGAGGATACAAGATGAAGTTCCCTAATGGCAATAGCAACTGCTTTTATTACAAAGAGGGCATCTGCACTAACGTTAAGATTGACCATACATTCTATTCAGCAGAAATAATTATTAACCCTTAAAACAGTCGTCATGCAAACAACAAACAATACGATCTATCTTTTTAGTTATGTTCTGTTTTTTGTCCTTAGTTGGATAGGTAAAACCTACAACAGCAACCGATTAATCAATGATAATGGTGCATTCACGTCAAGACCCGGCAACCTTATTGGTTTCCATATTATAGGGATAATTGTGCTTGGGCTTGTTCCTGTAATTTTGTTAAAACATTCCATTTTGGAGGTATTGACAGGCAATAAAACACCTGATCTTCTTTTAGTCTTTCTGTACCTTCTGATTTTTATGGTAATGGTAACCATTGCATTCAAACAAAGTAAATCCGCCTATGAAAAAAAACAGGGATCATCTGAAAATCGTACTCATTTATCTCCTGACTTTTTTATTTCTTATTTCATAATCAGGGCTTTATTTCTGTTTGTTTATGAATTATGGTTCAGGGGATTTTTACTTTTTGATTGTATAAGTTGGGTTGGAACCCCATTAGCCGTTTTGGTAAATATCTTCCTTTATGTTTCAGTACACATTTTTAACAGCAAAAAAGAAATGTGGGCTTGCTTTCCTTTTGGAATATTGGTTTGTTTTTTAAGCATCTTATTTGATGCGGCGTGGCCAGCCATTATTCTTCATATCGGTTTTTCATCAGTTTATGAACTTAGTATGTACCGATTTAATTTAAACAACTTTAAAATAGCAAAATCATGAAAATTTTAATAACAGGCGCAACGGGGTATGTAGGTAATAATCTTGCGCACACACTTGCAAACAGGGGAAATAAAGTTCATGCAATTGTCCGTTCAGATTCAGCAAAAAGAGTATTACAACATCCAAATATTACCCTTTTTAAAGGTGACATTTTAGATAAAGACAGCTTAGTGGTTGCCATGAAAGGATGTCAACAGGTATATCATACGGCAGCAAAAGTAGGTCTGTCTATAAAAAACTATCCTGATTTCCATAATACAAATGTTGAAGGAACTCGTAATGTCATTCATGCAATCTTACAAACAGGTATAGAAAAAACAGTTTTTACCAGCACCTGTGGTGTGATTGGACCATCACTTAACAATCCTCTGAACGAAGAAAACTCTCAAACTACTACGCTTACTAATGCGTATGATGTAACAAAAAAATTGAGTGAAGATATCATATTTCAGCACGTTGCAGAAGGGATGAATGCAGTTATTGTGAGTCCCTCAAAAATTTATGGTCCTGGAAATATTTCGCATTCGCTTACCGCCAATGCTGTGATAAATATGTTCTTAAAAAAGAAAATTACGCTCATTCCTTCACCAGGCACATACCAAGTCAGTTTTGCCTTTATAGATGATATAATAAATGGTCACTTGCTGGCTATGGAGAAAGGGAAAAGTGGGGAGAAATATATTCTAGGTGGAGTAAATATTTCATACCAAGAATTTTTTAATCAAATTAGAGCTATATCTTCCTGTAATGGACATATAATCCATCTTTCAAAAAATATATTTAAAGCATTAGCTCTTTTACAATTATTGAATTATAAAATCATAGGAAACCCTCCCCTTTTTACAGCAAAGTCAATAGACTATATTTTCAATAACTATGTCTTCTCCAGTGATAAAGCAATCCAAGAATTAGGATACAAAATAACCCCACTTGGAGAAGCATTAAACCAAACTATTCATTTTTTAAAAAATCAAAGTCATGTATACTAATTTATATACCCTAATAACCGGTGCCAGCGAAGGATTCGGAAAGGCATTGGCAATTGAATGTGCATCAAGAAAAATGAACTTAATTCTTGTGGCACTACCTGAATCTAAACTTCATTCTTTTGCAGACTCATTAAAACAAAAATACAATGTTGATGTAGTGGCAATAGAAAAAGATCTTGCTATTGAAGAGAATTGTTTTTTGGTATTTAAAGAAGTAGAGAACCTTCGGCTCTCTGTTAATATGCTCATCAATAATGTAGGGATAAGCAGTACCATGTTTTTTAGCGAAGGCTGTATCAGTTTTTATCAAAAACAAGTAAAATTAAATGTGATAGTAACTACGCTACTCACCAGCCTGTTTCTTGATATGTTGAAAACGAATAAACCTTCCCATATTTTAAATGTAGGTAGTCTTAGCAGTTTCTTTTATCTGGCAAAAAAACAAGTGTATGGCGCCACTAAATCCTATATCTATTCCTTTTCAAAAAGCCTGCGTGAGGAATTGAGTTCCGATGGTATAAATGTAAGTGTAATTTGCCCTGGTGGCATGAACACAAATGCAACAATAATAATGACCAATAAGTCTAATAACTGGCTGGCACGTCAATCAATAATGAATCCGGAAGAGGTTGCACCAATAGCCATTAAAGGGTTATTAAACCGAAAAGAAATTATTATTCCCGGACGTATGAACAAACTATTTTTGATACTCGATAAGCTGTTGCCTTCCTTCATCATTAAAATGATCGCCAATAATCATATCAATAAATTTAAGTCATACAACACTGTAAATCAAACAACAAACGACTCACTTTACACATAAAGAAATGCTCTAACAACACAAGGGGTTATATTGAAAATAATTTAAGCAAAGAAGTACCACTTTAACTCTTAACATTACTTAACATAGTTCTGGAAGCGGAGATCTTGCTTTCGGCTGTTGGGATTAAAACTAACATTGAAAACATAGGACGTAGAGACGCACTGCAGTGCGTCTTTACATTATTATAAAATCCGATTTGTGAAAGCAAGTCGGATTTTTTTATGCTTTTTAATCAAATAAAAAAACATCAATCCTATTAAAAAAATATTAATATTTTAACAAATAAATTAATATTAATTCGTAAATTTGATTGTATTGTGCGCTATTTATATGGAAATATGTTAAAATTTAATCATTTAATTTATTTACTATGAAAACACTAAGACAATTCAGCTTAAAGCCGGTATTGATCATTATTTTAATTACTCCTGCTTGCGCTCCCAGTTTAGATGATTTAGAGACCGGTAATCATTTAAATGGTATAACTCCAATAGACAACAAAAATAATGTTACTATTGTTGTTACTGATGGAACTCTGAAAATAACTTTTTATTGGGACACTGATTTCAATGAAACAATTAATTTCAACGGATTAAATTTTAGTTTTGAAGCAAATAACATGTTAACTGCCACTGACGGAACAAATACTTATAACGGAACCTGGTCAATTACAGACACTAATGGTTATATCGAGAATTTATCAGATTTAAAATTCGATATTACTTTAACGTCCCCAATAAATTTTGTAGAAACAATAAATGAATGGGAAGTCATTGATAAATCTCAAAGTTATATTAAATTAAGAGATGTTATCGGTGTCAATGGCAGAACAGACTTATTAACATTTAGTAAAAATTAAAAACTTGGTTAGCTAACAAAACGAACTGCTACGTACAATAAAATAATTACAAAATGAAGACTTTACTATTGAATCAATATTTAAAATTCAATAGACCCGTTTTCAGCCTTTAAACTTCAATCCTAAATAATAATAATAATAATAATAATAATAATAATGGGATCAACCCGATAGTTATTGAGGATGGGCGCTGATTATGAATTGAAATACTAAATCCGTTTTTGTCTTATTCCAAAAAATGAGGCAAAACGGATTTTTGATGAGTACTGATTTTTGGCGTTTTGTTACATTGTTGTCCGGTAATAAACTGTAAATGATGTTACATCTCAACAAGTATAGTCTCTACGGGACATTTTCATACGGTGGGGCCCAATTATTTTTCTACCAACATTTAGCTCCTAACGGAGCATACCCCGTAGGGGTTATATATTGGTAGTAAAATAATTATAAACCCATAAATTGTCCGTAGGGACTATACCAAATTTATATCGGACAATAATGATTTTATCAGTATTAACATTCACTCGAAAACAAATCATAAGACATTAATAAACAATGCTTTAACAATTAAAAATATTTTTATTTGAGTTTTTTAAATTTATTTTTTTGTAAATTAGCAGTATAGTTTAAGACGTGTATTTTTTGTCCTTTCTTATTCAAAAAACGGATTGATTAGCAAAACTAATGGTCCTTATAACAGGGCAAATACTCGTTTAAAAACACATAGCGGAGATGGACAAGCAAAAGTAATACTAATTCAGACAAACCGCTTTTGACAATTCCAACTGACAAAATAGTAGACGACCATCGGCTACTAAAAAAAAGGAAGCATAACCAAATGCCATATGAGTAGTGAAATTTTAGAATTAAATTAAATCCGATTAAAACAATAAAATAATTTAACTATTGCTGCTCTTTGAATTTATCTTGATATTCCGTACAAATATGCATGCACAGGACTCTATAAAGATAGCTTCAAAAGTGCATCAATAGTTGTCCTTGATAATAACAAGATAAAATGAATTATAAAGTTTGAATTTGTCCCAAGTTAAATGTTATCATCATCCCAATCATATAGTGAATGCTTTGGGAATATGTATTGCTGTAGGACCATAAGTACCTGTAGTGAATGAAATTTGTAACGATTGTTACCTTCTTTAGTCTTGCTGAAAGGTTAGACATCATTCATCAACTTAAAATAGCAGTCATGATACCGTTTCTGATTTATATTTTATTAAAAAAATACCACAACCAAACTTGGGTAAAGAAAATTTTACAAATAAACGAATTTTTAAAAACCCATATCCGTAGGAATTTTTCGATTTTTATGTTAAGTCTTTTGTTCCTTGTTTCAATAGTATCAAAAGCTCAAAATCTACAATTGAATTATAAAATAATACGGGGTGGAAATGATATTGGCAGGTTGCAACTTGAAAAAAAAATTGTTGGCAATAAATCAAACCTACTATTGATTTCTGAAATAAAAACCCATCTCTTTTTTTTGATTACTGTATCGGTAAAAGAATCATCAACTTTTGAAAATGGAAAACTTATTCATTCTTCCCAATTCCGAAAAACCAACGGCATAATAAAACTGGATAAACAAACAAGCTTTGTAACGGATAAATACGAAGTAATGGAAAATGGTGAAAAGGAAAAACTAAGCTTCCCCTTTATTGGTACAAACCTGTTAAGCATGTATTTTTTAGAACCAATAGATACACAATTAGTGTATTGTGACAAACAACAATGCTTTACCAAAGTAACGAAAACGCATGATGGCGGATATAAAATCAAGCTTCCGGATGGTAACAGTAATAGCTTTTATTACGAAGGTGGAATTTGCACCAAAATAAAGATCAACAATTCGTTTTATTCAATTGAAATAATTCATGAACCTTAAAAAAATTCCCATGCAAACAACAACCATTATGGTATATCTCTTTTGTTATGTTACGTTTTTTTTATTCAGTTGGATAAGTAAAATTAACAATAGCCAAAGATTAATTAATGATGAAGAGATCTTCACGTCAAATCCAAGGAATCTTATCGGCTTTCACATCATGGGAATAATTTGGATCGGGATTATTCCTATCGTACTGTTGAAACATTCCATTTGGAAAGTTTTAATCGGTAATGAAATCTTGGATCGCTCTTTTGTTTTCTTATACATTTTAATTTTTATACTAATCCTAACCATTGTATTCAAACAAAGTAAATATGCTTCCCAAAAAACACAAGAGCCCTTTAAAAGCACTGTTCATTTATCTTCCCCTTTTTTTATCAGTTATTTCATCGTCCGGGTTTTATTCCTGTTTGTTTATGAATTATGGTTTAGAGGTTTTTTACTTTTTGATAGTATCGGTTGGGTAGGAATAAATGCAGCTGTTACGGGAAATGTTTTTCTTTATGTATTACTACACATTTTTAACAGCAAAAAAGAGATGTTAGCTTGCATCCCTTTTGGAATATTGGTTTGTTTTTTAAGTATCCTATTTAATGCCGCATGGCCAGCTATCATTCTTCATATTGGTGTTTCATTGGTTTACGAACTTACTATTTATCGGTCTTATTTATATCCCTCTAAAATAGCAAGACTATGAAAATTTTAATAACAGGCGCAACAGGATTTGTTGGACATCAACTTGCACTTACCCTGGCCGAACGTGGAAACGACATAAATGTATTGGTCAGAAACCCTGATTCAGTCCATGTTCCTATGCATAAAAACATTCGAGCCTTTACTGGTGACATTACTGACAAACAATCCATTACAGCTGCTATTAAGGAATGCGAACAAGTATATCATACGGCTGCTCTGGTAAAAATATTTGATAAAGACCCCAGCCTTTTTCATGAAATAAACGTAGAAGGAACTCGTAATATGCTGGAAAAATCCCTTGAAACGGGCGTTAAAAAATTTGTATTCACCAGTAGTTGCAGTGTAATAGGACCATCCTTGAAAGAGCCTATGTGCGAAGATAATTCACGTATTACTTCGTTTGATAATGACTATGATATCACAAAATTCCTGGCCGAAAACCTCGTTGCTGATTATGCCCATAAAGGATTGTTTACGGTCATTGTGTCCCCTTCAAAAGTATTTGGTCCCGGTATTGAAACCCATCCTATCAGTGTAAACACGGTAATAAAAAAATTCATCAAAGGGAATCTCACTTTCATTCCCAAACCAGGCAGCCTGACAGCCAATTACTGTTATATTGACGATGTAGTCAATGGTCATATTCTTGCGATGGCTAATGGGACAGGAGGAGAAAAATATATACTGGGGGGAGAAAATATATCTTTTTTGGATTTTTTTCAAACCGTTCGTTCTCTTTCGGGAACAAAAGCCAGACTTATAGAGACACATGAATTTTTTATAAAAACATGGGCTGCGCTACAATGGATACAGTACAAAACAACCAATAAAGAACCTTATGTGACAGAAAAAGGCATCCGACAAATTTTCTGCAACAAAATTTTTAGCAGTGAGAAAGCAATCCGTCAATTGGGATATCAAATTACTCCTTTAAGAGAAGGGCTTCAAGAAACAATCCAATTTTTAAAAAATCAATCCCATGCATAACCATTTTTATACTTTGATAACGGGAGCCAGTGAAGGATTTGGAAAAGCATTGGCAATAGAGTGTGCCAATAGAAAAATGAATCTAATCCTTGTGGCACTACCCGACTCTAAACTTTATGCGCTGGCCGAATTCATAAAACAAAAATACAAAGTTGATGTAATAGCTCTTGAAAAAGACCTTACAATTGAAGAGAATTGCATTTGGGTATTTAAAGAAGTAGAGCAACTTCGGCTCTCCGTAAATATGCTCATCAATAATGTAGGAATAGGAAGCACCATGTTATTCAGCGAAGGAAGTGTCTCTTTTTATCAAAAGCAGCTAAAATTAAATGTGATCGCCACTACCCTGCTCACCAGCCTGTTTCTTGACATGTTAAAGAGTAATAAACCTTCCCATATTTTAAATGTAGGCAGCCTGTGCAGTTTCTTTTTTCTGGCAAAAAAACAAGTGTATGGAGCCACCAAATCGTATATCTATTTCTTTTCAAAAAGCCTGCGTAGGGAATTGAGATCTGATGGTATAAATGTAAGTGTAATTTGCCCTGGCGGTATGAACACAAATGCATCTGTTATGGCGACCAATAAATCAAATAACTGGCTGATGCGCATGTCAATAATGGACCCGGAAGACGTCGCGCCAATAGCCATTAAAGGTTTATTAAACCGAAAAGAAATTATTATACCCGGACGAATCAACAAATTATTTTTGCTGGCAGACAAGTTGTTGCCTCCAATCATCAATGAAATGATCTCCAATCATCATATGAAAAAGTTCAAATCTGTTTCAGCAATAGAATAGCAACCGAACAACATTCAAGCAAAATTTGTCTCGTTATTTTACAATACGATTTTTTTTACGGGCGTGCCCTCGTTGCAGTACTATTGTATAAAACACACTGTTTTTTCAGCAACAAGGTCAGGCTGTACGTTGCAAACGAAGTTCACTGAACACCTATTAAAAATAACGACTAGGTGAAGTAATCTCCCGAAGAAAAATCGGGAGGATTTTCACTGCCATCCTTCACGCAATAATAATATATGACTATCCGTAATGCGGACTAAAATCATTTCGAATACAATTTTCGTCGTTTGTACATTTATAAAGCATAAATATTAGCCCACAGATTGTACAGATTATACCGATTTACACGGATTTTTTTACTTGGTGAATCAAACTGTTATTTAAATCTGTGCAAAATCCGTTCAATCCGTGTTATCTGTGTGTCCTATTTTATCCTTTGGTGCCTAAAATATTAGAAATGCTTCGTGATTATTATACTATGCTTAAACCCAAAACATGGTTATTTGAAGGTCAAATAGAGAATACAAAATATGACGAACGAAGCTTATCTAATGTACTTAAACAAGCATTAACAAAATCAAAAATAAGCAAGCCAGTAAGTTTACACTGGTTGCGGCACAGTTATGCCACCCATCTACTAGAAAACGGAACCGATTTAAGATATATACAAGAACTCCTAGGGCATAACAGTAGTAAAACCACCGAAATTTACACTCACGTAAGCACAAAAAACATTCAACAAATTAAAAGTCCATTTGATGATTTGTAATGTTTTTTTTATAAATTTACAAAACAACAAAAAGCCATTTTATGGCACAAAGCCAACCTAATTTGGGTGGATTGTAGCCACTTTGTGGCTGGTATAAACAAGTTGTAGGGCATAACTTCGCAAAATCAAGACCGATATATACAATTACAAAAATGAACTTAGAATTTTTTTTTTCAACTGAATTGATTCTTGAAAACGAGTCAATTTTATTACGCCCTTTATCCATTAATGATATCGACAAAATAGAATCTATAAGCTATAATAAAGAATTAGGCGAATTTGGAGCAAGAGTAAAAAACAGAAATGATTTAATGGATTATTTTAAGTTCTGTCTAAATTCAAAAAAAGAAAAAGAACTTTACCCTCTAATAATTATTAGAAAGGAAGATAATAGTCCAATAGGATTGACAATGTTTGGAAATCTTAGTTTTCAGAATAAGAGATTAGAAATAGGATGGACTTGGATTGGTGAAAAGTTTCAAGGAACAGGTATAAATGCAATTTGTAAAGAACTTCTCTTAGATTATTGTTTTAACACTCTAAATTTAAGAAGAGTAGAATTTAAGATCGATATAAAAAACCTAAAATCACAAAAGGCAATAGAAAAAATTGGAGCCATTAAAGAGGGATTTTTGAGAAATTACAACATTCAATCTTATGGAGAAAGTGAAGGAACTTACGTTTATAGTATTCTAAAAGAAGAATGGAAAAATTGATTGTCACAAAACGTACATAAGACAGAAATCGTAAAGCAAAAAATACTCAAGCCAATCTTTGTCTAAACGGAAGCGAAAAGCAGAATTCAAATAGAAACGGAAATTGTTTGCGCATATTGTTACGCCCTACAATCGAGTAGACGGGTCCGCCAGAAACTGACGGACTGCGCCTCTCGCACCACCGTACGTACGGGTCACGTATACGGCGGTTCGCAAAAAGATGGGTTCAATTCGATATAAACATCAGTTAAGGACTGATAACCTCTTTGTTTTAGGCGTTTCAAAGTAATGGTTGTATTCAAAATAGGACTTTGTGCAATTGCCCAACCGCCTTTGCGAGTTCGACTAAATGCATAGGCGTGATCTTGGTCAACTCCCAATCGTATGAGATTCTTCCTCTTCCTTTCGGGCTTTTTCCAGTCATGCCAAATACAATAACGAAGTCGATTTCTTAGCCAGCCGTCTATAGCTCGCAATTTGCCCGCAATACTCGTTCCCCGAAAATAGTTTAACCATCCTCGTTGCACTTCTTTTATCTTGGCAAGACGCTCTTCTAGCTTGACTGGTGCGGTTTTGCGGCTAATACTCTTAAGTCTTTCTTTTAGCTTTTTCCATGCCTTTTCTGCCACAACCAACTGGTATTGGTTTTTGCTCCCTTTTTGATACGTGGGTACAAATCCAAATCCTAACAAAGTGAAGTGAACAGGACGTCTAATCCCGCTTTTCTCTGTGTTGATAGTGAGTTTGAGCTTCGTTTTCAAGAATTTGGCAATCACTACTGCCGTAGCCTTGGCTTGGTTCTGTGATTTGCAATAGATACTAAAATCATCGGCATAGCGTACAAATTTCAGTTTACGTCTGGTCATTTCTTTATCCAATTCATGGAGTAAGATATTAGACAGCAACGGACTTAAAGGAGAACCTTGTGGAACACCTTTACGTCTCTTTTGTAACTTACCGTTAGTTTGCATCGGGACTCGCAACCATTTTCGTATCAAGCGAAGAGTAGTTTTACATTTCACTTTTTGGTACACCAAATTCAGCAATAAACAATGGTCAACTTCGTCAAAGAAGTTCTTTAGGTCGATATCTACAATGTGATTCAACCCTTGATGAATGTATTCCTTGGCTTGCCCCACAGCTTGTCGAGCGTTTTTGCTAGGTCTAAATCCGTAACTATTGGCCCTAAAAATGGGTTCAAATAGTGGCGCAATTACTTGCGATACGGCTTGTTGCAGGACTCGGTCAGTGGTGGTGGGAATTCCCAAAAGTCGGGTTTTACCGTTTCCTTTAGTAATCTCCACACCTAAAATGGGTTGAGGCAAATAGTTTCCTTGCCTTACGGCTTCGAGCAATTGTGGTTTCATATCTGGAAATAGCATCTTGAGTTGGGTGGTTTTTATACCATCAACTCCTGCGCTTCCCTTGTTGGAAATCACTTGTTCTAAAGCTTTTTGTAGATTATAAGGATGTACTACTCTCTCAATCATTTTGTTCTTTTAATCGTTTAAACCTGTTCTCGTTTTTCAAGGCTATCTGCCGTGGCGGATTCCGTTGAAAATTAAGAACCATTTTGCGTTCTGTCCTTCCTTGATTGTGAGACCTCCATGCCTTTTAGCGTGGCTCGTTGCCCCAAGTACTATGACTTCTGCTGACTTCTCTTTGTGATTAACACGTAATCTAAGAGACCTCCCCTGGTAAGAGCTTTTTCCTTTGTCCAATCCCTGCGGCATCTACTGAAATACGATTTTGGTAATCTTCGGACGTTGCAATGGTGTGCTTGCTTATCCTCGCATAACAGCCTCTTATGCCGTTTCTGTTCGTCAGTACCGGACTTTGTCGGTTCGCTTCCTTCAGTGCATACCTCACGGTAAACCACCTTGCGACGTACTAATGATTCGGGGTTTCAATCCGCTCATAAGGGACTTACACCCTCTGGAAAAATAACACTCCGTAAGTTTGATTTATAATCCGAAATTTGTATTTTTCAATTTTTTAATCGAGCTTACAGAGTGTGTCCTGCTCATGCAGGGCACACACACACGCTTTGCAATAGTGGGGCAATAGTCTTGAATTTAAATTACAGTTTGTATTTGCTGAAAATCGGCAAAACGGAAAAATAAATAATTATTAATCTCCCACCATCGCAATAGCGCGGGAACGTTAGCTGTTATTCTAAAAAAACGCAGTGAATTAAAGAAGACTATGAAAGACATTAAATGCATAATTTTTGATTGTGACGGAGTTTTGGTTGATAGTGAAATAATTGGAAATCAAATATTACTTTCAATGGCAAAAGAATTCGGTCTGGAAATGACTATTGAAGATGCAATTAAAAATTTTAATGGTAGAAGTCTAAAAGATAGTTTTCAATACATTGAGAATTTGACCAATAAAAAATTGCCTGACAATTTTGAGAGCGAATATAGAAAACTAACTTTCGAAGCGTTTAAAACTAACTTAAAACCAATTAAAGGTGTAAAAGAATTTATTGATAGTTTATCCGTTTCTTATTGTGTTGCTTCAAGTGGACCAGTAGAAAAAATCAATTTTAATTTAACAACAACAGGTTTGATTGAAAAATTTGAAAATAAAATATTCAGTTCATACCAAATTAATAGTTGGAAGCCTGAACCAGAAATATTTCTATTTGCTTCAAGAGAAATGGGATTTACAACAAACGAATGTGTTGTGATTGAAGACAGTAAAGCTGGTGTAATTTCAGCAAAAAAAGGAGGATTTAAAGTTTATGGATTTGCAAACGAAAACAATGAGAAAGAATTGAAAGATGAAGGCGCAATAATTTTTTATAGTTTCGAAGAATTGACAAGTTTATTAAATCAAAATAAATAACAAGAACAACAGCTAATCGAGTAGACGGCTCCGCCAGAAACTAACGGAGTGCGCCTCTCACACCACCGTACGTACGGGTCTCGTATACGG
>NZ_VJZP01000013.1 GCF_007097265.1 Flavobacterium gawalongense | reverse complement strand
CCCCAAATCTGAACTTCTCAAACAAGAATCTCGTTTTCAACAATGGTTCACAGGCTAAACCCTGCAAGTTGGGTTAAAGCAATACTCATGAAAAAAATATTTATTTTACTTGCGATTTTAATTTTAACATTCTTTTCTTGTTCTAAAAGTGATGAAGTAATCAAAGATCCGGTAAACAATCCTCCCGTAAGCAATAATAATCCTCAAGTTAATTCTCAAAATTGGCAATCTATTTCAGCCTTTGGGGGACACACTGTTGCTGTTAAAAAAGATGGCACACTTTGGGGTTGGGGTAATAACAATTATGGACTATTAGGAGATGGAACAATTATTTCTAAATTAATTCCAACTCAAATAGGAACATCCACCGATTGGCAGTCTATTTCAACTGGAGCAACTTTTACGATTGCTATAAAAAAAGATGGCTCACTTTGGAGTTGGGGAAGTAACAGTCGAGGACAATTAGGTAACGGTTCGCTCTCTCCTATAAAAAGTCCTGCTAAAATCGGAACGGATTCTAATTGGAAATCTATTTCAGCTGGAATTGACCTTACTGTTGCAATAAAAACTGATGGTACACTATGGTCTTGTGGGGTTGGTTTCATAAATACATCAGGTAACAGTTCATCCTCTTATGTAATGACTCTTACTAAAGTTGGAAACGACAACAATTGGAAATCTATTTCAACTGGATATAATATGCAAGATTATGATACATTTTCATATACTAATGCTATAAAAGAAGATGGTTCATTATGGGATTTTGGGCAACATACTGCATCTTCAATTATAAATACTTACAGCCCTTATAAAATTGGAATAGATACGAATTGGAAATCTATATCTAATGGAGAGGCTTTTACTGTTGCTATAAAAACAGATGGAACACTTTGGGGTTGGGGCAATAATGCTGATGGACAATTAGGTGATAATGTAGGTAGTTATCGTACAACTCCTTTTAAAATAGGAATAGACGCCGATTGGGAATCTATATCTACTGGAAATAGTTTTACCGTTGCTATAAAAAAAGATGGCACACTTTGGTCTTGGGGAAGTAACAGCCGAGGGCAATTAGGTCGCGGCACTAATTCTGTTACAAAAAGTCCTGTTAAAGTTGGAACAGGTACCGATTGGCAGTCTATTTCAACTGGAGCAACTTTTACGATTGCTATAAAAAAAGATGGTACACTTTGGGCTTGGGGTAATAATGCTGATGGACAATTAGGTGATGGAACATTAATTGATAGAAACTCACCAACTCAAATCAATTAATAATCCTTTATAAATATCTATAAAAAAATAAATTATCCTAAGAATTGTGTAATTTTAAAAATAAAAGAAGCTTAATCAAAATTTATTCATGCCTCCTTATCAAAACCCCTCTGGTGCTCGTTTGCAACGAGTACCCACTTACTTTAAAAAAATAAAACAGAGCGTTTGTAACGCGGCTATTGTAACAAATTACCATAAAGGTTCAACATTTACATTACAAAAAACGGTGTTGTCTTCTTCATAATTTCTGTAACTGCTATTTACATAATCTCTTTCATGAAAAACGATTTCTGCTTCAACAGGATTATAATGTATATAGTTGACACGCTGTTCTATTTTTTCTAAAGTGTCTAATATAACAGGATGAAAACCGTCTTGCCATAATTTATAATTTTTAGCTCTTCCTGATTTTTGAGCTTCATAACTAAATTTCCGTAACAACCATTCTCGTCTGCTCTCTGGATATTCTTTGATAGCTTCTATTAGTTTCTTTGAAGTAAATTTTTTGAAATCCCGAACAACATTTTGTAACTCACCATCAAATGCAGTCACTATTAAATGAATATGACTGGTCATATATACATATGCACTTAATCCTTTTTCCTTGATGCAATAATTCAAGGATTCATCTAAGATGGTACAATAAATAGGTCTTACAAATAAATCTACCCAATCTACTACAGTTATAGTAATAAAAGTAGGCACAGTACTGTCAACAACTTTGTATTTCTCAGACATTGTTTTTATTTCAAATGTATTGATTTTAGCAAATAAATTGTGTAGAAAACCGAAGTATGATTCTTTAAATTTACTTCTGTTTTAATTATCCGCGTTGCAAACGCTACGATTTATTTTTTAATTTAAGTAGGTACTCGCCGCAGGCAAGCACCAGAGGTTTGTGGTGAAGATTTAGCAATGCAAACGCTTTTAAACATTCTTCATTTTTTTAATCTCTAAACCTAAATAATAGTTTTGATTCATTCTCTTTGATATTGTAATCTGCGTAAATCTGCAAAATCTGCGTAAAAATTGCACGCAGATTTTGCAGATTTACGCAGAAAAGTTTAAGATTGTACTTCATTCAAAAGAATATCTAAAAGCGTTTTCCCTGAAAGAATGATGTTTATTGTATTTTTTGGCATAAAAATTATAAAATGAGGGAGATTCTCCCTCATTTTATAAACAGAATAATAATAAAAATCCCTTTTTTAACAGGTATTGAATTGCCGTTGGCTTTAGCCATCGGAAAAAAGGTATAACATTATTGGCTTTAGCCAAAATACAGTATAGGTTTTGGCTAAAGCCTATGATAATTATGCATTGAAAATTCCGATGGCTAAAGCCAACGGCAATTCAAACATTCGAAATTCATTTTCAATACCCATAAAAAAGCCCGGAAGTGTTACTTCCGGGCTTACTAACTAATTCCATATGATAAACCAAACCATTCAACTTATTAATTATGGGTATAGAAAACTAATCTATAATAGTTAGTGTTTTTTATTGAATTTTTATTTAACCGAAAACTTAAATGTTGTTTTTGTCTTGTAATTCTCTCCGGGGCTTAAAACCGTAGATGGAAAATCTTTTTGATTTGGAGAATCTGGATAATGTTGCGTTTCTAAACATAAACCAGTTCTGTGCGCATACGTCCCACCATTTCTCATTGGTAAAGTTCCGTCTAAAAAGTTTCCGGTATATAATTGTATTCCTGGTTGATCGGTGTATACTTCAAGCAATCTTCCGCTTCCTGCATCATAAGCAGAAGCTGCAAAACGTTCTCCTTTGTCTTGATTGTTTAGTACCCAACAATGATCGTAACCCAATCCTTTTTTCAACTGATCGTCTTTAGCTTCTATGGCTGCCCCAACAACTTTAGGTTTTCTAAAATCGAAAGGCGTATTCGTTACATCGGCCAATTTACCTGTAGGTATTAATGTTGCATCTACTGGAACTAATTTGTCAGCATAGATAGTTATTTCATGATCTAAGATTGGTTTAGAAAAATCAGATGACAGATTAAAATAAGAATGTTGTGTCAAATTCACGATTGTTTTTTTGTCTGTAGTCGCTTCATAAAGTACATCTAATGAGTTCTCATTAGTAAGGGTATAGGTTACAAAAACGGTTAAGTTTCCTGGGTATCCTTCCTCCATGTCTTTACTTACATATTTCAATTTCAAGGAAGCGCTGTCTCCACCTTTTGCTTCAGCAGCAGTCCAAACGACTCTGTGGAATCCTTCTGGTCCACCGTGTAATGCATTTGGTGTATTATTGATCGCTAAAGAATATTCTTTTCCGTCTAAAGTAAATTTACCTTTTGCAATTCGGTTGCCATATCTTCCAATAAGGGCTCCAAAGTAAGGATTAGCTTTCATGTATTGTTCCAACGAATTAAAACCGATGACAACCTCTTCAGATTTCCCCGCTTTGTTAGGCACTTTTAAGGAGGATATAATACCACCATACGTGATAATATCTACTTCCATTCCTTTTTGGTTTTTCAGTTTGTAACTGTCAATTTTTTCACCTTTTGGAGTAGTTCCGTAAGCCGTTTTTTCGATAGTTACCATTTCTGTAGCTTTTGCCTCTTTAGTCGTTTCTTCCACTTTTTTATCGCCTTTACATTGAACATTCATACTTGCTAAACTTATTATGGAAACACCATAAATACAACGTTTTAATACATTCATAATTACTTATTTTTAATTATTATAATCCATGTTGAAAAAGATGGTAATACGCTTCGTTCGCATTAATTTTATCTTTAAAGTCTCTTACGGTTGTTTTTTCATCGATAACCAGCAATTCTATTCCTGCAATATCGGCAAAATCTTCCATATATTCTGTTGTAATCACTTGGCTGTATACAGTATGATGTGCACCACCAGCCAATATCCATGTTGTTGCTGCAATATCCAGGTTAGGTTTACAATCCCATAATACACGGGCAACAGGAAGTTTAGGCAAATCAGCCATCGGAGCTACCGCTTCTACTTCGTTTACAATCAGTCTGAAACGGTTACCCATGTCAACTAATGAAGCATTAATTGCATTTCCTGCCGCTACATTAAATACTAAACGAACAGGATCTTCTTTTCCTCCAATTCCTAAAGGATGTACTTCGCAAGAAGGTTTAGCATCAGCAATAGAAGAACAGATTTCCAACATATGAGAACCTAAAACATATGATTTTTCAGGTGTAAAATGGTAGGTGTAGTCTTCCATGAATGAAGTTCCACCTTGATTTTCAAGACCTACATTCATTACTTTCATCGCTCTAAGCATCGCCGCTGTTTTCCAGTCACCTTCGCCACCAAAACCATATCCATCCGCCATAAGACGTTGTACCGCAATTCCAGGAAGTTGTTTTAACGAACCAAGATTTTCGAAAGTATCTGTAAATGCTTTGAACCCGCCTTCTTCAAGGAATGCTCTTAATCCTAATTCAATTTTTGCAGCTTCTACTAATGAGTCTCTTTTTTCTCCACCTTTTTGAAGTGCCGGAGCCAAATTATATGACGCTTCATATACTTCAACCAGTTTATTGGTATCAGCATCAGAAACTGTATCAATATGTTTTGTTATATCCGAAGAGTCGAAACCATTTACCGAAAAACCAAAACGGATTTGGGCTTCAACTTTATCTCCTTCGGTTACTGCAACTTCACGCATATTGTCTCCAATTCGAGCTACTTTTAAGTTTTGGAATTCATCCCAACCTAAAACCACTCTGGACCAAATGCCTAATTTTTTTTGAACGCGTTCGTCTTCCCAATGTCCTACAACCACTTTGCGTTTTTTACGCATTCTGGACATGATAAAACCAAATTCTCTATCTCCGTGAGCTGATTGATTTAAATTCATAAAGTCCATATCCATAGAAGCCCATGGAATTTCCGCATTGAATTGGGTATGCAAGTGACACAACGGTTTTTTAAGAATACTTAAACCGCCAATCCACATTTTTGCTGGCGAAAAAGTATGCATCCAAGCCACAATACCAATACAGTTTTTGTTAGAATTCGCTTCTAAACATACATTAGTAATTTGTGCTGGTGATTTTACCACATCTTTATATACGATTTTTACTGGTATATAGGATGAAGCATCTAATCCTTTTGCAATGTGTTGTGAATGTTCAGCTACTTTTCTAAGCGTTTCTTCGCCGTATAATTCTTGGCTTCCTACTACAAACCAAACTTCCTTTTGAGATATATCTATCATATTTTTTGTTTAATGTTTTCTTTGTCTATTATTATAAAGCTTTCGGGATTCAATAGAAATCGAATAAAAAATGCACTTTAAAGAACCTCGCCCCAGCCCTCTCCAAAGGAGAGGGAGTCGGAACTATAGGAATATAAGTGGTCTATTATCTTCAAAATTTATTTTTGCCCGTAATAGGAATCTTTCCCGTGCTTACGTTCGTAATGTTTTTTTATTAATGAATCTTTTAGTCTTGGTGCATTTGGATTTATCAGTAATGTTAAGTGAGCCATTTCGGCCACTACTTCTAAAACTTTGCTATTATAAACCGCTTTTGCAGCCGTTTTTCCCCAAGCAAATGGCCCATGATTTCCTATAAGAATCATCTCCACTTCTTCATAGGAAAGGTTTTTTTCTTTGAAGCAATCCAAAATTTGAATTCCCGTATTGTGTTCGTAATTTCCTTCGATAAGCGCGTCACTCATGGGAGCTGCACAAGGAATATCAGATGTTAAATGGTCTGCATGGGTTGTTCCAAATATTGGAATGTCTCTTTGTGATTGTGCCCAAGCCACAGAATAAGTTGCATGAGTGTGTGCCACACCGCCAATGTTTGGCCAATTTTTATATAAATAAGCATGCGTTTTTGTATCCGATGAAGGACGCATAGTGCCTTCGATAATATTATTGTCAAAATCCACAATAACAATGTCTTCCGGTTTTAAATCTTCGTAAGGAACGCCGCTAGGTTTTATGGCAAAAACGCCATTTTTTCTATCTACTGCGCTTACATTTCCAAAAGTATATACTACCAAATTTAATGCATTCAATTGCATGTTTGCTTCGTAGCATTCTTGTTTTAAATCTTTATACATACTGCTCATGTTGTAGTTTTTTAAGGGATGGATCTGCAAAAGAGCTTAATTGGTCATACGCTAACAACAACTTATGGTAGGCTGCAACTTTGTCTAATTGAGGGAAATATTCTCCATCAAAATCACTTCCCATTTTTTGACTGGCTTCAATTACATTAGGATAAATTCCTGCGGCAACTGCTGCATAGATAGCGGCGCCTAATGCTGGTGTTTGATCTGAAGCTGCAATTTTAATAGGCTTGTTCAAAACATTAGCCAAAGTTTGCATAATATAAGGTGATTTTCTGGCTACACCACCAATTCCGATGACGCTATTTATTTTTACGCCTTCTTCTTCAAAACGATCTACTATTTTTTTAGAACCAAAACAGATCGCGTTAACTAGTGATTTGAATAAATGAGGTGCTTTTGTGCCTAATGATAAATTAGAAATGGCACTTTTTATTTCCTGATTGGCATCTGGGGTTCTTCTTCCGTTAATCCAATCTAAGGCGATTGGAACACTTTCGGATAATGGAATTTTCTCTGCTTCTGCCGTTAATTTTATAATTAAATTATCGCTCATTTCTTCTTTTAGTTGCTCTTTTTGAGCGTCTGTCAAAAGGGTAGAAGTAGCTAATAAATGATCCGTTGGCCATAGTAGTAATTCTTTGTACCAAGCCAATAAATCTCCAAAAGCGGATTGACCCGCTTCTAAACCAATAAAACCAGGAATTACTGACCCATCAACTTGACCGCAGATGCCACGTACGGTTTTAGTTCCTATTGTCTCTTCCGAAGCAACAATAATATCACACGTTGAGGTTCCCATAACGCGAACCAAAGTGTTTTCTTCTATTTTGGCTCCTACAGCACCAGAATGTGCATCGAATGTTCCAACAGCGACAACTGTATTTGTAGTAAGCCCCAATCTTGTTGCCCATTCTTGGCTTAAATTTCCTGCTACAAGATCTGATGTATAGGTTTCATCGTACAATCTTCCGCGAAGTGCCGCAAGATAAGGATGTAGTTTTCCTAGAAATTCTTCTGAAGGCAAACCGTTCCAGTCTTCATGCCACATCGCTTTATGACCAGCCGCGCAACGGCTTCTTTTAAACGATTTTAAATCTTTATTGTCAATCAATAAATACGTCATTAAATCACAATGTTCCATCCAAGTATAAGCGGCATTTTTTACTGCTTCATCTTGTTTGGCTATGTGCAAAATTTTTGCCCAAAACCATTCTGAAGAATAAATTCCTCCCACATATTTCGTGAAATTTTCTCCACCCCAATTAGCGGCAAGTTCATTAATTTCGTTTGCTTCATTTATAGAAGTATGATCTTTCCATAATACCATCATAGCATTAGGATTGTTCTCGAAACCTTTTGTCAAAGCCAATGGTGTTCCGTCTTCAGTAACTGGTACAGGTGAAGAACCGGTTGTGTCGATGCAAATGCTTCGTATAAGGGAAGGATCTATAGTACTGTTTTCAACAACATATTTTATTGTGGCTTCTAATCCTTCGATGTGATCTAAAGGGTGTTGACGAAACTGATTTATAGATGCGTTACAATATTCTTTGTTTTTCCAACGCTTGTAGTGACAAACATTCGATGCCAATTCCTGTCCGTTTTCAGTGTCTATTAATATTGCTCGAACAGAATCTGTTCCATAGTCTAATCCTATAACGTAATTTTTCATTCTAAAAACTTTTAAGATAAATGCAAATATAAATATATTTATATTATAAGTGTATAAAAAACACTTAATTTAATTTAATTTTGTAATTTTTGTCAAAACATCAATAAAATAACTGTATACGAGTAAAACAAAAAATAATTGTCAATGATACATTTATTCTGTTGCGATTATTTCATCTTTACTTTTAAAACAGTTACAGAATAGGCTGGAAGGCTCATTTGCGCTTTCTCTCCCTTCAATTTAAAATCGTGTTCTGTAGGGCTTATTTTGGTAGGTTCGGCAAATGAATTAACATCATTTAAATTCGCACTGGTAAGTGTTATTACGGTTCCTTTAGATTGTAATTTGCTTCCTTTTAAGTCTATATTTACCTCTTGTGCCGTTGCAGCAGTGTTTACCAGTTTCATGATTACTTCTTTGGATTTGCTGTCTTTTACCGCTGAGGCAAATAGGTCGTTTTGTCCTGTTAGCGGTTTACCGTTTTTGGTAATAGTGATTAAGTCGGTTCCTTTATTGGTTGCGAATAATTTTTGTATATAGTAATTAGCAGAACCATATGATTCCAAATTGTTGAACCAAATCATGTCAGGAGCCCATTGCCAAGCTTCTATATGTGCCATTAATGGAGCGTAGGAACTAAGGTGTACCACATCTGCGTTGCGTTCTAAACCAGTCATAAATGCAGATTCAGAAAGTGCAGCCAACCAATTGTTTTCTTTAGAACCATCTTCTACACCTTTAGGATGTGCAGCATATTCTCCGGCAAATATTTTAGGGCCTTTTCGGTCATAATTGTCATATCTAGTCACATTTTCTTTAAACCATTCTGGACTTTTGTAATAATGCTCATCAATGATTTCAGCATTTAGTTTTTTAAGCTCTTTCATGCCGTAGTCAAAGAATTCTCCATCTGGTGATGGACCGGCTCCGGAAACAATAATGATATTTGGGTATTTTGCTTTAATGGCTTTTTCAAATACTTTGTATCTTTCAATGTAATCTGGTCCCCATTGCTCATTTCCAACGCCAATATGTTTCAGGTTGAAAGGTTTTGGATGTCCCATGTCAGCTCTAAGTCTGCCCCAAGCAGTTTCTGTTCCGCCGTTGGCAAATTCAATTAAGTCTAAGGCATCTTGCACATAAGGATCTAATTCAGCCATCGGGACTAATTCCCCCGTATTATACTGGCAAGCCATTCCGCAATTTAAAATAGGAAGTGGAGCGGCACCAATATCTTCTGAAAGTTGAAAGTATTCGAAAAATCCTAATCCAAAACTCTGAAAATAATCAGGAGCAGGTTTGTGACTGAACTCCGTATTCCAGCGGTTAATCATGGTTTCTCTGTTTTCCACATCACCTATTGTTTTTTTCCATTGGTATCGGTTTGCTAAAATTTTTCCTTCTACGATACAACCTCCAGGGAAACGTAAAAATCCGGGTTTCATGTCATATAATAACTGAACAATGTCTTTGCGTAAACCATTTTTTCTGTTTTTCCAAGTGTCTTCTGGGAATAAGGAAATCATATCCAAGTCGATAGTCCCTGTTCCTTCAAAGGTAATTTTCAATTGTGCTTTGGCTTCGGTTCCCGTAGCTGTAAGTTGTGTACTATAATTTTTCCAGTCGGTAGATGTCGGCACAATGCTGGTTTCGCCTAAAACTTTTTGGTCTTTATCAATAAATTGGATGATAATTTTTTTGAAAGCTCCGTTATGATTGGCCGCTTTTAGCGAAAGATTGTAACGCCCCTCTTTTTTAATACCCATTCCTCGGAATCCTTCATTAATAATCGAAAATCCTTTGTCATCATTTACAGTAACTCTACAGAAATTAGGATTGGATTTGTTTTCCAATGTTTTCATCGTTGTTGCAATACCCGATTGTTGGTTGAGACTATGTTTACTGCTATTAGGTTGTTTCCAACCCATAAGAGGTACTTCAAATTCAAAGGATCGGTTTTTAATCATTTCGGCATACAACCCCCCATCGGCAGCAAAATTGATGTCTTCAAAAAACAAACCAAACATGGTTGGCTGAATTTTAGTAACAGTATTGGCGATATTAACTTCCAGATTTGTTTTTTGGGCATTGGCATAAAGGCCACTCAACAATAGGCCAAAAAGCGTGATTTTAGAAATAAGATTATGTTTCATGATTTTATTTACTTTGTTTAAAAATAATATTGTTTCTTAATTTTTAATGGATTTAATAGTAACAGTAGCATCTGGCAACCAAGGAGTAGAAAACTTAATTTTAATGTCTCCTGCTTCTCCAGAGGATTGTATGTATGCCAAAATTTTACCGCGATACACCCGATGCACATTATCAGAATAACTGGTCATATCTGAATTGTTGCCACTTTCTAAACCTAACAATTTAGCATTCCCTTCAACGGTACAGGTTATTTCTTCGTCTGAAATCATAACTGGCGCACCATTTTTATCAACAACTTGGACTGTTATATGAGCAATGCCCAAATCGCTATTTATCGTTTTTTTATCAACCGTCACGTTCATTTTATTTGAACGTTCTGATGATACTATGGCATAAGTACAAATCGTTTTATTGTCATTATCAAGCCCAACAACTTCTAGTTTTCCAGCTTCAAACGGAAGATCCCAATATATAATTCCTGTGTTGTCGTCTAAGCCTTTTATTTCTCCTATTTGTTTTCCATTTAGCAACAATTTGTTTTTTGGTGCATTCGAATAACAAACCACTCTTATCACCTCATCCTGTTTGTAATTCCAAATAGCAATTGCATCCATAGATAAAAAATCCTTCTTCGCCGGCAATGGGTAGGTTCCAATGTAAACACTAGGTTCTGAACTCCACAAAGCTTTACGGAAATAGCCTCGCGGTTTCAAAAAGCCTCCAAAATCTAAAAGCCCTGAATTAAACCCGCGGGAAGGCCAAGCTTTTGCTTCGCCTAAATAATCAATACCTGTCCATAAAAACTGCCCAAAAACATAATCCTTGTCTCTTGTAGCCTTCCAAGAATCCATGCTATGACCAGTTTCACTTCCGTAAATAACTCTCTCAGGATATTTCTTGTGATCTATGTCGTAACTTCCCTCTGTGTAATTGTAACCCGTAACATCCAAAGCAAATGGATACGCTGTTTCATTAGACATAATCACACCTGCCAATGCTGCAGTTACAGGTCTAGAAGTGTCAAATTTACGAACGGTGGCCGAAAATCTTTTTGCAATGCCACCCAATCTTTCTGCATTAGGGCTTTTAGGCAAATAACCCCCATATACCGGTTGGTCGAGAGTTGCCCCATTCAAAACGGGATGGGAATATGGATCGTTTGGATAATCTACTTCGTTTCCAATGCTCCACATAAAAATAGAAGGATGACTTCTATCTCTAAGCATCATGGTTTCTAAATCTTGATCTCCCCATTCTTTAAAGAAAGACGATGATCCTTGAAATTCAGGAACACCCACATTCCATCCTTTTATCCATTTTCTTTTTGCAAATTCCCATTCATCAAAGGCCTCGTCCATAACCAACAATCCCAAATCGTCACATAATTCATAAATGTCTGATGAATGCGGATTATGACTTAACCGAATTGCATTACAACCAATACTTTTTAGCGTTTCCAAACGTCTCTTCCAAACTTCCTTTGGGACTGCAGATCCAAGCGTTCCTGCATCATGATGAATACAAACTCCTTTTATTTTTGTCCATTTTCCATTTATTGCAAATCCTTTGTTGGCATCAAATTGTAATTCCCTGATTCCAATCATTTGTTCGCTTTTATCAATGATCTGTTCGTCGTTTTTTATAATAGTTCTCAATTTATATAAAAAAGGAGTTTCCAATGACCATCTTTTGGGCTTATTCAGAGTCAGCGTTTGATTTAAAACGGAATTGGCATTAGCATTTATTTTATTTTCCCTTTTTTGGAAAGCAATCACTTTTCCGGTTATCGGATCTACAATTTCTTGAGTGACTTCAATATTAGCGACTGTTCCGGTAGTGTTTTTAATTGTTGTTTCTACATCAACATTTGCTTTGCTATCAGAAATAGTTGCGGTTTTAGAATACACACCCCATAAATTAATATGAACAGGCGAAGCATAGACCAAATAAGTATCGCGATAAATTCCGGAACCTGAGTACCAACGCGAATCTTGCTCTTCGGAATGATTCACTCTGACCGAAATGACATTTTTTTCTCCAAACTTTATATAAGGAGTCAAATCATACATAAACGAAACATAGCCGTTAGGACGTTTTCCCACAGATTTTCCGTTTATAAACACCTCACTTTTATTATAAACACCTTCAAAATAGATGTATACCTTTTTGCCTTTCTGAGTTGTTGAAACGTCAAAAGTTTTGCGATACCATCCAATACCACCCGGTAAATAACCGGTACAACTAGCTTTGTCTGGGCTGTATGTTCCCTCAACACTCCAATCGTGCGGAAGATTTAACACTCTCCATTTTGCATCAATTGCGTCTAAACTTGCTCCGTCTTTTACATCTGAAAGGATAAATCTCCAATCGTTGTTAAATAAAATAGCTTCTCCAAATCTGGGTTTTGCCTCCAACTTGAAAGTTAAAAGCAGCAAGATGGTAAACATCCACAATAATTTTGTTTTCATAATTTTATCTGTTCCTAATTGATTTTTTTCTTTTTTCTATTCCATTGGCTTTATGACAAATCCGAAGCTATATTCATTTTGTTTAATCATTAGTTTCTTTTTAAAAATCAATACTGTCTATTCTTTCTTATCGAGTTGGATAGTTATTTCAACAGTTTTCCATCAATAGAAATGTATTTTGGTTTGCCAGATTTCCAACTGATGCTCGAACCGTTCGTGCCAACCGAATCAAGTAACAGATTCCATTGCAGGTTTTTGGAATAACCTTTGGGAATGTTCAGTGATTTTGCATCTGAGGCTACTTTATCCTGATCCGCTAGAACAGTTTTCTCTTGATGAGGTAAAGCAATGACAGCTGTTGAGATTAAAAGTATGATGCCAAGAAAGAATGAGAAGCTAAGTTTTATGTTTGTCATATTTATGAAATATATTTAGTTATAAGCTGTTTTTCTTAATACCAGTTGCCTCTGGTAGTTTGCTAATTAGTGTGTTATAATTCTATTTCAATAAGCGAACCTCATAAATACCGGTAATGGCCGAATTGGGTTTTGCTTTAAATTGTACTTGTAAAATTTTATGCTTTCCGTTCAGAATGGCAGCAGGAAGTTCTATTGTTTTATCAATAAACTTATTTCCTTCAAAACCGTCCATATTCATGGAGGCTACCAAAACATCATTAACATAAACATCAAAATTTTTATTCTTGTCAGCACCGAAATAGGTAATGCGCAATTTACGGGCTTCTAAAAGTGAATTTTTCAAATCATAGCTGAAGAAACCTTGCCCGTTTCGATAATGACGTTCTTTAAAAATTCCGGTATCTGTTTTATCTCCTTTGAAATTATGGTCTGATTCCGGTTGTTGTTCACCGGCAGTAAGCACATCAACGGTAAGTACTTCTAATTTCATTTGCGCTTCCTCTCTTTCTTTCATCGCTCTTTGTATTTCAGGTAATTTTTCTTTCGTTGTAAACGGCCAATACAACATATATCTTGCATCATGAATTTGGAAGAAAGGAACGAGTAGCAGGTTTTTGTGTTTTTCCTGATAAATAAGATCCGAAGCGGAGAAAGTAAACGGTTTGTTGGCTACTGCTTTCAATGAAGCGGCCAAATCCGTGTTGTTGGAAACAAGTAAAGGTGCATCTTCTATTGGGTAAATAGGGCCGTTGGCAATATGTCCCATACGGCTGTCATCGGCTCTTAAACCTTTAAGGTCTGTGGTATCAGTAACTGCCGCCAACACAATTGGCCCATGTAGAAAAGAAACCCAGGCGGATTTATCCGGAAGTTGTTCGGTTTTGTTTTGCATTGGTAAAATAACTGAAATCACGTCTCCGGTTTTCCATTTTCGTTCTATGGAAACATAGGAATTCAAATCTTTTGTAATGCTGATTTCTTTGTTGTTGACCGTGATTTTCATTTTGCCGTCTTCAACCCAAGAAGGATAACGGAATTTAATGCCGAATTGCCGTAGTTTTTTCAACGTTAGCATGATGGAAGATTGTTCTTCAAACGGGAACTTGGTGTTTTGCGTTAGCGTGATTCCTTTTTCTTTCCAATTCAAAGTAGAAGGAATAAAAAGGTTCACATAAAGATTTTGCTTGTCGTGAGCATATATGAGTTCACCATATTTTCCGTGATTTTCTAAACCAGAGCCCACACAACACCAAAAAGATTGTTGTGGTTCGGAATAGACTCTGTAATGACGAGGTCGGATAGGGGTGAAATACACGAATCCTCCTTCGGGATGTTGGGAAGACAGGATATGATTGTATGTCGTACGCTCGTAATAATCCATATACCTTGAAGAAGGATCGGCTAGAAATAAATGCTTGCTCAATTTAAGCATGTTGTAACTGTTACAGGTTTCAGGCCCTTCTCTGGATTCCAGCATAGAGGAAAAATCGGTTGATGGATTAAAGTGTTCTCTCACGCTGTTTCCTCCAATAGAAATGGTTCGGTTATTCACCACCGTGTTCCAAAAAAAGTTGGCAGCATTCGCCCATTCTTTATAGCCCGAAACTTCGGCAACACGCATAAAACCTATTACTTTAGGGATTTGGGTATTGGCATGAATTCCGTTAAGGGCATCGGTATTTTTTAAAAGGGGATCAAGAATAACTTTGTGGGAGAATTTTTGAGCCAGAACCAGGTATTTTTTATCACCCGTAATCACTGCCACATCGGCAAAAACCTCATTCATGCCGCCATGCTCGCTGCGCAACATCTGCTGGATCTGATCATTGGTTAGATTTGCGGTTAGATTCAAACACCAGTCGGAAAGTTGGATCAGCATCTTTTTGGCTTTTTCATTTCCCGTTAAGGTGTAAGCATCAACCAATCCGGCATATACTTTATGTATGTTGTACCAAGGAACCCATTTTTTATTCAATGAAAAACTTCCGGCATCAATCTTTCCTTTGGCAATCTCCTCCCATAAGGCTTTGCTTCCGGGAACACCCCCGATATATCCATTGCCATTTTTTTGCTGACATTTTTCGAGACCGTTGAGTATATAATCGAGTCTTTCCTTTATTTGCTGATTTCCGGTTGCGGCATACATTTCAGATAAAGCCGAAAGATAGTGCCCGCCGATGTGCCCGTCAAGACCGGTATTTTCCCAATTAGCATAACTTTTTGAATTAGATTCTAAACCAGCCTCTCTGAAATAAGGTACTAGTAGCCGATCTGCATCAAGGGATAATATATACTTCATGTCGGTTTCCTGGGCCGCTTTAAAAGGGCTTTCCAGCAAGCGAACCGAGGATAACGGAAAACTTTGCAATTGAGCCGACTGTCCGTAAACGGCAGCGGTTGAAACCAGTACAAGTCCGAGCCAGATGGTGTTTGTGATACTATTTTTCAGCATGATTTTTTAAATCTTATTTATTTGTGCCAACGGTTTTAATACGATACACCGTGAATGAGTAGGCCGGTAATTCAGCATTCATTAACTCCGAAACGGAACAGGCAGCAACTACCGGTTTCGCATTTTTGTCAGCTGGATCTCCTTTCAATACGGTCTTTACAGCTTCCTTATTTCCAAGGTTAGCATTTTTCAAATCAACCGATGCATTAACGGCAACGGGCAGGAGGTTGACCAGTTTTACAATCAGGTCGTTGCTCTTGCTGTCACGAACCACTGATATAGCGATACGGTTTTTTACATTTTCCTGATTGTTGGAAAGGCTAATCTCGCTCGGGATATAGTGGTCACCTGCGTTTTGACCATAGAGTTTCTGTACCTCATAACCTACCGTTGGTCTCACTTCGGTATTGTTGAAATAGATCAGGTTGGGATTCCATTGCGTATGCTTGTCTTTGGCCAGTAGCGGTGCATAAGAAGTCATGCTTACGACATCACCATTACGTTCCACGGAAGTCAGATATAAAGCTTCAGCCAGGGCTGTTTCTATATTATTAGGCCTTCCAGGCAGGTGAGCTGCATATTCACCAAGGTATACTTTCGGTTTGGCACGATCATATTTATCATAATAATCCTGATTATAGATGAACCAGCCCGGAGATTGATAGTAGTGTTCGTCCACCATCGGTACGCCCAATTTTGTGGCGATATCCCAGCCTTCTTGATAATCGGTACCTTCAAAATTTGGACCTACGGTTCCGATGACGGTGATTTCAGGATATTTTTCTTTCATCGCCTTGAAAATCATGGTGAAACGTTCTTCAAAAATATCGGTGATAAGGTCTTCGTTTCCGATACCGATATATTTCAGGTTAAAAGGTTTTGGATGTCCGGCTTCGGCACGTTTTTTTCCCCATTTGGTAGTCACATCGCCATTGGCATACTCTACCAAATCCAAAATATCTTGTACATAATTATCCATTTCAGACATTGGGATCCCACATTGTTGTCCGGCACCTCCTGTTGAGGAGTTTTGGCAAGGAACCCCGGCGGCTATGACCGGTAATGGTTCGGCTCCAGCATCTTCACAAAACTGGAAGTACTCGAAATAGCCTAAACCAACCGTTTGGTGGTATCCCCAAAGGTTGCGCATCGGTTTACGAGCTTCGAGCGGGCCGATGGTATTTTTCCAATTATAGATGTTGGCGATTCCGTCACCGTGGGCTACACAGCCTCCCGGAAAACGCATGAATTTAGGTTTTAAGTCGGCAAGAGGTTGAGCCAAATCGGCACGCAATCCGTTTTTATGACCTTTGAATGTTTTTTGTGGGAAAAGTGAAATCAGATCCAAATCTAATGATCCTGTCATTTGTGGAATAATTTCCAGACGGGCTTCGGCCACAGCGGCTTTGGCGGTAATCGTTGCATTGTATTTTTTCCAATTGGCAGTAATCGATGGAGTGGTCGTTTCCCCATAGATTTCCCCATTTTTGCCAACCAGGCGCACCAGAAGTTTGCCTGCTTTGCCTTTGGTAGTACGTGCAAATACTGAAAAATCATATTTTTCCCCGGCTTTTACCGCAATACCGTCAAAACCTTCATTAGCCAATGCGGCTCCAACTTGTTGAATCGAAAGTTTTGCGTAATGCTTGTTGTTGGGATGGATCGGGTTTATCGAATCGATGATATATTGAGCGGTTTCTCCTTTTAGGCTCCATGCCTTGGTACTGTTCCAGTTGGTGTCTCGGCCTTTGGTGTCGCTTACCGTATATTCGAAATCCCTGTTTTGAACCAATTCGGCGTACAGGCCGCCATCGGCGGCATAATTGATGTCTTCAAAAAAGATTCCCAATAAGGAATTGCTGATTTTTTTGCTTTTCGTTACATCCAAGCTGAACTTTGCTTCTACAGGTTTCAAGTCGGCAAAACGTTCGGTGTCTGTTTTGGTGGTTTCTGACCAAAGTTGGTTTTTATAGACGGATACTTGTTGGGTTTTGATTAAACCTTCAATAACGTTCCAGGCAACTTTATTGATGGAGCCAGTTTCTGGTTTTCCGGATATCAGGACAGTGCTGCGTGAGTTTTTGTGCGCTGCTACCGGGATACTTTTGGTTTCCGAAAAGGTTTTAAAATCTTTGGTTGTGGTACACCAGGCCGTTGTTTCGGTTTGATTTTTACTCAACCAGGATATGGTGTATTCGCTTTTTTCCTTGTTGTAAGTTACCTCGGGAGTCAAGCAGTTTTGATTAGTCATGACAACAGGGTAAGACTGACGGCCCCAGTAGAGAAGGTCTTTGGAAGCGGCATGGGCAAAATTTCCGTCGGTTTCATTCAGGCTCCACAGGCAATGCCATTGTCCGTCGGCACCGGGAAAAAGTAGTGGTGAAACCATTCTTTTTTGCGAACCCCAGCTTCCATAATCGGAGTGCATATAATTGTGTTGCGGTCCTATCGGATGCCAATTGACCTGGTCTACACTCCATGCAAAATGGAGTCCGTCAAAACTTTTTCCTGAAGAATACGAAAAGACATAAGCGAAATCAGGGGTATTCCCGTAAGCAGATAACGCAGAAAAACATAAAAGCACTAACCTTAGAAAGTGCTTTTTTTGTTTTTGAAAAAATAATATTTTTTTCATAGGTAACTATTTTTATGACTGTCCGCTAAGCGGACCAACCTTATTGTTTTGGCCACAGATTCAACGAATTTTTACAGATTTACACAGATTAAAATTTGCTTGTTTTTGTGAAAATCCGTTGAATCCGTGGCTAATTTTATTTAGGCATTCGTTTAGGACTATCCTAAACGATTATTTCAATTGGATTGCTTTAATTCCCTGATGGGTTGGTTTTGTTTCTTTAATATTGCCTTCGTTGTCAAATTCTAATTTATCGATACATACTTCTCTGTTGTATCCTGCTGCTTCACCCATGGTATTTCCTTTTGGGTAATTAAAACGGTGGTATACAATGTACCATTCGTCTTTTCCGGGCACTTGTATTACCGAATTATGTCCTGTTCCTAATATTCCGGCTTCTTTGTCCTTTGCAATCACAAGATTGTTTTCTGGAATTTGGATTGGGCCTAATGGAGAATTAGAAATTCCATAACGTACTTTATAGTTTTCACTTCGGGTATCGTCTTCTGACCATAGGAAATAATATTTGCCATTTCTAAAGAAAACAGTCGCACCTTCACGGAAGGTATTATCAGGAGTCATTATTTTGATGGTTTCTTCCTTGATAGAAATCATATCGTCGTTTAGTTCGGCACAAGCCATATAACCGTTGCCCCAGTATAAATAGCTTTTTCCTGTTTGTGGGTCAATAAATACATCTGGGTCAATCTGTTGTCCGCCTTTCGCTCCTTCAGGACGTTTGTCAATCAGCGCTTTTCCGGAATCCATAAAAGGTCCTGCAGGGTTGTCTGACACGGCAACACCAATCTTTTGCGCCGCGCAGAAATAATACAAATATTTGTAGGTATCACCAATTTTCTTTTCTGTAATACAAGGAGCCCAGGCATTTTTCTTTGCCCAGCTCACATCTTTATGAAGATCTAAGATTACGTTTTCATCTTTCCAGTTCACTAAATCCGGAGAAGAAAAGGCTTTGAAATACGTCCCTGACCAACCGTCAAATCCGTCGCTGGTAGGATAGATGTAGAATTTTCCTGTTTTCTCTGAAAAAATAATATCCGGATCTGCATAAAGCCCTTCTAATACGGGATTATGATTTTCTGCCGCATAAACAGTCCAGGTTTGGGGAGATTGCCCTTTGATTGTACTGGTATATTGAACAGGACCATTGCTGAAATTTTGTGGCGTATTTGGTTTAACCTGAATACCCGGAAAAGAAAGGAATGACGGATTGAATGCATTCAAATTGGTTCCCGGTTTAACAGATAGCGATACCGTTTTGTTTTCGGCATCAATTTTTGTGTTTATTTTTTTGATTTCTTTGGCATTGGCAGTACCGATAACATCTGCAGCGTTACCCCATTTGCTTTGCAATCTTTCGGCTTCTTCTGAGGTTATAGGCAGAACGGTTCCGTGTCTCGGATGAAAGTTCATCGTTACTTCCTGATCGATTACAGTGAAATTTTTAAGGTCTTTTGTTTTGGTGAATTGGTATTTTCCTTTGGTGTATACATCATACATCAGGATATACTCCTCGCTGTTATTGAGTTTAAACACACCGGCTCCTTCAACAGGATCTTTAGTTTGCTGCACGTATTTGTCCTGCAAAACATAACCTTCGGTAAGCTTGCCGGATGTGGCAATTTTAATTCCGGCACCTTCTCCTTCTGTTTTAAAGAACAGGTGGTATTTACCATCTTTAAAAATAATATCTCCATCAATACAGGATCCGTTTGTCGGACTGAAGAACAATTGTTTTGGAGCGGCTTCTAAATCGGTGAAATCTTTATTGGCGTAAGCATAATAAATGATATCCGGGTTTTTGCCATTTTTCATTGACCAGTAGATCATGTATTTTTTGGCTTTGGCATCATAGATGGTTTGCGGTGCCCATACACGAAGCAGGTCTTCATTTCCGGGAAATCTTTTTTGGATGTTAATCTTACTGGAAGTCCAGTGGATCAAATCGGAAGATTTCAATAAGGTCATGGCTCTGTTAGAATCCCAACCTTTAGCCGAAACCATATCGGTTACGACCATGTAAAACGTTTTTCCGTCTGCCCCGCGCAAGATGTGAGGATCTCTTACCCCTCCAGTTTCGCTTATTTCGGCAGAATTAATAATTGGTTTATTGTTGTTTAATGCCCTGAAATTGTAACCATCGTTGCTGATGGCAAAACGAATCGCTTCTTCGTCTTTGGAGTTGCCCGTGAAATAGGTAAATAAATAGGCTGTTGTTTTGGTATTGGACGCCTTAATTTCAGATTTGGATGATTTCTTTTTAGAAGGCTGTTGTGCTGTCACCGATCCAAGAGTGTTCAAGGCCAGGAATAAACCGACCCATTTGCAAGTGTTCATTTTTTTCAGGGATATTTTTAGATTAGAAATCATGCTTTTTTAAATAAGATTGAGTTATTTTTTAGATACTTTAACAATTTTATACAGGCCTGCACCATGCGAGTTAATTTCAGGAGTAAATTCTCCGGAATTTCCACACTCAATGGGGTTCTGAAGGGTTGTAAATATTTGTACATATATTCAGCATTAGCTTTTACTCCTACTTCAGTAACTCTAGGTCCAAAGCTGTTACAAATGTTCCTGCCATAGGGGGAGTTGCTGCCTAACTATGAAATTCTTTTCGGTCTGGATTGAACAGTATAAATTTATTATAAGTGTGTTTTTTACATTTGTAAATATAATTAAAAAAAGTATACAAACAAATCAACCTGATAAAAAAATGAATTGTAAATTATGAGTCTTGTAATTATTTAAGTATGATTTGATATTTTTAGAAGAAGTCATTTCTAAATTTAGGAGTATCCTCAAAATATTTATTACGAAACTTCTGTTTGAAAACTAAGAATTTGTTATTATTAAAAGAAACGAAATCAAACTAAAACAGGGTAAAAAAAATAGTTAAAATAAAATAATATAAATATAATTTAACCTATATTTTGGATGGATTCAATTTAATAAACACCTTGCAATCCTTAATCCTACCATCTGTTTTACTGTCAAAACGATGTAAGTATCTGAAACTTTTATAGATTCAACCTGTCCCAAATCAATTACAATTTTATGGTTTTGCACCAACAAATTGGGTTTATCTATTTTGTTGCGTGTTTTCATTCAAATAGTGACTCCAAAATCTGTCAATTGACGAATTCTGGGGTCTGTATTTAGTTGTTTATAGTTTCACGGATTTTGCTTTTCCATTGTAGGTTATTGTTTTATTGAAATTAGAAGTACTAGATACTCCTATTCCTTTTTCCTTATCCACAAGTACTATATTGAATGTTCTGTTTTTTATCATACCGTTGAAACTTCCTTTTCTTTTACCAATAGTTACCGTCTTGGTTTGCTCATTCCACTCCAGTTTTATGGTTGAAAAAGCCCCTTTCTCATAATTGTAATTGTCGTTTTCATCTTCGTACAAAGTGAATTTACCATCAGCTCCCGGGTAAATGCGGATTTCGAGCGTATCCCATTTTTTCTCCTCTGCATATTGTACTTTAGGTCCCCAAGGCAAAATAGTTCCCTGTTTCACATAAAGTGGAATAATGTTAATTGGAGTTTCTTTGGTTACAGACTGTCCGCCATTGAGCTTTTCTCCAGTCCAGAAATCAAACCAGTTTGCCCCTTTCGGTAAATATACTTCGCGACTTCCAGTTGTACTGAAATCTTCGAATACTTTATCCTCTTTTTTACCGGTGTACATTGGTTTTACAACTGGTGCCACAAGGAAGGAATGTCCAAACATAAACTCATCCTTAATATCACGCACTTTTGGATCATTTTCGAAAACTAAAGGAAGTGCATACATGATAGATGCCGACTGACTGGTCACTTCCCAGGCAGTTGAATACAAGTAAGGCAACAAACTATAGCGTAGATTGATATTTTTCTCAATGGCATCATAAGACCAAACACCTTTTTTTCCAAAATTATAAATCTCCCTTGGGATTTGTGTTCCATGCGAACGCATCATGGGAGTAAATGTTCCAAATTGCAACCAACGCACATACAATTCACGGAATTCAGGATTGTTTTCACCTCCATCTTTTTCCCAACGTCCAGCAAAAAAACCTCCAATATCGGCATTCCAATATGGCACACCACTAAGCGAAAAGTTCAATGCAGCAGGTATTTGCTTACCCAATGATTCCCATGTTGATTGAATATCTCCCGACCATGTATTGGCACCATAACGTTGCTGACCCACAAAAGCCGAACGGGTTAAAATAAAAACACGTTTATCAGAAGTCGTGGCTCTCTGATGGTCATACACCCCACTCACGTGCGTCAACGGGAAAGCATTCAACACCGAACGGTAGGAACCAAGATACGTTGGCTGATTAAAATCTGCATCTTTGACATTAATATGATCTGGCTCAGATGAATCAAGCCACCATGCGTCAACTCCGATGGAAAAAACGCCTTTATTCAAATAATTCCAGTAAATATCACGTGCAGCCGGATTGTATGGATCATACGGTTTTGCTCCTGATTTTGGTGGCCAGGTATCAAAGTCAATAAGCATGTTTTTGTCTTTAAACTCAGTAAATTGTTTTGTTTCTGGACCAAATCCCGGCCAAGCCACTACCATCAGATGGGCATTATTTTTATGAACGAAATCAGCCATCCCTTTAGGATTTGGGAATGTGGCCGAATCCCATCCCATTTGGTTCCAAAGACTGTCTTTGCCCCAGTATTGCCAGTCCTGAATAATTCCATCCAAAGGAACTTTCAACTCACGATACTTCGCTACCACATCCATTAACTCTTGCTGATTTTTATAACGTTCTTTCGACTGCCAATACCCATAAGACCATAAAGGAAACATAGGCGCCTGTCCCGTAAGGTCGCGCATTTGGGTTACCACACCATTAGCAGAACCACCATACATAAAGTAATAATCCGAACAATCTTCCAAAGACTCCATGGAAGTTTCCTGCGCATTATCCGTAAAAGTGGTTGCAGAATAGTTATCCCAAAAGACTCCATACCCTTTACTTGACAAAAAGTATGGAAAACTAACATTCATGTTACCATTTTTCAATACAATGCGTTGGTTTCTCTGTTGCAACTTTCCATTTTGTAATTGTCCCAAACCGTAAATTGCCTCGTCTTGATCCAACTTGAATGCCTGACGAACGGTGAAACTATTTTTCTTTACATCTACAGTAGGAGTAAATTGTGTTCCATATTCCTTTTCTGTAAATAAAGATTTTCCGTTCAAATCAAGATAGCTGACTTTTCCCGTTAGCAAATTTAATTCTACTTCCATCTTGTCGGTTTTCATCGAAACGACATCTCCTTGTTGTTGGATTGTAAATTTTGTTTCCTGTGGTTTTTTGTTTACGGACAGGCTTTCTTTTTTGAAGGCGACTCCTTCGGGCGACTTCAAAACACGAACAATACTCGGACTGTAAAACTGGACTTCAACATCCATTGACTGGAGTTTGGTTTTCACCCCTACAGTCGTTTTTTGATAATTTTGAGCTGCTAATGACGAAAAAGAAAACAACACAAGCAACAGAATGTACTGGTGATTTCTACTCAGAAATGCATTTTTCATTTGGTTTAATTTAAGTTAATCAATATCAACCAAAGCTATTTATATTCGCTTAAGTGAATGGGTACGATATGTTGTTTTTACAGGTACACCTAGTTGTTTATTCGTTCACAATTACTCATTATCAGCATTTCGCCCATTTTGAGCATACTTTGACGGAGTGACTTCAAAAGCTTCTTTAAAATATTTTCTGAAATATTTTTGGGTATTAAAACCCACTTTTTCGGCTACTTCGGCTACGGGATATTGCCCCTGAATTAAAAGTTGCGCGGCACGTTTCAACCGAATGGAACGAATAAATTCTGAAGGGGCAAGTCCTGTTATGGACTGCATTTTTTTATACAATACCGTTCGATCCATTCCTAAATCCTGACTAAACTGCTGAACAGAATAATCCGGATTATCCATATTTTCTTCCATGCAGGCAAGTGCCTTTTGTATCAACTGTTCGTCAATCGAGGTGATGGTAATCTCTTTTGGATTCACCTCCAATTTTTTCGAAAAGGCTGATTGCCGTTGTTTTTTTTGTGCAATAAGTTTATCAATTCGAAGCAACAGTATTTCCAAATTAAACGGTTTAGCCAAATATTCATCAGCTCCCGATTGATAACCTGTCATTTTGAGCTCTTCGGATGTGCGAGCTGTCAATAATATCACCGGAATATGCGACGTCTGTACGTTCGATTTTATGCGTTTACATAATTCAAATCCATCGACTTTGGGCATCATCACATCGCTTATTATCAAATCGGGAAATTTTGACAAAGCCAAAACCTCTCCTTCTTCGCCATCTGGAGCTTCATAAACTTCATATTTATGGGATAACTCCGTTACCAAAAAACGTCTCAAATCATCATTATCTTCAACAACCAAAAGTGTCTCTTTTTTTGATGTTGCTGTCATTAACTGATTATCGATTGTGTCTTCAGGAACAGCAACAAGAGTTTCAGAATCTGTTTTTTGAGGAGCAAGATTTATTGGAATTTTAACGACGAATACTGTTTTTATATTGGGTTCACTCTCCACAACTATTTCTCCCGAATGCAATGCCACATACTCTTTCACCAGATGTAAACCAATACCACTTCCTCCCTGAGTTGTTGAAGCCTGATAAAAACGATTGAACACATTCGGCAAATCTTTTTCAGAGATTCCCGAACCCGTATCGATAACCTCAAGCTGAACAATATCTAAATTTTGATTCCCTATTTCTTGCGAGAGTCGTATCACAATAGTTCCTCCTGATGGAGTAAACTTAAAAGAATTCGACAACAGGTTATTGATTACCTTGTACAATTTATCATTATCAAAATACATGAATAACTCCAGCTTTTCGGATTGTATCGAAAAATCAATCCGTTTTTCTTGGGCCAGTTTGCCAAATAAGTCTTCGAACTGCTTTACAAAATCCACTAAATCGCCAAAAGTCAGATTCAGTTTCTCACCAGAAATTTCCAACCGTCGGAAATCCAACAACTGATTGACCAAATGCTGCAAGTTTAGTGCATGACGGTAAACCAACCGAATTCTTGATTCTATGGCAGTTTCTTTTATTTCTTTCAATATCGATTCAAGCGGTGTAATAATCAAGGTAAGCGGTGTACGGAATTCATGGCTGACATTCGTAAAGAAACTAAACTTCATTTGATTCAGCTTTTCTTCATTCTTTCGCACCAATTGCTGATTTGTCCATCGTTTATAATACGTCAGCGACAAATAAAGCAACAGCAAGGCGATTGCCAGATACAAAACATAAGCTATTGGAGCTCTCCAGAATGGCGGGTTAACTACAATACTGATTTCGGCATATTCATTCGACCATTCTCTACTATTGCTGGCTGCCTTAACTTTCAGCACATAAGTTCCCGGAGCCAAGTTGGTATACGAAGCACTGCCCGTGCCATTCTGGGCAACTATTTCGCGCCAATTATCATCAACACCCTCCAGACGATAGCGGTAATAAGTCTGGATGGGATTGACATAATTAAGTGCCGAAAAGTCAACATTTATAAAATTCTGATTGTAATTTAGCTCTAACCGATTTGTTGCAGCGATTGCATTTTTCAATATGACATTGCCATCATACGATTCGCCCGGCTTCACTTTAGCTCCGAAAAGCATTAAACCGGTAAACAATGGTTTTTGCAATCGTTTAAATGACCAAGGCTTGTGCAGGTCAATGCTATTAAATCCATTCACACCACCCATCAACAGCTGTCCCTTATCGGATGCAAAAGTAGCGGAAGGAGTAAATTCATTTTCAATCACCCCATCATAATGATTGAAATTAGCAATAGAAAAACGAAGCTGTTTTCCTTTCGTATTCACCGCAATACGGGAAACACCTCCCGAGGTTGTAACCCATATCAATCCTTGCCTGTCTTCTACAATTCCTTTAATGCTGTTATTCACCAAACCGTCATCTGTAAAAAGCGTATGCAGTTCTGCCTTTGACGGCTGCCAAACACTTAATCCATCTTGAGTCCCAATCCACACAATACCGCGCCTGTCCTTAAAAACACTGGTATATTGTTGGTTTTCATTCTTCAGGAGTTCTTTCAGAGGTTGACTGATAGTATTTTTTTTATAATTATAAACAAACAATCCAGCGTTACTTCTTCCCATAAAAGACTGCTTATCAAAAAGAATCAATTGAGAAACAGAATGTAATGGTTCTCCGTTCAATGCTAATTGCAGTTGCTGAAACACTCCATTCGCAGGATTAAAAACAGCTAATCCTTCTGATGTTGCGACTAACAACTGCCCATCTGGATTCTCCACAATGTAACGGCAATTTCCAGCGAGCTGATCCACATGTTTAATCTGATTGTTTTGGAAACAATACACTCCTTTATTCCAAGTGCATATCCATATTCGATTTTGGGAATCTTTTGTCATCGAAATACAATCAACATCGGCTGGTAATTCGGGAAAAATGGAGAGTTTCGAAGTTTCCGGTGAATAGCTGTACACCCCATTTTTTGTTCCAACCAGAATTGTCTGCTGTTCCGTTTTCTCAAAACAGGTTACATCAATATCTTTCGCCTGCGTTCCGAAAAACGTTTTCCCTACATTCTTAAATTTAAATCGGTCGGGATGGTAATACAACAACCCATGATTGAATGTACCAATCCAGAGTCCGCCTTGCGAATCATTATAAAGCGTACTTGCTTCGGTATTTACTTCAGCTCCATCAACCAACTTAAACGATGAAATAAATTGTTTTTGTTTCAGGGTCTTATCAATAAACCACAATCCCATGGCACAACTTACCCATAAATTGCCTTTACTATCAACAGAAATCGTATTGAGCCAATAGTCCGTTTGAAGCAGGGTTGTGTAGGTTTTTTTTTGAATATCATAAGCCAACATGACACCGCTTGCCCCGTTTCGTATCTGATATAGGGAATTTTTCGACTGAACAACCATAAGCGTGCGGTCATATCGCATTTGATCTTTTTTTGACAAAGAACTTGTTTTATACAACTCTTTACCCGTATTCAAATCGTAGCAAACTATTAATCCAAACCGATAAAACAGAAAAACCTGTTGCTGGATGACGGCTATATCGTAAAGTTGGTCTTTTATTCCGTTGGAAGTAGAAACATGCTCACGAAAAACAGAAGTTTTCCCTTTTTGAGCATCCCTAATTAACAGCTTGTCTGAAGAAGTGAGCACCCAATAATTCTGATAAGTATCAAGAAAAAAGTCAGCAATTGGCTCGTGAATATCCATGGAAGCTAATACACTTTCCGGATTCAACACAAAACGCTCCTGCTTAATGTCAATAAGCATCAACTTTCCTTTGTCTTTTATCCACACATATTCTTTGTCCACATAGCCATGGTGAAACCCTGTATAGGCTGTTAATCGAGAAATATTATTTCCCTTCAGATGTAGATATCTAAAGGAAGTTCCATCATAAATATTGGTCACTCCCTCGGTGGTAATAACCATTCGTCCATCTTGAAGCTGCAGAATATTGCGTACCCTATTTTCTGAAAGGCCATTTTTACAATCGATAGATGTAAATACAAAGTGCTGCTGTGCAGTTGTACGTAAACAAAAACATAAAAACAACCCAAGTAAAATATAACGACGAAAATAGCTATTCATAATTTCTATTAGTGTGTTCTAAATTCCAAGAGAGATTTATGCTCCATAATAAGTAATTAAATCCATGAATATGATAGTTAAGACGAAACTACAAAAAATAGCTATTTCGACACTTTAATCATTTTATACAAGCCGGCTCCATGCGAATTGATTTCAGGAGCAAATTCTCCGGAATATTTACCTAGTACTTTTCCTGACCATAAATCGGTGATTAAATAGCTTTCCGAAAGTCCTATGTTTTTCAAATTTATCGGAATTTTTACACTCGGTGGAGGTGGAGGCCCTGAAGGGTTTTGGGTAAATACAAAAAATTTAACTGTAGCGCCAGTATTTTGAGTGATACAAGCTTCATCCAATCCAACAAGTGCTTTAAAACGAGTATAGCCTTCAGGTATGTCAAATTCTATAATTGAATTGGAATGTGTACCGATGCCATTTTCATATTTAATTTTATTTGTTGTGAGACTATTGCCGGAAACACTTTGGTTAACCTTTGGTTTTTCCCATCCCGATGTTGCTTTTTTCCACTTTAAACTGGTTAGTTTAAGAGAGTCTTTTCCTTTATATAAAGTGGGTTCAATCCAGTTGGCGTGATCCCAATCGGTTTTGTCACCACCATCATTTACCACTAAATATAGTTTTTTAGCACCAGAAATATCAATATCTAATGTGGCACTTTGACCAGAAGTTGTTTTTGAGATTAATCCGCTGTTCCAAACTGCTTTTTCTTCGGATACCATTTTTTGATCGGCTGTATTGAAAACCGCCAAGTATTTAGCTCCTGTTTTTGGTTCGTCAGCCATCCAAGCGGCTTTGTCTTTATCCGTAAAAAGCGGTTTGTTGTTCGTGCTTTCGTTCAGCACTTTCAATACATTTTTATTCGTCAGCAACGAAAGTGTGAAAGGATCATTGTCCGGAAGATTCCCACCAAACATCAACGGAGATTTGAAAATACTCCATAAGGTCATTAGAGTGTATTGCTCGTCCTTGGTAAAAGCGGTCATACGAGGATCTCCTCTTTCTGCCCTGATCCCAATTCGTCCAAGCGGCAACATATCGCCATCGGGATAAGCACCATAGGAACGCCATTTGTTCCAACGCTCAAACACTTCAAAATGGTCTTTTAATTGTTCCCAGCTATCCCAAAAATCGCCAACGGTACGCCACATATTTGCGTTTTTTTGAACGTGATCGGCGTGTGCAATTGGAGTTTCTCCGGGAGAAGTGCTCAATACGATTTTACGTCCCGTGCGGTCAATGGCTTTGCGAATCATGTCGATTTCTCCTTCAAAATAAATTGGTGAAGAAAGGTCGTCAATCTTGACAAAATCAAGTCCCCAAGAAGCATAAAGTTCAAAAAGCGAATTGTAATATTCTTGCGCGCCCGGCTTGCTTGGAACTACCGTGTACATATCCCGCAACCAAGTGCATTGGTCTTTATCCGAGTAAATGTCTTTGGCAGTAAAATTTGTGCCTTTAATGGGCAAGTTTTGTTTTACCGCTATTACGGGAATGCCGCGCATAATGTGGATTCCAAACTTCAACCCCTTTTTATGAAGGTAATCCGCCAATGGTTTAAAACCTTTTCCTCCCGCTGCAGAAGGGAAACGGTTTGCTGCGGGCATAAATCTGCCGTATTGGTCCAAGACATAATCAGGGTCTTTTTCATTGTATCCGTGGGCTTTGTCATTCCCAACATACCATCTGATATCGACCACAACATAATCCCATCCGTACGGTTTCAAATATTTGGACATATAATCCGCATTGGCTTTTACTTCTGCCTCGGTAACTGTGGGGCCAAAGCAATCCCAACTGTTCCAGCCCATAGGGGGAGTTGCTGCCCAACTATGAAATTCTTTTTTGGTTTGGGCTTGAATAGTATAGTTGAATATGGAAAACAATAAGACAGAGAGTGCTATTTTGTTAAATTTAGATCGGGTCATTAGTGTGATTTTTTGTGATTGTAATTGTTTGAAACGCTTTGTGTATTTTGTTGTTTTAAGGAATCAATGTATATTATGATGAACTTTTATTTTTTAGTATGATGTAAAGTTATTTATAAGTGTTTATTTTACATTTGTAAATGTAATTAAAAAAAAATTACAAAAACAAATTAATCTATTGAAAGAATCGACACTTTTGGCCGAAAACAAATATTTATAGAAAAACTAACTTTTGTTAATGATTAAAGAAATGTCAAAATATTTACCTTTTAAACTTTAAATTAGAGCGGTATTTTAAAAAAGTCTTATTTATAGTTTGCTTTTTTATCAAGATAGCCAAATTTCCCACCAGAAAATTTATCCATAATCTGATTTAGACCCTTTTATATCAATTACATCCAAAAAAAAGAGTCACAATTTGTTAATTGTAACTCTATAAACTATTTGTTTTAAATCTGATCTAAAAGATGATTCTGAATTAATTTTCTTCAATAATCTTTAATCCCCACGGTTCGATCTGAATCTCTTTGTTTTTTATTACACTTTCCGAAGAAAGCAATTCTTTACCCTCTTTGTATGGGTAACTAAATGAGCTTGCAACGGATGAGTAATTAAAATAATAATGAATTGTTTTACCCTTTTCATTTACTCCTGACTTTGTAATCAAAGGAAAAGACAGTTGTTGGTCTAATCCCCACAAATCTGCTTTTTTTAGCGCGCCTTCTACTATTTTTTCAGTAACGGCAGTACTTGTCGAACATCCAATATAAGTTGCTAAACCTTTGCCATAACTGTTTTCAGTTATTGCTGCGTATTTTCCCCAAACCGGATGGTCATAGTAAGCTAAAACTTTTGCTGTAGTAGGCGTAATTAATTCCATCCATGTGCTCACTTTATTTTTTTCAACACCAACATTATATGGATCCCCTTTCAAAGAAACATTTTCAGGAATGGTAAATTGACTATAACTAATACCACAGGCTTCCTCAATAATACCAGGTTGCTTAGATGTTCTAACTTTTACATTTTGATCCGAAAATCCACTTTTAAAAGTATAAACAACATGGCCTCCATTTTTCACAAAGCGATTTAAGCGTTGCAATAAACTATCTGGTGCAGCATATAAAGCGGGAACAACAATCAATTTGTAGTCTTCTAAATTATTACTTGAAGGATCAACAAAATCTACTCCAACATTCATACGATATAAGGCATCATACAAAGGACGAAGAATGTCATTATAACTTTCCTTAGATCCCCAGCCGAATCCAAACCACTTGAATGCAGTTAATGCTTCATTGCTAAAAAGAACAGCTACTTTATTTTTCTTTTTCAGATTAATTAAATGGGAACTTAGTCTTTCAAAATCCTTACCAATAGTTTTGGCTTCATTATACGTTGGATTGGGTTCAAAATCATGACTGAGCAATCCTTTCCAATACGTTTCGAAAGAATTATGAATGGAATGCCAATGCCAATACTCCACCATATTTGCTCCAGATGCCAGATGGCTAAAAGCCTGTAATCTTAATTGTCCTGTATAGGGAACCCATTGTGCAAAACCTTGCGCTTCGGTTTCAAGAACCAGATAGTTTTTTCCACCTTTCATCGAACGGGTTAAATCACCTCCAAGAGAGATTTCGATACCGGTGAGTTTGTCCTGTGTAGGATGGTAAATATCCACTCCTGCAATATCCATTGCTTTTGCAGCGGCAAAGTGATCTACATCAGGTTGAATGCCATACGAATATCCTCTCCAGTCTAAATCAAAGTTTTGTGTCACAAACTGCTCCGGGTGTTTGTATTCTTTTACTATTGATGCTTGCCAGGTCAAATAATCCGTTACCAGTTTACGCTGAAATTTTGAAAATTCAGAACCAAGACTTGCATTTATTGTTCCAACTGTTGAAGGAAAATCATTCCAGTTATTGATGCGGTTGCTCCAATAATCTAAACCAAATTCTTTATTAATGACATCCAGCGATTTAAACTTTTCCTGCATGTATTTCACAAAAAGTTTTTGTACTTCAGGACCGGCAGTATTGTATGCTTTAGTTTCATTATCTACTTGGTAGCCTATTATAGCGGGATGATCCTTTACATGCTCCATAATTTTTCGAATTACAATTTCAGCATGTTTACGAAAATTTGGATTGGAAATATCCATATTCTGACGAGCTCCATATCTATTGGGACCATCTGGAGTTATAGCTAATATATCCGGATATTTTCGTACTAGCCAAGTAGGAACTGCATACGTTGGTGTACCAACAATTACGCTTATTCCGGCTTTGTGCATGGCATTTAGAACTCGGTCAGTATGAGTAAAATCGAACACACCATCTTGCGGTTCAACCGTACTCCAAGTTGATTCGGCAATACGAACCACATTTATACCGGCTTCTTTCATCATTAGAATATCGGTATCCAATCGGTCATAAGGCATATATTCATCATAATAAGCAACTCCATAAAGTAGCTTGTCCATCTTGACACTTTGTCCGGATGCAACTGTTTGCAGGCAAAAAATAAAGAGAAAATAAAAAATTATTTTATTCATTTTAGTTTTAGGATTTAAAATTAATTACTTGTTTCTAACGAATGATTTTTTGGAGGTTTAATGTTCAGTTTGGTATTTGTTCTTTTGTTTGTTTCCTGAAAAAAGTTAGCCATTTTTATTTTTTAATTGATTTCAAAAATAGAATTAAATTTTCTGAACACTATGATTTGTTTAAATTCTGATTTTAAATTGGTATTAATAACAGACAAAATATTCTAGTAATATTGTCTGTTATTAATATTGGGACGTACAGCCATAAATTTAGACCTTATAAACATACCTTAAGGTATTATTTTTCTTCAATAATTAATACGTTCCAAGGAAGTATTTTAATGATTTCTCCTTTTGCAACTGATTTCTCAGATACTAATTCTTTCCCAGATTCATGAGGATATTTTAACTCCTTATCTTCAGAAGAATAGTTGTAGTAAAAATGTACTTTATTTCCATAATCATTCGTACCCGATTTGACAATAATAGGCCAACTTAGATTAAAGTCTGGACTTTCAATTCCAGCTCTTGTGAGCTCTTGTTTAATAATCTTGGTTTGAATCTCATCTGAGAATATAGACCCTTGATAAAGTAGGGTTCCCTTGCCAAAGTTATTTATTGTAACTGCTGGATATTTTGAAAAAAACGGATTGTCATAAAAGGCAAGTGGTTTTGCAGTTTCAGGAATAATGAACTCCATCCAGTCTTTAGCTAGATTAACATTATTTTCAACGCCAAATGGATTGTCCTTTAAGGATAGTTCTTTAAAATTGGAAAATTCCTGATAATAAAATCCACAGGCTTCACGCAACGGACCTGGAGCTAACATTGGGCGAACCATAGAATTTTCGTCACAAAAACCGCTTTTAAATTGCATTATTACATGTCCTCCATTTTTTATATAAGTATTGATTTTTTTAAGAAGCTCATCAGAAGCTATGTATAAGGATGGTATAATTAAAAGTTTATATTTATCAAAATTTGGTCTTTCAGAAAAAACAAAATCAACACCAACATTGTTTTGATAAAGAACTCTGTGGAACTGAGCTACCAATTGGTTACGATAGGCGCTACCGTCTGAATCGGTCCAGGCGGAACCACTTCCATTAAACGGCATAAAATTCAAACCATCATTAGAATCATGGCTAAAAAGAATGGCTACTTCATTTTCCTTCTTAAGGTTTACTAATTTCTTTCCAAATCTTTTTAGGTCATGAGCAGTTTCTGTGACTTCGCCATAGGCTCTATTGGGTTCTAGGTCATGCGATAGTACTCCTTTCCAGTAAGTTTCTTGTCCGTAATGAAGTGAAGACCAATGCCAATATTCAACCATATTTGCTCCAGAACCAATGTGAGCAAATACATTTTGTCTTAATTGTCCCGGATATGGAGGGAATTGAATCGATGAATTCCAGCCAATTGTTTGTGCATTAGTTTCAGTTACAAGATAATTTGTGTTTTTGACAGATCTAAAATAATCTCCTGAAAAGGCTATTTCATTCCCAGTTAATTTATCTTGTACATCATGATAAATATTAACCCCCATTACATCCATTTTTGCAGCACTTTCTAATTGATCAACATCTTGGACAGATGGCATAAAACAATGGGTAATAAACTGATCCTTACGTTTGTATTCCTGAACTATTCCAGATTGCCATTTTAGAAAATCAGCAACAGCAATTCGGTTAAAACGTGCCCAGTCTAATTTATAACCTGTGTTTGTTACACCGTCTCTAGGAGGTACCTCTTCCCAGCTATCGATAGTCATCCCCCAATAATTAAGACCCCATATTTTGTTAAGATTTTGTGGTGTTTTGTATTTTTTTTTAAGATAATTTACAAAACTTACTTGAAAATCGTAGTTATTAACTCCTCTTGAAGTTGTTTCGTTGTCTACTTGATAACCAATAATTCCTGGATGTGAAGTAAAATGTTCCATCATTTTACGGATGATCCGTTCCGAATAAAATAAATAAGTAGGATTTGTAATATCCATATTTTGCCTAATCCCATATTTTGCTTTTGCTCCATTTTTAAAATCAATTAAGACTTCTGGATGTTTGTGCCATAACCAGGCAGGTATTGAATATGTTGGTGTTCCTAAAATTACTTTAATGCCAGCTTCATGAAATTTATCGATAATACGATCTAGCCAAGCGAATTCAAATTCTCCTTCACGGGGTTCATATAAACTCCATGTTGATTCTCCAATACGGACAACTGAAATGCCCGCTTCTTTCATCATCTTTACATCCTTATCCAGTCGTTCGGAAGGCATATACTCGTGATAATAAGCTACACCATAGAGTATGTTATCAGGAACAAATGATTGAGCATTTATGTAATAAGGAAATAATGCAAATAATAATAAGAATCGAATTGTTTTCATAATTTCATAATTTAAAAAAATAAAGAGTCTTTCAACTTAATGATTGACTCTCTATTTCAATTATTGATAAATTTATTTTCTAATACCCAGGGTTTTGAATCAAATTTTTATTTCTATTCATTTCATCTTGCGTAATAGGAAGAAGATATGACTTATTAATCCATGATCTGTTTCTAACTTCTATTGTAGAATAGGTCGGTTTTGTTGAGCCATATGGGTAAATAATACTAACGCCTTGAGCATTAGTGAGTACGTTTGGAGCAATCATCCAACGACGAACATCAAAATATCGTTGTTGTTCATAAGACAACTCTATACGTCTTTCATTTCTAAACCTGTTTACTAATGTTTGTCCAGATTCACTAGTTGGGACATTCGGCATACCAGCTCTTGATCTGATCATGTTTATATACTGTTTAGCCTCAGTTTCTTGTCCAAGCCCTAAACATGCTTCAGCATAGTTCAAAAGAATTTCAGCATACCTCATTTGTCTCCAAGGCAATTTTTGTTTTACATATTGATGGTTTATAGAAGGATCAATAAATTTTCTTGTATAATACCCTGTGTAAGAACCATTCCAATCTTCAATCGGTCCTTGTCGAGTATCAAGCCCAGGTACGAATGTACCATTCGCTTGCTGATATTTTCCAGTTTGGATAATCCCTAATGGATCAGCTGCTTTCACATCATCTGGTCTTTCTCTCCATTTAGCCCCATCATATAAAATATTGGCATAAAATCTTGGATCTCTATTTTCATAGGGAGCTATCTTTTGTGTTGGATTATTCCAATCAAATTTTGTCCCGTCATTCATCTCATATGAATCAACCAGTTGCCCAAGAGGGGAAGAACCACCCCAGTTATGATAGCCGTTTGGTCCAGTGAACAAACCTGGATTGGAAGAGTCCCAATTAGTATAATTTATATTATCTACAAATGTTAATAGCATATCCTCTTGATTGCCATTATTTATAAAAAGTTTTTTATAATTATCTATAGCAGCTTCTTGAGAACCAGGATTTGTTCCTCCAAATAGATCATAAATTCCAAGATCAATTACAGCCTTGGATGCATTTTTTGCAGCTTGCCAACGTTCAGTTTGAGTTCCCGAAGTGTATCCAATTAATTCATTATTTGCATAACCGGATGTCCATGATCCGTTAGAATTAAACAAGTCACTGGCTGCATAAGTTAATATTCTTGATTTTAACCCAAGTGCAGCCCCTTTAGTTGCTCTAGCTTTGTCACCACTAATTGGTAATATAGCAGCTGCATCGTCCAGATCTTTAACTATAAATTTAATACAATCCTCAAATGTGCTACGAGGAGTCAATAAATCATCATTAGAAGTAAAGGCTTTATCAATAAGAGGGACGCCTCCATAAAGACTAACCAATGTACTATAATAATGAGCTCTTAAATATAGTACCTCACCTCTTAACTGTGCAATTTCTGGACTTGTAAGGTTTGAATTAGCCATATTGTCAAGAAAAATATTGCATGATCTTATGTTCTTATAAAGATTAGGCCAGCTATAATTTCTAAAGCTAATGTTCCAATGATCTGATGAAAAAATAGCCAAATAGCTGGGATTAATTTCGCTTTTTACAATAGGATCGCTATCAAATTGCCATGTATCTAATGCATCATCACTTAATGAAGCTAATGTTACATTTTCAAAACCTTCTGGTAGACCTCTGTAGATATCGCTAACGTAGGCTTTTATCAAAGCAGGATCCTGCCATACAGCAGCATCAGAATATCTGTCTGATGGTACCACATCCAAAAAATCGTCATTACATGAAACAAAAGTTCCAAGAAAGACCAATAAAATTATTGTTTTTATATTTTTCATTACTATCTTTTTAAAAATTTATATTAAATCCAAAATTTACAACTTTGTTAAGAGGATAATTCTGTCCGTTACCAGAGACATTTTCTGGATCAAAGTCTTTCATGTCAGGACTATAGGTTAGGAAATTAAATGCACTTACATAAATTCTAACCTTTTGAAAGTTTGCTTTGCTTGTTAAGGTTTCAGGCAATGTGTAGCCTAGTTCAATATTTTTTACTCTTATATAATCTGTTTTATGCAACCAATAGGTGTTTCCGTTTGCAACCCAGTATTCATTACTTCGGTTAAATGTTCTTGGATGTTCACTGTTAGGGTTTGCTTCTGTCCATCTATTATCGTAAAAGCTTTTAAGGAAATTTCCTAATTCACCAGATTCTGTTGATTCGTAAAACACACCACCTGTTGCTCCCTGTAACAATATACCCAAATCAAATCCTTTATAGCTAAAATCTAAATTAAGACCACCAGTAAAAGTTGGCGTACCGCTTTTATCAAATCTAACCTTATCATTTGCATCAATAACATTATCTTTATTAACATCTTCAAAAATAACATCTCCTGGTCTGGCTCCTTGCCAATGAGGGTAAGCATCTACAGCAGCTTGGTCTTTAAATACACCGATTGAATTATATAAAAGTTGTGCGCCTATTGGTCTTCCGGTTGTTTGCTGATACGCAATAGCTCCTGGAGCTTCATCCCAAAACAATATCTTATTTTTTGCAAAAAGACTATTAAAGCCAATACTGTATTTAAAGTCGTTAATCTTATGTTTATAAACAATATTAAAGTCTATTCCTTTGTTTTCTACTTTTCCTATATTTTCATCAGGTAGCGTTAGTCCAGCAGATGTTGGTATAGATGCATTTCTTTTCCATAGTATGTCCTTTCTTAAGTTTATAAAATAATCTGCAGTAAGAGTCAAATCCCCATTTAAAAAGTCAGCATCAATACCTATGTTTTTCTGAATCGCTGTTTCCCAAGTTACACCTGTGTTAGGCAAAACTCCTTCATAAAGACCTTGTTCTAAAGTACTTCCTCCATTCGAGATATATACTAAATTATTTACGGAGTACGATGCAAGATATTGGTAAGGGTTAATTAAATCATTACCTGTTTTTCCTGCAGAAGCCCTTAGTTTAGCAAAACTGATAAAACTAACATTATCTTTCCAGAATTTTTCTTCAGAGAGGACATATCCTAATGATACGCCAGGGAAGAATCCATATCTGCTTGATTTGTCAAAAATGTAGGATCCTTGGTATCTCCATACAAATTCTGCTAAATATTTATTCTTAAAACTATAATTTACTCTTCCTAAATAGCTAAGACGTGCTTCTTCGGAAGCTGATCCATTATTGCTTATATCTTTCTGTCCTCCTGCAAATAATTGGTCGATTGCTGTTGAAACATAATTTCTTCTATAAGCGCTAAAATAATCACCTTTGCTTGTTATTTTTTCAGCACCAACTAGAAAATTAATATCATGGTTTTCATTAATAGTTTTGCTGTAGTTTAATAAACCGTTTAAGGTTATATTTTGAGAATCGTTAAATGTTTCAGTAAGCCTTGCGTCAGAAAATCCTTTTTGTCCTGGAAGAAGTACAGGTTCTCCTTGAGCATCAAGAGACGAACCATCCCATGAATATAATGTCCAAGGTGTCTCCCATCTTTTATCAAATCGGTAGCCTTTATCTACTGAAGCTTTTCCTTTAAACGTAAGTCCATCGATCCCTGGTACTTTTATGTCAATCCCTAAATTTGAATTTAAATTATATCTTTTATCTTTGTCATAACCAGTGGCATCTGTTGCAGTCACAACGGGGTTATCTCCAAATTCAATATCTGGTCCAGGCAAACCATTTGGCCAATAAGCCAATAAATTTGGTTTACCTCGCATTACCATTCTAAAAATGCTCTGTGCAGAACGGGTTGGGTAATTACGGTCTTCTAAACTTGCATTTAAATCAAAAGTAAGATTGACATAATCATTAACTTTAATGTCAAGATTTGATCTAAAATCGGTCTGTTTATATTTTGTCGCACTATTACGATAAAATCCATCCTGTGATTTTTGTGAAAGGTTTACAAAATATTTAACGACATCAGATCCTCCACTAACAGATAAATTCGCGTAATTTTGAGCAGACCAAGGTTTTAGTGTTTCTTTAAACCAGTCAGTATTAGGATAACGTAGCGGATCTGACCCATCACTGAACTTTTGAATTTCATCAGCTGTAAACCTTTCAGTTCGGGATGCATATTTATCAATTTCATTGAGAAGAGTAGCGTACTCAGATGAACTAGCCATTTTTGGAAGTATAGTAGGCCCTGAAAATCCTTGATTAAAAGATAAACTTACCTTTGGTTTTCCACTAGTACCCCTTTTTGTGGTAATTAGTATAACTCCGTTAGCAGCCTGAGCTCCATATATTGCGGCAGAAGCATCTTTCAAAACGGAAATATTATCAATTGTACTTGGGTCTATTCGTTCTAGTGAACGTCCAGCTACACCATCAACGACAATAAGTGGTGATGAATTTCCAAATGTATTAACACCTCTAACTCTAAGTGTAACTCCATCAGAACCTGGTTCTCCTGTTCCAGAAATAGCGACTACTCCGGGTACACGACCTCCAATGGACTGACTAACATTGGTAACAGGCGATTTTACTAAATCCTTTCCCTGAACCATTGATACAGCTCCAGTCAATGTCTTTTTTTTCTGTTTACCATAACCCACTACAATAACCTCAGTTAGTGAAGTAAGCTCACTTTTTAAAGCAATATTCACTTGAGATTTGTTCCCAACAGTTACTTCTTGATTTAAATGCCCTATATAGGAAAAAACAAGAACATCGTTAGATGTAGCTTTTATAGAATAGTCACCGTTAACGCCAGTAACAATTCCAGTGGGAGTTCCTTTTATTGTAATATTAACCCCTGGCAATGGCATTGCATCTGTTGCGGAAGTAACAATTCCTGTGATAATCTTATCTTGTTGAGCAGACATTGTATAAGATGAAAATAGCATAGCTATTATTGCTAATAACCATTCTCTTTTTGGCAATAAAAAATTGCAATAATAGAATAATCTTTTGTTTGTTTTCATTCTGTTTAGTTTTGGTTAATTTATAAGTGTGTATTTTACATTTGTAAATTTAATTAAAAAAAATCTACAAAAACAAATTAATATGATAAAAAAAATAGCAAAAAAAAAGAGATGTTGTAAATTAAGTGTAAAAACAACATTTAAATATTGTGATTTTGTAAAAAAAAAGCAGTTTTTTACAATTACTTTGTGTTAAGTTAACGCTTTAGTTCAAAAAACAAACAATTATATAAAAAATCAACGTTCTTAATTATTTCAAAAAAACATTTGAATAGTTACTTTTTAAACTATAAATCAGAGCGATATTGTAAAAAAAGTCTTGTTTATAGCTTGTGCTTTTCAGTAAATGAACCAGATTTCAAACCAATAAATCGTTGCTAATCATCTCAATCGATCGAAATAGAAAAAAAATATGCATTTATTAATCTATTTTGCTCCTTATAAAAGCATTCAGAATAACGCAAATTGTTGTTTTTAATAAAGTTTCTAACATCTTATTTTATACCGATTTAAGGCTGTTATTTTTTTCTTTTAAGCTTGCTAAGTGTAAAATCTACATTAATAAATTATGAAACCTATAAGGAAGTTTATATATTTACCCTAAAAAATGGAGTATGTTAAATAGTTATAGTTCTGCTGACAAGGTTTTATTAGCAGTAGATTGTATCATTTTCGGATTTGATGAGGAAGGTTTAAAAATACTTTTAATAAAGAGAGATTTTGAACCTGAAAAAGGGAAGTGGTCTTTAATAGGAGGATTTCTTAAAAAAGAAGAAGTATTAGACACTGCGGCAATTAGAATTCTTGATCGGTATACGGGTCTTCAGGACATCTATATGGAGCAACTATATGCTTACAGTGAAATAAATCGTGACCCTGTCGAAAGAACTATTTCGGTAGCTTATTATGCATTAATTAATATTGAGAATCACAACGAAGAGTTGACACAAAACTATCATGCACAATGGTTTAGTATTGCTCAAGCTCCTAAATTAATTTTTGACCATGATTCTATGGTAGAACACGCCATTAGAAGATTGCGTTATAGAACGTCTATAAAACCTGTTGGATTTGAGCTTTTGCCGGAAAAATTTACCATGCGCCAATTGCTGGAATTATACGAAGCCATTTTAAGTAAAGAACTGGATAAGAGAAATTTTATCAGCAAGATAAACTCGTTAGATATTCTTGTGAAATTAGATGAAAAAGACATGATGTCCTCCAGAAAAGGGTCTTATCTGTATACGTTTGACAAAGAAAAATATGATGCAAAATTATTGAATGATTTTGTTTTGAATTTATAAATAGTTTTAGATTCTGAATCCCAAATCAACTTTTGGAATAAGAAATTAGCTTCAGAATTTTAAGAAATAAAAAAGGAAGTCTCGTAAATGAGGCTTCCTTTTTTTTGGGAACCAACTAAAAATGGTCAGAAATAATGGTATTCTCTTGATCTACTACAATTTCGATGATTTTAGATTATTTCTTATGAATTAAAACTACCTTAGTATATAAAATGGCTGAAAATAGGGTAGTTCTAAATGATTAAAGGTTTCCGTGTTTAACTATTCCCTTTGTTATAATCTGCTAAAAAAGTAGCTAAACCACTATCAGTAAGTGGGTGTTTTAATAATCCTTCAATAGCGCTTAATGGGCCTGTTATTACATCGGCTCCAATTTTGGCACAATTCAAAATATGCATGACGTGACGCACTGATGCAGCCAAAATTTGTGTTTCATAACCGTAATTGTCATAAATCAATTTGATTTCAGCAATTAATGCCATCCCATCGGTAGAGATGTCATCTAATCTTCCGATGAAGGGAGATACATAAGTGGCTCCGGCTTTTGCAGCAAGCAATGCCTGACCTGCAGAAAACACTAAAGTACAGTTGGTTCTTATTCCTTTGTCCGAAAAGTATTTTATCGCTTTTATCCCTTCTTTAATCATTGGAATTTTTACTACGATTTGAGGATGCAAAGCTGCTAATCTTTCTCCTTCGGCAATCATTCCTGCTAAATCAGTTGAAATCACTTCGGCACTGACATCACCATCCACCAACTCACATATTTTTACATAATGAGCAATAATATTTTCAGCTCCCGTAATTCCTTCCTTCGCCATTAGCGATGGGTTGGTGGTTACGCCGTCTAGGATCCCTAAATCATTGGCTTCTTTTATGTCTTTTAAATTTGCTGTATCGATAAAAAATTTCATGTTTTTATTATTTAGTTTTGTGGTTGTTTATTTATTTTCTTCAATGTATTTAAGGATTGCTGCGCAAGCATGTTCACTGGTAAATCCAAATTTTTCGTCCAATACACTTGCCGGAGCAGAATAACCAAAATGGTCCAATCCAATCACTTTTCCACTATCTCCTATCAAACCTTCAAGGTTAACCGGAAGCCCGGCTGTTAGTCCAAATACCAATTTCCCTTTTGGGATGATACTTTCTTGGTATGCTTTTGATTGTTGTTTGAATAAACCTTCGGATATAATTGACGCTACGTTTATTTTTAGATTTTTCTCTTTTTCCAATATAGATGCAGCGGCTAAAAGCGTAGCCACTTCCGATCCATTTGCGATTAAAGTGATATCAGGATTTTGTGTTGATTTGACCAAATATCCACCTTTCACTGCCTCGGTTGCCTCTTCATATCTTGAAGTTCCTTGTGCAGGAATGTCTTTGATATTTTGTCTGGAAAGAATCAAACCGGTTGGCGTTTTGGTATTGTTTAATGCCATGTTCCAAGCTACCGAAGTTTCTATAGCATCCGCTGGGCGTAGCGCCAATAAACTTTGATTTCCAGAATGGTTTTTTATTTTTTCCATTAAACGAATTTGTGCTTCCTGTTCAATAGGTTGGTGCGTAGGTCCGTCTTCACCCACTCGGAAGGAATCGTGTGTCCAAACATATTTTACCGGTAATTCTTGAATGGCTGCTAATCGAATCGCAGGTTTCATATAATCGGAGAATACAAAAAATGTTGCCACCACAGGAATAACACCTCCATGAAGTGCAATTCCGTTAGCTATAGCAGTCATGGTCAGTTCCGCAACTCCGGCTTGTAAAAAAGCTCCGCTGAAATCATTTTTTTGCAATATGGATGATTTTTTTAGGAATCCGTCTGTTTTATCACTGTTGGACAAATCTGCCGAAGAAACAATCATGTTTTCCACATGTTCTGCTAAATAGGCAAGTACTGCAGAAGAAGCATCTCTTGTGGCTGCATTAGGTTTTTGGACAACACTGCTTAAATCTAATTCTGGGAGTTTTCCGGATAAAAATAAATCCATCTTTTGAGACAGTTCAGGATTTTCTTTTTTCCAAGTGGCTATTTGAAGCTTTTTATAGGCTGATTTTTCAGCTTTTATTGCTACTATTTTTGCATAATGTGCTTCAACTTCTTCAAAAATAACAAATGGATTTTCAGGATTTGCATTTAGATTAATAAGTGTTTTTATATAATCTGCTTTGGTATCGCCAATAGGTTTTCCATGCAATTCACATTCTCCTTCATACATGTCGCCAGTTGCAGTAACAGTACCTTTCCCCATAATTGTTTTGCCAATTATTAGAGTTGGTTTTTCTGATTCTTCATGAGCCTCATTCAGCGCTTTTCTAATTTGCGCATGGTCATGGCCGTCTATAGTTATTACATTCCACCCCCAAGCTTCGTATTTCATTGCTGTATCTTCGGATGTTACTTCATCGGTCATGGATGAAAGCTGCACATCATTAGAATCATAAAACATAATAAAATTGTTCAATCCTAAATGTCCCGCTATTCTCCCTGCTCCCTGAGAAATTTCTTCCTGAACACCACCATCGGTAATAAAACCATATATTTTGTGATTAAAGAGCCCTTTAAATCGGGCATCTAAAAATTTAGCTGCAATGGCGGCTCCCACACCCATAGCGTGCCCTTGACCTAGAGGGCCTGAGGTGTTTTCTATTCCTCTGAGTACGTCTACTTCCGGGTGACCTGGCGTAACGGAACCCCATTGTCTAAAATTTTGAAGATCTTCTTTTTTATAATTTCCCAATAAATAATATTGAGAATACATTAATGCTGATAAATGTCCCGCATCCATAAAGAAACGGTCTCTAAAAGTCCAATCCATTTCCGTTGGATCAAAATTCAGATATTCAGTGTACAAAATGTGCATGTAATCTGCAGCTCCCATGGCACCTCCGGGATGCCCCGACTTTGCTTTTTCTACCATAGAAATGGCGAGTGCTCTTATATTATTAGCTGCTAATTGGTCAATTTTTTTATTCATAATTTAATTATAATAGTTTCGTGTAATTAGAAAAAAGGACATCATTTGTTTTCATTATAGACATCCCAACATAGAAAATTTTTGTTTCTAAATCCATTTCAAATGGTTTTGCTTTGAAGGGGTTGGTTCAAGATTAAACGTGTTAATAGCTCTAAAAACGTATTGTTGTATTTAATTATTGTCATCTGTTATTCTTAAGTACGTCAAATAAAATGCTGTTTTTGAGGATTTAACGCTGGAATTAATAATAAGTGTAAAAAACACATTTGCAAATGTATGAAAATTTATTTTACAATAACAAATAAATTATTGTTCTTGCTTTTTTAAAACGGGAATCGCATTTTCTTTGCCAATAAAAAATAACATCTCTATTTTTTTAAAATTAGGAATGCAAATAAGGCGATTGTTTTTACAAAGAATTTCGAATTATCAAAGCGCACTTGTTTTCTATTTGTTCCTTTTTTCCTTTTAAAATCATCTGCGCCAAAATTTTTCCCATCGCTTCAAAATTGGTAGAAATAGTGGTTATTCCATTTGCAACTACTTTTTTGAGAGGAGTTTCGTTATAGGAAATAATCCCAAAATCACTGCCTAATTTTAAGTTTTGAAGCTTTGATTTTTCAATCACACGAACCAAATCCCTGTCGTTTGGAATTATATATACTTCACCGATGCTTATTTCTCTGTCAGTAAATTCAGTGATCACTTCATAATCAAATGAATAATCGTTACAAAAATTCAAAAACCCTTCTTTCATTCCCGGTGGTTCTCTAAATCCAGGGAAAATCATAATGAGCTTTTTATATTTATTTAACCTGGATTTTCCTTTGCATAACCCATCAAAGATGTCTTTCTTATGATTCTGGTAAATTGCGGGATAGGATTCTAGTTCAAGATTGGTCTGATCTAGTATAAAAACTTCATTTACTGGTAGGGTTTTTATAAAATCAGAGACATCGATTAAGTTGGTTGGCATTATGATATACTTCGTGTAATTTCCGTTATTATCATTTATTAATTTTTTGAAAACTTGTACATTAAAATAATGGAAGAAAATATCTACCTGTACATTTTTCCCAATATTTTTTACAAACGAATTGTAGGTGTCTTCCTTGAAAATGTTTAACTCATCAAAAAGTAAAAAAATCCTTTGTTTTATAGTGATTTCAACACTTTTAATGTAGTATCCTTTGCCAGGGATGGCGTAAACAATGCCTCTTTTTTTTAATTCATCGTATGCCTGTAGAACGGTATCACGTGATAATGAAGAAGTCAAACAAACTTTATTTACGGATGCAAGTCGGTCTCCTTTTTTTAGTTTTTCTTCTTCTATTGCCTTTTCAACTGAAAGAATTATCTGCTTATATTTTGGAACTCCAAGATTATTTTGGATCGAAATAATTTTCATAAATAAACATTTTTCGTGCAATATACGAAAAACTGGTAGGTACTGGTATGCTAAAGTGAATTAATCGTATAATTTTGAATTTCATATTTCATAAAAAAATATTGAAAATAAAACACATATCATATTTTATGTCTAATTATATAATGGAATTATTTGGTTTGATGCCTAGTGGTGAAGTTATCGATTCTTATGAATTGACTAACAAAAATGGATTGCAATTGAATGTTATCAATTATGGAGCTATCATTACATCATTGAAAATGCCACTAAAAAACGGAGAAATTGTGGATGTAGTTTTGGGGTTTGATACTTTAGAAGCATACATTGAATCCTTTGATTTAGAAAGTGCTCCCTATTTTGGAGCAACAGTTGGGAGATTTTCCGGAAGAATAAATGATGGAACTTTTAGTTTGAATGGAAAAAAATTTGATTTAAATAAAAACAATAATAATCATTCGTTACATGGTGGAAACAAGAACTTCAGCCAAAAGGTTTGGAAGATTGAAAATGTTAATGAAGGTAAAAACCCATCGATAACTTTATCGTATTTCAGTCCAAATAATGAAGAGAATTATCCTGGAGATTTATCAGTTGTGTTAACCTATACTTTATCTGAGGAAAACGAATTAATTATAGAATACAAAGCAAACACTACTGAGGATACCATTGTGAATTTAACGCATCACAGTTATTTTAATCTTGATGGTCACGAATCCGATATCTCAGAACAGGAATTGATTGTAAATTCCGAAAAAATATTGGAGACTACAAATGAAAATATTCCAACCGGAAGGTTCTTAAACACTGCTAATTCTTCTTTTGATTTTAGTCAGCCAAAAAAATGTCCTTCAAAAATTGATACTACGTTTGTTTTAGAAAAAGAAAATGAATTTTCGGCTTCGCTTTTTAATAAAAAGAATAATCTAAAAATGGCAGTTTATACCAATCAACCCGGAGTTCACATTTATGTTGGCGGTAATTGTTTCAATACTGTAAAAGGAAAAGAAAATGCGGATTATCATTCGTTGAGCGGTATTTGTTTTGAAACACAAAATTTTCCTGATGCACCGAATCACGAACATTTTCCGAATTCGGTTTTGAAAAAAGAGGAGACTTATCATCATAAAACGATTTATAAGTTTCAATCCTTTTAACAAAAAATAATTATAATAATTGCTGTTTTTTATTTGTTTAAAATTTTTATCGTATCCAAAAAATGAAATCGATTTTGAAACCTATTATTTTTCTATTGCTAATTGTACTGACTTTTTCTTTTGGAAAAATACAGGCGCAATCTAGAACTAAAGTAAACTTTGGTTTTGATTGGGAATTCAAAAGGGAAGAAAAAGCAGCTTCCAATTGGGAGAAAATAACGATTCCTCACACTGCAAAGATTGAACCTTTGGTGGTGAACAACCAGTTTCAGGGAACTTCATGGTATCAAAAAAAGTTCAAAGTCGGGAATTTTAAAAACAAAAAAGTCTTCCTATATTTTGAAGGGGTGATGCAAGAAGCGGATGTTTGGATAAATGACCAAAAAGTGACCAATCATAAAGGCGGTTATTTACCATTTACGGTTGATGCAACTCCTTTTTTGAAAGCAAAAAAAGACAACATTATTAAAGTCAAAGTCAACAACGAAGACAATCCGGAATTTTTGCCAGGAAAGCCATTGAAGGATTTAGACTTTAATTATTATGGTGGAATTTACAGAAATGTTTATCTCATTACAACGGATAAATTATACATTACTAATGCGGTTCAGGCTGATAAAAAAGCAAGTGGCGGAATTTATGTGAACTTTGATGATGTTAATAAAAATAAGGTTTCAGGAGCAGTACAGGTTCATTTAAAAAACGAATTCGCTGTCGCAAAAGATATTTCGTTGAAATTTATTTTGACTAATAAAGAAGGAGAAAAACTGGAATTCAAATCGGAAGTATTTACGATAAAAACTAATTCAGATAAATCAATTACCCAAAAGATTGTGGTGAAAAACCCAAAATTATGGTCAATTTCAAATCCAAATTTATACCATTTAGAAGTTCAGGTAATTTCAAATAATAAAATTATTGACAGTTATTCGGAAAAAGTAGGAATCCGAAAATCGGAAATAAAAGACGATGGCTATTATCTCAATGATGAAAAATTATACATCACAGGAACAAACGAACATCAGGAATATCCATATTTAGGATATGCGATTTCCGATGAAGCACAGTATCGCGATGCAGTAAAAATTAAAAATGCAGGTTTAGATTTCGTAAGATTATCGCATTATCCACATGCCGAAGCATTCTTGAATGCTTGTGATGAATTGGGTATTTTGGTCATGAATAGTTTAACGGGTTGGCAGTTTTTTGGTAATGAAACCTTTCAAAAAAATGCTATTCAGGATATTCGCGATATGGCGAGAAGAGACAGGAATCATCCCAGTATTATTTTTTGGGAAGCCTCTTTGAACGAAACCGAAATGAGCGAAAGTTTCATGAATGAAGCCGCCAAAGCATTAAAAGAAGAATTGCCTTTTCCGCACAATTACAGTGCCTGTTGGATTGACAATCCAAATTATGATATTTTTATTCCGGCGCGCCAACACGGAAAAGCTCCGGATTATTGGACAAAATACAACAAAGGGAATAGAAAAATTTTCATAGCGGAGTATGGTGATTGGGAATATTATGCGCAGAATGCCGGATTCAATCAAACCGAATTTGCTAATTTGAAGGAAGACGAAAGAACTTCACGTCAGTTGCGTAGCAATGGTGAAAAGCGATTGTTGCAACAAGCCTATAATTTTCAGGAAGCGGCCAATTCGAATAGAAAAGGAGCACAGACTATTGGCGAAGCAAATTGGGTTATGTTTGATTACAATCGCGGATACAGCAATGATTTAGAGAGTTCTGGAATAAGCGATATTTTTAGAATTCCAAAATTTGCCTACCATTTTTACCAAAGTCAGCGTGATGCTACTATTACTTTGGACAAAAAATTAGTTTTTGGTCCGATGGTGCATATTGCAAATTATTGGACATCAGATTCGCCATTGAATGTGACCGTTTACAGTAATTGTGATGAAGTGGTGCTGTATCTGAATGATGTTTTGGTTGGCAAACAAAAACCAACAATAAATCAAAATAGTGATGAATTAAAACATGCGCCATTTGTTTTTAAAGTAGAAAAATTTATTGCTGGAACATTACGAGCCGAAGGTTTTGTTAAAGGAGAAAAAGTAGTTTCAAATGTTGTTAAAACACCTGAAAGTGCTGCTAAAATAGCATTGAGTTACGATGTTTCATCAAAAGCAATCAATCCGAATTTCCCTGACATGGTTTTTATTTATGCCAAAATTACAGATGAGAACGGAACGGTTATTCCAGATGCAACTAACGAAGTGACTTTTGCTTTAAGCGAAGGAGATGCAGAATTAATAGGTGAAAATCCAGTAAAAGCCGAGGCAGGAATTGCCACCATTATTCTTAAAACACCAAGTTTAAAAAAATCAATAAAAATAACGTCAAGTTCCGAACGATTACAAAATGGAACACTTACAATTTCTAATAATGAATGATATTTTAATTAAAAAAACGAACACTTTTTTTAAAGAGACATTTGGTGCTGAGCCACAAAAAATAGTACTTTCTCCGGGAAGAATTAATATTATTGGTGAACATGTTGATTACAATGACGGATATGTTTTACCTGCAGCGATTGATAAAATTATTTGTTTTGCTTTCGAAAAAAGCAATTCTAATACATCAAGAATAATCGCCATAGATCTTGATGATGAATTTGAAATGGATGTTACCGGTTCAATGGAATTAACAGATAATGTTTGGACCAATTATATTCGTGGTGTTGTTAATCAATTGAAAATAAATGGTTTTGAATTTGAAGGTTTCAACTGTGTTTTTAGCAGTAATATTCCTGTTGGGTCCGGTTTGTCATCATCAGCAGCTTTAGAATGTGGTTTTTTATTTGGAATAAATGAACTTTTTAATTTGAATATTAAACCAATTGATATCGCTCTAATGGGACAAAAAGCGGAACATTGGGTAGGTATTAATTGCGGGATAATGGATCAGTTTTCGAGTGTCATGGGACAGGAAAACAAAGTGATAAAAATTGATTGCCGAACCTTGGAGTATGAATACCATGATGCCAATTTTAGTGATTATTCTTTGATTTTATTCGATAGTAATGTGAAACATTCCTTGTTTTCATCGGCTTACAATACCCGACGAGAAGAATGTGAAGAAGGACTTTCAATCTTAAAAAATAATTTCCCGGCAGTAAACAGTTTTAGAGATTGTACCGAAAGTCAAGTACTAAGTGTAAAGGATAAGATGAGTGAAAATGTATTCAAGAGAAGCCTTTTTGCAGTAAAAGAAATTAAGCGTGTTATCCAAGCCTGTGAAGCTTTGGATAAAGGAGATATCGAAACTTTAGGTAGATTAATGTTCGAAACTCATGAAGGATTATCCGCTGATTATGAAGTAAGTTGTGCTGAATTAGACATGATAGTTGACACTCTTAAAAAAGAAGAAGCGGTAGTTGGTTCCCGATTAATGGGCGGTGGATTTGGTGGTTGTACAATCAACTTAATAAAAAAGGGGCATGAAGAGGCTATTAAAAAGAAACTTTCGGCACTTTATTTTGATGCTTTTGGAATAGAATTAAAAATTTATGATGTTAAAATTGGAAACGGAACATCACTTTATAAAAATAACTAGAATGAAAAATTTTGATATCAACGAAGATCCGCACAGACGCTATAATCCGTTAATCAACGAATGGGTTTTGGTTTCTCCACATCGTTCAAAAAGACCTTGGCAGGGACAAAACGAAACGGTGACCTCAGACTCTTTACCGGAGTATGATCCAACATGTTACTTATGTCCGGGTAATGTTCGAGCAAATGGAGAGGTAAATCCAGCGTATGAAAACTCTTTTGTTTTTGAAAATGATTTTGCTGCTTTAAAGCAAGAAGAAATTGCATTTGAAGAGAATAAAAATGAAACTTTTTTCAAAGCACAACCAGAAAGAGGAATTTCCAGAGTAGTGTGTTTTTCACCAAAACACAATCTTACCTTGCCGGAAATGGCTGTTGTTGCCATCGAAGACATCATTCACACTTGGCAAAAAGAATATACAGATTTGGGCAAAATAGATTATATCAATCATGTTCAGATTTTTGAAAACAAAGGAAGTGTTATGGGATGTAGTAATCCACATCCGCATGGACAAATCTGGGCACAATCTTCATTACCAACCGAAGTGGAGAAGACACAGAACAATCTGAAAGCGTATTTCGATAAACATGGAAGTACACTTTTGCAGGATTATTTGCAGGAAGAATTAAAACTAAACGAACGTATTGTAATTGAGAATGATCATTTTGTAGCGTTGGTTCCTTTTTGGGCAATTTGGCCTTATGAAACCATGATAATCAGCAAGCGTCATTTTGGGAAAATTACTGATTTTACGGAAACAGAAAAAACTGCTTTTGCGACGATTTTAAAACAATTGACTACAAAATATGATAATCTTTTTGAAACGTCATTTCCGTATTCGTCAGGAATTCATCAGTCGCCAACTGATGGAGAATCGCATCCGGAATGGCAATTTCACATGCATTTTTATCCACCATTGTTACGCTCCGCAACCGTAAAAAAATTCATGGTAGGTTACGAAATGTTAGGTGAATCACAAAGAGATATTACCCCTGAGAAAAGTGCTGAAGTTTTAAAAAACTTGTCAGAACTTCATTATAAGCATTCCCTGTAAACTACACAAAATATAGTAAAAATTCCGAATGAATTGATTTCGAGCTCAATTTCAATTTCTTTCTTTTCCAAGGAAGGCTACTAATCTTTTGTCTCTTTTTAAAAGGATAATTAAATAAACACAAAAAAATTTTATTAACCAACCAATTTTTAAAACCATGAATTTATGAAAACCATGAAGAACGTAAATCAGTTGTTAAGGATTAAAACATTCTTAACATCTAAACTCACTCTGTCAATAATCATTATGACCTCGTGTATTAGTTTACAGGCTCAGAATATTATTACAGGGTCTGTTGTAGATCAAAAAACATCCCAAACAGTTATTGGCGCTTCTGTAGTCGTCAAAGGAACGACAAATGCAACCATGACAGACGGTGATGGGAATTATAAATTAAATGTAGCTGACCCTAATGCTACACTAGTTTTCTCCTACATTGGATATGTTAAAGTTGAAGAGGCTATTGCGGGTAGAAATGTGATAAACATTTCACTCCAAGAAGAAAATAATACATTAGAAGAAGTAGTAGTAATTGGATATGGTACTGTTAAAAAAAGTGATTTGACAGGAGCCGTTGGAGGATTAAAAGCTGCACAATTAGATTCTCAAAGTAATACTAATTTAGGAAGTGCGATACAAGGTAAAATTGCAGGTGTTACTGTAGAGTCTGCAGGAGGTGCTCCTGGTTCTGGAACGAGAATTCAGATTAGAGGTGCCGGATCATTAAACAATAACAATCCTTTGATATTAGTTGATGATATTGCTGTTGCGTCAATGAATAACCTTAACCCAAATGACATCGAATCAATTCAAGTTTTGAAAGATGCTTCTGCGGCTGCAATTTATGGTTCAAGAGCTGCAAACGGTGTAATTTTGATTACTACAAAAAGTGGAAAAAAAGGGGAGATGAAAGTTAGCTTCGATTCTTTTTATGGTGTTGCCAGTGTTACTAAAAAGCTAGATCTGTTAAATCAAGAAGAATGGGCAAAAGTAAGTAATGCTGCATATAGTGCTGCAGGAAAAGCACCGTTAGACATTGCTCTAAATCCGGAAGTTCCTGGTGCGGGAATTAATTGGCAGAATGAAATATTTAGAACTGCTCCTACACAAAACTATTCATTAGGGCTTTCTGGAGGATCGGATAATTTAAAATATAATATGTCATTAAGCTACTTTAATCAAGAAGGAGTTATAAAGGAAACAAATTATGACCGTGTCAACTTAAGAGTTAAATCGGATTACAAGAAGGGTATTTTTAAAATTGGAGAAACAGTAATGTTGACCAAAGAAAAAAGAAATGATTTGCCAGGCATGCCAGGGCAAGGAAGAAATATTCTTGGAGCGGCTATATCTATGATTCCCGGGTTTGCAATTTATAATGAAGATGCTGTAGGCGGATATGGTGGAGCGTCAGGTGCGGTTACGGATATATTCAATCCAGTAGCGGCTTTGAATCTTTTTGATGTGAAAAACGATTACTACCAAGCATTGATTAATACCTATGCTGAAGCAAGTTTTTTTGATGGCTTTAAATATAAATTAAATGTAGGGGTAACACTTTCTGAGCATAAGAGTTATAACTATACGCCACGTTATGAAGTTGGAGGATTCTTCAAGAATTTAAAAAATACTTTAGCGGAAGGAAGTGATTTAAACCAATATTATCAAATTGAAAACACTTTAAATTACTCAAAAAAATTCGGTAAGCATTCTGTAAATTTATTAGCAGGACATACTGTTTATCAAAATAATTTCCGTTCTATTTTAGGTTCTGTACAAGGAATGCCAGATGGTATATTTGTTCTGGCAGGTGCTGAACAACCATCTATTTCAGGGTATGCTACTGAGAGTAAATTGATTTCTTATCTTGGACGTGCGATATATTCTTACGATAACAAATATATTCTTACGGCAACTTTTAGACGTGATGGTTCCTCTCGTTTTAGTCCAGAAAATAAATGGGGAAATTTCCCTTCAATTTCTGCAGCATGGGGAATAGGAAAAGAAGATTTTTTTAAAAACCTAGACTTACCTGTATCTGAATTTAAGTTACGTACAAGTTATGGTATATTAGGAAATCAAGAAATTGGAGATTACCAATATCTTGGATCAATTACATCAGGAATAAGCTATGGTACAGGAGAGCCGAATACACTTTGGATAGGTAATATTCAAACAGAATATCCTGCGATTGGATTAAAATGGGAATCAACTTCGACAGCCAATGTTGGTTTTGATTTAGGTTTATGGAATGGTAAATTAGATTATACTTTTGACTACTTTCAAAAAAACACATCAGATTTACTTTTACGTGTGCCAATTCCTTTGTCAGTTGGGTCTAGTAATGATCCTTACACTAATGCGGGTAAGGTTTCAAATAAAGGTTTTGAGATGGGGTTAACGCTTAATCAAAAGGTGGGAGAAGTTAATTTCTCTATAACTTCTAATATTTCAAGTGTAAAAAATCGTGTTGAAGAATTGAGCACAGGAAGTCAGATTCTTGCAGGTTCTAGTGGATCATTTCATGGATCAGCAGTGACTTACAGTAAAGTAGGATATCCTATTTATTCTTTTTTCCTTGTTAAGACTGATGGATTATTCAGATCACAAGAGGAACTGGATGCACATAATGTAAATGGAAGTCCTATTCAACCTAGAGCACAAATAGGAGACATAAGATATGTTGATTTTAATGGAGATGGAAAAATTGACGCTGGAGACAGACAATTTAGAGGAAGTGCTTTTCCTGATTTTGAATATGGATTACGTATTCAAGCAGATTGGAAAGGAATTGATTTGACCGTTGCTGCTCAAGGGGTTCAAGGAAATGAAATATATAACGGAAATAATACAGATCTACAAACTGTAAGAGCTAATATTAATTACTCTAGAGCAACATTAGATTCGTTTACTTTTAATCCAAACTCTAATTTCCCAAGATTAAATATTGATGATCCTAATGATAATGGAGCTGATTATTCAGATCGTTTCCTTGAAAATGGTTCTTATCTTAGAATAAAAACGATTCAATTAGGATATACATTTCCTAATGATTTAAGTAAAAAATTAGAAATTGACAGATGTCGATTCTATGTTGCAGGAGATAATCTTTTTACTGCTACTAAATATACAGGATATAATCCAGACGTTTCGGCTGATGGACTTGGAGGTAGAGGAATAGATTATAAATCGTATCCATTAAGCAAAACCATTATTTTTGGTATGCAACTTAACTTTTAAATCAACGAAAAATGAAAAAGAAATTAATTATATTATATTTTATGGGAGGACTAGCTTTGCTAAGTTCTTGTTCCGATAACCTCGAATTACAAAACCCTAGTAAAGTAACAACCGGTTCTTTCTGGCAAACTCCTGAGGATTTGGAGTCTGGATTAGCGACTGTTTACAATGTTTTAGTAGACAACAATAACGCGGGTTATTGGGAAATACAAGCGATGCAGTTGAAAGAAAACAGAACAGAAAATTTTGTTGCAAGAAATGATGTGCCTGGGCGTTATGCAGTTTCTAGCTATAAAAATACACCTAGTACAAGTGAGACTACCGGTATGTATAAAGCGATGTATATTGGTATATTTCGTGCGAATCAAGTAATCAATTATGCGCCTCAAATCAAAAATATTGATGAAACAAAAAGAGCACAAATCGTTGCTGAAGCTACTTTTCTTAGAGGATTGAATTATTTTAATTTAGTAAATGAATTTGGTAGTGTTCCAATTTTTACAGATTTAGTAGAAGAATCGGCAGATTATTTTAAAGAAAAATCAACGGAAGAAGAAGTGTGGAAACAGATAATTGCAGATTTTCAAGCGGCGGCAACAAGTCCTCTACCTGAGATCTATCCTTCAGCTTTAAAAGGTAGAGTAACGAAAAATACGGCAATCGCTTACCTTGGAAAATCGTATTTATATTTAAAAGATTGGGCTAAAGCCGAAGAGCAATTTTCTAAGCTGGTAAATAACGAAACCGCAAATGGGTTTGGTCTTTTGGACGATTACGCACAATTATTTGATGGTAAACATGAAAATAGCAAGGAATCAGTGTTTGAAATTCAGTTCAGCAGACAAGGTGGTGCTACTATTTGGGGTGGAAATCCATCAGAAAGAACAAGAGCAACAACTATGGCTCAAGAATTAGCGCCAGGAGAAGTTGGAGGATGGTTTGAGTTGTTGCCTTCAAAAAAATTATTAGACGCTATGACCAAAGAGAAAACCACGGATGGTAGTTTTGATCCTAGAGCTCTTGCTACTTTGGCATGGGATTATCCGGGTTGTGTTTATTATAATTATAATTTCACATCTAAGTTTAAGGCGACTGATATCTGGATAAGAAAAAATCAAAACTGGTGGAATAACGATGAAGGAGATTGGAAATCAGAATTGAACGAATATGCAATGCGTTATGCTGATGTACTTTTAATGCTTGCTGAAGCCAAAACGATGCAAGGAAAAGTACTTGAAGCTATTCCTTTAGTTAAAAGAATAAGAGACAGAGCGAAGTTAGCTAATATCACAATGATCGCATGGAATCAAGCTCAAATGATGGATGAGATTATGCATCAAAGAAATGTTGAATTTGCTCGTGAGGGTATTCATTGGTATGATTTAAGAAGATGGGGTACTTTAGAAAAAGTAATCAAAGAAAGTCAAGTTGGGGGGTATCTTAATTACTCGGCTAAATACAACTACTTTCCTATTCCGGAAAGTGAGTTAAATAATAACCCAAAAATGACACAAAATGCCAACTGGTAATATGGGTTATACATTTTAATTAATAAAAGATTAAAATAAGAATTTGACAAATGGTTAATAAGCTATATTATAGTAAATTAATCATTTGTCATCTCTTATAAACATCCGATCTCTTTTAATGTTTATCTGATAAAAGTAATCCGATCCTAAAAATTCATTATACATGAAAAAAGTAACAATTTTATCCTGCATTTTTACAATTATTTCTTTGGTTGTATGCGCACAAGAAAAACCAACGACTAACGATTGGGAAAATCCAGCAATATTTCAGATTAATAGAGAGCCTGCAAGAGCGGCATTTTTACCTTATGCCGATGAATCATCTGCTATTGCGGATGATTATACTCGTTCTCCTTGGTTTCTAACTTTAGACGGAAAATGGAAATTTAATTGGGCATCTACGCCTGATCAACGTCCGAAAGACTTCTTCAAAACAGATTTTAATACAACCAACTGGAAAGAAATTTCCGTGCCTTCAAACTGGGAATTAGGCGGGTATGGAATTCCTATTTACACTAATATAATCTATCCATTTGTTAAAAATCCACCGTTCATTGATCATGCAGATAATCCAGTAGGGTCTTACCGACGTGCTTTCGAGTTGCCAGAAAATTGGAACGGACGTCGTGTTTACCTTCATTTTGAAGCAGGAACTTCAGCGATGTATATTTGGGTAAATGGAGAAAAAGTAGGGTATAGTGAAAATACGAAAAGTCCAACGGAGTTTGATATAACGAAGTACGTAAAAGCCGGTAAAAATCAGGTTGCTGTTGAGGTGTATCGTTGGAGTGATGGTTCTTACTTGGAAGATCAGGATTTTTGGCGTTTGTCAGGGATCGATCGCGACGTTTATCTTTATAGTACGGCTAATACCCGTATTGCAGATTTCTTTGCACGTCCTGATCTTGACGATTCTTATAAAAACGGAAGTTTGTCTGTTGATGTTAAAGTTAAGAACATGAACAAGGTTGCAAAAAATAACCAAACTGTAGAAGCTAAATTAGTGGATGCAACGGGAAAGGAAGTTTTTACAAAAACGATAAAAATAAATTTAAAAGCAAATTCAATTGAATCAACTAACTTTAATCAAAAAGTAGATTCACCTCGTTTATGGAGCAACGAAAATCCTTATTTATATACTTTATTGCTTACGCTAAAGGATGAAAACGGAAAGTTTCTTGAAACGGTTTCTACGCAAATCGGTTTCCGAAAAGTAGAATTGATGAACGGACAATTATTGGTTAACGGTATTCGAATCATGGTTCATGGTGTAAATATTCATGAACATAATCCTAAAACGGGTCATTATCAAAATAAAGAAACCATGATGAAAGACATTCGCATGATGAAGCAATTAAACATCAATGCGGTACGAAGTAGTCATTATCCATCTAACCTTGAATGGGTTAAATTATGTAATCAATATGGTTTATTTTTGGTAGACGAGGCTAATATTGAAACTCATGGTATGGGTGCTGAATTGCAAGGTTCCTTTGATAAAACAAAACATCCTGCTTATCTGCCAGAGTGGAAAGCAGCACATTTGGATCGTATTTACAGTTTGGTAGAGCGAGATAAAAACCAACCTTCTGTAATTCTTTGGTCTTTGGGTAATGAGTGTGGAAACGGACCTGTTTTTCAAGAGGCTTATAATTGGATAAAAAACAGAGATAAAACTCGATTGGTTCAATTTGAGCAAGCTGGTGAAGAAGAAAATACCGATGTAGTTTGCCCTATGTATCCTAGTATGGATTATATGAGAGAGTATGCTAAACGCAAAGAGGTGAAACGTCCGTTTATTATGTGTGAATACTCCCATGCTATGGGGAATAGTAGTGGTAATTTTCAGGAATACTGGGATATTATTCGCAGCAGCAATAACATGCAGGGAGGATTTATCTGGGATTGGGTAGATCAGGGATTTGAGATGACAGATGAAGTAGGACGCAAATATTGGTCGTATGGTGGAGATATGGGAAGCCAAAATTACACCAACGATGAAAATTTCTGTCATAATGGATTAGTTTGGCCCGACCGTACGCCGCACCCAGGTGCTTTCGAAGTAAAAAAAGTGTATCAGGATATTCTGTTCACAGGGGTTGATTTGAAACAAGGAATTATTCAGGTGGAAAACGGATTTGGATATACAAATCTTGATAAATACCTTTTCAAATATGAGGTTTTGGAAAATGGGTTGGTTATCAAGACTGATACTGTTGATATACGTCTTGAACCACAATCCAAGAAACAAGTACAACTTGAATTACCAAAATTATCATCAAAAGACGGAGTTGAATATCTTTTGAATGTTTATGCCTACACAAAAGATGGGACCGAAGTTTTACCTCAAAATTTTGAAGTAGCCCGAGAACAGTTTTCAATTAGTGAGAGTAAATACTTTGTTAAAGCAGCAGCAAAAGGGACAAGCCCTATTGTTAAAGAAACTAAAGATGTTATCACGCTTAGTGCGTCTGGTGTTGAAGTGACAATAAACAAGAATACAGGTTTGATTCAAGATTACAAATCCAACGGAGAACGTTTTTTTAATCAATTACCGGTTCCTAATTTTTGGCGCGCACCAACTGATAATGACTTTGGAAATAATATGCAGGTGGCAAGTAATGTATGGAGAACTGTAGGAAGAGTTAGTAGTTTGAACACTATTGAGGTCAAAGAAGAGTCTGGAAAAACAAGTATTGTAGCTAACCTTTTCTTAAGTGATGTAGCGTCTATTTATACGATTATTTATACTATGAATTCAGATGGAAGTTTAACGATGTTAAATTCATTCAAGGCAGGGAACAATCCATTATCTGAAATGCCTCGTTTTGGGATGATATTCTCTCTCAAGAAAGAATTAGATAATTTCAGTTATTATGGAAGAGGACCTTGGGAAAACTATCAGGATAGAAATACATCTTCTTTGAAGGGAATTTACCAAAGTAAAGTTGCCGATCAATATGTACCCTATACACGTCCTCAAGAAAATGGATATAAAACAGATGTTCGTTGGTTGACACTTACAAATAGTTCAGGGAATGGGATTGAAATAGAAGGGTTACAGCCTTTAGGTGTAAGTGCGCTACATAATTACCCTGAAGATTTTGATCCAGGTTTAACAAAAAAATACCGTCACACCAGTGATATCACTCCTCGTAAGGAGGTTATAGTTTGTGTTGATTTAGCCCAAAGAGGCGTTGGTGGGGATAATAGTTGGGGAGCTTTACCGCATGAACAATATCAATTGAAGAACAAAGAATATAGTTATGGTTTTGTTATTAAACCTAAAAAGAAATAAAATAGTTATAAAAACCCATGACGTTTTTGGAATGCATGAAGAGTCATGAAAATTGTATACCCGATAAAGATGATGACATTTAGAACAAGAATTATGAAAGAAAAACTAGAATCCTATTTTAATAAAAAATATATGTTCACTTTATATTTTATGATAAGTGTCATTAATCTGTCAGCTCAGAAAGTGACTATTCCTATTGCAACCGATAGTAATCTTATGTTGTTACAAACGGATGATGACAACCGATTGAGGACTATTTATTTTGGTAAACCTCTTGAAAATGTCAGTGAATATCCCGCTGTTTCAGATGGTTATAATTTTAAAGACGAGAATGCGGGAATTTATAATGCAACCTATACACCTGCAGGAACATGGAATTTTTCTGAACCTGCTATTCAAGTCAAACATACCGATGGAAACCCTTCGTTAGAACTGAAATATGTTAGTCATAAAAAAGAAAAAATCGACGAAAACTCTTCTCTTACAAGTATTGTTTTAAAGGATTCACTTTATCCTTTTGAAGTTACTTTGTACTATAAAGTTTGGACAAAAGAAAATATAATCGAACAATGGACTGAGATAAAACACAGTGAAAAGGAACCTGTTTTGTTACAAAAATTTGCTTCTGCTAATTTATATTTTACCAATAAAGACTTTTATCTTACCAGTTTTCAAGGGGAATATTTAAAGGAAATGCAGCCCGTTGAATCAAAACTTTTGCAAGGCATAAGAACCGTAGATTCTAAACTGGGAACAAGAGCTATGCTTTTGCAAACGCCAAATTTCATAGTGTCGTTTGGTAGACCCGCTTCCGAAAATGAGGGGACAGTTTTGTTAGGTCAACTTGCTTGGAGTAGCAATTTTAAACTGGATTTTGAAATAGACTCTTACAAAAATCTTCGCCTTATCGCAGGAATTAATCCGTATGCCTCAGAATATTTACTGCCGGCAAATCAAATTTTTAAAACGCCATCTTTAATATATGCATTGTCTAATCATGGTACAGGGGAAGCGAGCCGAAACCTTCATGATTGGGCTCGAAAATACCGATTGTTAGATGGTCAAGGAGAGCGACTTACTTTATTGAACAATTGGGAAGCTACCTATTTTGATTTTGATGAAAACAAAATAACTTCATTATTTAAGGATGCAAAAGACTTAGGAGTCGATATGTTCTTATTAGACGATGGGTGGTTTGGCAATAAACATCCTCGAAATGATGACAAAGCTGGTCTTGGTGACTGGCAAGAAAATGTCAAAAAGTTGCCGCATGGCTTGGGTTATTTGGTGAAAGAAGCAAAAAAAGAAGGGATTAAGTTTGGGATTTGGATTGAACCCGAAATGGTAAACCCAAAAAGTGAATTATACGAAAAACATCTTGATTGGGTTATCCGACAACCTGAGAGACCTGAAGTTTATTATCGCAATCAGCTAGTACTGGATTTGTCTAATCCAGAAGTACAGGATTTTGTATTTGGAATTGTAGACAATCTGTTTACCAAAAATCCCGAATTAGCTTTTATAAAATGGGATTGCAATGCAGTTATTTACAATGCGTATTCGGCATATCTTAACAAAAAAGGAATTCCTCAATCTAATTTATATATAGATTATGTAAGAGGTTTGTATAAAGTGTTGGAGAGAATTCGTGCCAAATATCCTAAAGTGCCTATGATGTTGTGTTCTGGCGGGGGTGGTCGCGGGGATTATGAATTACTTAAATATTTTACGGAATTTTGGCCAAGTGATGATACTGAGCCCGTGGAAAGAATATTTATGCAATGGGATTATTCTTATTTTTTTCCTGCTATCGCTACCGATAACCACGTTACTGACTGGGGGAAACAACCACTAAAGTTTAGAATTGACGTGGCGAGTATGGGAAAATTAGGTTTTGATATAGTAGTAAGTCATTTAAATGAAAAGGATAAATTATTCTGCAAACAGGCAATTGCTAATTATAATTCTTTTAAAGATATTGTATGGCATGGCGATTTGTATCGTTTAATAAATCCCCATGAAAATGATATCTCGGCACTTATGTATGTTAATCCAGACAAGAGTAAAGCGATTGTTTTTAATTATTTGGTAAATAACCGCTTCAAGATAACCGCAACACAAAGACCTGTTGTTTTGGATGGATTGGATCCAAATAAAAAATACACTGTTAAGGAAATTAACTTGTATCCGGGGACTAAATCATCGATCTCTTCGGAGAAGGTATATACGGGAGATTTTCTTATGAAAGTTGGTGTTAATCCTAATGTTACTTTGCAAAGAACTAGCGTTATTCTTGAAATTACTGAATTGAAATAAGGCAACCAAAAAGTAGAAAAGATAAAAAATATTTGCTTTATAGAATGAATAGATTTTTTGAAAATCAATTCATAATAATAACATCGGAAGTCAAATACATTATAAAAAATAAATTATGAAAATACTAGTTACAGGCGGCTTAGGCTTTATAGGTTCGCATACTGTAGTTGAATTACAAAATGAAGGTTTCGAAGTTGTAATTATCGATAATCTTTCTAATTCGTCTGAAGAAGTTTTAAAGGGAATTGTCGCTATAACGGGTAAAACACCTGTTTTTGAAAAGCTGGATTTGAGAGAGAAAACAGCGGTTCAGGATTTTTTCAAAAGACATTCTGATGTTGCTGGTGTAATCCATTTTGCGGCTTCTAAAGCGGTTGGTGAGAGTGTAAAAGATCCTTTGTTGTATTATGAAAATAATATTAATACTTTAATCTATTTACTTCAGGAATTGCAACAAAAACCAGAGGCTCATTTTATTTTTAGCTCCTCTTGCACCGTTTATGGCCAAGCCGAAACAATGCCTATTACTGAATCGGCAGCAATTCAACCAGCGATGTCGCCTTATGGGAATACCAAACAAATTGGCGAAGAAATTATAGCTGATGTTGCTAAAGTAAGTGGTATAAAGGCTATTTTGTTGCGTTATTTTAATCCTATTGGCTCACATCCATCGACGGAAATTGGGGAATTACCTATTGGAGTACCACAAAATTTAGTACCCTTTATTACCCAAACCGGAATTGGTTTGCGGAAAGAACTATCGATTTACGGGGATGATTATCCAACGCCTGATGGGACTTGTGTACGGGATTATATTCATGTTGTAGACTTAGCAAGAGCGCATGTTATTGCTTTGCAACGATTAGTAAATAAAAAGAATTTAGATAAGATAGAAACTTTTAATTTGGGAACCGGTACGGGAAGTTCTGTTTTGGAAGTGATTACAGCTTTCGAAAAAGCCAGTGGGCAAAAATTACCATACAAAATTGTTGATAGAAGAGAAGGTGACGTTATTTCGGCTTATGCCAATACCGAAAAAGCAAATAACATTCTTGGATGGAAAACAGAATCAACTTTGGAAGAAGGGATAGCAAGTGCTTGGAAATGGGAGCAGAAAGTTAGAGGTAAATAACAAAGAAGTTGGTGACTTGAAGTGGATTAGTGAATCAGAAAGGGATATTATTTCCTGATAAAGTGTTTTGATAGTAAAATAACGCCCTACATCTTAAATCTTAAGATAAATAAAGAGTATTGGCTGATCATTGCATTTTCTGTAATAATTAGTCCCGTTTTTCGAGATGAGATGAACTATATTTAAATTAAGCAATGGAATGTAAAGAAAAACATATAGCAATTGAAACTGCTTTTTTTATAGCATTCATTAAAATAATGAACAATAAAAAATAATCCTAATAAAATAATTGTCAATTTAACAAATAATAATATATTTGAAAAAAATTAAAGATTAATCAAGTATTATTAATGTATAATAATTGATTCTGTAATTAGAATCTTTTTACTTCATAAATAATATATACCAATGCAATCTATTTTTAATACTATTAATAAACTATTTACTCATGAACCAGAACCTTGCCTTCGCAGATTACGCAGTATTTATTATCTATTTTATCGTGGTGTCCACTTATGGATATACCGTTTATCGCAAACGCGAAAAAAACGAACACGATGCCAAAGCTTATTTTCTGGCAGAAGGAACACTGACATGGTGGGCTATTGGCGCCTCATTGATTGCCTCTAATATTTCTGCAGAACAGTTTATTGGAATGAGTGGAGAAGGATTCTTTTTAGGAATTGCAGTTGCTGCTTATGAGTGGATTGCTGCCATTGCTTTGATTATTGTAGCCGTTTGGTTTATTCCTGTTTATTTAAAAAACAAGATTTACACGATGCCTCAATTTTTGAAAACAAGGTATAACGAATCAACTGCTTTAATTATGGCCGTTTTCTGGTTGTTCTTATATGTATTTGTTAACCTGACTTCTATTTTATATTTAGGTGCTGTAGCCATTAATGGATTGGCTGGTGGTGAATACTTACATGCTATTATGATCGGGCTTGCCGTTTTTGCTTTAGTGATCTCTTTAGGAGGTATGAAAGTGGTTGCTTATACGGATGTAATTCAGGTTGCTGTTTTAATAATTGGTGGACTGGTTACGTCTTACATTGCTTTGACTACTGTTGGACAATATTTTGGTGTTGGCGAAAATGCTATAGCAGGTTTCAAAGTATTGATGAGAGAAGCTCCGGAGCATTTCAAAATGATTATCCCGGAACCCACTGCGACTTCTTCTCAAAATGATATTAATAAGTATCTTACTTTCCCAGGAATGATGTCTTACTTGGCTGGTATTTGGATTATTAATCTTAATTATTGGGGTTGTAACCAATACATTACCCAAAGAGCATTAGGAGCGGATTTACAAACTGCCCGTACCGGTATTTTGTTTGCGGGGATTTTAAAATTATTAATGCCACTTATTGTTATGTTACCTGGTATTGCTGCTTATGTTTTATATGAGAATGGGCATTTACCTCAATTGGTAGGTGGTAAAGATGGTGCTTATTCTGCAGTGTTAACTTTCCTTCCAACAGGTTTAAAAGGATTGTCAGTTGCAGCTTTAACTGCTGCGATTGTTGCATCGTTAGCGGGTAAAGTAAATAGTATTTCTACTATTTATACTCTGGATGTGCACAAAAAATACATCCAAAAAGATGCTACTGATAGAGGTCAGGTGAACATAGGAAGATATGCTGTTTTTGCAGCCATGCTCCTTGCTGTTTTATTTACTTGGAATGATGTACTTGGAATTGGTGGTGTGGGTGGTTTTACCTATATTCAAAAATATACAGGTTTTATTAGTCCGGGTGTATTTGCCATGTTTTTCCTTGGAATGTTCTGGAAAAGAACTACAGGAACTGCTGCAATAATAGGGGTAATCTCCGGTTTCTTATTGTCGGTTTTGTTTAACGAATTTGCACCAGCACTATTTGGAAATGAAACATTATTATACACGGCTTATACGAATGGAAAAGGCGGATATGAAATACCATTTCACATCTGTATGGGGTTGTCATTTATGTTTACCATGCTTATTATGATTGCAGTGAGTTTTGCTGGGCCAAAAGTGAATCCAAAAGCCTTTGAGTTAGATACTGAAATGTTCAAGGTAAAACCTCAAACAACAGTATTGATAGTAATAACACTACTGATTATTTTTGCTTTGTATGCTAAATTTTGGTAGCATTATTTTTTAACATCAAGTTTTGGAGACCTTAAAATAATCTGAATCAATGCCGTTTAGTTAGAAGTAGTCAGCAATTATTTAGCTGGAAAAACTTAACTAAAGGGCATTTGATTTTAATACACCTTTCGTAAGTATGTCGCATTATTCTCAACAAAAACGATTTTTATTTGCAGTCGATTGTATCATCTTTGGATATGATGGACAAGAGTTAAAATTGTTGGTTATAAAAAGAAATTTTGAATCTTTTAAAGGGAATTGGAGTTTAGTAGGAGGGTTTGTAAGTGATGACGAAAGTGCTGACGATGCTGCGGTTCGGGTTCTTAAAGATCTTACAGGTCTGGATGGGGTGTATATGGAACAGTTGCATTGTTTTACAGAGCCAAATAGAGATAGCGTTGAAAGAACCATATCCATTGCCTATTTTGCATTAATAGATATTCATAAATACAATCAGCAGATTAGTGAGGATTATCATCCGGTTTGGTTTCCTATTAATCAGTTACCCGAATTAATTTTTGACCATTCTGCTATTGTTGAATTGGCCAAAGAAAAGCTACGGTACAGAGCGGCGCTACATCCGCTTTTATTCGAATTGTTGCCGGATAAGTTTACCATGCCGCAATTGCAAAGCCTTTATGAGGCTGTTTATAATATGGAATTTGACAAAGGGAATTTCAACCGAAAGTTGTTGTCTACTAAATTGTTAGAAAAGTTGGAAGATAAGGACAAGCTCAGTTCAAAAAAAGGAGCCTTTTATTACACCGTAAATTTAAAAAAATATAGCGCTGGTTTTAAAACCTTTTTGAATTTTGTTCCCAGTCAATATATTAACGAATAATGTCTTGTGCTATTTGTAATTATGAAATAAATGACTGTCTATTTTACAATTGGTTTTATGGCTGCTTTGCCTGTAACCGGTTTTGTAATTTGGGATGGTTGAAAAAACAAAAAGGACTATAATAAAAAAAGCTTTCGTTTTAGGCGAAAGCTTTTTAATATTAATGGATTAATCCTTAGTCTCTGTCGACCAATGCGTCTTGTTTCCAGTTTTTAATGGAAGCTATTCTATTATTGGAATAATCAACTTCACTTAGATTATTAATGCCAGTGTCATTGTTTTGAGACCAAAAAAACCATTTTCCGGTTTTAAGACCATTTTCATATTCACCGGACGAAGTTTTGTTTCCTTTCTCATCAAAAGAAACCCAAACTCCTTCTAATTTTCCATTTTCAAAAAAACCTTCTTGCTGCACTTGACCGTTTTCAAAAAAGTAAGTCGCTTTAATCTTTTTGCCAAAAGGTTCTAATACTGGTTTTGCTTCTTGTGCAAAAATCATCCCTGAGAACAGTATTGCTACTAAAATAATACACTTTTTCATATCTTGAGTTGTTAATGTTTTGTATTTATATGTCAAATTTACTTATTAATTTACATTAAAAAAACTTTTACATAACAATTTAGTAACATTAGGCAAAAACTTAACATTGGAAAATAAATTGAGATAAAAAACAATAGTGTAAAAATTCACTATTCTCAATCCATTATTCATAATTAGTCCTAAATTTGCACCCGAGCCCAAAGGGCGAAATAATCTAAAATTTGGATCATGTATAGAAGTCATAATTGTGGCGAATTGAACGCCTCACATATTAATACTGAAGTTACACTTGCTGGTTGGGTTCAGAAATCAAGGGATAAAGGATTTATGAATTGGGTTGATTTACGTGACCGTTATGGAATTACGCAATTGATTTTTGACGAAGGTCGTTCTCAAAAAGAAGTATTTGAAGCGGCTAAAACTTTGGGTCGTGAATTCGTAATTCAAATAAAAGGAACTGTTATCGAGCGGGAAGCAAAAAATAAAAATATTCCTACAGGCGAAATAGAAATTTTAGTTTCAGAATTGAATATTCTTAATGCTTCGCTTACACCTCCTTTCACTATTGAAGATGAAACAGATGGAGGAGAAGACATCCGAATGAAATATCGTTACCTTGACATTAGAAGAAATCCTGTGAAAAACAGTTTGCTTTTTCGTCATAAAGTAGCCATGGAAGTGCGCAAGTATCTTTCAGATTTAGATTTTTGCGAGGTAGAAACACCTTATTTGATTAAGTCTACTCCAGAAGGAGCCAGAGATTTTGTTGTTCCTTCTCGAATGAATGAAGGACAGTTTTACGCTTTGCCACAATCGCCTCAGACTTTTAAACAGCTGTTGATGGTGGGTGGAATGGATAAATATTTCCAAATTGTGAAATGTTTCCGTGATGAAGATTTACGTGCAGACAGACAGCCGGAATTTACACAAATAGATTGCGAAATGGCTTTCGTGGAGCAGGAGGATATTTTGAATGTTTTCGAAGGATTGACAAGACATTTATTGAAAGAAATAAAAGGTATCGAAGTAGAGAAATTTCCAAGAATGACCTACGAGCATGCTATGAAAACATACGGAAATGACAAACCGGACATTCGTTTTGGGATGGAATTCGGCGAGTTAAACGAAGTAGCTAAAAGCAAAGAATTTCCGGTTTTTAATGCTGCGGAATTAGTAGTGGGTATTGCTGCTCCCGGAGTTGGAAATTATACTCGTAAAGAAATTGACGCTTTGATTGATTGGGTAAAACGGCCTCAGGTTGGTGCGTCGGGAATGGTGTATGTAAAATGCAACGAAGATGGAACCTATAAATCATCCGTAGATAAATTCTATGATCAAAATGATTTGCGCCATTGGGCAAAAACTACAGGAGCGCAGCCGGGTGATATGATTTTTGTGCTTTCTGGACCTGCGGATAAAACGCGCGGACAGTTAAGCGCTTTGCGTATGGAATTGGCAAGTCGTTTGGGATTAAGAAAACCAACAGAATTTGCACCACTTTGGGTTGTTGATTTTCCATTATTGGAATTTGATGAAGAAAGCGGTCGTTACCATGCGATGCATCATCCTTTTACATCTCCTAAGCCGGAAGATATGCATTTATTGGAGACAAATCCAGGGAAAGTTCGTGCCAATGCCTATGATATGGTTTTGAATGGTAATGAAATTGGCGGTGGATCGATCCGTATTCACGATAAAGCTACGCAACAATTGATGTTTAAATATTTAGGTTTCACTGAGGAGGAAGCTAAAGCACAATTCGGATTTCTGATGGATGCTTTCCAGTTTGGTGCGCCGCCACACGGAGGTTTAGCTTTTGGATTGGATCGATTAGTAGCGATTCTTGGTGGGCAGGAAACCATTCGTGATTTCATTGCTTTTCCCAAAAATAATTCAGGTAGAGATGTTATGATTGACGCACCATCTACAATTGATGAATCGCAATTAAAAGAGTTGCATATTAAAATTGACTAAATGCAGTTTGTCGTTTAAATTTGTTTGAAAACGTTGAATATCAATATTTTTACAAAATAAAAACAGAAGATAGTATTTCGTATTATATTAAATATTACATTTGCTCTATTATAAATTATTATTACTATTACAATGCGTACAGGTACAGTTAAATTTTTCAATGAATCTAAAGGTTACGGATTCATTACAGACGAAGAAACAGGAAAAGACATTTTTGTTCATGCATCAGGAATCAACGCGGAAGAATTGCGCGAAGGTGACAGAGTTAGCTATGAAGAAGAAGAAGGAAGAAAAGGAAAAGTTGCTGCGAAAGTAGCAGTGATCTAAGCATAAAAATTTATTTTTTTGCCTACGAATGTTTAAAACGTTCCGATTATATCGGAACGTTTTTTTTTGCAGTATAATGAAAAAACGACGTCTTAAATACGAAATTATTTATAATCGTTAAAAATAACAAGAAAATCGTATTTTCATAGAAACTAAATTTTGCTTTAAACTTGTGTTTTAAATCCTTGAAACCTATCTTTGTGGCTTATTTTTATTCAAAAACAACGATAATATGCAATCCGATCAATTAAATTATATCCCAATTTTAATGCAGTTCATTTTGGCTGTAGGATTTGTTGTAGGTACTATATTGGTTTCAGGAAAATTAGGTCCTAAAAGATCATCTGAAATCAAAGATAAAAATTTCGAATGCGGTATCGAATCTGTGGGTAACGCAAGAATTCCATTTTCAGTAAAATATTTTCTTGTAGCTATACTATTTGTTTTGTTTGATGTTGAGGTAATTTTTCTTTACCCATGGGCAATCAATTTCAAAGAATTGGGAATGGAAGGTATGGTTAAGATGGTGATTTTTATGCTTTTACTTTTGGTAGGTTTTTTCTACATTATCAAAAAGAAAGCGCTAGAGTGGGAATAAAAATTAATTACGAATTAGAAATTACGAATTACAAGAATTCCGGTTTCTAAAGTGTTTATAAGAATATTTTTAAATTTAAATTATGAACTCATAATTCATAATTCGTAATTCATAATTTTACAAAGATGAGCGATTCTAAAATAAATATGGTTGAGCCACCAGAAGGTGTTGTTGGTGAAGGTTTCTTTGCTACAAAACTGAATGATGTTGTGGGATTGGCTCGTGCTAATTCATTGTGGCCTTTACCTTTTGCAACGTCTTGTTGTGGTATCGAGTTTATGGCAACGATGGCTTCGCATTATGATTTAGCGCGTTTTGGTTCTGAGCGGGTGAGTTTTTCTCCTCGTCAAGCGGATATGCTAATGGTAATGGGGACAATTTCAAAAAAAATGGCACCAATCTTACGTCAGGTTTACGAACAAATGTCAGAACCTCGTTGGGTAATTGCCGTTGGTGCTTGTGCTACTTCAGGTGGAATTTTTGATACATACTCTGTTTTGCAAGGTATTGATAAAGTAATCCCGGTTGACGTTTATGTTCCTGGTTGTCCTCCAAGACCAGAGCAAATTGTTGATGGTGTAATGAAATTACAAGAGTTGGTTAGAACTGAATCTGTAAGAAGAAGAAGTTCTCCTGAATACCAAGAATTATTAGCTTCTTATAATATCAAATAAAGTAATGGCGCTAGAAACAACACAAATCCAAGAGAAATTAGTTGAAACATTTGATTCGGCTGTTTTTGAATTCAAGCAGGAAAAAGATATATTTTCATTTGAAGTCGCTGCTGATAAAATTACGGCGGTGATTCTTTTTTTGAAAAATGATCCAACATTACGGTTTCATTTTTTAACTGATTTGTGCGGGATTCACTATCCTGACAATGATGTTGATCATCAATTTGCGGTAGTGTATCATTTGCACAATTGGTACGAAAACAAAAGAATTAAAATCAAGGCATTTATCAACGGTGAAAACCCGGAAATAAAAACAATATCAAACATTTTCTTAAGTTCAAATTGGATGGAAAGAGAAACGTTTGATTTTTATGGGATAAACTTTATTGGTCATCCACAATTGAAACGTATTTTGAATATGGATGAAATGATTTCTTTTCCAATGCGAAAAGAATTTCCAATGGAAGATAGCGGAAGAACGGATAAAGATGACCGTTTCTTTGGAAGAACGACAGACAATTATTAAAAATACTCACTATTATAATTTTTCACATTAACTAAATGTCAGAACTATTATTACCACCAGAGCATCGCTATGCTAAAAGAATACAAGAGCAACTAAACGAAGACGGAAGCGAGCTTTCGATTCTGAATTTAGGGCCTACTCACCCAGCGACACACGGTATTTTTCAAAATATTTTGTTGATGGATGGGGAGAGAATTTTGGAAGCAGAACCAACTATTGGTTACATTCACAGAGCTTTCGAAAAAATTGCTGAAAACCGTCCTTTTTACCAAATCACACCTCTTACTGATAGATTGAACTATTGTTCATCACCTATAAACAATATGGGTTGGTGGATGACATTAGAGAAATTATTAGATATTGAAGTTCCTAAAAGAGCACAATATTTAAGGGTAATTGTAATGGAGTTGGCAAGAATCACGGATCATATTATCTGTAATTCCATTCTTGGTGTCGATACAGGAGCTTATACCGGATTTTTGTATGTTTTCCAATTTAGAGAAAAAGTATATGAAATCTACGAAGAAATTTGCGGGGCTCGTTTGACTACAAATATGGGGAGAATTGGTGGTTTCGAAAGAGATTGGTCACCAGAAGCTTTTAGAAAATTAGATGTGTTTTTAGAAGAATTTCCAGCAGCTTGGAAAGAATTTGAAAACTTATTCGAAAGAAATAGAATTTTTATTGACAGAACTGTAAATGTTGGAGCTATAACAGCTGAACAAGCTATGGCTTACGGATTTACAGGTCCAAATTTACGTGCTGCAGGTGTTGATTATGATGTTCGTGTAGCGCAACCATATTCTTCTTACGAAGATTTCGATTTTATTATTCCTGTTGGAAAATCTGGAGATACTTACGATCGTTTTTGTGTTCGTAATGCCGAAGTTTGGGAAAGTTTGAGTATTATTCGTCAAGCTTTAGCCAAAATGCCTGAAGGAAATGAATTCCATGCCGATGTTCCGGATTATTATCTTCCTCCGAAAGAAGCTGTTTACACGAATATGGAATCGTTGATTTATCATTTCAAAATTGTAATGGGAGAAGTTCCTGTTCCAGTTGCTGAGATTTATCATGCTGTAGAAGGAGGGAACGGGGAGTTAGGATTTTATTTAGTTACTGACGGAAGTAGAACGCCTTATAGATTGCATTTCCGTAGGCCTTGTTTTATTTACTATCAAGCGTATCCAGAAATGATTAAAGGATCATTGCTTTCAGATGCAATTGTTATTTTGTCAAGTTTAAATGTTATTGCCGGAGAATTAGACGCATAATGGTTATTGATTACGATTTCAGATTTTAAAATAATACTTTGTGACTTTGTGCCTTCGTGGCAAAAAAAATAAAAATGGAAAGAACGTATCACAAACAAGAAATAAATATGACCGAAGCATTGATGAATCGCATCAATGAATTGATAAGTCATTATCCTGAAGATAAAAGAAAATCGGCATTATTGCCTGTTTTGCATGAAGTTCAAGATGCTCACGATAATTGGTTGAGTATTGAATTAATGAATAAAGTAGCCGAAATCCTTTTAATCAAACCAATCGAGGTTTATGAAGTAGTTTCGTTTTATACGATGTACAACCAAAGACCAATTGGAAAATACATGTTCGAATTTTGCCAAACTTCTCCTTGTTGTTTGAATGGGGTGGAGGATTTAATGGATTATACCTGCGAAAAATTAGGAGTGAAAGTGGGTGAGCCAACACCAGACGGCCTATTTGAAGTTAGAGGTGTTGAATGTTTAGGCGCTTGTGGTTATGCTCCAATGATGCAATTAGGCGATTTTTACAGAGAACATTTGAACGAAGAAAAAATTGATCAATTAATCGCTGATTGCAAAAACGATAAAATAATATTACACGATAAATAATATGTCACAAAAAATATTATTAGACAAAATAAACGTTCCAGGAATTAAAACTTACGAAGTGTACCGTCAAAACGGTGGTTATGCTTCAGTAGAAAAAGCCTTAAAAACATTAACACCAGACGAAGTTGTCGAAGAAGTTAAAACTTCTGGATTGCGTGGTCGTGGCGGAGCAGGATTTCCGGCAGGAATGAAATGGAGTTTTATTGATAAAAAATCTGGAAAACCAAGGCATTTAGTTTGCAATGCGGATGAATCTGAGCCAGGAACTTTCAAAGACCGTTATTTGATGGAATTTATTCCTCATTTATTGATTGAAGGAATGATTACTTCCAGTTATGCATTGGGTGCAAATCTATCTTACATCTACATTCGTGGAGAATATATGTGGGTTTATAAAATATTAGAAAAAGCCATCAATGAAGCAAAAGCTGCTGGATTTTTGGGTAAAAATATATTAGGTTCAGGCTACGATTTAGAACTTTATGTTCATTGTGGTGCCGGAGCTTACATTTGTGGTGAAGAAACTGCATTGATTGAATCATTGGAAGGGAAAAGAGGGAATCCTCGTATCAAACCACCATTTCCTGCTATTTCAGGGCTTTGGGCAAATCCTACCGTTGTAAATAACGTAGAAACTATAGCCGCTGTGCCTTGGATTATTAATAATACAGGTGCGGAATATGCTAAAATTGGTATTGGACGTTCTACAGGAACCAAATTAATTTCGGCTTCAGGACATATTAAAAATCCGGGTGTTTATGAAATTGAATTGGGTCTAAGTGTTTACGAATTCATGAATTCTGATGAATATTTAGGCGGAATGAGTTCTGACAGACCTTTAAAAGCTTTTGTACCGGGAGGAAGTTCTGTTCCCGTTTTACCTGCCCATTTAATTTATAAAACAGCAAACGGCGATGATCGTTTGATGTCCTACGAATCGTTAAGTGACGGTGGATTCGCAACGGGTTCTATGTTAGGATCAGGTGGATTTATTGTTTACAATGATACTTCATGTATTGTTCGTAATACTTGGAATTTCTCTCGTTTTTACCATCATGAAAGCTGTGGGCAATGTTCGCCTTGTCGTGAAGGGACAGGCTGGATGGAAAAAGTTTTGCATAGAATAGAAAACGGTCACGGCCGTGAAGAAGATATCGATTTGCTTTTGAGCATTCAAAGTAAAATCGAAGGAAATACAATTTGTCCATTAGGTGATGCAGCAGCTTGGCCAGTGGCAGCAGCAATTCGTCACTTTAGAGATGAGTTTGAATATCATATTCGTTTCCCCGAAAAAATTAAAAATAGGGATCATTTTGTCGCTGAACCTTTTGAAAAAGTAAAGCATTTAGTTTCTAAAGTAATCGTATAAAGCCAAGAATTTCAGAAAATGAAAGTAACCATAGACGGTCAAAGCATAGAAGTAGAACCAGGAACAACAATCCTGCAAGCGGCACGTATGATAGGTGGAGAAGTAGTTCCGCCAGCGATGTGTTATTATTCTAAACTAAAAGGAAGCGGTGGAAAATGCCGTTGTTGTTTAGTGGAAGTTGCTAAAGGAAGTGAAGCCGATCCAAGACCAATGCCAAAATTAATGGCCTCTTGTGTAACCGGTTGTATGGACGGAATGGAAGTGAACAGCAAATCTTCTGATAGAGTAACCGAAGCAAGAAAATCGGTGACAGAGTTTTTATTGATTAATCACCCATTAGATTGTCCAGTTTGTGATCAGGCAGGAGAATGTGATTTGCAAAATTTAAGCTTTGAACACGGTAAATCAGAAACTCGTTTTATTGAAGAAAAGAGAACTTTTGAGCCAGAAAATATTGGTCCACATATTCAATTACACATGAATCGTTGTATTCTTTGCTACCGTTGTGTAATGGTTGCGGATCAATTGACAGACAATCGTGTTCACGGTGTGATGGATCGGGGGGATCACTCTAATATATCGACTTGTATTTCTAAAGCGATTGACAATGAGTTCTCAGGGAATATGATTGATGTTTGTCCAGTAGGAGCATTGACTGATAAAACGTTCCGATTCAAATCAAGAGTTTGGTTTAACAAACCGTACAATGCATACAGAGATTGTGATAAATGTTGTGGAAAAACTACGCTTTGGATGTTTGGTGACGAAATCCAACGTGTTACCGGAAGAAAAGATGAATACCATGAAGTAGAAGAATTTATTTGTAATGGTTGTCGTTTTGATCACAAAGACATAAAAGATTGGACTATTGAAGGACCGAGAGCATTTGAAAAAGATTCGGTTATCAATCAAAATAAATACTATAGAAAATTGCATAAAGTGGAAATCGCTACCGAAGAGAATATCCTTTTGGGTAGAGAAGAAGACCGCAAGAAAATAAGCATGGCCGAAATTCCATTGACCGAAGAAGACATTATGAATCAAAAAAGTTTGGGAAATAATGAATAGTACACTTATCATAGATAAAAGCGTAATTATTGTGGTGGTTTTTGCCATTACAATGCTTATGGCGATGTATTCTACTTGGGCAGAACGTAAAGTTGCAGCTTGGCTTCAAGACAGAATTGGGCCAAACAGAGCAGGTCCAATGGGATTGTTTCAACCGCTTGCCGATGGTTTGAAATTGTTTTCGAAAGAAGAGTTTGAACCAAATACACCCAATAGATTCTTGTTTTTTGTAGGTCCGGCAATTGCAATGAGTACAGCATTAATGACAAGTGCTGTTATTCCTTGGGGTGACCGTTTTCATTTGTTTGGAAGGGATATTTTACTTCAAGCAGCCGATATTGATGTGGCATTATTATACTTTTTTGGAGTAGTATCTGTAGGGGTTTATGGAATCATGATTGGTGGCTGGGCATCGAACAATAAGTTCTCTTTGATGGGTGCGGTTCGTGCGGCTTCGCAAATGGTTTCTTATGAAGTAGCAATGGGACTTTCTATGATTGCTTTATTGATGATGACTGGAACGTTAAGTTTAAGAGAAATTTCGGCGCAACAAGCTGGAATGAATTGGAATGTTTTTTATCAGCCATTGTCCTTTTTTATCTTTTTGATTTGTGCTTTTGCAGAAACGAACAGAACGCCATTTGACTTAGCGGAATGCGAAAGCGAATTAATTGGAGGATATCATACCGAATATTCATCCATGAAAATGGGATTTTATTTATTTGCTGAATATGCGAATATGTTTATTTCTTCAACAATTTTAGCGGTTTTATTCTTTGGGGGTTATAATTATCCGGGAATGAGTCGGGCTGTTGAAAATTGGGGTATTAATATTGCGAATGTTATTGGAATTGTTGCTCTTTTTGTAAAAATATGTGGATTCATTTTCTTCTACATGTGGGTAAGATGGACGATTCCAAGATTTAGATACGATCAATTGATGCATTTGGGTTGGAAAATATTAATTCCATTATCCATTATCAATATTGTGATCACTGGTATTGTAATTTTGAGAAGCGATATTGCTGCTTATTTAGGGCTATAATCCCCCTAGCCCCCAAAGGGGGAATTGTTGGAGTTGAAATCTTGAATTAAAAGTAAGGTGTCACAATTTGTGACCAGTTATAAAAATAGGTATTGGATTTGTGAAAGTTAGGTATAACATTTTGTGATACCTTGAAAAAACAAAAAAAGGTGATCGAATTTACAGTGAGTTAGAAACAATATTGTTAGTAAAAAAGTATATATTATTACAATTAGTCAATTTTAAATAAGTTATCTTTTAATATGGATGAGATTATTATACCAAACGAGGGTAATAACTAATAAAATTTATTTTATTAGAAACCTAAAAGTTATGCTAGATAGGGATTTAGCTGATTTGTATGATGTCACTTCTAAAAGATTACGCCAACAAGTTAATCGTAACGTTGATAAGTTTCCTGAACATTTTATGTTTAGGCTTAATGAAATTGAGGTTGATTTAATGGTGTCGCAAAATGCGATACCTTCAAAACAAGCTCTTGGCGGTTCACTTCCGTATGTATTTACGGAACACGGAATATTACAGTTATCTAATGTTGTGAAAAGCGAAAGAGCGACTCAAATGAGCATCAAAATAATAGAGATATTTGTAAGTTTGCGAGAATTTCTAACCGATAATTTAAGTGTAAAACTTGAAATTGAAGAAATAAAAAAGAAATTAGTAAATCACGATAAAAATATTGAATTGGTTTTTACTTATTTGGATGAGTTGATGGAAAAGCAAGACAATAAAGTAGAAAGGAATAAAATTGGTTACAAAAATTAGAGTTTAAAAAAAGGAACATTATTAGTACCGAAAAGCCCTAGCCCTGATAGCAGTGGAAATCCTTTTATCCTGGACTTGTTTCAGGATCCTGAAACAAGTCCAGGATAAAAGATTGAAACGAATAGCAGGATTAAGCTTCAAATAAAAATAAAAAATGTCAATAGAAAGTATATCCTTATCGGGAAGAAAAAAAATAGTCTCTAATAAAGAGATGACTTTTTGGGAAAGAATGTATCTGGTTGCGATTGTCAAAGGTTTGTTTATTACAATCAAACACTTGTTCACTCGAAAAGTTACCATTCAATATCCGGAACAAGTACGTGAAATGAGTCCTGTTTATCGCGGTCAGCATATGTTGAAACGTGATGAGGAAGGTCGTGAGAATTGTACGGCTTGTGGTTTATGTGCTTTGTCCTGTCCTGCAGAAGCGATCACCATGAAAGCTGCAGAACGCAGACAAGATGAAAAACATTTGTACAGAGAAGAGAAATATGCCTCAATATATGAGATCAATATGTTACGTTGTATTTTTTGTGGATTGTGTGAAGAGGCTTGTCCAAAAGACGCAATTTACCTGACGACTTCTAAAGTATTGGTTCCTTCCAGCTATGAGAGAGAAGATTTCATTTTTGGAAAAGACAAATTGGTCATGCCTTTGGAAATGGCAATGAAAAACGCTCAACTTAAAAACGCTAACTAATGTCTACGATACTTATAATTTTTTGTGTATTGGCTGCTATCACATTGTCAACCGCATTTTTGACTATTTTCAGTAAAAACCCAATACACAGTGCTATTTATTTAGTGATTTGTTTCTTTTCGATTGCGGGTCATTATTTATTATTGAATTCTCAATTTTTAGCGATAGTCCACATTATTGTTTATTCTGGAGCGATTATGATTTTGTTTTTATTCACCATCATGTTGATGAATTTAAATGAGGAAAGAGAAGTACACCGACCTAGAATCACTCGATTAGGAGCTATTGTTTCTTTTTGTTTGATTTGTTTGGTTTTGATAGCCATTTTCATCAACTCAAAACCTATAGTTGGAGAATACGTAACTACTGGCGAAGATTATCAGTCTATAAAAGTATTGGGTAAAATACTTCTGAATGAATATATGGTTCCTTTTGAATTTGCATCTATATTACTTTTGGTTGCTATGATTGGGACTGTGTTATTGTCTAAAAAAGAAAAATTGCAAAAATAAGATGAACAATATTTTAAACCACATTGGTATTGAAAATTATATTTTCCTAAGCGTGATACTTTTTTGTATTGGCGTTTTCGGAGTCTTGTACAGACGAAATGCCATTATCGTATTTATGTCAATTGAAATAATGCTGAATGCAGTAAACTTATTGTTTGTGGCATTTTCAACGTATCATCAAGATGCGCAAGGACAAGTTTTTGTGTTCTTCTCGATGGCTGTTGCAGCGGCAGAAGTTGCGGTAGGATTGGCAATTCTAGTTTCAATATTTAGAAATTTAGGGTCAATTACTATCGATAATTTAAAAAACTTAAAAGGATAAATGGAAATGAATACCAATATAGCTTTAGTTTTAGTTCTTGCTCCTTTTTTAGGATTTTTAATCAATGTTTTCTTCGGGAAAAGTCTGGGAAAATGGCTGTCCGGAATAATTGGAACCTTTTCTGTTGTGGTTTCTTTTATTGCGACGGCTTATTTTTTCAGTGGAATTTCAGCGCAACCGGAAGGAATTCATATTTCTCTTTTTGACTGGATCCAAATCAGTAATTTCAACGTTGATTTTGGATTCCAATTAGACCAATTGTCAATTTTATGGTTGCTTTTTGTAACCGGAATTGGATCTTTGATTCATTTGTATTCTATCAGTTACATGCATGATGATGAAAATATGCACCAATTTTTTGCGTATTTGAATTTGTTTATATTCTTCATGATCACTTTAGTGATAGGAAGCAACTTATTAGTAATGTTCATTGGATGGGAAGGCGTTGGTCTTTGTTCTTACTTGTTAATTGGATTCTGGCATAAAAACCAAGAGTACAATGATGCAGCTAAGAAAGCATTCATCATGAACCGAATTGGAGATTTAGGGTTGTTAGTTGGAATTTTCATTCTTGGGAATTTATTTTCAACCGTAGATTTTACAACATTAAAAACAGCTATAACTACTGCGCCAGACTATAATGATTTTTGGGTTGCGGTTGCTGCGTTAGCCCTGTTTATTGGAGCTTGTGGTAAATCGGCTCAAATTCCATTGTATACTTGGTTACCAGATGCGATGGCGGGTCCAACACCGGTATCTGCATTGATTCACGCTGCAACGATGGTTACTGCGGGTATTTTTATGATTACCAGATTAAATTTCTTATTTGATTTGACTCCAAGCGTTCAATCTATAATCGCCATAGTTGGAGCTGTGACTGCTTTAGTAGCCGCTACAATAGGATTGGTTCAAAATGATATTAAGAAAGTATTGGCTTATTCCACCGTTTCTCAATTGGGATTAATGTTCTTAGCTTTGGGTTTAGGTGCTTATGAAGTAGCCGTTTTCCATGTAATCACTCATGCTTTCTTCAAGGCTTGTTTGTTTTTGGGTTCAGGTTCGGTTATTCACGCTTTGCACGGAGAGCAAGACATGCGCAACATGGGCGGCTTGAAAAAGGCGATGCCAATTACTTTTGTAACGATGTTAGTAGCTTCTTTAGCTATTTCCGGAGTTCCATTATTTTCAGGTTTTTTCTCGAAAGACGAAGTTTTATTAGTGGCTTTCCATCATAATATTCCATTGTGGATTGTTGCTTCGATTGCTTCTATAATGACTGCTTTCTATATGTTTAGATTGATGTTTTTAACTTTCTTCCAAGAATTCAGAGGAACTTCAGCACAAAAACATCATTTGCATGAAAGTCCTTCTTTGATTACAATTCCTTTGATTGTTTTAGCAATTTTAGCGACAATTGGTGGTTTGATTAGTTTGCCTGGAAACAGTTGGTTGAATGGATATTTAACTCCTGTTTTACCAAAATTGGCAAATGCAGAACATCATTTAGGAACTACAGAATATATACTTATGGCTATTGCTGTGATAGGCGGATTAGTTGGAATAGGTATTGCTTACGCCAAATATATTAAACAAAATACTGTGCCGACAGAAGATGCTGAAATTACAGGATTTTCTAAAGTACTTTACAATAAATATTACGTTGATGAATTCTATGAAGCTATTTTTGTTAAACCGATTAATGTTTTGTCACGTTTTTTCAGAGACACTATAGAAACGGCTTTATCAGCTTTGGTTTTTGGATTCGGAAAAGTAACTAATGAAATAAGTTATCAAGGAAAGAAAATACAAAATGGAAGTATCGGACTTTATCTTTTTGTTTTCGTATTAGGGCTTTGTGCCATTGTTTCTTATTTATTTTTAGCTCAATAATCTTATACTATGAAATAGACTTTTTACGCCAAATTTCAATTATTAAATAAATTACATTTTAAAAGTCTATTACATTTGACATTTAAAAAATAATAAAAAATTACAAATGAATGTATCTCTAATATTAATTATACTTTTGGTTGGTGCGTTTGCAACTTATCTTGCGGGCGATAAACTGGCTTCAAAAATGGCTTTGTTCTTTGGGTTGGCTGCTGCAGGCGCTTCTATTGTATTATTAAATCACTATAATTTAGGTGAAAACATCAGTTTCATCAACCAGTGGATTACACAACCTAATATTTCTTTTGCTCTAAAAGCGGACGGATTATCCATGGCGATGCTTTTATTGACTACGGCTTTGACTCCAATAATTATTTTTTCTTCTTTTGGTAATCAATATAAAAAATCAAAATCATTTTATGCCTTAATTCTGTTTATGTCATTTGCAATGGCAGGAACATTCTTGGCATCAGACGGTCTTTTATATTACATTTTTTGGGAATTGTCTTTGATTCCAATTTACTTTATCGCCTTAATTTGGGGTAACGGAGATACAGAAGAACGTAAAAAAGCAGTAGTTAAATTCTTTATCTACACGCTTGCGGGTTCTTTATTTATGTTGGTGGCATTTGTTTATATGTATCAACAAGCGGGAAGTCTTTTATTGGAAGATTTATATAAATTAAACTTATCAGCGACTGAACAGTTGTGGATATTCTTGGCTTTCTTCTTGGCGTATGCCATTAAGATCCCATTAATTCCTTTCCATACTTGGCAAGCAAATGTGTACCAAAAAGCACCAACCGTTGGGACAATGCTTTTATCTGGGATCATGCTAAAAATGGGATTGTACAGTGTTATTCGTTGGCAATTGCCATTGGCGCCACTTGCCGCCAAAGAATACATGTATATTTTCATTGGACTTGGAATAGCGGGTGTGATTTACGGATCTATTGTAGCACTGAGACAAAAAGATTTAAAAAAATTATTGGCCTATTCTTCTTTGGCTCACGTTGGATTAATAGCAGCGGGAACATACACATTGACATTAGATGGATTGCGCGGAGCAGTTTTACAAATGATTGCACATGGATTTGTGGTTGTTGGATTGTTTTACGTCGCTGAGATTATTTTCAGAAGATATGAAACCAGAGCAATTGCCGAAATGGGAGGCATTCGTCCCCAATCACCAAAATTCACCTCAATGTTTTTGATATTGGTTTTGGCATCTGTTGCTTTGCCATCTACTTTTAACTTTGTTGGAGAATTTACCGTTTTATACAGCCTTTCTCAAATTAATATTTGGTTTGCTGTTTTAGGAGGAACAACTATAATTTTAGGGGCCTATTATATGTTGAAAATGTTCCAACACGCCATGTTAGGTGAAACCAATTCAAAAATCTTCGCTGATGTTACTTTCAATGAAGGATTAACTTTAGTATTAATAATAGGTGTTTTATTCTTTTTTGGGATGTATCCAAAACCAATTACCGATTTGATTACCCCAAGCCTTGAAGAAATTTTAACTCAAATAAACCGAATTAACTAAGTCAAATAAAAAAATGAATACATTAATAGCTATAATAGGATTAGGTGTTTTATGCCTTTTATTTGAAATTTTTAATTTAAGAAAAGCCATAGTTCCAATAATAATTATTGGGTTGTTGGGTGTTCTTGGTTTAACCATATCGGAATTTAATTCGACAGAGAGCTACTATAACAACATGATTGTTGTCAGTAAATTTTCAAGTACTTTTTCATCTTTGTTTATTGTGCTTACCATTTTCTTGGTCGCTTTAGGACATAATTTTTACGAAAATCACCAATCTAAAATCTCAGATTTCATTGCCATAAAAGTATTTTTATTGGCAGGAGCAGTAGCGATGGTTTCTTTTGGAAACTTAGCGATGTTCTTTTTAGGAATCGAAGTATTATCAATATCACTTTATATTCTTGCGGCAAGTAACCGTATGAATTTAAAAAGTAACGAAGCGGGAATGAAGTATTTCTTAATGGGATCTTTTGCTTCGGGAATCATTCTGTTTGGGATCTGTTTAATTTACGGAGCGATGGGAAGTTTTGACGTTACTGAAATCAGTGAATTGTCGCAATCGGCTGAATTGCCAATTTGGTTTCCAATCGGAATTGTATTGGTAACAATCGGAATGTTGTTTAAAGTGGCGGCAGTTCCATTTCATTTCTGGGCACCGGACGTTTACGAAGGTTCTCCTGCATTGACAACTGCATTGATGAGCACTTTGGCGAAAGTAGTTGCCACGGCGACATTATACAAGTTGTTATCGGTTATGAATGCGGATATTTCTGAGTCATTTAAAATTATTGTGGTTGTTATTTCTATGGCTTCGATGACGGTTGGGAATATTATGGCATTGAGACAAACAAACGTAAAACGTATGTTGGCTTTTTCAGGAATTTCCCATGCTGGTTTTATGTTGATGACTTTATTGAGTTTGTCCACTTCAGCGGGTAGTTTGTTGTATTATGCTTCGGCTTATTCTTTATCTGGAATCGCTGCTTTTAGTGTGATTTTATACGTTTGTAAAAATAGAGATAACGAAGATATTGTGAATTTTCACGGTTTAGGAAAAACGAATCCATTGTTAGCCGCTATTCTTACCGCTTCTTTGCTTTCTATGGCTGGTATTCCAATTTTCGCTGGATTCTTTGCTAAGTTGGTTTTGTTCAATCAAACGATTCAAGCAGGTTATTTGGCTTTAGTAATCGTAGCAGTTGTGAATTCAATTATAAGCGTTGGTTACTACTTCAAATTGATTTTGGCGATGTACACTAAAGAACCAAACGAAGAAAGAAAAGGAACGCCAGTTATTATTTATGCCGTTGCCGTTATAGCGATTGTGTTGAATATCGCATTAGGGTTGTTTCCTTCCTTAGTTTTGGATTTATTGTCATAAACCTAAGCTTTAAAAATATACAGAAAACCATCAAGAGTAATTTTGATGGTTTTTTAGTTTTTATTAAATGATTACTTTTATAAAGTTATGTTTCTAGATATTTGTGTAGTTTCTATTACCAAAATTTCAGAGAACAAATGATGTAGTGGTTGAACAGAAAATAAATTAAGTAGGTTTTATGGATATTAAACTTTTTGTAATTAGTATTGTTTTTGTCATCATAGGAGTTGTTATTATGATAAAGCATAAATTTTATGAGTATGATACAAATGATATGTCATTTGCAACAAAACTAAAAATTTTCTTAAGTGGTCTACTTTTTAGTTTAATTGGTATTTACGGTTTGATGAATGAAATACTAAAATTGTAATCCCAAATGGTTGGTTTGTGAGGTTTCCTGTTTCCTTGATTGTAATAAATATTTACTATTTGGGTATCTATAATAAAATTCCAAAACTCAAAAAGCTCAGAACCAAATTGATTAATTTTGCCTTATAAAATCAATTTTGAATTTCAATTAAAATGAAGATAGAAAATAAATTAAAAGTTCAAATCTGGTCGGACATCATGTGTCCGTTTTGTTATATAGGAAAAAGAAGAATAGAAGAAGCTTTACAGAATTTCGAGCATAAAGAAGCGGTTGAAATTGAATGGAAAAGTTTTCAGTTAGACGCTAATTTTATTGCCTCGCCTGAGGACAATATGGTAGAGCATTTGGCAGAAAAATACAGAAAAGACAATGATTGGGCTCAAAATATACTCGATAAGATGACTCAAAACGCAAAAACGGCAGGATTGGATTTTCATTTTGAAAAAGCAGTTCTGGCGAATTCATGGAATGCACATCGTTTACTGCATTTGGCCAAAAAGCACAATCTGGCAAATAATTTAGAAGAATTATTATTCAAAGCGTATTTAACCGATGGCAAGAACGTTAACGATTTAGATACATTAAAAGAGTTGGGACTTGAAGTAGGACTAGAAGCTGAATCTATTGAACAGGTTTTACATTCTAATGCGTATGCAAATGAAGTAAAGCAAGACATTAAAGAAGCAAATTCAATTGGCGTTCAAGGTGTTCCCTTTTTTGTTTTCGATACTAAATATGCAATTTCCGGAGCGCAACCCGCAGCTGCTTTTCTACAAACTTTGGAGAAAGTATGGGAAGAAGGAAAATTTGATTCGAATGTGACTTTGCTGAATACGATAACCGAAAATAGTTGTGACATCAATGGTTGTGACTAAAATGGAAAATAGTTTAACTATTATATAATAACTCAGTTGTGTCAAAGGTATATTATTTACGCAGCGGTTAGCTAGAAATAGCTTCAAACAAAAGTCCCGTTGATACGAATACCAACGGGACTTTTTAAACTAACCATTATAACAAACGAACTATCTTTTATCTATTCTAATATCTAAACTTCCTACTATTTTAGTGTCTTCGACTTTGGCTTTTGTACCGTTGTTTTTATAATAGTATTGATCCTGATCATTTGAATTTTGGTTATAATCATAATCATAATCGTTATTACCATTGTCATTTTGGTTATTTCCATAATTACAATCATGATCGTAGTTGTCATTGATATTTTGGCTGTATTCATTCGCTCTACGTCCTTTTACACTTCCAATAATATCAACAATTTGACCACGACGGTTGTAGATAATTTGCAATCCACCTACTTGTTCCAAGGCATAACGGTTGTAAGTCATGTATACAGAACCAACTCGTTTAATTCTATCATTCGAATCATAGTTGATAAACACATTTCCAATACGTCTTATTCTGCCCATATTATCGTGTTCCACTTTTACACCGTAATTTTTGTTTCGAAAATTTGTGGGTACACCATACGTTTTATTTACAGCATTTCTTTTACTTGATTTATAATACATATTGCCGGTTGAAGGACGTGTATTGAAATCAAATTGTCCGTCAGGAAACACAAAAAATTCAATTCCTCTTTCTGTGAACACAATTGGTTCCGCATTTCTAAAATCAACAGGTAATCTTCTCTCATGAGAAAAATTGTTTTTTTCTGTTGCATTCGCTACACCACCTCCAATAAGGAAGATACTAGCTACTAAAAGGGTAATTTTTTTCATAATCAATATAATTTGGGTTTTGCCTACTCTTGAGCTTTTCGGCTTTCGCTTTTTTACTTATTTGATTAGGTATATCCAAGTAGCATGCCAAAAATTTGAATCACGGTTTTGTGTTTTAGGCTGTCGATCGATTGTTTTTATTTAAATACCTTAAAATCAATTGATTATTATTTTATAAAATAAGCAATAATAATTTCTGCTGGAGCGAAGATTTAGGTGTTTTTTAATGCAATTTTTTGTTTCACGATATTCTTTTCTCACCATTTTACGGAATACAACAATCAAGAACAGTTGCATATTAATAGTTGAGACTAAAACGAAAAGTTATTTTATTTCCATGCTAAATAAACTTGTTGAAAGCTGTGTCTTTGTCAATAAATAATTAAATTTACTTTAACCTTAACGGTGTGTTTTATTTACGAATAGGGTATAGGTGATATGAAAATTGGCTTGGTAAAAAGTAATAAACTAATGCTATAAGTTGCATTATTTCAAAATTATGGAAATGATTAATAGAAGTGAAAGTACAAAAATAATTCGTTGGGGAATATTAGGATGTGGGGATGTTACTGAAGTAAAAAGTGGTCCCGCATACCAGAAAACAGATGGTTTTGAAGTCGTAGCAGTGATGCGAAGAGATGCTGAAAAAGCGGCTGATTATGCCAAAAGACATGGAATTAGTAAATATTACACTGATGCGGATGACTTGATTAATGATCCTGATATTGATGCGATTTACATTGCCACACCTCCAGATGTTCATAAATATTATGGACTCAAAGTGGCTGTAGCTGGAAAAATCTGCTGTATCGAAAAGCCTTTGGCACCAAATTACCAAGATAGTCTCGCAATTTATGAAGCTTTTGAAGAAAAAAATATTCCTTTGTTTGTTGCGTATTACAGACGTGCACTACCTCGTTTTGAACAGATAAAAAGGTGGCTTGATTCTAATAGTATTGGCGATGTCAGACACATCAAATGGCATTTGAGTAAACCCGCAACGGCTCAAGATTTATTAGGAGAATACAACTGGCGGACCGACGTTGACATCGCTACTGCTGGTTATTTTGATGACTTGGCCAGTCATGGGTTGGATTTGTTTATTCATCTTTTAGGAAATATTAAAGAGGTATCTGGTTTTAGTCTTAACCAGCAGGGATTGTATTCTGCTAAAGATGCTGCTGTGGCTTGTTGGCTTCATGAATCCGGAATTACGGGTACTGGAAGTTGGAACTTTGGTTGCTATGAGCGAGAAGATAAAGTCGAGATTTTTGGAAGTAAAGGAAAAATAGCATTTTCTGTATTTGAAAATGAGCCTTTAGTACTTTCTAATGAACAAGGACAAACCGAGCTTTTTATTGAGCATCCAGAAAATATTCAGTTGTATCATGTAAACCAAATGCGAGAACACCTTCTGGGAAACAGTGAACATCCTTCTACAGGTTTGACTGGTGCTCATACGAGCTGGGTTATGGACAAGATTATAGGAAACCTTTAGCATTTTTAAAATAGTTCAAAGCAAAAAAAGAGGCTACCCTAAAAAGACAGCCTCCTCAATTACTACAATTTTTTTAATCACTATTTGGCTTCAACTGTTTCGACAAAAGTTTTGCCATTAGAAGTTATCATGAATGTACATTTGTCTCCTTTCATGTTACTTAAGTCAAATATTTTACCTATATTCAATTCAGCTGGTAAGGTTTCATTATATACCTCTGTATCATTTGAGCTGTAAATTTTAACAGTAACTGGAACTTGATTTAAGTTTAATATGTTAAGCGTTACTATTCCGTTTTTGTTTACTAAAACTGGTTTGTAAACTTCAGAAATGGCATCAGCAGATAATTTGGCTACTTTACCAACAACCTCAATTTTATACTTTGAGATTTTAAGGTCACTTTCAGCTTGTAAGTAATATACTCCGTCAGGGAAAGCCGTCAAATCGTATGTTCTGTTAATATCGTCGTCAGAAGTAACATTTTCTTGATAAATTAAATTGTCACTGGTGTCATAAATCGACAAGTCGACTTTCTTGATCTCTCTTAAAGTAAAACTTACAGTCTTTCCTTCTTCTTTTTTTAAATCTAATGAGAAATCAGTGTTCCCTGCATGTGCTTCTACGGCAGTTAATGCTACTGCGGCTAACACTAAACTAAATTTTAAAATCTTTTTCATAATAGTAATTTTTAGATTTATATTGATATTTATTTAGGGCTAAATTACTTTAACAAATTCATTAAGAATAATGCAGAATTTTCAAGTTTGTATGCTATTTTACCTTTTACGAAATCGATAAAGGTTAAAAATATCAATGATATTGGTATTTTAGATATTTTTACATTAATTCTAAATTCTGGAATATGAGACCTATACTACCAAACTTAGAAATCATAACACCTTCTTTTGGAAGTTCATTTTCTTTCTCGAAATATGATGAAAATGCTAACAATAATGCAAACCACTGGCATTATCATCCTGAAATTGAACTGGTTTTTGTAAATGGGGGATCTGGGAAACGACAAATAGGGAGTCATATATCCTATTATACTGATGGAGACCTAATACTGATAGGGAGTAATCTGCCTCATTGCGGGTTTACCAATGAAGAAACAGGAAACAAAAACGAAACGGTCATACAGATGAAACCGGATTTTCTGGGGAATGATTTTTTTGATATTTCCGAAATGACAAATATTAGAAACTTATTCAACCAAGCTAAATCAGGAATTTCATTTTTAGGAGAAACAAAGAAAGATATAGGGACTAAAATAGAAGCAATGGAGGAACAGTCTCAATTGGAGAGGCTATTGAGCATGCTATCAATCCTAAATGAACTCGAACTATCCAAAGAAAGCATAGTTTTGAATGCAAAGGGTTTCTCCATGGAAATGGAAATGCAGGACAATGACCGTGTAAATGTTATTTTCAATTATGTAAAAGACAATTTTCAGGAACATATTACTCTCGAAGAGGTTGCTGTATTGGTAAGCATGACTGTACCTTCTTTTTGCCGGTATTTTAAAAAGATTACCAATAAAACATTCACTCATTTTGTAAATGATTACCGACTTGTTCACGCATCCAAGTTGTTAGCCGAAAAACCCATAAGCATTACTGAAATCTGCTTTGAAAGCGGTTTCAATAACTTCAGCTATTTTAATAAATCCTTCAAAGAATTCACGGGAAAAAGTGCTTCGCAATATCGTCAGGAACTTCGATCTATTCTTAAGTAAGGCGACATTTTTTTAGATGTCAATGTATTATTTTTAGCTTATAACACATGTTGTTGAAAAAGAGTGAGTTTTGAATAAAAATCTTCCATTAAAAGTCCGACATCAAGTTTCTTGTAAACCCTGATATTTCTTCCTTTTGAATTTACTTCATAAAGTCCCTGATCATTAATCAGTGGAGAAGGACGCAAAACATATTGGCTTGAAGAAGGATCGGCTTCAAATGAAGATTGCAGAGCAGTTAACAACACCAAGGGACTATCGCCTAATATGTATGTTTCACCTATAGGGTAATTAACAGAAGTCAGATAACTCATAATCTTCTCAACAGATTTACCTAAAAAGTTTCCAATTTTGCCCTGATTTTTAATCTTAAGTAGTAAAGAAGAATAAGGTAATAATACTTGGCGATAAGTATCACGTGGAACTTGCCATATTGGTATTTGGGAATTATTGAAGATTACCTGCCCCGCTTTTATATCAATACCCAAATTATATTCCAAACTTGTATAGCCCGGAGGTGGCGTAGCAATATCCGAATATTCAGGTCCTCCAATCCATATCAATGTTAACCGATCAGCTATTTTGGGTTCTAATAAGTAGGCGCTTGCTAAATCCGTTAGTCCGGCACCACAAACGACATATAATGGCAATTTGGTATCTTCTCTTATTGCTTCTTTTACAATGAAAGCTGCCGCTTCTGATTGTTGCGGCGTATTAAAATCTTTTAAAGCTTCGTTAGATCCCTGATATACATTGTAATTATGTTCTAACTTCATAATTTTCAAGAGTTCTAAAACTTTATTCCTAGCATTTACAGCTGTACTATTCGAATTATCAAAGCCATCCCCAGGTTTAAGGTGTGACCCGATTATTCCTCTGATTTCAACGGAAGGAGATAACAAATGTTGAACCAGCTCAAATAATCCGTCAGGATCTCCACCAAAATCATTGTCGATGATTAATCGCATTCTCGGCTTGACCTTATTTTCATCAAACAAATTCGGCGATTTATGATTTGTTTTCTCTTGGGCCAATACATTTGCACTTAACAATACTGAAAGTATTATAAATAAGATGTTTTTCATAATTATAAATTTTGAATCACTTTTTGATTTTTAAAGAAGGATATGGGCGATGCATTTAATAAATGTTCCATGTAATACGAGCGTCAAATCTATAGCCTACAATAGTAAGATTCATTTACTTCCTGCCAATTACATCAAAAAATAGAGTTGCAATTAACCAAATTGCAACTCTATAAAACTACTCATCCTTTAATATGATTAGTTTTTCACTTACTAACTCACCTTGCGCAAAAAACATCTCAAAAAATATTGTTTTAACATTTTCATTGTTAACAACTTATATTTCATAAAATTCACCACTAA
>NZ_VJZP01000012.1 GCF_007097265.1 Flavobacterium gawalongense | reverse complement strand
ATAAGAAAGATGGTAAATTATAAATAAATGTCAATAAAATCAGTACTTAATAAGTGCGACCAAAGTGCCTATACCTAAAACAATAATTTGCACTATACTTTATTTAGTGTTAATTTTTGAAAAAAGTAGTTAGTAGTTTTTTACTGCCTACCACCCAAAGAATATCATTTTTCTCCAATATCAGACTGGATTCAGGATTAAGAATCCGATTTCCTTTTCTTTCAATCCCTACAATTAGACCTTTTGTTTTTTCCCGTAATTGAGAATCCTTGATATTTTTACCTATAAACTCCTCTTCGTCGAGTTCCAATTGTTTTAAGATAATATCTGTTTCAGTAGCTTTTTCTGGAATTTCTATTTCATTTTGATGTAAATAGGATTTAAATTCCTTGACTTGGTTATCCGTTCCAATGACACAAATTTCATCTCCAGGGAACAAACGTTCATTTTTATTTGGAATATTAATCATGATCTCTCCACGTTTGATGAAAGCGATATTAATTCCCATTTTTTCCCGAATTCGTAATTCATCTAATGTTTTTCCAGCAATATTGGAGGTTGCCGCAATATCAAAAGTGGTCATGTGGCCATCCCAAGGTGTTAAATGGCTTCTGCTTCTTTTGGCTTTAATAATTTCTCTGGCATTTAAATTTTCAAGAAAGTGATTTTCAATTTTGTGGTATTGTGCATTTAACTTTTTTGGAAAGACAAAATACACAACAACAGCAGCAATCAAAGCTATAAAAGCGATTATGGGAGAGAAAAAGATATTTAATAAAAATCCGATGTAAAAAAGGGTTAGTAGCATTCGCAGTAAAATCATCATCAAGACAGGGCCACGATATTTGCGTTCCTCCCTCAAAATGGCTACTTCTTTTACTGCAACTCGTCGCAATGAAAGTGCCCATAAAAAAGGAGATATTATTATTAAAGTAATCAACGCGCCAAATGTATTTCCAAATTGAGACCCTTTAACTAATGGCAGAATAAATTTAGATGAAATTAGAATAATGGCAACAATAATTACGGAGTGGATGATTACTTGAGTCAGAAAAGCGCGTACGACTATTTGCCAGTTGCTTACTGACTTGATGGATTGGGCATTGGCACTATAACGTTCAATTTTTTTAGTCCATTTTCGAGGCAACTTCTTTTCCAGATATTCCGAAAATGGAGTGGCGAATTTTACCATAAAAGGGGTGGTAAAAGTGGTCACTGCTGAAACAGCCACTACAATTGGATAGAGAAAATCACTGGTTACATTCAGAGTCATTCCCAGTGTTGCGATAATAAATGAGAATTCCCCAATTTGCGACAAACTCATTCCGGTTTGCACCGATTGTTTCAGCGGTTGTCCTGAAAGTAAAGCACCAATTGTTGAACTTATGGATTGTCCTATAATCACTACGAATGTCAAAATAGCGACAGGCAAAGCATATTTTGACAATGTATCTGGATTAATTAACATACCAACGGATACGAAAAACACAGCTCCGAATAGGTCTTTAACAGGTTTAACTAAATGTTCGATGTGTTCTGCCTGAGTCGTTTCGGCAATGATGGATCCCATGATGAAAGCTCCTAAAGCGGGAGAAAAACCTACATTAGCTGCCAGAATTACCATCATCAAGCACAAAGCAAGTGAGATGATTAACAACATTTCGTCCGTCAATAAGCTTTTTGCTTTTTTGAGTAAAGTCGGGATGAAAAAGATGCCACCCACAAACCATATTGTCAAGAAAAAGATCAGTTTGAAAACAGATTGAAGCAATTCACCTCCTGAAAATTGTTGACTCACCGCAATAGTGGAAAGCAATACCATCATTAAAATGGCGATAATATCCTGAACAATGAGCGAACCAATAACAATTCCAGCAAATTTTTGGGTTTTTACTCCCAGTTCATCAAATGTTTTTAGAATAATAGTTGTGGATGAAATCGAAAGGATAACTCCTAAAAAGATACTGTCCATTGGTTTCCAACCAATCCATTGACCGACCAAATAGCCGATGGCAACCATTGCAATAATTTGAGTGACAGCTGTAATAGAAGCAGTTCCACCCACTTTCATCAGTTTCTTAAAACTGAATTCCAAACCTAAACTAAATAATAAAAATATGACTCCAATCTCTGCCCAAACTTCTACGCTTTTAATATCTTTTACAGAAGGGAAAAAATCAAAATGATTTCCAGCCAAAAATCCAGCAATCAAATATCCTAAGACAAGCGGTTGCTTTATTTTTTTAAACAACAAAACTGCAACGGCAGCTGTCATCAGAATTAATCCTAAATCACTAATTAGAGGCTGTAAGTGGTGCGATGCGTTTGCTACTGTTTCGGCTGTATTCATAGGCGTTTACTTGTGTTTTAAGGGTTTTGTGTATATTGGTAAGATATAAAAAAACTTTAATTTTTAAAGTGTATTTTTAGTTAAAATAGTCTTTTTTAAAATCTTATAAACAATAAAAATCCCGTTGAAAAGATTTTTTTTTCTCTTTTCAACGGGATTTTACAAATTTGGATAATTTCTTAAAACTTATATTCCCAAGAAATTACTTGGAGTAATTTGCATCAACTCTGCTTTAATTTCATCCGAAACGTCTAAGGTTGCTATAAAACCGTGAATCGCTTTTTTATCAATCGCTTCATTCGTTCTTGTCAATCCTTTCAATGCTTCATAAGGATTAGGATATGCTTCACGACGTAAAATCGTTTGAATCGCTTCGGCAACAACAGCCCAGTTTTTCTCTAAATCTTCGTGGAATTTTGGTTCGTTCAATAACAATTTGTTTAATCCTTTCAAAGTAGCTTCAAAAGCGATTAGCGTATGCCCCATTGGTACACCAATATTTCTCAAAACCGTACTATCCGTCAAATCACGTTGTAATCTTGACAATGGTAATTTAGCTGATAAATGCTCAAAAATTGCATTGGCTATTCCTAAATTTCCTTCTGAATTTTCAAAATCAATTGGGTTTACTTTATGTGGCATTGCGGATGAACCTATTTCTCCCGCTTTGATTTTTTGTTTGAAATATTCCATCGAAACATACGTCCAAATATCTCGGTCCAAATCAATGATTATAGTATTAATTCTTTTTAATGCATCAAAAAATGCTGCGAAATGATCGTAATGTTCAATTTGGGTAGTAGGGAAGGAGTGATGTAAACCAAGGTTTTCTTCCACAAATTTCCCTCCGAATTTTCTCCAGTCAATTTGTGGGTATGCCACATGATGTGCATTGTAATTCCCTGTTGCACCGCCAAATTTAGCTGCAAAAGGAATGTTGAACAACAAACGCATTTGTTCTTCTAAACGTTCTACAAAAACACCAATTTCTTTACCCAAACGAGTTGGAGAAGCTGGTTGTCCATGTGTACGGGCAAGCATTGGAATGTCCTTCCATTCCACACTTAAATCTTTCAATTTTGAAGTTAAAGTAATCAAAGAAGGCATGTACACTTTCTCGAAAGCTTCTTTTGTAGATAAAGGAATCGCCGTGTTATTAATATCTTGAGAAGTCAATCCAAAGTGGATAAACTCTTTATATTCTGATAAGCCTAATTTTTCAAAAGCATCTTTGATAAAGTATTCCACCGCTTTTACATCGTGGTTGGTTACTTTTTCAGTTTCTTTGATCCAAAGGGCATCTTCAGTAGAGAAATTTTTATAGATGTTACGTAAACTTTCGAATAAATTCGGGTTTACAGCTGCAAGTTGTGGCAGCGGCACTTCGCACAAAGCAATAAAGTATTCAATTTCAACCAATACGCGGTATTTGATTAAAGCTTCTTCAGAGAAAAATGGAGCCAGCGAAATAGTCTTGTTTCTATATCTTCCGTCGATTGGCGATATAGCATTCAATTCGTTTAAAGTAGTCATTGTTTAGTTGTTTGTTCGAAAGGCACAAATATAAACCTTTCGTGACAAATTAGAAAACGAATGGTTTTTTAAATAAACTCGGTAAGCTTCTTTTTTAGTATTTTCATTCCTTCAGATGCCACTTCAGGAATCACATCCAATAGATTTCGCAGATTTGGAATTTTTGTAGGTTTGGGATCAATATAATAAATAGGTGTTTCTGGATTTGTAAAATCTATTAATCCTGCAGCAGGATATACTTGCAAAGAAGTCCCGATGACAGCAAAATAATCTGCTTTTTGTGTTATTGCAATTGCTTCATCAAGTGCAGGTACTTCCTCACCAAACCAAACGATATGCGGGCGCAGTTGGTTTTGATTGTCATCTAAATCTCCAAAATTCAAATCGTCTTGCCAATCCAGAATATAATTTACATTTTTAGAACTTCTCACTTTCAATAATTCTCCATGTAAGTGCAACACATTGGAGCTTCCGGCACGTTCATGTAAATCATCTACATTTTGTGTGATAATATATACGTCAAAATGATTTTCTAATTCAGCTAGAATTTGATGGCCTAAATTAGGTTCTACTTCTTTGAGTTGTTTTCGTCTTTGATTATAAAAATCGAGTACTAAAGCCGGGTTTTTATGCCAACCTTCGGGAGTTGCCACATCCATGACGTTATGGCCTTCCCATAATCCATCACTGTCCCGAAAGGTTTTAATACCACTTTCGGCACTAATTCCAGCTCCGGTCAAAACCACTAATTTCTTTTTCATGGAATTTTTTTTTCATTATTTTGTCATTTCGACGAAGGAGACTCGAACGAAGTGAACAGGTGAAACAAATCATATTTGTTGCTCTCGTTATGTGATTTCTCCTTCGTCGAAATGACAAAATTACTATATTTATTTTAAGCTACTCTTTTTTAGTATTTTTGCCAAAAAAATAACCCACAATGATTGATATCGATTATCTTAATTTTCTCGAAAATATCCTGACCGATAATCGAAAAGAAAAATTTCTGAAAGTATTACAAAACAGAACCAATCATTTTACCATTGCCGTAGAAGATATTTTCCAGATGCACAATACGAGTGCAGTAATGCGCAGTTGTGAGATTTTTGGAATTCAGGAATTGAACGTTATCGAGCAGCGTTATGGTAAAAGTATCGATAAAGAAATTGCAATGGGCGCTCAAAAATGGGTTGACATCAACACTTTCGACAGTATTACGAACTGTGTGGATACCTTAAAAAGTAAAGGGTATCAAATCATTGCTACCACACCACATGAAAATGATTGTTTGTTGGAAGATTTTGATATTTCGAAACCAAGCACTTTATTTTTTGGAACAGAAAGAGACGGGTTGTCTGAAGAAATTTTACAACGCGCCGATGGTTTTCTGAAAATTCCCATGGTTGGTTTTACAGAGAGCTTGAATATCTCGGTTTCAGCTGCGATAATTATTCAAAATTTGACGAATCGATTACGCAATTCAAACATTGATTGGCATTTATCCGAAAATGAAATTTTAGTAAAAAGATTGGCTTGGGCCAAGAATTCCATAAAAGACATCAAAAGAATAGAAGAACGGTATTTTTTGGAGAATTTGAAATAACCCAAAAGTCGCATTTTGTGTTTTCGCAAAGACAATTTACACCTTTTTGGGAGATTGTGAAGTGTATAAATGTGTGTAGGTCAGTATTTTAGTTTTTTTTTATAATCTACATTAGTTGCAATTTTGGGTTGCTTATTCTTGGGGAAATTAAAATAAGTATTCCGTCCCAAATGGTTGAAAAATATTTTTTGCTATATGTTTCATCTTCCATAAGTTCGGTATTATATATAGTTATATATGTATCAGTTACTTTTGTAATTATCACATACAATTTAAGATAATTTCTTAATTTTAATTGCGCAATTGCAGGAGGTGTAATTGCACCCAAATTATTCATATTACCACGAACTCCTTTGGCTTCAAAATTTAATTTTTCTAAAACGTTAATGATTTCTTGAAGAGAAGTAATTTTTTGATTTTCATTGAATTGAGAAATAAATAGCGGATTGTAGTCCTCAATTTTGTGAAAATTCACTATATAATTTAAACAACTAGCTATTTGTTTTTTTAAGTTAAGTTGATGTTCAATATAAATTTTGGATGGCTCTTGTGGTATAAAACCCGATTTGGAAAGATAAATAATTCCATATGCATACCATTTTTTTAAAAGTGAAAGGATGTTGTTTTCTTCATTATCTTGTAATTGTAATTTTTCACTGTTTAAAAACTCTCCTATTTTAGTTGGTTTTAACTTAATTTTTTCAAATAAATGCAACAATGAATCGTTTATCCATACCAAATTATTTGAAAAATAATACATATCCAAATAAAGTAAAATAGTACTTCTAAGCGGATTCATATCATCTATTACTTCTTTACTTGTAGCTCCCAAATGTTCACTCCATCCAAATTTTGTAGTAATTATTTCGTGATAAGGATTTGCAACAATGTAATAATCTTCATAATCTTGTTGTTCAAAAACATCTCGATTCCTATTGTATGTAGGGAAAGACGGCTCTTTTATATCGTGTTTTTTTAATTCTTTAAGGCTAAATTCTATGGTTTTTGTTTCAAAAATATATAAATCTTGTAACTTAGGATTACCATTTACAGCCTCTTTATTAGTTTCGAAATTAATATCAAATAACTTACAAAAAAATTTAGTGTTTAAATATTCTTCATTTATAGCTCCTATTTGTGGCAAAACTGTTTTTTGAGTATTGTTTTGCATCTGGATTTGACGCTTCATATAAGAACTCAAAATTTCTTTTTCTTCATAAAAAGACATGATTTTTTGCCAATATTTGGGATATTCTTGTTTCAGAACAAAGCTCACAAAATCATTATGTATTTTACTTTTTTTGAAATTACCTAAAATGTGCATATAGGTTTCATCAAAAGGGATTTTGTCTATTTGAACAAAATGACTAAATTCATTAGAGGAACGATTTACTATTTTGTCGTTTTGTACTGAAACATCTATAGTAAGACTTTTGCTTAACACATACAGTAAATATTGCTCTGGAATAATGTGAATATGCTTATTTTCTTTATTATCAGCAACAAATAAATTTAAGTTTTTATTGTAAAATTCAAACGCTAAATCGGTATACTTCTTAAAAAACTTAATATCCTTACCGCCAATAATTCCAGCATTATAAGCTTTAATCTGATTTTCAGAAAATTTTAACCAATCAGGTAAAAATGGAGCTTGCTTTCGTAAAATGGCTAAACAGTCATTATATACTTGCAAATTCTCATCAATGTTTTGAACAATCAAAGGAGATTGCAATAAGACTGTTTCAAAAGGTTTCCAAATAAAAACATCTCCGTCTATATGTAAAAAAGGTTCTTTTTGTTGGCTATATGTATGTATTTTGCAATATGCCCACATAGATGGTAACAAATTGTCCATAAACTCTGTCTCTAACGAGAGATGAACTTTGGTATAAGGCAATCCTAATAAATTTATTAAAATTTCTTTTCCCGCTTTATTTGTATGCAATTCTACATTTGGATAAAATTTTATGAGTTGCAAACAAGAAAAGGCCCAACTCATATAGTGAATTTCGGGACATAAAAAGCCGCCTGAATTAAGTAATGCATCTTCATGGGCTTTTGAAACCCAAAAGGTTTGGATAATTTTAGGCATTAATTAGGATTTTAATAGTTTTTTAGCTTTGTACAGAATTGTTTTGTTTCAAAAAATCAATCATTTTATCTTTTTCTTTAATCCGAAATTCGTATTGTTCTTTTAATAAAGTATTTTTTTCTTTTAAAGTTAAAACATGTTCCTTAAGTTCTGAAACTAGCTGTTCAGAAACATACATGATGTGTGAAGAATAAATGCCTCCATCTTCGGTATGATTGTTAAATGGTGATACCCAATTTTTATCTCTTAATTCAGTTTTATTAACATCCAAACTTTTGGCAAGAATGTCCCATTCTTTTTCTTGAATTTTGCTAGTACCCCTTTCTTTTCTATAATATTGGGATTGGGATATTTTGAGATATTCCGCCATTTGTTCTTGTGAGAAGCCTTTTTTCTCTCTAATTTGCCTTAACTTAATTTCCATAAGATGTTTTTTCTTACGAAAATAGTTGTTTTTATTCAAATATTATGCTTTTTCTGAATAAACATAAATAAAATATTGCTTTAGTTTTGAGAAACAAATTATGATTACATTTATTTAAAAGCCAGCGTACGAGGAAAAAATAATGTTTTTTATATTTGAAAAAATAATTAGTATTTAACTTAAAAGTTTAAAAAATGTTAGAAAAAAATCAATTATTAGAGGATTTCCAATTATTAGAAGAAGAGCAGTTGCTACAAGAGTTTCAAGTGGAAGAATTAGAAAAAAGGTATGAATTTGCATGGGTAGACACTATTGTTATTGGTGTTTCTCCATCAGCTTACACACCAAAGTAAGGAGCTAATTAGCGATTTGATAATTGTTGAATTTTTCAAGAAGTATGTGTTATGCATACTTCTTGTCTATTATATATTAAAATGTTTATGAAAAGTCAAGATTTAATTATTTTATTATTTATTTTTTTTAGTTTTTCTGTAGAAAGTCAAAACTTACATACAAGCAAAATTATCGTTGACAAAACAACCAAATTACCTTTAGAAAATGTAAACATTTTTAATGTAAGTGATAATTCTACAACAAATGCAGAAGGAAATTTTGTTTTTGTTTCAAAAAAAAACGAAATTAATTTTAACCTACTTGGTTATAATGATTTCAAAACTACATTTGACAAGTTAAAAAATAAGGATACCATTTTTATGGATCTAAAACCTATTGAATTAGAAGATGTTATAGTGAGTGATGGAGAATCCATAATAAAAAAAGTACATGATAGCATAGGAAAAAATTATGTTTTAACTACATATTCTGAAAATTTTTTTTTAAGATGTCTATTAAAACAGAATAGTGAAATAGTAAGATTACAAGATATTTATGGCAAACTGTCTAGAAACTCAGTGTTTAAAACAGACCCTAACAAAAAATTAGAATTTGCAGTAGAAATACTAAATATGAGAAAAACTGGTATTAAAGAAAAACAAGACATTGTATATTTTAAATTTCCAAGTTTAAATGAGTTTTTAACATTAAGTTCCTCCATTCTGTTTAATAATACAAAATATTATGATTTTACAGAAATAAAATCAGTAGATGATAATTTTAGAAAGATTAATTTTGTCCTAAAAGACAAAACCCAGCAACAACTAAATGGTTATTTTCTAATAAACAGAGAAGATTATGCTATAAAAGAGATAGTACTGGATTTTTATAATGACATTAATAGCATTCCTTATCAAGAAATAAAAGGGCATAAATTTAGACCTACTGCATACAAAATAACAGTAAATTATATTAAAAACTCAAAGACTAATAAATATTATTTGAGCAATACAAGGTTAGAAGCAAGTACCGAGTTGCTAGGGGACAAAAAAGAAGCCAGTACAATCTACGACTTTACCGCCAATTTGTTTATCGCCAATAGTTTTACCACCGAAAAAGTAAATTCTAATTTTTCTATTGATAAAGATATTTTTAAAGCTAAATTTCCATACTCTGAGGATTTTTGGAATAATCAAAATCAATTGCCTTTAACTGCTGATTTGAAAGTATTTATAAAGTCCGTGTCCGATAAAAAAGACAAAAATAAAGAATATGAAGTTATTGGAAATTTTTGAAATGAAACAAAAAATTAGTTCTTATGTACAAAATTTATCAATATCAACAACCTTCAAAATTATTATTCTAGACAAAGGTTTTATTGATAATAACCCTAGTTACTACCTTGAATACCCTTCGCTTTTTGCAAAAACATTTTCAATTTTAGACAAAAATCTAGAATTGCTTAATATTGCGGGTTATTTGTATTACCAAGCAACCATTTTTACAGATTTTCTAATTGACGAAAAAGATATTTCAAAATTTCCAGTAATCACCATTTGTCAAGAAGAAAGCATCAAGATATTGACCAGTATTTTTGGTTTGCAAAATGATTTCTGGAAACTTTGGAACTCCCGTAGAAACGAATATTTGGAAGCTACTTATCTGGAAAAATCATTCTTGGAAAGACAAAGTATTACAATTGATGAATACGAAACATTGGCTGATAAAAAAGCAGCTTTTGGTAAAGTAGCTATCGATTGTTTGTTTAGTATTGATAATGAGAACGAAAGCTTACACAAGCAATTATTACTGTCTCATAAATATTTTTCGGTTGCGTTTCAGCTCAATGATGACATACAGGATTTGAAAACTGATATGAAAAAAGGACAGTTCAATTGGGCAATTTACCTATTAAAAAAACAAGGTTTAGAAAATTATGATCCCGAAGTTTTAGAAAAATATTTGTACATACGTGGCGTTGCAAAACAAATGTATGAACTAGGAATTTCTTATTGTGACAAAGCCTTGCAATTAGTCGAAAATACAAATGTTCCCGAATGGAAAAAAGTATTGGAGGATACAAAAAAAACATTCTATACTGCTATAAATGAAATTGATAATTATTTGGAGATTTTGATGGCTGAAATTAATTTATCAAATCAAAAAATCACAAGAAACACTCCTACGAATAGTATTTATTCAGCAATTGCATTTATAAAAAGTAAGCAAAACAAAAATGGAAGTTGGAGAGAGTATATCAATCAAGGTGGAATTAGTACAACTTGGGCAACAGCATTTATAGTTTCTAAAATTTCAGAAAATCAAATATTGAAAAAATCTTTTGAAAATGAAACCTCAATTGCATTACTGTTTTTAGAAAAAAATACGCTATCAACTTTATGGAGTTATAACACCACTTGGATAGAGGATGCTGATTCAACCAATTTTGCACTACTTTGCTATTTTTTAAATGATAAAAAAATTGAGCCTCAGATTATTGAAAAATGGTTGCAGTTTCAGAATTTTAAAGGTGGTTTTTCTACCTATTACAATAAAAATAAGTTGTTAAAAGCATTGGATGATACTAATATAAATAATGTAGATGGTTGGATACACACACACAATTGTGTTAGTGCCGTCAGTTTTTATTTTTTGGCAAAGTATAATCAAAATGATCTTGCTTTTATAAAACTTAAAGATTATTTTGACGAAAATTTTGAAGAAAATCTAAATAGTTATTGGTGGACTAGCCCAATTTATACCTTGTACTATCTGGCTAAAACGTATAATTTTCTTGGCGAAAAACAGAAATTAATTTGCATTATTAATCAAATCAAAATACAACAAAAGGAAAATGGAAGTTTCGGAGATAAATATGGAGAAAATTTGTTTTTTACAGGAATGGCTTTAGAAATTCTGTTAATTGATAATGAAATGGGATCATTAGAAATCGAGAAAACAATAGAATATTTATTACGAAATCAGTATGACGATGGTTCTTGGGAGAATTCTAACGCATTACAAGTTCCAAATTCTAGGAATATTGAACCCGAAAATCTTTGCTTCCCTCTATCCTCTTTTGGAATGAATGTTAGAGCTAAAGAATTTAATAGATTATTTACAACCTCATCAGTTTTACAAGCAATTAGCAAATATGAACAAAAATATAGTACCGCAACTTTCTAAAGAAATAAGCTACCATTCTCTAAATAAAAATGAGTTTTTTATACATCAAACTCAATTTGACCATAGAGTGAAAATATCAAAAGAACTATATCATTTTTTGCAACTTATTGATAGTAAACAAGATTTACGGAGCCTTGTCAATTTGTATAATGAAAGACATAATGGTGTATTAACGATAGCCTTCGCATTTGATTTTTTATTTAATAAATTGGCAAAATTTGGAATCATCGAAAGTAGCGAAATTAACATAAAACCAAACACAAAACCCAGTTATTTGAAATTGAATTTTATTGTCATTAATGAAAAAACAGTATCAAAACTTACTAAATATTTAAAATTTTTGTTTTTACCAAAAGTAATAAAAGCCATTTTGATGGTTACAAGTATAATGTTATTTGCTAGTTTTTATGCGTTTTATAATCAAATATTACATACAAATATCGCAAAATCAGAATGGTTGTTGCTTTTCTTTTTGAGTTTTGTTGGGGTAACATTTCATGAGTTCGGACATGCATCAGCAGCACATTATTTTGGAGCAAAACATGGTGGCATCGGAGGTGGTTTTTATTTATTCATGCCTGTCTATTTTGCCGATGTTACTGATATTTGGAAGTTGCCAAAATCTCAAAGAATCATTGTAAACTTGGCAGGAATGTATTTTGAATTAATTTATACAATATTTTTAATTTCAATAGGTTTAATTTTTCAAAATCATTTAGTTATACTTTTAGCATGTATCTATTCCATATCAATCACACACAGCTTGAATCCGTTTGCTAGAAGTGACGGATATTGGATTTTGTCTGACGCATTAGAGAAACCGAACTTAATGCAACACGGTTATCTAAAATTAAAAGCTATTTTTAAATCAAAAATAAGTTGGAAATCAATTGATTACTTTTTATTGTTTTATGGTTTAATTAGCTATAGTTTTATACTGTTTTTTGTCTATTTTGTTGTAATCAAAAACCCACACTCTATTCTTTATTTTCCACAAAACTTAACTCATTTTGTCAAAAACCTTTTTGTAACCAATTCACAATTTTCATTAGCAGAATTAGGAAATCTTTTCATTCCAATATTATTTTTCTACTTACTTATCGGATGGATTAAGGCTTTGTTTTTAAAAAATAACAAATAACAAGATTATTATAAACATGCTCATTTTCTAAATTCTTTTAGTTAATTTACATATAATGTGAAACCACAACATCAAGTCATTTATAGCTCAGATTTGAGCAAGCAACTGATTGGAGAGCACCAGCACTGCATTGATTTGATTTATCAAGAAGTGGGACGGTTTCGGGTTTCTAGATTGTAAGAAACGCCATCTTGGGGTTTTGAGACCGATGTTTTTTATAATTGTGTGTTGGTGTTCATTCGAGTCCAAAAATTCTAGGACGGATTCCCACTGAAAATAAAGGTTACCAATTACGCAATTCAAACATTGATTGGCATTTATCCGAAAATGAAATTTTAGTAAAAAGATTGGCTTGGGCCAAGAATTCCATAAAAGACATCAAAAGAATAGAAGAACGGTATTTTTTGGAGAATTAAAACTTTATTTCACTTACTAATTTTATATCTTTTAAGTCACTCGGATTCAATTCGTATCGATAAACACCACTATTTCCTATTGCAAATAAAGTGTTGTTTCTAACAATTAAGTCAAAACAGTTTTTGCCAATAGAATTTACTAATATAGGTTCTACAGGATTTTGAATATTAAATATTTTTATTACATCATCGCAAACCAATAAATAATCTGAAGTAAAAAAACTGATACCCTTTGGTTGAGTAAGTGTTCTGCTATGAATTAATTTTGGATTAGTAAGGTCTTTTGTGTCATAAACTTGTAAAACATTTATGTTGTTTCCGCAACTCGTATTTGAGTTTAGTGTTACAAAGGAGTGCGTACTATTGGCAATTACCGGATCGCAAGCTGTAAAATGTTGTACACTTGATAATTTAGTTGGGTTTTCTGGATTTGTAATAGAATAGATAAACATTCCGTTTCTAGATCCAATAAAAAGATTATCTCCATAAGAAAATAATGTTTCAATATTAAAGCCAATTGGAACTTCGTTGACTTTCACTGGCTTTTCGTTGTTTATTAACGAGAAGACATTCAATTTCATTTGATCTACACAATACAAATAATTTCCTTTTATAGCAAAAACGGCTAGTGAACCGCCTTGTCCAACTACTCAACTTTCAGAGGAATCACCATTCGAGCAGCCAAGTAAAAACACTATTGTAAATAAATATATAATTTTTTTCATTTATTATTTAATTAAATTCCAATCGATTATTATTTGATTTTCAGATACATATCCGCTCAATCCGTTTGGAGCTTGCTTTTGAGGAAAAACACTTTTGTTTCTGCTTGTTACAATGAATTTATTCGTAACTGAATTGTAGGTAGTAGTTACCAAATCTACAGCTTGATTGATATAAATAGTATTATCTCTGATTGCCAAATCGGTTGCGCCAGGTGCTTTTATAAAATGCAACCGAATAGGGTTTTTTGGATCTGAATAATTGTAAACATGAAATCCTTTATTTACATCGTTTACAAACATCAAATCATCTTTTATGTATATTTTGCCAGATTTGGTTACGGGTTGTGAGTTTTGTAATGCTATAGAGTTCTCAAAAACACTTCGCTCTAAAATTACTGGTTTGTATTGCTGTTGATTTACAAGTTCTCCGGTATCAGTTGTTGGCCAACAAGAACTAAATAAAAATGAAATTAGAAGTGGAAGTATTATTTTTTTCATTATCAATTGTTTTTATAAAGATAGTAAAAAAGGGTTAAAGGTTGCTTCTGATGTGTTTTTTACTTCTATTTCTTACTTTATAAATTTAAAATAAAATAAAAAATCCCCAACTACTTTCGTAATTGGGGATAGTTTTTAAGTTGTCATCAGTCCAATACTGTAAACTACTCCCGAAACTTCGGGATGAATACTGCTTACTCCTGAACAATAACCCATTCTCCTGAAGCTAATAAATTTTCCGCTTTTTTGAACTTCATAGTTTCTGTTTTTCCGGTAGCAACTTGTTTAACAGTAACAGTGTCATTGCGATTGATTTTTGGCATATCTCTCACGATAGTTTCTGTTACTTGTCGTTGTTGGGTTTGCTTCGCCTGTTCGCTTGCGCTCGAGTCACCAGCTTCACGATTTATATTTTCGCTGTTTGGACCCGAGGTCGAAGACCGAACTGGCGAAGCAATTTCGTCTTTACTTAATTTAAAGTCTTCTTTCTGACGAACTTCTTTTGCTTCTTGAATTTGCTGATTCTCTTGAGCCGGTAAATCACCTTTAAACAAGAATGAAATAACTTCTTTATTTACGTTGTCTAACATTGCTCTGAACAAATTGAAAGCTTCCAGTTTGTAAATAAGCAAAGGATCTTTTTGTTCGTGAACTGCCAGTTGAACCGATTGTTTCAACTCATCCATTTTACGTAAGTGTTTTTTCCAAGCTTCATCTACAATAGACAAAGTGATATTTTTCTCAAAATCAGCAACGAGTTGTGCACCTTCAGTATCGTATGCTTTTTTCAAATCTGTAACCACATTTAAGGTTTTTATTCCATCAGTAAAAGGAACTACAATACGCTCAAATTGGTTGTTTTTATCTTCGTAAACACTTTTTATAATAGGAAATGCTTCTCTGGCGCTTCTTTCTGTTTTTTCTGTATAGAATTCAAGTGTAGCTTTATATACTTTACCTGTCAATTCCATTTCACTCAATTTCAAAAACTCACTTTCACTAACTGGTGAAGTAATGGAGAAATAGCGAATCAATTCGAATTCAAAGTTTTTGAAATTATTTGTCGCTTTGTTTTCGTCAATAATCAACTCACAAGTATCATAAAGCATGTTAGCGATATCTAATTTCAATCGCTCTCCAAACAAGGCATGACGACGACGTTTGTAAATTACTTCACGTTGTGCATTCATAACATCATCATATTCCAGTAAACGTTTACGAACACCAAAATTATTTTCTTCTACTTTTTTCTGAGCGCGTTCGATAGATTTAGTCATCATAGAATGTTGAATCACTTCACCTTCCTGCAATCCCATTCTGTCCATTACTTTAGCAACTCTTTCAGAACCAAATAAACGCATTAGGTTATCTTCAAGAGAAACATAGAACTGAGAACTTCCCGGGTCACCTTGACGACCTGCACGACCACGTAACTGACGGTCAACACGACGTGAATCGTGACGCTCCGTTCCTACAATTGCCAGTCCGCCTGCAGCTTTTACTTCAGCGGATAATTTGATATCGGTACCACGACCAGCCATGTTAGTAGCAATTGTCACAACTCCGGATTTTCCTGCTTCTTCAACAATTTGAGCTTCTTGTTTGTGCATTTTTGCATTCAATACATTGTGCGTAACACCTCTCATTTTTAACATTCGGCTTAGTAATTCCGAAATCTCAACTGAAGTTGTTCCGATTAATACCGGTCTTCCTGCTTTTGATAATTCGGTTACATCTTCGATTACGGCATTGAATTTTTCACGAGTCGTTTTATAAATAAAATCCTCTTTGTCTTTTCTTGCCATCCCTCTGTTAGTAGGAATTTCAACAACGTCTAATTTATATATTTGCCATAACTCACCTGCTTCAGTTACTGCTGTTCCAGTCATACCGCCTAATTTGCTGTACATTCTGAAATAGTTTTGTAAAGTTACCGTTGCAAAGGTTTGTGTTGCAGCTTCAATTTTTACATTTTCTTTAGCTTCAATGGCCTGGTGCAATCCATCAGAATAACGACGACCATCCATGATTCGACCAGTCTGCTCATCAACAATCATGATTTTGTTGTCCATGATTACATATTCCACATCTTTTTCGAATAAAGCATAGGCTTTCAAAAGTTGCGTCAAAGTATGAATACGCTCACTTTTTATACCAAAATCTTGGAATAATTTTTCTTTTTCTTCTGCTTCCGCGTCTTTATCCAGTTTTTTCTTTTCGATAGCTGCAATTTCAGTTCCAATATCCGGAAGAACGAAAAAGTCTGGATCCGTATCTCCTGAAAGGAATTTGATTCCGTTATCAGTCAATTCAACTTGGTTGTTTTTTTCTTCAATTACAAAATACAAAGCTTCATCAATCTTATGCATTTCGCGATTGTTGTCCTGCATGTATTGATTTTCAGTTTTTTGAAGCAATTGTTTAATTCCTTCTTCACTTAAAAACTTAATTAAAGCTTTATTTTTAGGTAAACTTCTATAGGCTCTCAACAATAAGAATCCGCCTTCTTTAGTATTTCCTTCTTTGATTAATTTTTTTGCTTCTGATAAGAAACCGTTAGCTAATTGACGTTGTAAACTAACTAAGTTTTCAATTTTTGGTTTCAACTCATTAAATTCATGACGATCTCCTTGCGGAACTGGTCCTGAAATAATCAATGGTGTTCTGGCATCATCAATCAAAACGGAATCGACCTCATCGACAATTGCATAATTATGTTTTCTTTGAACTAAATCCTCTGGCGAATGTGCCATATTATCTCTTAAATAGTCAAAACCAAATTCGTTATTGGTTCCGTAAGTGATATCAGCATCATATGCTTTTTTTCTTCCTTCTGAACTTGGTTGATAATTGTCAATACATTCGACAGTCAAACCATGAAATTCGAACAAAGGGGCTTTCCAGGTACTATCACGTTTTGCCAAGTAATCATTTACTGTTACCAAATGCACTCCGTTTCCAGTCAGCGCATTTAAGTAAAGCGGTAAGGTTGCTACCAATGTTTTTCCTTCACCCGTTTGCATCTCAGCAACTTTTCCTTCATGCAAAACCATTCCGCCAATTAATTGGACATCATAGTGAATCATGTCCCAAGTAATTTCTTTACCGGCAGCACTCCAAGAATTGGCCCAAATAGCATTGTCGCCATCTAAAGTTATGTAGCTTTTAGTAGCTGAAAGTTCACGATCTTTTGCGGTTGCAGTTACAACGATTTGAGTGTTTTCTTTAAATCGTCTTGCTGTTTCTTTCACAACGGCAAACGCTTCAGGAAGAATTTCCATCAACGTTTTTTCCGAAATATCGTAGGCTTCTTTTTCCAATGCATCAATAGCGATATAAATATCTTCTCTTTTATCAATGTCTTGAATGCTTTCTACTTCTTGTTTTAGCGCGGTGATTTTAGCATCTTTTTCAGCGCGATCTTGTTTTATTTTATCTTTGAAAAATGCGGTACGCGCTCTAAGTTCATCATTGGATAATGACATTAGGGGATTTTCAAAAGTTTTAATTTTGTTGAGATAGGGTTGTAAAGCTTTGACATCCTTTTGAGATTTATCTCCAACAAAGACTTTAATGATACTGTTTATAAAACTCATAATATGTTTTTATTTCTGTTTGTGTAATTGTGTAAATTTAAACAAAAAAAAAGCCTCTTTTGAGACTTTTTCTTGTTTTACTTTTTAATATTCATCCTCATTCCAAAGATAATCTTCGTCTGTAGGATAATCTGGCCAAATTTCTTCCATTGATTCATATATCTCACCTTCATCCTCTATAGATTGAAGGTTTTCTACTACTTCTAATGGAGCTCCTGCTCTAATAGCATAGTCAATAAGTTCGTCTTTGTTAGCAGGCCATGGGGCATCACTTAAATAGGATGCTAATTCTAATGTCCAATACATCTGTTGTCGATTTAGTTTTGTGCAAAAATAAATTTTTTACTGAAAAAGACAAGTAAAAAATGATTTATTTTTAATTAAAGTTAAGAACGTTTTATTTAGTGTTCAGTTTTCGGTATTTAGTGTTCCGCTTTTCACTGCAAACTGACCACTGCAAACTGCCAACTATTTCCTCGGAATCCATTGCACTTCCTCAGCGTTCAAATCATGAGACAACTTTCGTGCCAACACAAAAAGATAGTCAGAAAGTCGGTTCAGGTACTTGATTGCGATTTCAGCAACGGGTTCATTGTGGCTTAAATGGACTGCTAAACGTTCTGCTCTACGACAAACGCAGCGTGCTATATGACAATATGACACAGTGGTATGTCCGCCAGGAAGTACAAAATGAGTCATTGGCGGCAATGCTTCTTCCATTGCATCGATTTCATTTTCCAATAATTCGATATCGGACTCGATAATCCCCAGTTTTTTTAAACGAAGTTCGCCGTTTTTCATTACCTCTTTTTCAGGAGGTGTGGCCAATATAGCACCAACAGTAAACAGCCGATCTTGAATTTCTATAAGGATTTCTTTGTAGTGTATATTCATTTCCTGATCCCGAATTAAACCAATATGAGAATTCAATTCGTCAACAGTACCATAACTTTCTATGCGGGCATAGTCTTTTGGAACTCTGGTTCCGCCAAAAAGCGCTGTTGTTCCTTTATCTCCAGTCTTTGTGTATACTTTCATCTAAGGTTTATTTGTTTGTTGGTAATTTGTTTGCGTTTTAATAAAATATGCTTGTCCGTTAAGTTAACTAAATATTTTTTTGCCACGAATTGCACCAATTTTTAAACGAATTTTTAATTAGAATTTAAAGAAATTAGTGTTTTTTCGTGTAATTCGTGGCAACCATTTTTGAATAGGTGTTATAAAGGATAATCGTATAATAAAAAAACAAATTTAGGATATTAATTCCACTATTGCTGCAACAAATCGTTCCAGTGAACCTTCACTAAGATTGAAATACAAATCAGGTTCAATGCATTCAATTTCCATTAAGTACAAAACATCATTAATTACTATTCCGTCAACTCTGGCGTACAGTAAATTTTCTGGGAAAGTGTGAACAATTTTTTGTGCTTTTTCAATTAATTCTTGGCTGGGTTGTACTAAATTATATTTTCCTCCAAATAAAGATTGAACCCTAAAATCCCCATCAACAGGTTTTTTATTTACGGCATGGGAGAATTTTTTATTGAAAAAGATAAAAGAAGTTTCGCCCAATGTTTGAATTTGTGGCATGAACTCCTGCAGAAGCAACTCTTTCTCCGAAGCTATCCCTTTGTATTTTTCGTTTATTTCTTGAGTATGCAATACTTCAAAAACTTCGGTAAGATACGATCCTGCAGAAAATGCTGGTTTTATAACTGCTTTCTCCCAATGTGATGGAATAAGTTCTGCAAGATTGAGATTATCCGTTTTATCAATAAATACTGTTGGTAAAATTAAGACTCTCTGTTTTTCCATTTCTCGCAAATAAAACTTGTGTATATTTTGCTTGATTACTTCAATGGGGTCAAGCGTTTTAATTCCCAGCTTTTCTATTTGGTTCAGCCAAATATTAAATTCGGTTTCTTTCTCAAAATAATCCCAAGTGTTGCGAAAAATTAAATAGTCGAAATCGCTCCAATTGATTGTTTTGTCACTCCAAATTACCGCTTTGGCTTCAATGTTATATTTTGCTAATGCAGGAATTATTTTTTGATCTTCGGGATTTAAATCAGGAAGTTTTTTGCAGGTTAGTATAGCGATTTTCATTTATTTAATTTAGAAAAGAATTATATTTTATCTAACACGAATTACATTAATTCCCACGAATTTAAAAAGGCAAATAAATTTCACAAACTTATAAATTATAAAATTCATGCTATTTCTTGAAATTAGTACTGTATTTTATCCGGTCACTGGTGACTGAATACTGACCACTTGTTTTGTAGTATCACTTTCAATAACTCCATCCCTCAAACGAATAATTCTATGCGCATAATGAGCAATTTCCTCCTCGTGAGTTACTAAAATTACAGTGTTTCCATTGGCATGAATATCACCAAAAAGTTTCATGATTTCAAGCGATGTCTTACTGTCTAAATTTCCTGTAGGTTCATCGGCAAGAATGATGGACGGTTTATTGACCAAAGCTCTCGCAATAGCCACACGTTGGCGTTGTCCGCCTGAAAGTTGGTTGGGCTGGTGATCCATTCTATCAGCAAGATTTACCTGTTCCAATACTTCAGTGGCTCGCTTATTTCTATCCGATTTAGAAAAACCTGCGTAAATCATGGGTAAAGCCACATTATCTAGGGCAGTTGTTCTTGGCAAAAGGTTAAAAGTCTGGAAAACAAATCCTATTTCTTTATTGCGAATTTCAGCTAATTCATCATCTTTCATCTGACTTACATCTTTTCCGTTCAGAATGTAACTTCCTGAAGTAGGCGTGTCCAAACAGCCTAATAAATTCATTAAAGTAGATTTTCCGGATCCCGAAGGTCCCATTAGTGCCACATATTCGCCTTTATTTATTTTTAAATCAATGCCTTTTAGGACGTAAACAATTTCATTTCCAAGTACGAAATCTCGTTTGATATTGGTTATTTTTATTAGCGGGTTTGCCATTAGGATTTACGATTTTTGCCCTTCGACAGTGCGTTGGGTACTATTAAGTTTTAGATTTTAAAAGTACAAAAGACTTTTGAATTATTAATAAGTAGTCATTTTTTAAATTTGTTACAATTTTTTAGTTCAATTTAATTCACCAAAAAAATCAAATCCTACATATTTAGTTTTTTGACTTATTTCCTTAAAACAGCACTTTTGGATTTTATTTATATATAAAATCTGGATTTATTATTTTACACAATTTTAATCTAAATTTATACAATTCACACTTTTTGTTGTTTTATATCACAATTAATTTAATTAGTTTCATAATTTTTGGTTATTTATTAAATATAATATAATTTGAATTACATTTGCTTATATAATGTTTAATAAATCAAGTAATTATGAAAAATACAAAATTGGTATTAGGTTTAGCGGTAATCGCAATGGGATTTGCATCTTGTAAGGATGAAAAAGCAGAACAAGCAGATAAAACAGTTGATACTTATGTAATGTATGTAGATTCAGTAGGTAATGTTGCAGCAGAAGATGCTAAAGGTAACTGGCAGGGGATTGAAGCAACTTATGAATTGAAAAGCGGAGAAGCTGAAGCTGCTATTGCAAACATGAAAGATAATGCGGCAGCGCAAGAGCGTCTTGATGCAAGTAGAGCCAAATATGAAGCTTTAAAAGCTAAATATGACGCTGAAAAAGCGGAACAAGAAATTGTTGCTGTGCCAGTAAATGCAAAACAACAATTAAGAAATGCTTTATTTGGTCAAGGAAAAATTGGGGATGATATGAATTTTAGCTGGGTAAACGCAGCTAATATACATAGCGTTTACCAACAATTCATCCATACTGCTGAAGATAATAAAGACAGTTATTCACGTGAAGACTGGGATGAAATTAAATTAATGTACGAAGCACTTGACAGCAGAAAAAACACTGTTGAAAAAGAAGGACTTTCGTCTGATGATAACAGAAAAATTGCTGCTTTAAAATTCAAATTTGCTCCAATGTTGAAAGTGAATAGAATGGGAGCAAAATCTGGAGAAATGAAAAGAGCTAAAGAATAAGGAATTACTAATTCAAAGGAAAGATGACAGCCAGTAATGGCTGTCATTTTTTTTTGCGTTAAACGCGAATTACAAAATGCTCTTTGGGTTGTTCTCTTCTAAAAAATACCAATCCCCATTGAAAAGTATCAATGGTTGCGGTCACTTTTTGATGTTTTTTTATGATTTCCCACGCTTCTTCCATTTCTGGTGACCAATGAATGTCATCGAATATCCAAACGGTTTCGTTAATTGTTGTTGGAAGTAATAATTCGAAATAGTCTACCGTTGCTTTCTTGGAGTGATTGCCGTCGAAGTAGATTAAGGAAAAGTGTTCAGTGTTCAGTTTGTAGTGTTCCGTTGCAGTATTCAGTGATGAATTCCCGTTCTCTAAATAAGAATTAAACGCTGTTATAATAGATTCTACATTGTTGCAATTGAATTTTTGCAATTGCAATTGAGCAATTTTTGCAGTTTCCGGACAACCTTCTAAAGTGATTATTTTTGCTGTTAAATTACCTAATGAAAGCGCGGAAGTTGCTAATCCTAATGAAGTGCCAATTTCTAAAATAGATTCTGGCTGCAAATAATTCGTGATTCTAAATAATAATTGGGCTCGCTTCGGAGAAATTCCAGCCGTTTTTGCAATCTTGGAGATTGCTCTTGTATTGGACTTGAAAACTTTCGAACCTGCGCCAAAATCAGTGACTTCAATGGTATTGTTGTTTTCTAAAAGTGATTTTCTATAATTCTTCAGAACAGCATATTCGGGTTTTGATTTTTTGTCATAAAAGCATTTTGTCAATAAAGTAAACACAAAAGGTGAATGTACCGCATGCTCATTTTTAGAGTGCCAAAGGAATTGTAAGTACGATTTTATTTGGAAAAACATAGCTATTATTAGGGCTTTTATAAAGAAGGCACGAAGATACGAAAAAAGAGTAATTAGTGCGGAGTGAATAATCTGCGTAAATCTGCCAAATCTGCGTGAAAATATAGGCATGCAGATTTGGCAGATTCACGCAGATTCTAACGTGAAATATTTTAAAAGTTAATTCCCTTACAGATTAAACACGGTTAATTCTGAAAGTGTATGCCTTTATAATTAGTAATAATTCAGGTATTACACGAATCACTTCTCACTAAATACTATTCACTTTAAATAGTATATTTGCACCCTTGGTATTTTTGCTAATAAAAATGCCTGTTTTATATAATGATAACATCAGCAATAGAGAATAAGACTGCCATAAGCTCGGAAGAAATAGACCGATGCATCGCTATTTTGGCACAATTGAATACGGATACAGATCAAATATTTGATATCCCAAAAGAACAACGAACGGCCTTAATCAAAGCGGCAGGAATGTTTTCCAGACCGGATCGAGACGAGCTTTCCCGTAGAAAAAAGGACGGAAAGCTAGCAATCAAAAGGAAAATGGAAAAGCGGGATAGAACCGCCCGTAAGGAAACCGGAATCCGGCATGCCCGTGAAGCGAGTGTTTTTGTGGCGCCAAAATTGTTGGCTATAAACCATCTCGCTCTTAAAGAACAATTAGAACTGGAAACTCCCAGAAATTGTTATGTATGTAAAACCGAGTTTACTAAAATGCACCACTTTTATGATACGATGTGTACCGATTGTGGTGATTTTAATTATGCTAAACGTTTTCAAACCGCAGACGTAAAAGGTCAAGTAGCTGTTATTACGGGTTCTCGCTTAAAAATAGGCTATCACATTACTTTGATGTTGCTGCGTGGTGGAGCGACTGTTATTGCTACGACTCGTTTTCCGGTGGATTCAGCATTGCGTTTTTCTAAGGAAGATGATTTTATGGAATGGGGACATCGTTTGAAAATTCACGGATTGGATTTACGACACATTCCCAGTGTGGAAATTTTTTGCAATTTCATAGAGCAAAAATACGAACGTTTGGATATCTTAATCAATAATGCGGCACAAACGGTAAGACGTCCCGCCGGATTCTATACCCATTTAATGGAAAATGAAGCGCTTTCCATAGCATCTTTACCCCAACAAGCGCAAGAATTATTACTGGATCATACCAATTGTTTGGATGAATTAAAAGTCTTGATATCAGGAGTTTCTTCGAATCAAAATATGCCGGTGACTTGGCACGGACCAGAACCTGGAATTGGTTTGCGGGCTTCCGCCAAATTATCCCAGATTCCGTATTCTTTTGATAATGCGCTGGTGGCAAATGAAGTTTTTCCGGAAGGGGAACTCGATGCCGATTTGCAGCAAGTAGATTTGAGAAAAACCAACAGCTGGCGTTTGCGATTGGGACAAATAGAAACGACTGAAATGATTGAAGTGCAGCTGGTGAATTCAGTAGCGCCTTTTGTATTGTGTAACCGCCTTTCGGAAGTGATGAAGAAAGACAACACCGGACAAAAGCACATCATCAATGTTTCGGCTATGGAAGGAAAGTTTCATCGCTTTTTTAAAGAAGACCGCCATCCACATACCAATATGGCCAAAGCCGCTTTGAATATGTTGACTCATACTTCCTCAGGAACATTGGCAAAAGACGGAATTTTTATGAATGCGGTAGATACGGGTTGGGTAACCGACGAAGATCCCGCAGAATTAGCCAAAAGAAAACAGGAAGAAGAAGATTTTCAACCGCCATTAGATATTGTTGATGGTGCCGCACGGGTTATGGATCCGTTATTTGATGGTATTAATACAGGAAAACATTGGTGTGGGAAGTTTTTGAAGGATTACAATCCTATTCCTTGGTAGTTTTTTAGTTTTCAGTCGAAAGTTTTTAATTGAAAACTTTATTAGATAAAAAATAAAACCACAACAGAATCTAATATTTGTTGTGGTTTTTTATTGTGGGTGTAAAGGCAGAAGTATTTATTACTCTCCTAGCATTTTTTCGACTTCTTTTTGCAGAATGGGTAAATGTCGTATTACAATTCCCCAAATCACCTCGTCAGAAACCGAATCATAACCATGAATTATTCTATTTCTAACATCCACTATTTTTCTGGAGTTCGAAATAATGATTTCGCTATCTTCTTTTAAAATTCGATTCATTGCTTCACCAATTATTTCAATATTCCTTTCAACAGCTCTTTTAGTCCTTAAATCATTTTCATAAACTTTAAATTCTTTGGGAGAATCAACAAAATAACTTTCGATTTCATTAATTGAACTTAAAATATCATAAAGCCAAGTTTTAATGTTATTGTCCATAAATCAGTTGTTTATTTTGATTTATAGTTTTTCTAAAATAAGGATTTTTAATAGCTTTTTCTTCAAGCAAATCAATTTGTCTTTTTAATATGGTTTCTAATGAGAATTTTAAATCATAATAATTATCGGCATAATCTAAAACATCTAACGGTTGAAATTCAACGATTAGGTCAATGTCACTTTCGTCATTGAATTTTTCAGTTAAAACGGAACCAAAGGCATACAATGACTTAACATTGTGCGTTTTGCACAATGTTGTTATATCCTCGGTATGGCTTTCTATTGCATTCATGTTTTTAAATAGTATAATTCAAAAATACGCAAAATAATTCATACTCTCAAGTAATTCATGGTACCATGATTTTTGATTTGAAGATTTCCAACCGCCATTAGATATTGTGGATGGTGCTGCACGGGTTATGGATCCATTGTTTGACGGTATCAATACAGGAAAACATTGGTGTGGGAAGTTTTTGAAAGATTACAATCCTATTCCTTGGTAGTAGTTATAAGTTTATGAAATTTTTAGAGTTTTAAATTAGGTTCAAAACCGTTTTATTAATTATTTTTGTTGTAAATTAATAATTTAGGGGCTGTTATTATGCAGTTTTCTTTATATTAGTATCTTTAATATAGAATTCAATAAATATAAAAGTTGAGCATTATCTAATTTAACCACATTTTAATTTTAAATACTATGGTAATAGAGTATCAAGGGGAACAAAACGGAATTCCGACAAAATTTACTATAAGAATCATCGGAAATAATATATCGAAAACGAGTTCGAATTACCAAATTGATTTATTGGTAGGAGACAAAAAATTGCCAACTTTTAAGACATTAATCCATAAGAGTTTGTCTAATTGTTTGAAAGAGATTTACTTGTTCCGCAAATACAACGGTATCAAGTTTGATGCTTCTTCCGAAAAAGTTGCGCCTAAAGTAACCCTTTACGATTCGATTTTATATAATTATCACAAGAAGACCTTGTTTTTGGCGTAAACCATTTATACGAGTTTATAAAATGAAAACCACAACAGAATTAGATTTTGTTGTGGTTTTTTGCTTTATTATTTTGTTACTCATTGTTATGGGCGCAAAGTCAGAGACATTTGCGCAGCTTAACCAAGAACTATTGTATACTTCGAAGAGCGGGGACCCATACGTACGGTGGTGTGAGAGGCGCAGTCCGTCAGTTATTGGCGGACCCGTCTACTCGATTAGCCGTAGTTATTATTTTTTCAACATTTCATCAATTTTATTAACCATATCTTTTGCGTTTGTATTTCCTGAATACATATCAAATGATTTTTGATAATTCTGTTTTGATAATTCTAATTGTCCATTTGCAAAATACGCTTCGGCTACACAATCATAAGCATTTGAAGAATTTGGATTTTCTTTTACGTTAAATTCAAAAACTTTAATTGCGTCTTTTAAATTTTCATTATTCATCAAATTATATCCAATCGTAATTAATCTGTTTTCGAAGTTTCGTGTCGGATTTTGGTTTTTTATTGTATCATAATTTTTTACTGCTTTTTCAAAATCATTTTTATAAAAATCAGATGTGATTTTTTCATCTGCTAATAAATTACTGTCCAATAATTTTTCATCAACTATACCAGCAATATGGTCAATTACTTGTTCTTCTACATTATAATTTTTATAGCCATTTGATAAAAATATAATAGTCAAATCATTATCAATAAATTTTCTAAAAGCTGTCATATTTCCACCACTAAAACCAAATGATTTTATTTTGTTTGTTTCGTATATTCCCCAACCGTAAAGAAAGTTGTCTTTCGTGTTTTTAAACTGAAATGGGCTCCACATTGAATTTTTTGTTGCTGGATTTAAAAGAATATTTTCATCTAATCTTTCATTCCAAGCTATAAATTCTTTCAATGTAATATTCAAACCACTTCCTGAATTATGAATTTTACCGTGATCAGCATTAAATCTTTCATATCTATTCTTTTTAAAATCAAAGAGATGATGAATAACTCTATCAGGAATGGATTCTGAAGAATTTGCTGAGAAAACAACTCCCTTTTTTGCAGAAGGGAATTGATTTTTTAATACATAATCTTCAAATGTTGACCCAAATGTTTTCTCAATAATTTTTGTAAGTAAGCAATAATTGGTTTGATTGTAACTGTAATAATCCCCAGTTTCAAACTCCATTGGTTTTTTGTATAACCGCGACCATTTTTCACTTTCATCTAAAGAATACGGAATGTCTTCAAATTTTACAATATCTGGTAAACCTGATGAATGTGTTATTAGATTTTTGATTTTAACATCTTGCCATTCTTCAGGAAGATTATCCAAATATTTAGCAATTTTATCTTCTAATGATAATTTGTTTTTCTCAATAAGTTGAAAAACAGCAACCGCTGAAATCAATTTGGTGGTGGAATATAATCTAAAAATTCTGTTTTCATTTACAAGCGTATTTTCTTCTATTGAACTTTTTCCATAATATTTCTCGTAGATAACTTTTCCATTTTTTATAACTGCAACTGCTGAACCTGGAATTTCATTAACTTCAATAATTTCTTTTAGATAATTGTCTATTTTTTGTTTTAAATTGTTTTTTGAATTCTTCGCTTTTTGACTAAAACAGGAAATAGTTAAACATAGGAAACTTATAATTAAAATTGATTTCTTCATTTTTTTGATTGGTTTTTCTATGCACGATTTTTTTATAATTACGGCTAACTTGCATATAGGTCTGACAAAATCATCCCAATCTACCCAAAATTGGGAGGCTTGGTCTGACAAATATCAGGCTTTATTTCTCTCAAAAATATATAAAATAAACTACAAAACATCAAAGGAACTTTTAATTTGCTCTAATTTTTCTTACGAATTTATAATCACTTTTTTGCTTTAAATAACAACACCCACAACAAAATCTCATTCTGTTGTGGGTGTTGTTTAGAATATTATTTGAAGAAAGTGTCTCATGCTGCAAACTGCGACTGAACACTGAATACTAATTTTATCCCTCTATCTTCGCAGAAAGTTCAAACCATCGTTCTTCTTTCTCCTCAATTTTATTGATGATATTTTTCAATTCGTTGGCTTTTTTCTCGATAGCTGCTTCTTCGATTTTTCCATCCGAGAATAATTGTTCGATAGTTGCTTTTTGAATCTCTAAATCTTTGATTTCTCGTTCCGTTTTTTGAAATTCTTTTTGCTCGTTGAAAGTCAGGTTCCCGGTTGGATTGTTTTGTTTCCAGTCTTTCTTTTCCGCTTTGTTTTCCTCTTTTTGAGCCACGTCAGCACTGTCTTCGTAGGCTCTAAAATCAGAATAGTTTCCAGGGAAATCTTCCACCACACCATCACCTCTAAAAATGAATAAGTGATCCACAATTTTATCCATGAAATACCTGTCGTGCGAAACTACAACTAAGCATCCAGGATAATCCAAAAGGAAGCTTTCCAAAACATTTAGTGTCACAATATCCAAATCATTGGTTGGCTCATCCAGAATCAAGAAGTTTGGATTCTGAATCAAAACCGTACACAAGTACAAACGTTTCAATTCGCCACCACTCAATCTATCGACAAAATCGTATTGTTTTTTAGCATCAAACAAGAAACGTTCCAATAATTGCGAAGCCGAGATCAATTTTCCTTTCATCAACGGAATGAATTCTCCGTATTCCTTAATCACATCAATAACACGCTGACCCGGCTTTGGATTGATGCCACTTTGCGTATAATATCCTATTTTTATGGTTTCACCAACAACTACTTTCCCTGCATCAAGCGGAATAGATCCTGTTAAGAGATTCAAGAAAGTCGATTTTCCAGTTCCATTTTTTCCAATGATTCCAATGCGTTCGCCACGTTGAAAATCAAAACTGAAATTATCCATGATCACGTGATCTTTGAATTTTTTGGAAATTTTGTGAAGCTCGATAATCTTGCTTCCCATACGTTCCATGTTAATTTCAAGCTCCACTTTATTTTCGCGACGGCGACTTTGTGCTTTTTCTTTAATTACATAAAAATCATCCTGACGCGATTTTGATTTGGTCGTTCTCGCTTTTGGCTGACGGCGCATCCATTCCAATTCTTTCACAAAAAGATTCTGCGCTTTATCCACACTAGAATTCTCGGATGCGATGCGTTCCTCTTTTTTCTCTAAATAATAAGAGTAATTTCCTTTGTATTGGTATAATTTTCCGTTGTCTAATTCGATGATTTCGTTACAAACACGCTCCAAAAAGAAACGGTCGTGTGTCACCATAAACAACGTAATGTTTTCTTTGGCAAAATAACTTTCCAGCCATTCAATCATCTCTAAATCCAAGTGATTCGTAGGCTCATCCAGAATCAATAAATCAGGACGATTGATCAAAATGATAGCCAGTGATAACCGTTTTTTCTGTCCACCCGAAAGATTCTTCACTTTCAGTTTAAAATCTTCCAACTTCAGTTTGAACAAAATTTGCTTGTACTGCGTTTCAAAATCCCACGCATTGTGCTGATCCATTCCGTCAAAAGCTTTTTGGTATGCTTCCTCATCTTCAGGATTTTCTAACGCTTTTTCATACGCTTCAATCACTTTCAAAGTCTCATTATCTGATGCGAAAATACTTTCTTCAATGGTCAATTCGTCTTGCAAATTGTTATTTTGCGAAAGGAAAGCCATTTTTATGCCTTTTCTCAAAACTACTTGTCCCGTATCTGGTTCTTCAAGACCATTAATAATACTCATGATAGTAGTTTTTCCAGAGCCGTTTTTGGCTATGAAGGCAATTTTTTGGTCTTTATTGATTCCAAAAGAAATATTTTCAAAAAGTGTTCTTTCTCCAAAAGATTTAGAGATATTTTCAACAGATAAGTAATTCATATTATAAAAGTGCCTAAAAATAAGGTTTTTTTGTTTGTTAAAATTAAGGGGTCTCTAATTAGGTCTCTAATTTTAAATAGGAGTTTAATTTCGACGATGCAAAGATACCTTTTTGAATCAAACAAAAAAAGGATAGGTATAATCTATCTTGCACTGGAGCATTAATAGTTTTTTTCTCTTTAGCAGCTCTATATTTTAATTTTTGGTGTTAGCTTGATTTAATTTGAAATATTGGACATGCTAACCTTAGCGACAAGATATGGTTAAGAACAAATCTTAATTTTAGAGTGTGGTTTTATTTATAAATTTCTGTTGACTTTTTTTTAATATGCCTTTCAGGGTTATTAATTTCTTCAAGAACATGAATGCAACTTTTTTCAAGGCTGACTTTTTTATAAAATGAATGCATATACTTCCGTTCGGAATATTTTTTTTCATTTTGTTGGTTGAGCGAAATTTCAATGACGGTAAGACAAATCAGCCAATAATATCAACGTTGAATTCTTTCAAGATGGTTATAAGAATTATATCATCTCCGTTTGTTTATATAATGATTCACTACTTTTTGGTTCCGATTTATTGCTTTTTGTCAGCTTAATGACAATCCACAAGAGTTGTAAAACTTGTTTCTTTTGTTCATCAGTATTCTTGCTGTAGCCTTGCCAGAATTTAAAAGTGCAGTTTTGATATAGCACAATATAAATTTCCTTATTTTTAAGTAATGCTTTTACCTGCTAGTCATCATTATTATTTACTGCGACAAGTAATCTACAGCATTTAATTAGGGGTTAAAGCTTAGAGCAGTAAACAAGTGCTTTACCAATCATAAAATCTTTTATGATAGTCATTGAGGCGTCTCGTTGTCCAATGGTCATCTTACCAATGCTTACAGCACCTCTTGGAAGTAAATAAATACCGGGGTCTGATAAGGATTCGTTCCATAAAAAACACTCTCTGTAAGTGCGAATGAAATTATACTTAGGATTTCTATAAAAAAATCTATCATAACTATTTTTAATATACCTATTAATCTTAACAATTAAAGTAAAGTTTAGCGAACAATTTGTCAATTTGTGGATAAGAAAATCTGATGATTTCGGTATCAATGAACAGATAATTTATTAAAAATAGTGCATAGGAAAAAGAAATAAAAACATATCAGAGATTGCTTTTACGTTTTCTTCTTGTGTGGATCGTAAATCTTTTTTCTTTTAAATATCAAATATCACCAAAAGTGGGTATTGTTAATTAACAATAATTATTAGACTTTTGAAGAAATTTTTAATAAGAGATGTTATAAAGTAAGAAAAAATACTATATTTGTGTAAATTTTAACAAGATATTTTGTGATAAAAAATAAATTAAATTTTCTAGTTGTAATCAATATCGTATTAATAGGTATATTGATTATTGTTTTTGCTTCTAATATTCTAGCATCAAGTAAAAAAATTGTTTATGCTGACAACAGCAAACTCTTTGATAGTTTCAACATGACAAAAGAAATGAAGCGAATTGGGGAAAAAGAATTTAATACTCGGAAATTGAGTTTAGATTCTCTGTATTCTAAGTTGCAATCTCAAACAATTTCAGAAGGAGATAAGAAAATAGTAATGCAAAATTTCATCAAGGGAAAAGAAGAATTGGAGCAATTCAACCAAAATTTTGCTTCAGAAGAGTCTTTAAAAATTTGGGCAAGAATTCATGGCTATGTAAATGAATTCTCTAAAGAAAATAAATATCAATTAGTCATTGGTTCGGAAAATAAAAGGAGCGTTTTGTTTGCTGATGAAACTATAGATGTGACAAACGAGTTGCTTATTTATATAAACAAAAAGTATGAGGGACTTAAATAAGATATTTTGTTTGCTTTTTGTTTTTGTATTTTTTTCTTGTAAGAAAGGGGGGGATGATAATAAAGGTGACTCCGAAATTAGAGATCGCTATTTCAATTTGGAAAAGGTAGGCTGGAAATCCCGCGTATATATCCAAAAAGTAGACGACATAGGCTTTGTTGCTACTGAAGTTCCAATTCAATATTATTTGTTAAAAGATAAAGGGAACGAAAATCTAGTGCTTGTTGATTCGCTCTACGAAGAAAATAAAAGAGAACGCATCATCGAATTTACATTCCAGCAAGACGAAGAAAAAGATATACTCTCAAAAGACTTTACAGGAATGGAATATACCAATGCCGTAAAATATATGTCTTTTGGTTTGGATAAAGATTTCTATGTGGTGACTTCAAAAAAAGATACTATTCCTTGTTCTGGAGTTAGTTATGAACGAAGCTATAAAATTGCACCTTATCAAAAAGTGTTGTTGTTCTTTAGCGGAATAGATCCAAATGATAAAATACAATTGGTTTATAATGACTTTCTTTTTAGGAAAGGAACTCTTAAGTTTAAATTTAAAGATACTTATACTCAAATAGCCTTATGATTCAACAAGTTAAAAAAAGTAAGTTTAAGAAAACGCTGGCTATTTACTTAGCCATGATGATTCTTTTAGAATCGATACAGCCTTTACAAATGTATGCACTAACTAGTGGACCTACTCAACCTGAGTTTAATAGTTTTACACCTATCGGTACATCAGACATGATTGATTTAGCGAGTGGTGATTTTAACTATAATATTCCTATTATGGATGTGGGAGGTTATCCTATAAACCTAGCTTATAATTCAGGAGTTACAATGGATCAAGAAGCTTCTTGGGTTGGATTAGGGTGGAATCTTAACGTAGGACAAATTAATCGACAAGTTAGGGGGCTTCCTGACGATTTTAATGGAGACCCAATGCGCTATGAAAATGATCTTCGTAAAAATGTAACGGCCGGAGTCAATTTCAAAGCTAATCCCGCATTTTTTGGAAAAGATTTTCCCTTTAGTTTAGGTTTAGGAGCTCAATATAATAATTATGAAGGGGTTACATTTAAACCTTCAGTTGGGGTTAGTTTTGCACTGTCTGAAAACTTACAAGGATCTAGTTTAAACTTTGATTTTTCTTCCTCAACTGCCGATGGTGCAACAATAAGTCCCTCGGTAAGTATATCTAGTAATGTAAAGGATATAAATGACAAGACTATTGGTTTAACGACAGGAATTGGTACGACTTTAAGTAGTAGAAAAGGTTTAGAGAATATGAGTATGTCTGTTACCTCTATGGGGAAAAATAAAGATGTGAAAAGTGGAACATTGAGCGGTAGCCTGTCATTCAATATGACGCACAATCATACTCCAACCAAACGAATTGGGTTTATAAATGATAATTACACTTTTAATGCAGCATTGGGTACTGAAATTTTGGGAGGAGAAGCACAAGGTAATATATTAGGTTACGGTTCAATACAGACAATTAATCCTATTTATAAAGATAGGACAATTGGGGGTTATGGTTACGACTTTACCCATCATAAAGGAACTAAAGAAGGTGTTTTAGATTATAATCGTGAAAAAGAACAACCAATCAGTCAAAACACAACTGTTTTACCAGTTACTAACTACACTTATGATATATACAATGTAGAAGGACAAGGGATTTCAGGTATGTTTAGACCTTATCGTTCACAGGTAAGCTATGTTTATAATGATGATGTCACTGATGTTGGAGCAGGACTATCTGGAGGGGCAGAATTTGGTGGAGGTAATCTAGTTCATATGGGACTTAATTTTAATCTCTCTAATTCTCTTGCTAAAACTGGAAAATGGAAATCTAACAATTTTGCATTACCTGTATTTGAAGAAAGTAAATTAGATAAAAACAATATAGAATATCAAGCTGTCTCATATAAAATGATAGGAGAATTAAATGTAGATAATGAAAGCGGTCTTTATGAAAACAGGTTACACAGCAACAAAGCGGTTGATATTAAACTTGGTGGTAAAGGTTATAACATGTTTGCAAAATCAAGTTATAGAGTAAAAGCATCAAATAAAGAATATGTAGAAAGTCCTTTCTCGTCCAGACTAAAACGTGATGGCAGAATTCCTAGAAACCAAGTAGTTCAAAAAGTATCACAAAAAGAGGCTGATGACAAATTTATTTTTAAAAATAAATTTGGAAAACAACATCATACCGCTGGAATGAAAGTAATACAAACTGATGGCTCAACTTATGTTTACGGAAAAACAGCCTATAATACAACTAAGGTAGAAGCAACTTTTGACGTGTCAAGCCGTACTGATGGGAATATACAAAATGGTTTAGTTTCCTATAATGGATCAGTAAAAGGAAATGGAACAGGTAGTAGTGATCATTATGTAAATAAAATAACAACTCCTTCTTATGCACATACTTATTTAATCTCTAGTATATTGTCTCCAGACTATCAGGATATTGACTTTAATGGACCATCGGATAATGATTTCGGGAAATATACAAAATTTGAATATTCTCATGCTGATGACAAAAATTACATAGCTAACTATAGATGGAGAGTTCCTTACCAAAAGAATACAGCTTCATATAATGAGGGGTTAAAATCGGGTAAACACGATCAAAAAGCATCCTATTTATATGGAGAAAAAGAATTGGTGTATTTAAAAGCAATAGAAACTAAAACCCATATTGCTTTTATTGACTTAGAAGACCGATTGGATGCAATGGGTGTAGATAGCGAATCTGGTGGGATGGGATCCCAGAGCATGAAAAGAATTAAAAGTATTCGCTTGTATTCAAAATCAGAATTGCAAAAAGATAGAAACGGAAAAATAATTGATCCTGTGTTATCAAGTATAATTACTCCAATTAAAATAGCTCATTTTGAATATAATTATAATCTGTGCGCAGGAATTCCTTCTAATTTACCGACAGATGCTAATAACAAACGAGGTAAATTAACATTGGAAAAAGTGTATTTTACTTATAGAAACTCAAATATGGGAAAATATACACCATATGTTTTTGGATATGGAGAAAGCACAGCCAGTAATCCTAATTATCATATTAAAGGGTTTGATATTTGGGGGAATTATAAAGATTCAAATAAAAATGGAATTCCAAATGCTGAATTTCCATTCGTAGAACAAAACAAAGCAGATGCAGATATAAATACCGGAGCTTGGACTTTGAAAACCATTGATTTACCTTCAGGAGGGAAAATTGAAGTGAGTACAGAAAGTGATGATTACGCCTATGTACAAAATAAAAAAGCAATGCAAATGTTTAAAGTTATCGGATCTGGACCTGACGTAAACGTAAGAGATAGTAATTTGTTATATGATTTTGGAATAAATCAAAATAGATATATTTATGTAAAAGTAGACCCATTAGATAAAAATATTACAAAAGAAGAATTTATTAAAAAGTACCTTTCTGAAAACATTGACAAACCAATTTATTTTCGTTTTCTACTAAATATGACCACTGATAAAAGTGACTATGTAAGTGGCTATTTTGAAATTAAAAAAGATTTAGACATACGCGTTGATGTAAATGGTATTGCATCCATTCCTCTTAAATTCGTCAATTTAGATGGTGGATTGGTAATTAATAATAGACAAGTTAATCCAATAAGTAAAACTGGGTGGGGATTCGGAAGAACTTATTTAAACAGATTGATTTACAGTAGTGGTGGTGACGAGGTAAATAAAAAAGTATTTGCTATTGTTCGCGATCTGGTATCTAGTATTGGTGCAATGAAAGAACTTGTAACAGGGCCTAATGCTAGGTTATTAGAAAAAAAATGTGCCCAAAGATTTGATCCTACCAAGTCATGGATTCGATTGGAAAATCCAAATGGTAAAAAATTAGGTGGAGGATTGAGGGTGAAAAAAATAACTCTCAGTGATGAGTGGAATGTTATGAATTCAGTTGAAACAAATGAAACGTATAAAGAAAAATATGGACAAGAATATAATTATTCAGATTCAAATGGTACATCTTCTTCTGGAGTTGCAACGTTTGAACCCAATGCTTCAAATGAAAATCCTTTTGTAGAACCATTTTATGCAAAAACTGGAAATTATGCTGAAATATTAAGTGCTCCTAAAGAATTGAATTACGTTGAAAAACCATTTGGAGAGAGTTTTTTTCCGTCACCAAAAGTAACATATTCGAGAGTTACCGTAACTAATCTAAACAAAAATGAAAACGGAAAATCCTTGAAAAAACATGGGACAGGTAAAACAGTGACTAGTTTTTACACTTCAAAAGATTTTCCTACAAAAGTTGATTTTACTGATAGGCAATTAACACCTACACATAGTCAATCAAACTTATTACTCAGCATGATGTTTGAATTTTCACGGTTACACGTTACTGCTTCTCAAGGTTTTGTAATAGAGACCAATGATATGAATGGAAAATTAAAATCGGAAGAGGTATATCCAGAAGGTATTGACAGTAAACCTATTTCAATGGTAGAATATAAATATAATGTAGATAGCAATAATAAATTAACAAATGAATTACCAACTATAAATTCAAAAGGGGAAGTTCAAAAGCAGTTGATAGGAGTTGATTATGACATGGTAAATGATTTTAATGAAAGCACTAGTTCATCTACTTCTTTTGGTTTTGATGGCAATTTAGCATCTTTCCTTATTGGCATTTTTCCAGGCTTCGTTCCTTTATTATTGCCTAGAGGTAGTTACCATGACACACAGTTACGAACTGCCGTTACAACTAAAGTAATTCATAAAACAGGTATTTTAATTGAGAAGGTAGCCCATGATTTAGGTTCAAGAGTTTCCACTAAAAATTTAGCTTGGGATTCTCAATCTGGACAAGTATTATTAACAGAAACTATCAATGAATTTGATGATAAATATTACAGTTTTAATTATCCTGCCTATTGGTACTATAATAATATGGGAATGGCTTCTGAAAATCTAGATTTAGAAGGTACCTTAATTAATTATTCAGGGCAACCTAATTTATTTACCTTGAAAGATATGCCTACTAGTGAAGATATTTCTAAATATTTAAAAATTGGAGATGAATTAATATATGACCCCAACGGATTAGGGCATGAATATACTAAATTATGGGTGTATGGATATAATTCAGATAAAAAAGCCGTGAAATTAATTTCAGGAAATAGTTCGCAGGAAATAAATACAACTCACGCATTTGATATTAAAGTAGTAAGGTCAGGAAATAGGAACCAGCAAATGGCAAATATGGCTTCTGTAACAAGTATGATAAATCCAATTGACCCATCTAATAATGGTATTCTTGTAAATAATATTACGAATGCAACTTTTAATTACCAAGGCAGTGTAGATAATCGTAAAGTGATTAATGCGAGTGCAATAGAGTATAATGATGATTGGCAATCGCAATGCGAAATGGGCTTACCAAATGAAAATGGTCTTATAAATGGAGAAGGTGTAGCCGTGAACCCATTTATTTACAATTTGAAAGGCAATTGGAGGCCAATAAAGTCATATGCTTACCTTTCAGGGCGTAATAATGATGTTACTACACATCGCAGAAAAACAGGTTTTTTTACCAATTTCAATTCTTTTTACAGCATTAATAACAAAAAATGGGGTATTGATCCAGCTGGATGGACTTTCGCAAGTCAAGTAACAAAATACAACCCTTATGGGGTTGAACTTGAAAACAAAGATGCTTTGAACAGGTATTCATCGGCACAATATGGAAACAAATACACTTTACCCGTTGCTGTAGCTTCTAATTCACAGTATAGAGAAATTGGTTTTGATGGTTTTGAAGATTACGACAATGAGGTTAATGTTTTTTATTTAAAACCACATTTTGGTTTTTCTCAAGGATTAATTGATAATCAGGTATTTGTAACTACTAAAAAATCTCATACTGGTAATAAAAGTTTAGGGGTTAAATCTGGCACAAAAGCTACATTCATTCGAAAAGTTGAAGGGTGTAAACCAGTACCTAGTACCACTGCTCTTTAAATTTAACAGGTTATTAATTGCAATACAAAGATAAAGCCATGAAAAGTATCAAAAAAAATAATTTTCTCATCTATTTCGTTCTATTCATATCAATGCTACCAGTGTATTTAGCTCATAGTCAAAGTGGAGGAACATCTAATGACCAAAATAATTTATTTTCGATAGATTCGATAGTTGGAAAGAAAAATCATTTTCTTTTAAAATTTAACTTAAATTCGATTAATAATTGTGAAATTGGGAGGTTAGAAATTCAAAAGGGATCACTAACTCTAATTAATATTGATGGAATCCTTCTTGAAGCTACTATCAATAATGAGAATCCTGAAAAAATTATTATTGACAAAATCCCCCTAGGGGTTTCCAATGGAGGAGCTATTAATGCACCGACGATGGAATTAGCGTTTCCTAATGGAAATACCTGTGACCAAGCTAATCAGGAAATTAAAGTACTTTTCGGTTGTTCTGGAAATACTCCAATAAGTAGTCAAATTCAACAAGTTAAAGGGAGTGATATTTTAAACAGGGCAAAAATTATATTTACTCAAGAAACTAATACCAATTCTTCTTTATGTTACAGTGATAATGTAATATTATATAAAATACAGGCTTCTAATCCTGAGATTGACTCCAAATACAGGTATCTAATTTCGGACGCTAAAATTACAGCTAAATTACCTCCTTGTGCAAAATTAATCGGTCTATATCAAGAAAATTCGTACACTCCGGTTTCATTTGTTATTCCGTCAGAAAATTCATTAGTATGGGGTATTCCTGAAATTAATAAAATAAATCAAAATTTTGATTTATATGTACAGTACCCATGTGAGACATGTGTGCTACAAACGAGTATGACTCATCCTACAGTTAGTCTTTCGGGTAATTTTCCAGAAGCATGTGCCTTGTCTCCTTTAAATACAGTGCCAATTGCTCCTTCAAATGGATCTGAATTTTCAAATTCACAATGTGAAAAATGTGAGGGTGGGGTATTCGTATTGAACGCCGATGCCGTTTCAAATTTCCCATGTGATACTTGTCCATTAGATCAAGCTTACATACAAATTAAGAGTAATATATCTCCTGACTATCATAATAAAAAAGCGAGTTTATTGGTAGAAATTCCAATTCCGTTAAGAGATAAACTGATTAGTAACCCGTTTGAAAATGCAACCTACTATTACAATAATAAATGGAATACTACCGTAGAGCCAAATAGCAGTGTTGAAAAAGTCCATTTCATTATGGATACACCTATAAATCTTATTAAGAATATCAATTTTAAAAATACTCAAGTTTCTAATTTGGATATAAATTATTACTTCTATTCGGATAGTATAATAACTCCATTTAATCAAATTGGCAAGTTTATAGTTAAGTTAAAATCCCAATCTTGTACTCCCAATTTAATAGTTGATTACAAAGTCAAAACAAATGCATCCAATACGTTTGCTAATAAAATTTATGCAAACCCCGGTGAAACAGTAACATTTAGAATTAAAGTTATAAATAATGGCAGGATTGAATTGTCCAACATCAATTTGAAGCATTTGCTAAGTGATAAAATATTATATGCTGGTCAATTTAGATATGCTTATACTAATGAATCAAATCCTTTAGACAGAGAATTTTATTATTTACAAGAAAGTCAATCTGAAATTAAAAACTTTCCAAATAGCAATAGTAATGTTTTTGTTCAGCGTCCTCCACTTAATCAAACAGGAGAGATTAGTTTAGCTTCAAAACCTAATTTTATTCTCCCTTACAACTGTACAGATAATAAGTATATATATATTGAATTTGATGCTCTATTATCTAAAGAAGTTAACGCTGGAGATATTTTATTAAACAACTTGAATGTGTATACAGAACAAACAGATAGTCAGGAAAGTAAAACGGAAATTGTTGTTAATAATATTGTTTATGCAACATCGAATATGTACGTAAAGTGTCCTGTGGATAATGAGTGGACTGCATTAGGGGTAAAGCAGCAAGTTTTCCCTGAAAAGAGAGTGAGAAATGGCGATAAAATTCAATACAAAATGGAATTTATGAATCGAGGATCGGTTCCATTAATAGTAACCGATTTAGTAAATAATAAGCCTCATCAAGGAGATCAAACTGAATTTAAAAAAGTATTGAGAGGAAGTGAAATGACCATTAATTATTCTTGTGAAACTCCAGTTACTTTACCTGCAGGTGGTAGTGTTTCCTATGCAAGTTCACTAGAGAATTCTAGTTCAACAGAAAGTTTATGGAATACTTGGAGTCAAACTTCTTGTGAACAGGCAAACTGGATGAAAATTAGTTTTGGCGAAGGCTATGTATTAAATCCAGGTCAAAAAATTGATGTTATTTATGATGCGGTTGCCGTAGGCGAATTAGGACAATTGGGAAACAATAGCTTTGCTTTTAGAGTTTTACGTTTAGACGGGGCGCTTTTAAAATCAGATGATTCAAATATTGTTTCTGTTAAAAATGATCAACTAGGATGTACAACTCCACCTGAATGTAAAAATTGTGCTTCTTTTGATTTAGTTCCCAAAGAAAAATATTTAGTGAGTGCATGGGTAAAAGAAGAATATGAAAACAATCCCTATTTACAATTTAAAAAATATGAAAACAGCTATGTATTGATTGGATTTTCGGATAAAATTGATAAGAACAAACGGGATAATATATCATTTTTTCCTACCGGAAATATAATAGACGGTTGGCAACGTATTACTGGTGAATTTGTTGTTCCAGAAACTGCGGATGATTTTTTTCTGGAATTGGTAAATTCAAATAATGATGAAAGAGTTACCTATTTTGATGATGTGAGAATAATTCCTAGTAAAGGGAGTATGAAAAGTTTCGTATATGATCAAAAAACACAGCGTTTAATGGCAGAACTAGATGAAAATAATTATTCAACTTATTATGAATACGATTTAGAAGGAGGCTTAATAAGAATAAAAAAAGAAACGGAAAAAGGAGTGTTTACAATACAAGAAACTCGTAGTGGAAATGCAAAAAAACAATAGTATATGATATCTTATAAGTTTTCCAAAACATTAAAAACCAGTTTTTTAATGTTTTATTTCATTAGTACCTTAAGTTTTTCACAAGAAAAAGAAAGTAAATATAATGCTAACGATATAATCAAAAAAGCATCATTAGCTTATCAAAAAAGTAGTTATTTTTCATACAACAGCCAATATATTATGTATGCCGATTATGTAACGAATAAAATACTTGAGAAGTACCAAGGGTATATTATAAAAAAGGATAATTCTAGTTATATTAAAATAAAAGAAACAGAAATTATTACTTTACCACCCTATGGAATTAGAATCGATAATGTCAATAAAGTAATTGCAATGATTCAAAGCGATGAAACTACATTACAAAATCCTTTAGTAGTAGATCGTTATTTAAAAGAGTTTAATGCAAAATTAATTTCTAGTAAGGGTGAGTTTTTTGTTTGTGAAATAACTCCTAAAAAAGATAATGAAGTTAATCCGTTTTACAAAATAATTTTTCAAATCCGTAAAACAAATTTCCATGTCATAAAACAAATTTTGTATTTGGCTAATCAGATTGATTCCAAAGATTCCAAAGGAAGATTAATCAGTAATAAGCCTAGAATTGAGATTTCTTTTTCTGCACGTACTCGAAATGAGAAAAAAGAGAGTAAGCTATTCCGAAACGAAAGTTATATATCAATAAAAGGAAATGAAATCAAACCGGCCCATAATTATTTAGGGTATACTATCTATAAATCATAACCGAAGTATTTTATGAATAATTCTACCTTACACATAGCCAAAAAAACATATTTACGATATGTAATTTTTTTAATGATTTTCTCGTCGTTTTTTACGTATGGACAAAACAATTTTTATAAACAAAAACAAGTCTATAGAGGAGCTACAGATATAAATGGTCCCATTAAAGTTAATGGTAATGATGTAATAAAAACCTATACTTTAGTTGATTCAGAAATTACTGTACCTAATCATGTCTCAATAAATCCAAAAGCTTATATAATCTTAAGGGACAATGGAGATTTTATTCCACACGATAAAAGAACTACAAAAGTACTTTTGGAAATAACACCATTGTTACCTGATGGAAGTAAGGATATTACCGCAAAATATGAACGTTTATTTGTTGTCGAGTATAACCGTCAAGATAATGGAAAAGAGTACAAAAATATAGATCTTCATACATTGCAAAATAGATATGGTGTTACAGTGTCAATAAAAAAAACAACACCTACAAACATAAATCAAAGTATCACTTTAGAGTTAGGATTTGAAACGGAACGTTATTATAAAATTACTCAACAATTACCTCATGTAGTTGCTAAAATTGAAAATGATTTAGATGGAAGCCCTGCTTCATTAAAATTTGCATGGGATAAATTAGTTGGAGCAATAGAATATGAGTTAGAATGGACTTGGGTAGATAATTATAGTAACTCAGATATAAATTCAAAACTATCCGCAGACAAAATTAATTTTAATGATAGAGATTTTGAATTAAATAACACGCGTATTCAGACAGCAAATTTGAATTATGAAATACCACTTATTTATCCTAATGGATATGTGATTTTTAGAGTAAGGGCAGTTGGTCGTTTACTAAACAATACCAATCAAGTTTGCTATGGATTATGGAGCACTGGAATTGAAAATAAAAATACCATTTCTGATTGGAGTAATGGAATTATAGAAGTTAAATCACACGAAAAAGATAAAAACTGGCAATTTCAAGCTAGTTATGCAGAGCAAGGTAAAAAGAAAGAGGTAGTTAGTTATTTTGATGGCTCATTAAGAAACCGTCAAACAGTAACCAAAATAAATACCGAAGATAATGCAATTGTAGGAGAAGTGATTTATGATGCACAAGGTAGAGCGGCCATTGAAGTTTTACCTACACCTATAAAAAACAAGTTTATTCGTTTTTATAAGGGAATGAATACTAATTTAAATAATGAATTATTTTCTTATTCTGATTTTGATTATGATTTATCTAGTTCTATTTTATGTGATACTAAGACACCGAAAATTAACGATAATCAAGGGGCATCTCAATATTACTCATCAAAAAACGATATAAATTCGCCTTTTAGAAATTTTATCCCTGATGCTAAAATGTATCCTTTTAGTCAAGTAGAATACACCCCGGATAATACAGGTCGGATTAGTAGAAAAGGTGGTGTTGGAGAAGACCATCAATTAGGTACTGGCCATGAGATGAAATACATTTACACAATTCCTAACCAAAAGGAATTGAATCGATTATTTGGATATGAAGTTGGATATGATTCCCACTATAAAAAGAATATAGTGCAAGATCCAAATTCTCAATTAAGCGTAAGTTATATAGATCCCCAAGGAAGAACTATAGCAACAGCTTTGGCAGGAGATAACCCCCTAAGTTTAACGGGGTTGGATGACGAAAAGAATCCAAATTTACATAAAACAATAACAGTAGATTTATTAGGAAAAAATAATAGCGGTGATGTTGATACCCTATTAGACAACAATCTTTTAAACAGTACTGGAGCTCATTCTGATTATAATGATATTTTAAGTTATTCCCGTCAGTTAGGTGTTGCTGGAAATAATATTAATCATAAAATAATTTATACAGTAAATCAATTACCTAGTTTTACACCCCAATTGGTAAATAAAGCTTATCCTGTTGAATATGAATTAAGTATAAGTTTGAAGGATCAATGCGATACTGAAAAGTTTTCTCCAGAGACCAAAAATAAAAAAATCAGTGAGTCAAGTACAATTACCTCTGATGATATTCTATTAAATACAGGAGCTTATACCTTGACTAAAGAGTTAAAGGTTAATAATGAAAAACTAGAAGAACATCTGAGAGATTATACTTCACTTTTAATTAATCCAAATTCCGGATCGTATATAAATCCTGAGGAATTTAAAAAAAGTAATCTTACCGAAGACTGTGTTGTTACTTGTGATGAATGTCGAGAAAGCGCAGGAACTGAAACTAAGTTTATAAGTGACAAATTAAAACTCACATACAATATTCCGGAAAACGACAACAGTACCATAGTATTGTCTGGAACGCCATTAGCTGCAAATTTAAATTTACCTAGTGGAGTTACTTCAATTAATTTTGGCTTGCCTTTTACCGTTGAAGATGTAAATAGCAAAGTACTGGAATTTAGTAAAGAATGGACACAATTAGTTTCATTATGTGATAAGATTTGTGGACCAACATTTGTAAGTTCATGCGATTTCAATGAATCTGCCCTATTAAAAGATGTTTCTATAGGAGGTCAATATGGAAATATAGACGATACCAAACTGGATACACCTGTAATAGATTGGGATATACTAAGTTTATTTAATGAGAACAATAAAATCATATACAAAGGTAATTCTTCAGGAAATAATTGGAGAAAACCAATTCTTACTGTAGATGAAAATAACATACCAGCTTATTTAGACGAAAAAGGTAAGCCCTCATTAATAAATTTAACCTATGATGAAAATACAAAATCGTATAGCCCTGAAATAGTAACTGGATCTGAAAATAAAATCGAGAATGAAACCTTCATACGACCACAATATTTAAAAAATGTAAGTGATTTTATTGCCTCTTGGAATAGTTCCTGGGCAAAATCATTAATTGGTTATCACCCAGAGTATGATTATTTAGTATATTCTAATGAGTTATGTAAAAATGAATCAACAGTATACATTTCAGAAAATGGAGGAACAGTAACTAAAAAATTAACAAGCGATGCGTACGATGGATACTTAGAAACCATTACCACTTATAGTCAAGCACAAGCAACTTTTGGTTCAGATCTCACAGGTATCTATAATAACGATCCTTATTTTAAGACGCAATTTCTTAATGTTGAAGATGGGGGTACTTTTAATTTAAGAAAAGAAATTATGAGTTATGCGCTTAATTCACAATATGATACTTTTTTAAAAAACACCACCGAAGGAGCGACAATGTATCAAGCTGCTATAATGACAGTTATGTGTAATGCATATCAAACCTGTGATTTTACCCAATTATCGTTTAATTCACTAACGACAGAAGAAAAAGATAAAGTATGGAATGTTTATAAAACATATTATCAGTCATATAAGGCAAAGATAAAACAAACTTTTATTGCTAAATATGCCTATGATAAGGGAACTTATAATAAATGTATTGGTAGTCAAACTATTAATAATTCATATTATGGTTCTTTACATCCTCGTTTTTATTCTAATTTCAGATATACTGTTAATCAATCTTTTTGTTCAAATTCTAATGCAACATATTATTCTGTTGAAGATGCAAATGGAAGAACCAAAGAAAAACGTTTTCCTCCTATCGATTTTGGCTATAAATCAGGTATTGGGGCACAAGAAGCTCTGATAGAATTAGAAAGCAAAGTAGATGCTGAATATTATAAACAGACAGGAAATTGTCCAATGTTATTAGATTTAGATCTGTTTTTAAATGGTTTATTTAAAGATACTAAAATTAATAATCCAATATCTTTGTCTGATTACCAATTCAAGGCTCAATACCTTACTAAAGATTTATTGCTAAGTTTAGGAGGTACATTTCCGGCAGATGGTCTAATGTTAACAAGTGCTCTTGTAAATTCCACAAACCTAGAAATGCATTTTTCTAATATTCCTGACGGGATTATTTCTTTAGAAAGTGATGATTTGCAATGGAGTAGTTATGGTACTTCATGGAAGATAAAAAACCTGAAACAATTTTATTATGATAAAATGGCTTCTGATCCTGAAAATAGAAATTTTGCTTTCGAGCTAATAGCAGTTGTAATTGAAAATAATATTGAAAAAGAAATAGTATTAAAGGGGCATACAAATGCTATCATAGGGGAGTGCGGTACTACTGCTGATCTAATAGGTCAACGTTTGGATATAAATAGTGCATCCGAAGAAGAAGGTGGCTGCGGTATAAAAAATAAGTTTAAGGCTGCTTTTTTAGGGCTTGTGAATGAATTATTACAAAATGAAAAAATTAATAGTACAACTGAGGTTTTGTTAAAAAATTATTCGTCGTATTATAATTCATATTTAACAGATTATTTTGCAGATAATGTTGATAAAACTAAATCAAATTATAGTGATGATATTACTACAACTTGGCAAAAAACAGGAGTTAATACCTATGCCATAAGAACTAGAGGTGTAGTTGAAGCTACTTTTACGATGGCTATTCCAGACTATTTTATTAATCAGGCAGCGACAATGAATTTTGATGCACTTTTTTTTGAAGATGCTTTCAAAAATGATAAGTTTTACTTTTATATTCCCAAAGAAACTCCTCCTGCTCCTGGTGTTTTTATTGAAAGTCCTTATCAAAAACTTGATGTAACAGCTACTGGATTAAAATTTGATTGTTGCGATCTTAGTAATACCTATATTCCGTGGGTTAATTTAAGAAGACAAATTAATAGAGTTGGTACAGTAGGAGGTTATACAAATAAATTGTTTTATCAGGATATGAATTTTTATCCTAAAGGAATATCTTTTAAGAGATATGATAAAATTGATATGCAAGTTAAAATTAAAAAGATAGCTGATGCTGATAATCAAGGAGAATTTCCAGATGGAGTAATTGATAAGAACGTACCAGGGTATTCACCAAAATGGTATTTTTCTTGGAAAGATGAAGATTATGATGTAGAAATTATACTCAACGGTAAAAGTTATTCATTAGCAAATAAAAATTTAGTTTATGATCATTCTAATGATATTAATTATTACGATTATGAACATTACCCAGCTTATAATGTTTTTTCATGGAATAATTATTATCCTGCTTCATTTGATGTAAATGATTTTAATTATAAAATAGATAATGCTATAGATTTCAAATCGTTAGTGTTTGGTACATCTACTCCCGTTATCGCTGGAGCCAGTATAACTCCATTTATAAATAATGGGCAATATTCAAATATTGATAAGAAGTTAATTTTAGATTCTGATAAAGAAATATTTTGGACAGATGTACAAACCTTTAATTTAGATAACGCATTAGATCTTGATTTTGGATTAGGATTTAGATTTAATAATGAGTTAACATATTTAGGAGAAGGTTACGGGTACTTTGGAGCAGTGATGCAAATAGATAGTGATCATAATTCTGAAAATTCCCAAAATGTTTTAGATCAAATTTATGTATTTGCAGATAGTGGAGAAAAATCAGAATGTGAATTATGCGTCCCTCAGACTGTAAGACCAATAGCCTGTGATGAGGCTTATCAAGATTACCTGAGTTTTATGAATTATGATTCAAATGGAAATTCGCTACGGATTATTAATAAAGAAAAAATAAATGATTATGCAGCTGATCGTAATCAGTTTTGCAATAACAATTATCAATATTTAATCGATTCTTATAAGTATTATATAGAGCAATTAAATGTAACCCAAGTTGATGACCTTAATTACATCACTTTGGGAGAATTTGGCAACACTAAATTAAATTATGGATATGAAAAAATTAAAGAAGCTATAGATTTGTATGTAGCTTACAACCAAAGCAGTTTTAATGTTACACAATCGGACAGAAAGTTTTGGAATAAGTTTGTTAATGAAGATTATGTAACTAGTGAAGGTACCTGTGGTTCATCAATTACTACTCAACCAGTTGAATCTTCTTCAGTTATTGCAACGGGAGATCCATGTGAAATTATTTCTAAATTGAATGCCGAGATATACCAACAAGAAGCATACAACGCTTATATATTAGAATTACAAGAAAACTTTGTAAGAGATTATTTGAAAGCAGCCACTGACAAAGTAGTTGAAAATTTTTCTCTGACTTATACTGACAAAGAATACCAATATACTTTGTATTATTATGATCAAGCTGGAAATTTAATTAAAACCGTTCCTCCTGAAGGAGTACGACGTCTTGACTTAGAAGAAGTTGTAGGGGGAAATACCGTAAATGATTTAGTAAACAAAAATAGAGTAAATAATACTACATTAAACGAGAATAAAACCTTACCTAATCATGAGTATAAAACGGAATATCGCTACAACACATTAAACCAACTGGTGTGGCAAAAAACACCAGATGGTGGCGAAACTAAGTTTGCTTATGATGATTTAGGCAGAATCATAGCATCGCAAAATGCCAAACAATTAATTAATAACCGATTTAGTTATACTAAATATGATGATTTAGGTCGTATTATAGAAGCAGGAGAAGTAAATCCAAATAGTCCAAATTATAGCATTAATAGTACTGGAAGATTAATCAATTCTGGACAAATAATGAATAAGTTTGAAAGTTCGTTAGCGACAAGCGAAGTAACACGTACTGTTTATGATATCGATCCTGAATTAGGTACGGGTAAAGCTTCAAGTTTATTCAAATCTGCTTCTTCAGTTAAACACAATCGCAACCGGGTAACTGGAATATTTTACCATGAAAATGGAAACCAAGCTTTCAATAATGCTATTTTGTATAACTACGATGTACATGGTAACGTAAAAGAACAAGTAACCTATAATGCCTATTTGAAATCTTTAGGCTGTACAGAAGGTAAATTAGAATTAAATCAACAAAATGACTGTGAAGCCTACTTAAAAAGAGTGGTATATGAATATGATTTAATTAGTGGTAATGTAAACCGTGTTACTTTTCAACCTAAAAAAGATGACCAATTTATACACCGTTACAGCTATGATGCTGATAACCGAATAGTAAACTTAGAAACCTCAAGCGATGGTGAAATCTGGGAAACAGATGCTAAATACAACTATTATCCTCACGGTCCGTTAGCCAGAACAGAATTAGGAAACGATAACATACAAGGAATTGATTACGCTTATACACTACAAGGATGGTTAAAAGCGGTAAACAGTGAAAACTTAACACAACCTAACAATGATATAGGTAAGGATGGCGTTGTGGGGGCACCATTTCAAGTAGCCGATACTTTTGGATACAGTTTAAGCTATTACGATGGAGATTACAAGGCAATTGCAAATGATAATGGCAGTGCAACTTTTAAACCTTTACAATATAGTCGTGACACAAATGGTGGTAACGAAAAAAACTTGTATAATGGTAACATTAAACAAATGACAACCGCTATTCGAAATTTTAAAAACGAACCTATAGCCGTACAAAAAAACAATTACAGTTACGATCAGCTCAACCGCATACAAGGGATGACCAGTAAAGCTATTAATCAAATAACTTCAGCCTACACTAATAGTTATCAAACTTCATATACTTATGATCGTAATGGAAATATAAAAACCTTAAATCGTACGGCTCCTGATAATACAGGAGTGGTAAAATCAATGGACCAATTAAACTACAATTATATCAGTAAAACAAATCAATTGGCCTTAGTACATGATGAAATAACTGATAGCGGATTTAATGTTGATTTAAAGAATCAGGATCTTACGGCATCTTATACTAACGATAATGATCGCTCACACAACTACCTATACGATAAAATAGGGCAGTTAATAATGGATAAAAAAGAAGAACTAACGATAGAATGGCGTGTTGACGGTAAAATAAAAAAAATCAACAAAGGAAGTTTTAGTAATTTGAATAATCCAAGTAAAGCTATTGTGCAAAACATCACTAATACAATTACCTTTGAGTACGATGGTTTAGGGAATAGAATTGCAAAAATAAACACTGATATTAAAAATAACAGTACAAGTAAAGAAACAACCTACTACAGTCGTGATGCGCAAGGCAATGTTTTGGGTGTCTATCAATTAAGCGAAAGCAATTCAGGGAATAAAAAGACGGCTGTAATGCGAATAAAAGAGCATCATTTATTTGGCAGCAGTCGATTGGGATTAGAAGAAAAAAATCAGATTGTTTATAATCTTAAAGTACAAACTCCAGGTGTAGCACCTACAGAGGATATACAAGATGTTGCTATGGCTTGTACCACATGTACTAACAATGAAAACAAATGGGTACATACTACTATGTTACCTAAAACGGCTGTGAATATTGTTAAAGATTATGCCCTTAGATTAAATAATAATACCAGTGCACAATGGGAAATACAACCCTCAGAAAATATTGTCTTAGATGATGATACCATCGAAATGGAAACCCTAGTTAAAGTACTGGATAATCCTGCTAATGGAACCTATCATATAGGCAGTTTTGCCTATATGGGGAAATACATATCTTCAAGTGATAATTTCATCCCTGTACCCATTTTAAGCAGTGAACAACCGCTGCCGGAATGTGTGACCGCTGTTACTAATCCAGCAGTGTCACCCAATCCTGAAACAATAAGTTTAAGTAGAGAGAACGTTTGTACAACAACCAGTGATGATGCCTCTTTGAGAATTCCACTTTCTGAGACTCTTGAATTAGGAAAGAACGGTAGTCTAAGTTTTAAATTAACAGATTTTACCAAAGAAAATAACAATAAAATTGGCTTTATTATCGATGGGAAACAATATGGCTTTGTAATTTTAAACAATAAAATTTATCTCGAATATGGTTCTCAACTTTATGGACCATATTCAACTGCTACTGCAGGTATAGTTTGCTCTTTAGAAAGAAACAATGGTCTTATGAATTACAAAATAGGAACTCGTTTACTATACGCTTCTGTATCTTCTAATGTGGCTTCAATATTTTTAGATTTAGGCAAACCAGGGAATATAATATCCCAAATAAGTCTTAGTCGTCAAGGCAGCATTACTTATAATGTAGCCAATGAGTTAAATTTAAGTATGATAAAAAGCAATGAAGGTTATACACCTCAGGCACATCTAACTCAGTACAGACAAAACACTATTACAAATGAAATCATAAAACGAGAAACGACTATCGCAGGCGGACTTACCTCAGTGCTAAATGCCCAAAAAGGAATCACCCTTAATTACAACCATCAAGGGCATTTGAATTATGATTATTTATATGTAAACGGTGCAGGTACACAAAAAGCCTTGATGTGGCAAAATGAAGTTGCTGCCACTGCAATGCCTGCCATAACAGCTCAGGGACAAGCAACCTTGGGCAGTATGCAAGGGAATACCTTGCCTATGGATATGTGTTATTACAATTATAAAATAAAAAGTCTAAATTACAATAATGACATATCCCATCGTTTTAGTTTTAATGATGAGACAAATAGTAATCCTCAAGAAGAAAGCCAACAAACTAGCATGCAGGTTAGTCCAAGTGCAAACAGACAATTAGGTCCTTGTCTGGCTGATAGCGATGGTGATGGTATATATGACTTGTATGAAATAGACTCAAATGGTTTTGCCCATGACACAGACAGTGATGGAATAGCAAATCATTTAGACCCGGATGATGACGGTGACGGTATAGTAACAAAATATGAAAATGCCGACCCTAATAATGATCACAATCCCACAGATGCTTTAAATAGTAATTCAGATACCAACGTTAATAACCCCAATTTGATTATTAATACCCTGCCTGATTATTTAGACGTTGATGATGACGGAGATGGTTATGCCACATGGGAAACTACCGAAGGAGGTATGGGATACCCTAATCCGCCCGCTGGAACAGCCTACATTTTAGATGATGACAATAATGGAATTGTTAATTATCTAGACCCTGCCAGTATAATTTATCCTGCTACCAAAGCAATGTTTAATAAAAATTATGTAAATTTGGTAGGTGACAAACGCTTTGAATTGAGCAATCATCTAGGGAACGTATTAGTGGTTATTAGTGATAAAAAAATTGCCGATAATTCTAAAATAGTAACTCAATTCAATCCAGACGTTCTTAGTTTTAGTGACTATTACCCTTTTGGTATGCTAATTCCCAATAGACATGGGAACTCAGGAGCATATCGATATGGGTTCCAGGGGCAGGAGATGGACAACGAGTTGAAAGGCGAAGGGAACTCTTTGAATTATACTTTTAGGATGCACGACCCGAGGGTTGGAAGGTTTTTTGCCATTGATCCATTATTTAAAGAATATCCACATTATACACCATACTCGTTTAGTGGAAATAAAGTTATTGCAAGTATTGAATTCGAAGGTCTTGAAGATGTTTGGGTTGCTGATGGGGGAAGTACTGTAAAAAAAGTTGGACCTTATGTTGGAGCATACACCAGTGAGCAAGCAGCAAACAATCGTTATTTACAATTTACTGCGAGATTACCTAAAGTGGCAAGACCTCAAGCAGAAATAAGGTCTGATAATTTAGAAGACCAAGTAAATAAATATCGAGGTGTAAATCCAGGTCTAGCTATTTCAAGAGGCGTAATTGATGGATTTCAAGAAGCTCCAATGGTTATACTTCCAGAAATGGCTTTTGCAAAAGCTGCTAAAGTTTACCAAGCTTTTAAAAAATCTAAACTAGTCCTATCTGCTATAGAAACAGGTTATGAAGCTGCCGTACAATCAAGTAGTAAAGAAGCGTTGTTAGGATCATTAAAAGCTCAAGAAGGAGCGACACTTTATAGAGTTGGTACAGAAGGTGTTTCTAAACAAGGTGCAGAAGCGCAATTTTGGAGTTTAGAAAATCCATTATTAGACCCTGTCAAATATGCTGAAAAATATAATGTGCCTTTAAAAAATGTTAAAAACGCTAATTTTATTGAAACTGCAACACTTAAACAAGATGCGAAATTTATTACTAGAGAAGCTGGATCTGCACCAGGAAGTGCAAATAATGGAAAAGGGATAGAGGTAGTTGTTGAACCCGGTGGTACAACAAATAATTTAATTACACCAATAAAAAATTAGTTATGGATTATTTAAAAATGTTGGACATAGTAGAAAAAAAGATTGGAAAAGAGTTTCCTAATGTGGTAAATGATGTTGATTTATGTATTTCGTCAGGTTCTACAGGAGGTGAAATAACTTTTAATGTTGGGAAATATTTGATAAATCTAGAAACCAATAATAAGGAAGCATACGATATTTTATTTAATGATATTACTGAATATGTTAATGGATGCAAAAAAGAAGGTTTGAATCTTCGGAGGTAATTTAAAACCGCTTGTGCCACAAACATAATCAAACAAAAAAGCAACCCGTAAATGGGTTGCTTTTGTTTTTTAAAGTGTTGCTACATTTTTCTTAAAGAAGTCTTTGAATTTCTTTTGCGTTAAGAAAGTGTCAACCATTTTAAAGACCATATTTTTTTCATCGGGTTCAAGTTCTTGAATAAGTTTAACTTGCTCAATAAGGGCTTTATCTTCGATGGTTACTATCTTGTAAAAGGATTAAGTAAATTTGCTGTTAAAAGTTTAGCTAAAAATAGCTTAAAAATAGCAAGGCCATCATTAGAAGCTACTGAAGCTAGTCTAAAGTTAACAAGAGTTGAGAGTTTGCCTAAAAATTTACAAACAAGGCCTAAATGGTGGAAATCAACGATAGATCATCTAGATGCAAATACGCCAAAAGATGCGAATGGTAATTTTATTGATGCAAAAACATTAAAACCTATAACAGGTAAAAAGCATATTGGTCATCAAAATGTAACATGGAGGCAATATCAGGAAAATCCTGAAAACTGGCTTAAAACCAGAGATCAAGTTATTAAAGATTATAATGATATAAGTAATCTAGGCTATGAGTCTGGATCTAGTAATAGTAGTCATGGAGCAAAGACTAAAGGGTTATAAAGCAATTTAAATACATTAAATTAATAAAAAAAATGAAAAGTGTTCAAGATATAAAATTGTTAATGGTGGAAGGTAACGATAATGATTTACCAAGTATTCTGGAGGGTTTTGATGTGAATTCTTTTGATAGAAATGGTGATAATATTTTGCACAACTATATTCTTTCAACCAGTCAGAATTCATCTAATTTCAGTCCGAAAATTTTTATAGATGAGTTAGTTAAAAGAGGATTTGATTTAAACGCCGTCCAATCAAAATCACCAAATAGGAGTGCTTTGCATTTAGCTATTGCTACAAAAAACAAGATAATTACAGAGATACTAATTTCTTTAAAAGTAGTTATTGATACTATTGATAAGAACGGAAACACTCCATTATGTCAAGCTATTATGAATTATAGAAATGACGACCCCTTTTTTATTAAAATTTTAATCTCTAATGGGGCTGATAAAAACATTGAAAATATGAATGGTATTTCACCTTTAAAGTTATCTAATACTATAGCAAATTATGATTCTAAGCATTTATTGAGTTAACCCCAGCTCAGCACAAGTGTTCTATTAAGAATAAATTTGTCGCATGTGCTGCGCATTCTATGATAAAGACTAAAACTACAACCCTGAAAAGTTGTAGTTTTCCATTAAAGCTCAACTTGTTTCAACTTTCATATAAAATTGTACATTTGATACAAAACCTTACTATGAAAAAGACAAGTCTTATTATTCCTTTATTCAAGCGGTTTATAAAAGAAACAGTAACAGGCAAACGGGTCAAGAAAAATGGTGAAAGGATAAAACCCGGGTCCGTACAAAATTACGATCATCTTTTGACAAACCTCACGCGATTTTCAAACGACACCAAGTTTGAATTACGTATTTGCGACGCTTCTAAACTGAACAAACGAGAGTTCCTTTCTGAGAAAAATTACTGGAAAAAGTTTTATCTAAAGTTTACTGATTACTTATATAAAAAAGACTGTCATGACAATTATGTAGGTTCTAATATAAAGATCATTCGTGCCTTTTTTAATTACTTAAAGAATGACAAAGATTTATCCACAGGTGATTTTCAACGTTTTTTCTATGTAAGAAAGGAAGAAGTTGAAATTTTTGTGCTTTCGCCTGAGCAACTCAAATTTTTAATTCATGACAAAGAATTTGAGCAAATGCTTACCCCAGGACTCAGACGCATAAAAGATATTTTTGTTTTTGGTTGCACCACAGGATTACGTTATTCAGATGTTTTCTTATTAACCAATAAAAACTTCGAAAAGATGGAGGGCGAATGGTATCTTAAACTCAAATCTCAAAAGACAAAAACCTTTAGTTTTATTAAGTTGCCTGCCTATGCAGTGATTATTTACCAAAGATACCAATCCCAAAATAGCAAAGTATCAGTTTTTGGGCAAACAAGCCTAACTCTCTTTAATAAAAGCCTAAAAAAAATAGGCGAACAGGCTGGATTTACAGCTCCTGTTGAAGTTTCTCGCGAAAAACAAGGTAAAACCCACAAAATAACAAAAAAGACAGACGACTCTAAAAATCGTTTTTGTGATAAAATGAGTTCTCACATGATGAGAAGAACCGCTGTAACTACCTTGCTGATTTTGGGCATGCCAGAACACTTGGTACGAAAAATAAGTGGGCATAGTTATGCAAGTAGTTCTTTTAATCGCTATGTACATTACGCACAGGCTTACATCGATGAAGAAATTGATAAAGTATATAGTAAATTAGAAACGTATTAATAACAGAAAACTACAACTTATTTGATTGTAGTTTTCTATTTTTAAATTGATTTATAGGCACGGAAAGCATTTTCATTTTATTGAACAGCAAATGTATTTGCTTGGTCTGCGAAATTTTAAGTTGTTACCTCAGTAGTTAATTACTTTACTAAAAGTAGGCAATGTAAATATAGTATTTTCTAATTTCTGCTCTTTAATTTCTATAGCAGTTTGTATTGCATGCGTCATGTTACCTTTTTGTTCAATTCTAAGAGGTAAACATCCAATTTCGTTTAGTATATATTCAAAATTGCCGCTTTTATGTCCTGAATATAGTAAAGCATCCATTTTTAGATATTCTTTATTATACCATAGTTTCATTGTTCCTTCATTAGAGGTAATAACCAGTATGTTACATTCTATTCCTAAAATAGTCTCTTTATCATTTAAATATTCTATCCCTGAAACCACTTCTGTAGAAATTGTAGTATTACTTGCTGTTGCTTGACTGGAACCTTTTTGCCAATCATAAACTAATTTACTTATTGGATCATACATTTGATATCCTTCCTCATTTCCCACTATTGATTCAGACATATAATGATTTCCTTTGTAATAATATTTTAGTAAAATATAACCCCTTTCACCAAGTGAAGTCATTGTTTGGGTGTTCCAAGTCTCTTGTGTAATTGTCGCTGGATCCGGATTTATCAACTCATTCTTGTAGGTTATGGTTCCTTCGAAGGACTGTGAGTAAAGGGATACGATAGTACTCAAAAATAATGTTATTGTCAAAAATATTCTGTTCATTTCTTTAAAGTTTATTGTTAATTAAAAATCATTGTATTGCTAATATCGATATTGTTTTTTGATATAAAGTATGGCTGATATCTTTTGATGTAATTTGTTCAGGCTATTCCTGATGAATATATTCATTCTAAATTACATTCAAGACAAGAAAAGACTCCATTACTAAACTGAGTTTTTTCTGAATTTGTTTTTTGGTTCTGTAAATTTATATTTTTTTAAATATATTCTGACAAATATATTCACTTTTTTGTAATTTTTATAAAATTATTTTTCAGATGACTATTTTTCTAGTTTAATATATATAATTTAATAGCAATCTCTGCAAGGATGAACAATTATTAACTCTTTTATTAATTATAAAAACCTAATACCAGAATTGTATCTAGTATTAGGTTTTATTTTTTATAGAGTATAAATTGGTTTTCCTAGACAGAATTAACACAATTTTCTATTTGGTCCTATTTAATTTCTATCTTATTTTTTCAATATTTTTACACCATTTACAGTAAATCCATTTTCAAAACAAAATTTGACTACTCTTCTCGCACTATCAATTATATAATCTGTTCTATTATTAAAATCATTAAAATCAACTTCTAATGTATTGAAATTATTCATTAAATGATTTAAATGAGTAGCATCTTTGTATACATGTTGTTCATTATTTACTCCCCATGAAACTACGTCTTTCATTGGAATTGGAATATGGATTATTATCTCTTTTTGCTTTTGACTTGCAACAGAACCAAATCTATTTTTAGAGATTAAAATCCTTTCTGTATTATTGAATCTGAATAAAAAGACTACTTCCCAATCTTCCAAATTCTCATCTTTCACATTCTGTAAAACTTCATCTGTTTCATCTTTTATTATTTCTTCAATTAGATTTGAATTAAAATCAATATCTAAAAAATCTATTACATATGAGGAAAATAAAACTCTTGATTTCATATAACTTTTAATTACGATATTTTATATCTCTTTCTTTATTTAATGGTAATTTATGCCCTGAAGCTCTTTTAGCTTTAACTGTGGTAGCTTCGACATCTTTTGCTTTACCAGTTGTTGTTTTTCCTAAATCTTCTATAATTCTTGCTTTTGCATTTGGATTTGTCTTTTGGGCTGCTCTTTCACTAGCTCTCATTCTTACAGGGTCTCCTAAAGCTGTAGTTCTTCCGGCATCTGCTTTTCCAATTTTTAAAATTTCATCAGCATCATCGATTTGATACAAAATAAAATGACCTTCCGCAACATTAGAATTTTTATTAACTTTTGCAAGTTCCTCGAAAGATTTAATTGCAGTTTGTTTTATTATCGTTCCTTTTGATGCTCCTTTACTTAAAAGTACACCAGCTCCTTTCGCTAAACCTCTAGCTTGTGTTCCTAACCCAACAGCATTCCCTAGAGTCTCTACAATATCCAAAACTCCATCTTTAGCAGAAGCCTTGTTCATATTAACTTGTTCATTTTCAATAATAGTTCCAGATGACTCTGCCCCTGAAAATATATCAACATAATTTTGAACTTTGACTGTTACACGAGTATAAGAAGTATCCCCATATAATTTTGCTGTTGCCTTTCTTACTGTATTAGAAATTGCTGCCATGCCAGAACTGAAAGCAAAACCTGGGCTAAAAGAATCTAATATGTCTGCATCATGAGGACTATCAATAGCTTGATAATACTCTAATCCTTCCAATTCTTTACCATCAATTACCCTATTCTCACTAAATGCATACGGAGAATTCCAAGGATACGACTTTTCAAGTGGGTCTCTCGCAAAAAACCTTCCCACCCTCGGGTCGTGCATTCTAAACGTATAATTCAGCGAATTCCCATCACCCTTCAGTTCATCGTCTTTTTCTTGGCCTTGAAATCCGTATCGATAAGCTCCTGAGTTCCCATGTCTATTGGGAATTAGCATTCCAAAAGAAGCCAGATTTTCTATGTAAGAACGTGTGTAAATGTAATAAAAACCACTTCTTTTATAGAGTGGTTCTTGTTTACGTAATTATTTATTTTTTCAAATCCTTTGGTATAAATTTTATTGGTTTCCAAATATCTCCATTTTGGGTGATAAAATATTCAAGTTTAAACTTTCTAAAGGCTAATTCTTTAAATTTAGAATTCTCACAACTATCAACTTTTATAATAAATAGCGAATCCTTAATTACTTCTGTTTGGTTCATTTTAAAATCTTCATCAACACAAAAACCAACTACCGAAAACGTATATTCTTTATCTTCATTTTTTTTTAGACTTATTTTAATAATGCCATTTTTATTTTTAGATAAATAATCAAATCCGATTGAATGATTACATCGGACATAATTTGTTGGAGATTTTATTTCTTTATTTGTCAGAACATCATAATTATCAATTAATGATAAAGTATCTATATTTCCATTTTTACTTTTAAAAATAAAATCTCCTTTAATTTTTTTTGTATCCATTTCTTCTAAAGAGATGGGAACTATATTGCACTTTTTTTCTCTAATACATGAAAAGCACACAAAAACGGCCAGTATATAAAAATAATTTTTCATGACAAGCTCCTTGTTATTCTTTACGAACACAGAAAACATCTTATCACCATCGGTTAGATATAAACCTCATTTTCTAAATAACCTATTAACTCTTGATTATCTGACCAATAGGCCTTATCTAATGCAGTTTGACCATTAATATCTTTTGCATTAATATCGGCCCCATTTTTTATCAAAAGCTTTACTATTTCTAGATAACCGCCAAAACAAGCCTGTATTAAAGCAGTATCATCATTTTGCGTTACATCCCTTTCATTTGGATTTGCTCCTTTTGATAAAAGATATTTAACTATCTCAATGTGTCCATTACTAGATGCATTAAATAATGCCATTTCATATTTGGCTCCGTTTTCCATAAAAAATTTCAATAGTTTCAACTTTCCTCCTAAAGATGCTACAGTAACCATTGTCTGATTAAATTCATTTACAATATTATCAATGTCTTCGCCTTTTTCTAAACAAGATTTAAAATAAAAAATGTTTTGTGAATAAATTGCCTTGTCTAATTCACTTTGTTCCTCTTTTAAATTATATAGCCCTTTGATGAAATTTTTAAAGGTTTCCGAAATTAAATACCTTTCTTCAGTTTCTGAATCAAAAAAATAAATTTCTTTTGTATTCAAATTTAATAATATTCGATTACCTCCACTATCAACCGCTATCGGTATAAATTCAAAAGGAACATGATTTTTTAGTCGTTGGAAATTTTCCTGTAAATCATAATTCCCCTTCGTTATACCAAAGAAAAATTGAATATCTGTTTCATACTCACCTCTTAAAGTTTTAAAAATATTAGGTTTTGGTCTTCCTCCATTATTTTCAATTAAAAACGTTCTATATTCTGGAGGTAATTGTTTACCTATATTTTTTTCAAAATTTAAAATTTCACTTTCGTCAATATTGCCAAAGGTTTCTTTTAACTTCATATTATTATTGTTAGTTTAATTTTTAGGAGCATTAGTTGCTCTACCTCCTGTATGAGGTACTGCGCTATGTAAATCACTCGGAACCAATTCTAATTTTGTAGAATTTTCTACGTGATGCCACGTATAATTTGCTGGAGTTTCAGAATAACCTGCTGCCTTATTTGCTTGTTGAAAGTCTTTTGCTATGTTTTTATTCAATTGTCCTATATCTACTGTTTTCTTCGAAAAAGGACTAAAGTTAGGAAATCCAGTCTCCTTAAATTTAACCCCAATAGAATACTTTTTAGCTAAGATAGTACCCTCTTCAAACTTCATAAGTTTACCTGCAAAGGAAAAATTTCTTGGAAATCTTCCATTTATTTTAAGAATAAAAGTCTCAATTACTTGTTTAGAGGTATTACTTATTGATGAACTACTTTCAGATTTAACCATTAATCCAACTGAAGAAGGTCCTCCATATAAAGTCAAACCTGCACCGATTACGTCAAGACTTCCTATTACCCTATCTTTAAGTCCCGTTTTTACAGTTCTACTGCCAACATCTGTAAAACCATCTTCTCTAACAACTTTTTCCTTTATACTTCTTGTTCCCGTGTTTGAATTAAATGGATTTGCGTATGCATGTAACCAAGTAACCGCATTATATGATGCTATTTCTAAATCTTGTGCAACTGTTTTTATCACCCTTACACCAGCTAAAGGGTCTTGACCAAAATCATAATCAGCTGGTTCCAAACCTTCCAATTCTACTTTATCAATAACTCTATTTCCACTAAAGGCATAAGGGCTATAAAAAGGGTATTCTTTAAAAAGTGGGTCTCTAGCAAAAAACCTTCCTACCCTCGGGTCGTGCATCCTAAAAGTATAATTCAAAGAATTCCCTTCTCCCTTTAACTCATCGTCTTTTTCTTGGCCTTGAAATCCGTACCAATAGATTCCTGCTCAATATTTGCCTCGCGCGAGCGCTTAGTTTTGCTCAAAATCCCTACTCAATCTATCAAAAGAACGTACATTTTCATTTCAAAAATAGTCTTTTTCAGTTGAAAAAAAAAGCTCGATTGGATTTGCAGATTTTTATTTTTCATCTGAAAAAAAATAAGATTTCAATTCCATCAAAATAAGTTTCCAAAAAAGCCCGGGCATTCCGATTTTGCCTAAACTTCCCTGATTGTCTTTAATTGTGCGCTCGATTTTTTTGGAAGAATGCCAAAACGTAAAGTCTCTTTTTGCACTAAATTCCCCTGGCATTCTTCCAAAAAAATGAGCATAGCCTTTTGGCGATTATACGGCTTTACAATAACACCCCGAAGCACCGCAGAAAAAAATGGAGTTTTTACGGAATTTTTTTTCGAGGAGCGCCACGCGGTGTTGCGGCATCGAACAGACACCCTAGACCGAGAACGGAACGTAGCTTTTGCGAAGTGGAGAGAAGGACTAGGAGCGTGAAACGGCGGGGAAAAAATATAAATCAGCGTTAGCGTTCCTTATTCAAATGCAAAGTGATAACGGAGCAAACCCCGATGGCTGGGCGAAAGAGCAACCGCTGAAAAAACAAGGGGCGACAGACGCAAACACGGTCCCGCCTTTTTTCGGGCGGGATGGTGTTGCGGATGTAGTAGCCCCGACGAACGCAGGAAGCGACCGTGTGGAGACTGGGAACGCAGACAACAAAAAAAGAGCTGCCATTTTTCTTGGCTGCTCTTTTTTTTGGTGGCAAGTGGTCTGTGGAACGGAAGGAGGAACGACTGACTGGAACAGCCCAGCGGAACAAAGGAAGCGACCGAAGGGAGACCGCTTTATTGCCTGCTGTTTATTTGCAGATTGTTTCTTTTTAAACCTAAAATCTAATTCAAAAATCATTGTATTGGATGGTGTTTTTCAATGGCATTCTGCAACGCCTTTATTCCGGTTTGTTTGTATTTTTCCGTTGTGTCCAGATATTTGTGTCCGGCGAATTCCTGAACCATCCTCAAGTCGTTTCCTTTGGTTAAAAGATTGGTGATTACGCTTTGCCGTATCGTTATAGAAGTAAGCTTTTTGGCAAATTGATTTTGATACGTTGAGATTAAATAATTGATGTCTTCCCCAGTAATTGGACTGTTTAATTTATTCAATAAAAACACATTTGAAGTATGATTTCTATTCTCTAAATAGTTATAAAACAAAAGGATTTGTTCGGCTTTTAATGGTAAAATTCTGTTGTTGGTTTGTGTTGTTCCAGTGATGTTTATTTGGGCTTTCTCCAGGAAAATATCTGTTGTTTTGATTTGGATAATTTCGCCTATTTTTAAGGCTTGATTGACCAATAAACCCATTATGATTTGGTTTCTTTTTGCTAATAATTGATACCTTTCTTTTCTTGGTTCCAGTAGTTTTTGCAGTTCGTTATCGGTAAATAAATCCTGTAATTGGATTGGTTTTTTCTTGATGTCCCGTAGTTGTATGGCTCTGGCTGGGTTGTCTTTTCTGATTCCTGTATTTACTAAATAATCATAGTATTTTTTGAGTGCAGATAGTATTCTAATAATGGAAGCGGGTTCGTAGTTTTTTCGTATTATTTCCACATATTCCATTACGTTTTTATAGTTGTAATGTTCTGTATTTCTGTTTAATAAAGTAAATTTATTGATTTCATATAAGTAGTTTTTTGCTGTTGATTTTTGTAGATTCTGTTCTAAATATTCTTGTAAATTCATCGCATATTTAATTGATTTATCCGTGTATAAATTTGTGTTGTTGATAGTTGACTATGTCCTAAAAAGTCCCTGACCATTTCTACACTCATATCATTTTCAAGCAAATGCGTTGCAATAGAGTGGCGTAAACTGTGCAATGTAAAAGTTTCGGGTTTTAGGTTTTTGGTTCTTTTTAAAAGGGTTTTAAAGATGCTGTAAATCATATCTCCGCTCATTCGTTTTCCCGATTGATTGACTAAAAAAGGTTCACTTATTTTATTAAAGAAAGTATTGATTTCTATGTAATTGGAAAAGTCTTTTATAATGGTTTCAGTAAGTGGCATTACTCGTCTTTTTTTGTTTTTCCCTTTTCTAACGTAAAGTAGCTTTTTCTCTAAATCGATGTCTTTTGTATTCAAATTTATTACTTCTGATCTTCGTAATCCACAACCGTAACACAAGTGTAAAATGATGGTTTCTTCCGGTGTTTGAGCCGTTTTGTAGAGTGTTTTTATTTCCGATTGTGTGAGTACAATTCTTTGCTGATGCTTCGGACTTTTCAGTTTTAAAGTAAATGGATTTCGTTTGATTTGGTCTATTCTTTCCAAGTAATCAAAAAATCCTTTTATGGCCAGTTGCTGGCTGTGGATATAACTCTCGCTTAACTTTCCTTGTCGCCTTTGATTGGGTCTGTTTTGCAGATAATTCGAGTAGTTTTTTATGTGCTCTTCGTTGATGTTTTCCAGTAATTCTTGGGTAAATTCTAAAAAAGATTGCACATATTTTGGATAATTATTTACTATCGATTTGCTGTATCCCAGGTTTTCTAATTCTTTTCTATAATTGTAGATTTCATCTTCAAACATTTGCTTTCAATTATGACGTTTTTACTTGTATGATACCTTTTGCTTACTCCTTTTCTTGGGTTTAGGGTCGCTAGCTATATTTTTATCAAAAAAACTATATTTATCAAGGGGTAACGGCATTTTTTAGCGACCCAATAGCGACCCACAGCGACCCAAACCCTTGTCATAATCACTTTCTTGGTCATACTCAATTTTTCTTTTCGTTCTTTAATTGCTCGATTTGTTTAATCAAAAAGCCCTTAATTTCGGTTCTTAATTTTTGATGATTATCCCAATAATCAACAACATATTTTAGTCCTTTGTTGGAAAACCCTCCTTTATATTTAATGTATTCCAATTCCAATAAACTATTAATAAACCGCTGTAATTGGGTTTTACTGATATTCAATTCTTGGCGGATTTCCCTTTGAGTGAAAGGCGTATCGGTATTTTTTACATACTTCTTCAATCGCTCAAAGAACTGCCTTAAACTTCCATCCAGTTCATCCACTTTCAAAACAATGCTTTCAAAAAGTACTTCGGTGGCTTGTTCTATATCTTCGATTTGGGTTATTAATTGATTTTCTTTAGTGAGTTGTCTTTGGTGTTGATTCAAAAACGTAACTTGTTTTATTACTGCCTGATACATTTCGTTTAATCGTCTTACCTTGTGTACTTTTTCGGGTAATTCCAATCGTGTGGCATACGGATTTATCACTTCATAATACTTTAAACAGCGTACCATTTGTTGAATAAACTGTACCGCTTTTTGTTGTGCTTTCGGGTCGATTTCTCCTGCATTTCTGCGGTTTTGATGGCTGATTATTCTTTGGGTCTGTTCCTTGCTTTCATCCACTGCAATCAAAAAACTACGGCTCATATTATCCTCGTACGTTTCGCCTTTTGTGGTTGCGCTTAAACTGGAAAACTGTCCTTTCACTTCTTTCTTTGCTGATTTGTTATTGCCTTTTTTGTCTTTGATACTTACCGAACTGCTCAAAAATTGATTGGAAATTAACTCTCTCAAAGCATATAAAGCGTCTTCTTTCAGTCCGTCTAAATCTTCGATGATTATGATTTTTTGGAACAAATCGAACTCGCCCCAATTGTAAAGAGAACTTTCCGTAATTCTTGTAAATCGCAACACATCTTCACTAGGCATTAAATCGGCAATTCGGCTAATAATATGAGTTTTTCCGCTTCCTGAACTTCCTTGCACAATGCCGTGGATTGGGTGTTTGTTGAGATAACTGACAATAATTAAAAACAATAATAATCGTGAATTTTCTTCTCCGACGATGCCCGCTTTTCCGATTTCTATTCCCAATCTTTTTAGTAAATCTTTGGCTTTTAGAAAGTCAATGGCGGTTGACGGCTTTTGACTTTTGACCTGGAGTTCCCTTATATTTTCTCCCTCAATGGGGTTTATATTGTCCAAATCTTCTATTTCGGAAATCTTTCCTAAAAGAGTGTCATTTGAAAGAAAAACAAATTTCCTTTTCTCTAAAAGTTCCGTAAATATCTCGGGTTCGTGAAGTTGCAAGGTTTCGTTAATGTCTTTGCTTGGCAGTTCTACTGTGCTGATTCGTAATTTTCCATTCGTAATTCGTAATTGATTTGCATACTTTTTAACGGCTTCGTTTCCTGCTTCGTCATTATCAAAAGCAAAAATAATTTCTTCCAATTCTTTTAGATCTAAAATTGCGTTTTGTATTTCTTCATTCAGTCCGTTTGTTCCGTAACACGCTAATACTTCGACAAGCTCAGTATCCAGTGTTTTTTGGATTATTTCCGTAATCTGTAATAAACTCGCACAATCAATTATACTTTCCGTTAAAATCAACTTTCTGGTTTCTTTCTTGGGGTAATTTGGATAAAGTCCTGTTCTGTTTTTCAAGTAAAAATGTTTGCTCTCTTTCTCGTTCAGGATGCTTCTAAAATACAACGACACCACTTGTTCGTGGCGGTTTTTCAACGGAAAGACAATACTCCATTTCCCGAAAATATTATAGGCTTTTTCTCCAGTTCTTCCGACTATATTTTTATCTATCAACAAACCATATTCCACGCATTGATTGATTAAGCTTTCTTCTTTTCGTGTCCCGTGGTGGAACTGTCCCGCATTGTAACCCACTTCGATTTGCTTAAAATCCAAAGCCCTGCTTTGCAAATATTCCTGGGTTGGTTTACTGCTGTGCACCGCATTTTTAAAGTACTGGAACATATTCCCTAAAAATTGCTCACGGCTTTGGGTTAGCTTCATTGGCTGTGTTTTTATTCCCCCTTTGGGGGTTAGGGGGCGTAGCATTTCTACGCATTTGTTTATGGCTTCGTGTTTGGTAACATTTTCTTTATGCATCACAATATCAATTACATCTAAACTTTTGCCGTGGGTTTTACAATTGCTGGAAAAGCAATAAGCCGTATGCGTTTTGTAATACACCTGCATACTTGGAGTTTTGTCTTCGTGGAACGGACATTGCAAACGGTTATTTTTATCGGGTTTCAAGCCGTAGTGGTGTAGGATTGTGGCGAGGGTTAGGTTTTGTTTGATTTCCTGTATTTCCATTTAAAAAACGTTTTAAAAAAATATTGTACTTATAAGTCTATTTTGCAAATATATAAAAATGTATTTATTAATACATTTTGTTTTTTAATAAAATTCAAACAAGTATCATTTAATACATTTTAATTACCTTTGTGTTATTGTAAATACTTTACGAAATGAACATAGGAGAAAAAATAAGACAGATAAGGGAAGCGAAAGGACTATCTCAAAAAGAAGTCGCTTTGACATTAGTTATGAACCCAAGTCAATATTCTAAAATTGAGAATGGAAAAGTTGACCCTCAATTTTCCTCTATTGAAAGGATAGCCAATGCTTTAGGAGTAGATATTGTAGATATTTTTAACTCAGACAAAATCATTACAGATATAGATTCTTTTGACAAAACTTTAGTAGAGAAAATACAATTAATGGAACAATTAGAGGAAAATCAAAGAAAATCTATTTTTTCAATTATTGATATGGCTATTTATAACATCAAATTAAAACAGACTCTTTCCAGTGCCTTGGCACTTTAAATAACGAAACTATGCAAGCAATTAACTTCACAGCATACACCGAAGACGCTTCCCAAATAGAAGCCGTAAAAGCTTTTATGAAAGCCCTTAAAATTAAGTTTGAAATGTCTAAAGACAAACCCTATAATCCTGAATTTGTCGAAAAAATTCTGCAAGGAGACAAAGATTATGAGGCTGGAAAAGGCAAAAAGGTAACAATGGAAGAATTGAATAGTCTATGGAAATAGTCCACCTACCGAAAGCCCAAGAAGATTTGGCTTTTTGGATTAAAACGGGTAACAAGCAAAATCTAAAAAAAATTGCCAAACTTACAGAAGCCATCATAGAAAACCCTGAAAAAGGAATCGGAAAACCCGAAGCTTTGAAATTTCATCTTTCCGGTAAATGGTCTCGTAGAATTACCGAAGAACACCGTTACGTTTATCAAATTGAAAACAATATCCTGAAAGTTTATTCCTTAAAAGATCATTATTACTAAAAACAAAAGCAACTCATTTACGAGTTGCTTTTTTGTTTTTATTATTGTTGCAAATGCCCAGCTTGTGTGCACGAGCGGGACGCATCGCGCTAGCTCCTGTATTACACTTAATGCTCAAGCCAGCTGGGTCACTCTACTACATTACTCTCTTAACCTATTTATGAACTGCTCTTCAACTATTTTAAGTTTTTCTTCATTCGATAACTTCCTTTTCTTAAAAGAATTTATCGAGGTTAAAAATATTTTGATACTATCCTTGGAGTTTACCCAGTCTAACGAATCTCCCTTATACCTAAAAATAAAGTCTACACTATCAATATTTATAGTAAAATATCTTCCTGTATTATAAAATTTAGCGGTTGGATTATCATCTAATTGATTTCTAAATATTTTTTTATCAAATTGAACTAACGAATCTATCTTATTTTCTAAATAATATTTAGAATTTGGGAAAGAGTACGTTGAATAAGCCTTAGCTCCATTAGGAGCAAGACGATACAAACGGTACAAATTGTAGGCAAAATAAATTAACACAACGAGGATAACTAAAGTAATCATTTTAAGTAATTTTTTCATTTTTCAACTTATTGCTTCTTTATTTCCGGTAAAATAGTTTTGTTAAATTTTATTCCTTTAATTGGCTTTTGGCTCTTCTGTTTTTTCTCTACGCTCCTCTGATTTACAATCCATTATACACAGTACCTAGGTTTTCATAAACTATTTTTTTATAACTCTTGTATTATCCACTTTTACCTTACTTTCAGTTCTTTCATCTGGTAGTACAAATTTTGAAGTATCTATATCTGTGGCAGGCTGATCTTTAAAATATTCAGCAAAACTAAATCCATTTTTTCCAAATGCTGCTGCATCCCTCGTTTCTTTTGTAACTTTTTTCCCTGTTACATTATCTACCCCACCTTTTTCATATTTTGCAATCGTCTTTTTAGCTCTTTCGATATAGTCATTATTTGCTTTAGTCGATTTCTTATCAAGAATACCTGAAACGCCTACAATTTCATCATCGTCATAATCCAAATCGTGTTGTAAACCATTAGCATCAGTTTCATCAATCGGCGCGAATTGATAATCATCTGGGTAATCTCCTGTTTTTGGATTTATATCTTCCCAAAACTTTTTAGGATTGTCTCCTCCTTGATATATTCCATGAAGGTTTTCTCTTATAATTGTATAGCCACTTTCTAAGCCTTTATTACGCCCTGAACGTATAACTGTGTGAAACTGATAAGCTATTCCTTTTCCTAATTCGCCGTACCCGTTTTTAGTATCTCTGTGTGAAACAACTTTCATCAAAGACCTATTCCCATTTATATCTTGCTTAATATGAACAGTGTAGTATTCTAACCCTTCTAATTCTACACCATCAATAACCCTATTTTCACTAAAAGCATAAGGACTATTATGAGGATATTCTCTGAAAAGTGGGTCAGTTGCAAAAAACCTACCAACTCTAGGGTCGTGCATCCTAAAGGTATAGTTAATCGAATTTCCTTCGCCTTTCAATTCATTATCCATTTCCTGTCCTTGGAATCCGTACCAATAGATTCCTGCTCAATATTTGCCTCGCGCGAGCGCTTAGTTTTGCTCAAAATCCCTACTCAATCTATCAAAAGAACGTACATTTTCATTTCAAAAATAGTCTTTTTCAGTTGAAAAAAAAAGCTCGATTGGATTTGCAGATTTTTATTTTTCATCTGAAAAAAAATAAGATTTCAATTCCATCAAAATAAGTTTCCAAAAAAGCCCGGGCATTCCGATTTTGCCTAAACTTCCCTGATTGTCTTTAATTGTGCGCTCGATTTTTTTGGAAGAATGCCAAAACGTAAAGTCTCTTTTTGCACTAAATTCCCCTGGCATTCTTCCAAAAAAATGAGCATAGCCTTTTGGCGATTATACGGCTTTACAATAACACCCCGAAGCACCGCAGAAAAAAATGGAGTTTTTACGGAATTTTTTTTCGAGGAGCGCCACGCGGTGTTGCGGCATCGAACAGACACCCTAGACCGAGAACGGAACGTAGCTTTTGCGAAGTGGAGAGAAGGACTAGGAGCGTGAAACGGCGGGGAAAAAATATAAATCAGCGTTAGCGTTCCTTATTCAAATGCAAAGTGATAACGGAGCAAACCCCGATGGCTGGGCGAAAGAGCAACCGCTGAAAAAACAAGGGGCGACAGACGCAAACACGGTCCCGCCTTTTTTCGGGCGGGATGGTGTTGCGGATGTAGTAGCCCCGACGAACGCAGGAAGCGACCGTGTGGAGACTGGGAACGCAGACAACAAAAAAAGAGCTGCCATTTTTCTTGGCTGCTCTTTTTTTTGGTGGCAAGTGGTCTGTGGAACGGAAGGAGGAACGACTGACTGGAACAGCCCAGCGGAACAAAGGAAGCGACCGAAGGGAGACCGCTTTATTGCCTGCTGTTTATTTGCAGATTGTTTCTTTTTAAACCTAAAATCTAATTCAAAAATCATTGTATTGGATGGTGTTTTTCAATGGCATTCTGCAACGCCTTTATTCCGGTTTGTTTGTATTTTTCCGTTGTGTCCAGATATTTGTGTCCGGCGAATTCCTGAACCATCCTCAAGTCGTTTCCTTTGGTTAAAAGATTGGTGATTACGCTTTGCCGTATCGTTATAGAAGTAAGCTTTTTGGCAAATTGATTTTGATACGTTGAGATTAAATAATTGATGTCTTCCCCAGTAATTGGACTGTTTAATTTATTCAATAAAAACACATTTGAAGTATGATTTCTATTCTCTAAATAGTTATAAAACAAAAGGATTTGTTCGGCTTTTAATGGTAAAATTCTGTTGTTGGTTTGTGTTGTTCCAGTGATGTTTATTTGGGCTTTCTCCAGGAAAATATCTGTTGTTTTGATTTGGATAATTTCGCCTATTTTTAAGGCTTGATTGACCAATAAACCCATTATGATTTGGTTTCTTTTTGCTAATAATTGATACCTTTCTTTTCTTGGTTCCAGTAGTTTTTGCAGTTCGTTATCGGTAAATAAATCCTGTAATTGGATTGGTTTTTTCTTGATGTCCCGTAGTTGTATGGCTCTGGCTGGGTTGTCTTTTCTGATTCCTGTATTTACTAAATAATCATAGTATTTTTTGAGTGCAGATAGTATTCTAATAATGGAAGCGGGTTCGTAGTTTTTTCGTATTATTTCCACATATTCCATTACGTTTTTATAGTTGTAATGTTCTGTATTTCTGTTTAATAAAGTAAATTTATTGATTTCATATAAGTAGTTTTTTGCTGTTGATTTTTGTAGATTCTGTTCTAAATATTCTTGTAAATTCATCGCATATTTAATTGATTTATCCGTGTATAAATTTGTGTTGTTGATAGTTGACTATGTCCTAAAAAGTCCCTGACCATTTCTACACTCATATCATTTTCAAGCAAATGCGTTGCAATAGAGTGGCGTAAACTGTGCAATGTAAAAGTTTCGGGTTTTAGGTTTTTGGTTCTTTTTAAAAGGGTTTTAAAGATGCTGTAAATCATATCTCCGCTCATTCGTTTTCCCGATTGATTGACTAAAAAAGGTTCACTTATTTTATTAAAGAAAGTATTGATTTCTATGTAATTGGAAAAGTCTTTTATAATGGTTTCAGTAAGTGGCATTACTCGTCTTTTTTTGTTTTTCCCTTTTCTAACGTAAAGTAGCTTTTTCTCTAAATCGATGTCTTTTGTATTCAAATTTATTACTTCTGATCTTCGTAATCCACAACCGTAACACAAGTGTAAAATGATGGTTTCTTCCGGTGTTTGAGCCGTTTTGTAGAGTGTTTTTATTTCCGATTGTGTGAGTACAATTCTTTGCTGATGCTTCGGACTTTTCAGTTTTAAAGTAAATGGATTTCGTTTGATTTGGTCTATTCTTTCCAAGTAATCAAAAAATCCTTTTATGGCCAGTTGCTGGCTGTGGATATAACTCTCGCTTAACTTTCCTTGTCGCCTTTGATTGGGTCTGTTTTGCAGATAATTCGAGTAGTTTTTTATGTGCTCTTCGTTGATGTTTTCCAGTAATTCTTGGGTAAATTCTAAAAAAGATTGCACATATTTTGGATAATTATTTACTATCGATTTGCTGTATCCCAGGTTTTCTAATTCTTTTCTATAATTGTAGATTTCATCTTCAAACATTTGCTTTCAATTATGACGTTTTTACTTGTATGATACCTTTTGCTTACTCCTTTTCTTGGGTTTAGGGTCGCTAGCTATATTTTTATCAAAAAAACTATATTTATCAAGGGGTAACGGCATTTTTTAGCGACCCAATAGCGACCCACAGCGACCCAAACCCTTGTCATAATCACTTTCTTGGTCATACTCAATTTTTCTTTTCGTTCTTTAATTGCTCGATTTGTTTAATCAAAAAGCCCTTAATTTCGGTTCTTAATTTTTGATGATTATCCCAATAATCAACAACATATTTTAGTCCTTTGTTGGAAAACCCTCCTTTATATTTAATGTATTCCAATTCCAATAAACTATTAATAAACCGCTGTAATTGGGTTTTACTGATATTCAATTCTTGGCGGATTTCCCTTTGAGTGAAAGGCGTATCGGTATTTTTTACATACTTCTTCAATCGCTCAAAGAACTGCCTTAAACTTCCATCCAGTTCATCCACTTTCAAAACAATGCTTTCAAAAAGTACTTCGGTGGCTTGTTCTATATCTTCGATTTGGGTTATTAATTGATTTTCTTTAGTGAGTTGTCTTTGGTGTTGATTCAAAAACGTAACTTGTTTTATTACTGCCTGATACATTTCGTTTAATCGTCTTACCTTGTGTACTTTTTCGGGTAATTCCAATCGTGTGGCATACGGATTTATCACTTCATAATACTTTAAACAGCGTACCATTTGTTGAATAAACTGTACCGCTTTTTGTTGTGCTTTCGGGTCGATTTCTCCTGCATTTCTGCGGTTTTGATGGCTGATTATTCTTTGGGTCTGTTCCTTGCTTTCATCCACTGCAATCAAAAAACTACGGCTCATATTATCCTCGTACGTTTCGCCTTTTGTGGTTGCGCTTAAACTGGAAAACTGTCCTTTCACTTCTTTCTTTGCTGATTTGTTATTGCCTTTTTTGTCTTTGATACTTACCGAACTGCTCAAAAATTGATTGGAAATTAACTCTCTCAAAGCATATAAAGCGTCTTCTTTCAGTCCGTCTAAATCTTCGATGATTATGATTTTTTGGAACAAATCGAACTCGCCCCAATTGTAAAGAGAACTTTCCGTAATTCTTGTAAATCGCAACACATCTTCACTAGGCATTAAATCGGCAATTCGGCTAATAATATGAGTTTTTCCGCTTCCTGAACTTCCTTGCACAATGCCGTGGATTGGGTGTTTGTTGAGATAACTGACAATAATTAAAAACAATAATAATCGTGAATTTTCTTCTCCGACGATGCCCGCTTTTCCGATTTCTATTCCCAATCTTTTTAGTAAATCTTTGGCTTTTAGAAAGTCAATGGCGGTTGACGGCTTTTGACTTTTGACCTGGAGTTCCCTTATATTTTCTCCCTCAATGGGGTTTATATTGTCCAAATCTTCTATTTCGGAAATCTTTCCTAAAAGAGTGTCATTTGAAAGAAAAACAAATTTCCTTTTCTCTAAAAGTTCCGTAAATATCTCGGGTTCGTGAAGTTGCAAGGTTTCGTTAATGTCTTTGCTTGGCAGTTCTACTGTGCTGATTCGTAATTTTCCATTCGTAATTCGTAATTGATTTGCATACTTTTTAACGGCTTCGTTTCCTGCTTCGTCATTATCAAAAGCAAAAATAATTTCTTCCAATTCTTTTAGATCTAAAATTGCGTTTTGTATTTCTTCATTCAGTCCGTTTGTTCCGTAACACGCTAATACTTCGACAAGCTCAGTATCCAGTGTTTTTTGGATTATTTCCGTAATCTGTAATAAACTCGCACAATCAATTATACTTTCCGTTAAAATCAACTTTCTGGTTTCTTTCTTGGGGTAATTTGGATAAAGTCCTGTTCTGTTTTTCAAGTAAAAATGTTTGCTCTCTTTCTCGTTCAGGATGCTTCTAAAATACAACGACACCACTTGTTCGTGGCGGTTTTTCAACGGAAAGACAATACTCCATTTCCCGAAAATATTATAGGCTTTTTCTCCAGTTCTTCCGACTATATTTTTATCTATCAACAAACCATATTCCACGCATTGATTGATTAAGCTTTCTTCTTTTCGTGTCCCGTGGTGGAACTGTCCCGCATTGTAACCCACTTCGATTTGCTTAAAATCCAAAGCCCTGCTTTGCAAATATTCCTGGGTTGGTTTACTGCTGTGCACCGCATTTTTAAAGTACTGGAACATATTCCCTAAAAATTGCTCACGGCTTTGGGTTAGCTTCATTGGCTGTGTTTTTATTCCCCCTTTGGGGGTTAGGGGGCGTAGCATTTCTACGCATTTGTTTATGGCTTCGTGTTTGGTAACATTTTCTTTATGCATCACAATATCAATTACATCTAAACTTTTGCCGTGGGTTTTACAATTGCTGGAAAAGCAATAAGCCGTATGCGTTTTGTAATACACCTGCATACTTGGAGTTTTGTCTTCGTGGAACGGACATTGCAAACGGTTATTTTTATCGGGTTTCAAGCCGTAGTGGTGTAGGATTGTGGCGAGGGTTAGGTTTTGTTTGATTTCCTGTATTTCCATTTAAAAAACGTTTTAAAAAAATATTGTACTTATAAGTCTATTTTGCAAATATATAAAAATGTATTTATTAATACATTTTGTTTTTTAATAAAATTCAAACAAGTATCATTTAATACATTTTAATTACCTTTGTGTTATTGTAAATACTTTACGAAATGAACATAGGAGAAAAAATAAGACAGATAAGGGAAGCGAAAGGACTATCTCAAAAAGAAGTCGCTTTGACATTAGTTATGAACCCAAGTCAATATTCTAAAATTGAGAATGGAAAAGTTGACCCTCAATTTTCCTCTATTGAAAGGATAGCCAATGCTTTAGGAGTAGATATTGTAGATATTTTTAACTCAGACAAAATCATTACAGATATAGATTCTTTTGACAAAACTTTAGTAGAGAAAATACAATTAATGGAACAATTAGAGGAAAATCAAAGAAAATCTATTTTTTCAATTATTGATATGGCTATTTATAACATCAAATTAAAACAGACTCTTTCCAGTGCCTTGGCACTTTAAATAACGAAACTATGCAAGCAATTAACTTCACAGCATACACCGAAGACGCTTCCCAAATAGAAGCCGTAAAAGCTTTTATGAAAGCCCTTAAAATTAAGTTTGAAATGTCTAAAGACAAACCCTATAATCCTGAATTTGTCGAAAAAATTCTGCAAGGAGACAAAGATTATGAGGCTGGAAAAGGCAAAAAGGTAACAATGGAAGAATTGAATAGTCTATGGAAATAGTCCACCTACCGAAAGCCCAAGAAGATTTGGCTTTTTGGATTAAAACGGGTAACAAGCAAAATCTAAAAAAAATTGCCAAACTTACAGAAGCCATCATAGAAAACCCTGAAAAAGGAATCGGAAAACCCGAAGCTTTGAAATTTCATCTTTCCGGTAAATGGTCTCGTAGAATTACCGAAGAACACCGTTACGTTTATCAAATTGAAAACAATATCCTGAAAGTTTATTCCTTAAAAGATCATTATTACTAAAAACAAAAGCAACTCATTTACGAGTTGCTTTTTTGTTTTTATTATTGTTGCAAATGCCCAGCTTGTGTGCACGAGCGGGACGCATCGCGCTAGCTCCTGTATTACACTTAATGCTCAAGCCAGCTGGGTCACTCTACTACATTACTCTCTTAACCTATTTATGAACTGCTCTTCAACTATTTTAAGTTTTTCTTCATTCGATAACTTCCTTTTCTTAAAAGAATTTATCGAGGTTAAAAATATTTTGATACTATCCTTGGAGTTTACCCAGTCTAACGAATCTCCCTTATACCTAAAAATAAAGTCTACACTATCAATATTTATAGTAAAATATCTTCCTGTATTATAAAATTTAGCGGTTGGATTATCATCTAATTGATTTCTAAATATTTTTTTATCAAATTGAACTAACGAATCTATCTTATTTTCTAAATAATATTTAGAATTTGGGAAAGAGTACGTTGAATAAGCCTTAGCTCCATTAGGAGCAAGACGATACAAACGGTACAAATTGTAGGCAAAATAAATTAACACAACGAGGATAACTAAAGTAATCATTTTAAGTAATTTTTTCATTTTTCAACTTATTGCTTCTTTATTTCCGGTAAAATAGTTTTGTTAAATTTTATTCCTTTAATTGGCTTTTGGCTCTTCTGTTTTTTCTCTACGCTCCTCTGATTTACAATCCATTATACACAGTACCTAGGTTTTCATAAACTATTTTTTTATAACTCTTGTATTATCCACTTTTACCTTACTTTCAGTTCTTTCATCTGGTAGTACAAATTTTGAAGTATCTATATCTGTGGCAGGCTGATCTTTAAAATATTCAGCAAAACTAAATCCATTTTTTCCAAATGCTGCTGCATCCCTCGTTTCTTTTGTAACTTTTTTCCCTGTTACATTATCTACCCCACCTTTTTCATATTTTGCAATCGTCTTTTTAGCTCTTTCGATATAGTCATTATTTGCTTTAGTCGATTTCTTATCAAGAATACCTGAAACGCCTACAATTTCATCATCGTCATAATCCAAATCGTGTTGTAAACCATTAGCATCAGTTTCATCAATCGGCGCGAATTGATAATCATCTGGGTAATCTCCTGTTTTTGGATTTATATCTTCCCAAAACTTTTTAGGATTGTCTCCTCCTTGATATATTCCATGAAGGTTTTCTCTTATAATTGTATAGCCACTTTCTAAGCCTTTATTACGCCCTGAACGTATAACTGTGTGAAACTGATAAGCTATTCCTTTTCCTAATTCGCCGTACCCGTTTTTAGTATCTCTGTGTGAAACAACTTTCATCAAAGACCTATTCCCATTTATATCTTGCTTAATATGAACAGTGTAGTATTCTAACCCTTCTAATTCTACACCATCAATAACCCTATTTTCACTAAAAGCATAAGGACTATTATGAGGATATTCTCTGAAAAGTGGGTCAGTTGCAAAAAACCTACCAACTCTAGGGTCGTGCATCCTAAAGGTATAGTTAATCGAATTTCCTTCGCCTTTGATTTCATTATCCATTTCCTGCCCCTGGAAGCCGTATCGATAAGCTCCTGAGTTCCCATGTCTATTAGGAATTAGCATTCCAAAAGAAGCCAGTTTTTCTATGTAAGAACGTGTGTAAATGTAATAAAAACCACTCCTTTTATAGAGTGGTTCTTGTTTACGTAATTATTTATTTTTTCAAATCCTTTGATATAAATTTTATTGGTTTCCAAGTATCACCATTTTGGGTGATAAAATATTCAAGTCTGAACTTTCTAAAGGCTAATTCTTTAAATTTAGAATTCTCACAACTATCAACTTTTACAATTAACAATGAATCTCTACTTACTTCTTTTTGATTCATTGGAAAATTTTTAAAAAGACAAAAACCACTTACAGAAAAAGAATATTTTTTATCTTCATTCTTTTCCAAACTTGCTACAACAATTCCATTTCCATTACTGGATTCATAATTATAACCTATACTATGCTCGCAGTCCGTCTTATTCATTAAGGTTTGTATAGATTCTTTAGAAACACCATTATGGTAATCTAATAACACTAATGAATCTATTACCCCTTTTTCATTCTTAAAAATTAAATCGCCTTTAAGTTTGGTTGTATCCATTACACTTAATGATATAGGTTCAACATTACAATCTCTTTTTCTTTTACAAGAAGACATGAAGATTGCTATAACAAAAAATAAACAATAATACTTTTTCATAATTAAAAATCTCTAGGATTAGCTATTCCGCCGCTATTATCTGCTTTTTTTTCACTAGGATTTGCTTTTTTATGTGCATTTAATCTTTTTTCATAAGTAGCTTTTTCCTTTTTTTGATCATTTATCTCTTTTACTAATTTGGGCAACCATTCTTTTACATTTGCACTTGACGGTCCAACATGGTCAACATCCAATCCTCCCTCTTTATCATCATAGAAAATACTAAAATCTGTATTTTTAACATTATTGTTTTCACTCCACTTTGATTCTGACGCAGCAGCTTGAATCAAATCTCCTTTTGCGCTAATTGCAATTAGTCTCACATCTTTATTTTCAAGAGTAATCTCTTTTTGCATAGGAGTGTTTATAGCAACGACAGTAATCTCATTAGCCTGTATTTTATGCTTCTTAACTAAAATATTAGCAGCTTCAATCGCTACATTTCCGCCATGGCTATGACCAACAAGAGAAATTGGTTCGCCTGGCTTTCTATTTTTCAAAACATGCTCCACTAATTGTTCTGCCGCTGACTGTCTCGCTCCATCTGAATTATCACCATCCCATTCAAAAGCAACATTCGAAGTCTTATTTCCCAGAACTGGTCTTAAATTATTGACTATATATTTGTTTTGACCATTACTGAATTTTTCAAAAGTATAAGTATTTTCTTTACCACCATATCCAATGGCATTAACAAAAATATTATCTAGTATTGTTCCATGAATAAAAAACGCTTCACGTCCTTCTAATTCCACAGCATCCATTACTCTATTTTCACTAAATGCATAAGAAGAGTTATATGGGTAGTCTTTAAATAAAGGATCTGGTGCAAAGAAGCGTCCAATACGTGGGTCGTGCATCCTAAAGGTATAATTCAACGAATTCCCTTCGCCTTTCAGCTCATCGTCTTTTTCTTGGCCTTGAAATCCGTATCGATATGCTCCTGAGTTCCCATGTCTATTGGGAATTAGCATTCCAAAAGGATAGTAGTCTAATCACTCCTTAAGCCAGTATATACAAGACCTTACATGTTATTTAAATACGCATAAAAATGCATAAATTGGTAATTTTCAGCATTTCAAAGATAGAAAATTAATATAATCATGCTATTTGACGATAACTATTTTTTTTAATTTATTTTAAAATTAATAAATATTGAGCTTAAAATCTAACAAATAAAAAATTATTATTAAAAAACTTACATTTTATTTGAAAAATAATTTTAAAAGTATATCTTGCTCTTATTTAAAAATAAATTCTACTCCTTTGAAAACAAAAGTATTGTATCGTTTTGTATATCTTCTTTTAGCAATTTTATTAGTATCTTTTTCAGATCCATACACCATTAAAAGGATTTCAGACCCTAATTTCAGATATGAGTTTTACACTACTGAGAAGAAAGTAAACCCTAAAAAAAACAAAATCTATTTTTGGTTTAAAGGAGGATTGATTCACAATTCACAAGCTGGAATAGTAGGGGAGTTGTTGCATGATAAATTTGTAAAGATGTATCATAGTAACCAATTAGCCGAACAAGGTGAATTTAAAAATGGACTTAAAGTGGGATTCTGGAAAACTTGGTATCCTAACGGTGTGATACAAACTACGCAGTACTGGAATAATGGTTTGAAATCAGGAAAATACTTTCGTTATGATGAAAATGGAATGATTGCTGAGAAAGGGAATTATAATGGAGGTGTAATGAACGGAAAATGGATTGACTATGAAAAGAAAGACACTCTTACTTATAAAAGGGGTGCTGTTTTTATAAAAAAAACGAAATTATCTAAAGTAGAAAAATTCAAATTAAAACAGGAAAGCAATAAAGCAGACAGGGCTAAAAAAACATTGCAAGAATCAGAAGAATTAAAAAACACGTCTACTTTGGCTACTTACAAAGCGAGCGCTAAAGAAAATGAAAAAACATGGAAAGAAAGCAAGAAAGCTGCTAAAGAAACAGAAAAGGTAAAAAAAGCTGCTAAAGGGGATTCTAAAATAAAAATATTATTCAAAAAATTATTTGACAAAAAGCAGCCAAAACAAAAAACCAATGGTAAAAGCTCATAGTTTATTGTATGCTATTTACATATGCTTGATTGTCTCCATAATTTGTGGAGCGCTTTTGTATTTAGCTAACCTATATGGTCAGCTCAATTTACATTATAATCTTCGGGAAGAATTGTATATTCATAACCAGTCTTTAGTGAACTTTGCCTTGGGAAATAAAACGGAGGCTGACGAAATACCGGCAGACGAAAATTCAGGGATAGAAGGGGCTTATGGCACAAAACAGTATGGTTTGCTCACACTGCTCCTGGCAAATTCTTGGGTGAAAAATGACACGGTTGCCTCGGCTCATTTTGTAGGTTATTTTGCCACTGATAAAACCGCGATTCATTTGGCAAACTTAAGTAAATCTCTTTCGTATTCAGGAATAGTTAAGTTATTTGGTGACAACCAACTGCCGTCAACCTTTATTGAAACAGCTTATATCAACAACAAACCCAATCAACTTATTCTTGAAGGAAAGAATACTGTTTCTGAAATCCATCTGCCGGAAATTAATCCAAATTTCAAGAAGATTTTTGAAGGAATTAAAGCGGATAAAATAGGGCTTTCGGAAGTTGACAAACCCAGAGACTCATTGTATTATAATTCCTTTTTTAATGAAACTAAAGAAATTCAGGTAAATTCAATTGTTAGCAATGTGATTTTTAAAGGCAACTTCATTTTGCGCTCTAAAGATTCTATTCGGGTTAGAAAAAATACCGTTTTAGAAGACGTTATTCTCATCGCACCAAAAATTACATTCGAAGAGGGGTTTAAAGGCACAGTTCAGGCTTTTGCCACAAAAGGAATTGAACTGGAGCAAAAAGTAACATTAAATTATCCGTCAGTGGTATGTGTTTATAATGAAAGCGCCGAAGAGGGTAAAATTAAAATAAAAAAGGAAAGTAAAATAACAGGTGCGATAGTGTTGTTTGGAAATCCATTGGAAATGATAGATAAAAATAGCATAGAGATTGAAGAAGAAGGATTAGTTTTTGGAGATATTTATTGTTCCGGAAAATTGTTTTTAAAAAGTAAGGTGTATGGCTCAGTATATACCAATCGATTTTTTCATAAAACCCAGTCTTCCAATTATGACAACATCATAGCCGATATAGAAATTAATGCGACCAAACGACCGGGTTATTTTATTGCAATTCCATTGTTTAATACAAAAAAAACTGAATATGGTATTCTTAAAAAGGTATTGTAGCGTAAAAGCAAATTCTATCTTAGAATCTATGATAGCCTTGACTATAATCTCGGTATGTTTGTATTTTGCCGTCATGATTTTTGCAGCTGTTTTTACACCTAGAACAGCCACAAAGTTTTATGATACACAAAACAAGGCGAATGAATTGTTTTTTTTAGCACAGCTAAAAACCGATTCCTTACTGTATGAAGGTGATGATGAAAATCTTATTATGGAAGAAGAAAATATCAATAATGGCCTGAAAAAGATAACAATACAATACAAAGACAGCACACAGTTTCAGTTTGAAAAAACTTTTTATGTTCAAACCAATAATGAATAACAAAAATTCGATTCCCGCATTTTCACTAATCGAAGCTATTGTCAGTATGGCAATTACAGCTATTATCATGGGGATAGTTTTTGTGATTTTTTCAATTGTAACAGAACGGATGTTAGATTATAAAAATCAAAATGAATTGGTTAATGATCTCAACAGATTAACCTATAGTGTTAATAAAGATATTTTTGAAAATGAAAAAATGGAGGTTATCGAAAATGAAGTGATTTTTAATGGATATGCAGGTGAAACCGTAAAATACAATTTTCAGGAAGAATATATCTTGCGGAGTAAAGAAGCATTTATTGATACATTCAAAATCAAATTGAATCAAATTGTTATTGACTCAGTTAAAAATAAATCCCAAAGAATTGTTTTTCAAAAATTAAAATTGAACGTAGAGGTAAATGAAAGAGAAATGGATTTAAAATTCTACAAAAGGGTATACGCTAATGAATTGTTACAAGCAATAAAAGAATAATGAGTTTAGATTTAAGTACATACAAAGCGAACAAATCAGAGAAAACGGATTTCAAGATAGAAACGGGTCAGTTCCAGTTTTCTAAGAAACTCTCGGATAAGAAAAAAGAAGTATTCTATAGAGAACTGGGAATGCTTTTAAAGTCTGGTGTCGATTTTAAAAAAGCACTGGAAATATTGAGTAATCAATCCAATACTAACTTTGAGAAAGAAATGATTGTTCAAATCAAAGATAAAGTAGTTGATGGGAAAAGTATTTATGAATCAATGCGGGAAACCAACCAATTTTCGGCCTATGAATATTACAGCATTCAAATTGGAGAAGAGACAAGAAAGCTGGAAGAGGTATTAGGCGAATTGCAGAAATATTTCAACCGAAAGATTCAGATGAAAAGACAGATCGTTTCGGTATTGACGTATCCGGCTATTGTCATGTTAGTGACCTTTCTAGTACTCTATTTTATGCTAAATAAAGTAGTACCGATGTTTAGCTCGGTATTTAAGCAATTTGGAAGTGAATTGCCAAAAAGCACCCAGATTATTATAAAAATATCGAATCATTCAGGAACAATTTTTACGGTTGTGATAGGGGTAATAGTAGGGTTAATAATAGCACACGCTTTATTAAAAGAGAAACAAAGTTATAGAGCCTTTACAGGAACATTAATACTGAAAATTCCCTATTTCGGGAATTTAATCCGAAAAATTTATATTTCTCGTTTTTGTCAGGCAATGAATTTATTGATTACTTCTAAAACTACATTGATAAGTTCATTATCATTAACGGCAAAAATGATAAGCTTTTATCCTATTGAAGTTGCAATTGAAGAAATAAAAGAGGACATAACTCGCGGTGCATCTTTAAATGAAAGTTTAAAAAAACATAATGTGTTTGAAAACAAAATGGTTTCTATGATTGAAGTTGCAGAACAAGTCAATCAGTTGGAAACAATGTTTGAGCGATTAACAGAACAATACAATGAGGAAATTAGTCATCAAACAAAAATGATTGGTGTCATTTTAGAACCCATGATTATTATTGTTATTGGGATAATTGTGGGGGTAATTATGATTTCTATGTATGCTCCAATGTTTGATTTAAGTAAAATAATAAAAAATTAACAATCATTTGGTTACAATGTGTATTTTTGTATCATTAAAATTAACTATTTTTAATAAATAAAATCAGACAACGATGTTAGACAAGATTAAAAAACAGTTACAAAACACTAAAAAAGCTTCGGTAAAAGCATACTCTTTGACGGAGATTTTGATTGTATTGTGTATCATTGGAATACTATTATTAATGGTGTTGCCTAACCAAACATCGGTTATAGCTCAGGCAAAAGCTATTGAAGCACAAGCGATGCTTAATCAAATCTATGGTTTAGAAAAAAGTTATTTCTACAGACATTCTAAATATTCAAGTAACTTAGAGGAACTAGGCTTTGAACAGGAATTGACAGTTGATGAAGGTGGTCAAGCAGTGTATAAAATCGAAATTATTGAAGCTTCTAATGATTCCTTTTCAGCAAGAGCAACTGCTGCATCTGATTTAGATAGTGATGGAAGTTTCAATACATGGGAAATTGACAATAAACAAATGCTGAACGAAGTAACAAAAGAATAAATTGAGAGTAGCATACATAGGTTTATTATTTTGTTTGTTGGCTGTGTTTTTTCAAGATTGGAAATACAGGAGAATTCATGTGGGATTACCTTTAGCTATTTTCCTTTTCTCTTTTTACGTGATTCAACATGAAAATAAAATTTTGTTTAAAATTATTGTTTATAATTTGGGTTTTTTCTTACTAACATTAAGCATATTAATTCTTTATATGAGTCTAAAAACCAAAAAATTTTTAAACCCTTTTCAAAATTATTTTGGGTTAGGAGATTTATTGTTTTATGTGGCAATAGCTCCCCTGTTCCTACTTCAAAACTACATTCTATTTTTCATATTTTCAATGATTTTTGCAATAGGACTTCAGTTGGGATTGAAAAAAATAATTCGGGAGAATACGGTTCCTTTAGCAGGATTTTCTGCCCTACTATTATTTATACTAATCATAAAAGATATGATGTTGGATTTTCAAAAAATTACGTTGTTATAAAACATATGATGAAATTCCTTTTTATTTTAATAATCAGCTTTTATTTTAATCAAATTCAAGCACAAAGTAAAAGCGCTAGTTATAATAGTGCTTATATCGTATTAGAAAGCATGCTCGAAGGAAAAGATAGTCTTAATTTCAAAAAAGCTCTTTTTACAGTTGAAAATGCTTGGTACGATAACAAATTAGACTTTTTTACTTTTGAAAATGACATAAAAAAAATAGCGAGTTCTTGTTCATTAATGATAAGTAAAAAAAGATTTGAGAGATATAAAACAGCTAAAAACTGGGCGATTTTTATGTGGATTACCCAGAAAACGCCTGAAAATGAGAGTAAAAATTGTGAGTACGATTTTAAAGATTTTCTCGGAGAAAGTTCTTTCTCAAATACTTTTGTAACGCGCCTAATAAAAGATAAAAAAGGGAACTGCCTTTCATTGCCTTTACTATATAAATGTGTAGCCCAAGAATTAAAAGCAGAAGCATATTTGACTTTAGGGCCAAGTCATGCTTGGATTAGACATATTGATGAAAAAGGGGAATGGTTAAATGTAGAATTAACAAGTGCGCAGTTTCCTTCAGATGGAATTATGATGACGGAGCTTGGAATTAAAACACAAGCGATAAAAACGGGAGCATATTTTAAACCGCTTTCTGAGAAAGAAACTATTGCAGTTTTGATGACTTTATTGGCAAATGGTTACGAAAATAAATTTGGATTAGATGATTTTACAGATAGATGTGCAGATTTGTCTATAAAATATTATGATGCAAACGTGATAGCAATAATGCTAAAATCAAACCGAGTTGCTAAATTAGCAAATAATGATACTATGGCTTTTGAGAATAAAATAGTACTTCATAAAATGTACTTAACCTTACAAAATAAACTTAACGATATTGGTGGAGAAAGTATAAATCCTGATGAATATACAAAATGGGTTAATTCGATGAAAACTAGAAAAGAATAAAATATGAAAACAAAAATTCAACTATTGTTTCTCTTTATCGCTTTGAGTAGCTATTCTCAAAGCGAAAATCCATATGAACTATTTGGATATAAAGGGAAAGTTTTAAAAACCCCACAGGAAAGAATGAAGTACATGGTTCTGATCCCTGTAGAAGATAGTACAACGGTTGTAACTGCTATTGGAATTGAACCAAATAGAGGTAAGTATTATTTGTTCGATAAGAGCAATCAAATTATACATACTGACACAATAGCTAAGGAGAAGATCGCTCGGTTTTTTTCAACAGATCCTTTAGCGAAAGATTATCCACATAATTCGGTATATGCATTTAGTGAGAATAGAGTGATAGATGGGATTGAATTTGAAGGTTTAGAGTTTGCCTTAACACATGGTACATTTGCGAACAGAAAAAACAAACCAATTTTTTCTTTGGACCTTGCAGACTATAAAGGAGGCAGTACATGGGAAGAAATTTTTTCTCAACGAATAGCTTTAGCTTCAGGATGGAACAAAAAATCAACATATGAATTTACTTGGTCTGGAGCAAATAATGCCAAGGATAGGGTTAAAGCAGGACAAATGCTAGCTCATAGATTGATGTCAAAAGACAACCCATATAGGGATGCAAAACATGCTACTTTAGCTGGACATAGTCATGGGGGAAATGTTAATAAAGTTGCTAAAAATATTCTGGAAAAAAATGGTTGGACTGTAGATATTTTAAATTTTGCAACTCCACAAAGGAAAGATTTTCAACAAGCTAAAACAGGGAATGGAGTAAATTTAAACTTCTACAGTAAGGGAGATGCAGTGCAATGGTTTGGTGCGGCTGATAATTATTTCATGAATGAACGAAAGAATACAGGTCCATTAGGTGCAAGAATTGACCCATTTTCATATTCATATGAAATTAACGTAAAGGATAATGTTTTTAAATGGATTGATAATAGTGCTGGACATAGTTACCATCAAGATTACAAACCACAACAACAAATGTTAGAGATTATTGAGAAAGTATTTCAAGAACATAAAAAATTATAAAGATGGCATCCATAAGAAAAAACATCAATCTTTTTATTAATATAATAATATCAATAACTGTATTTATTTTTATCTTTTATTCCAATATGGGTAAATCTGGTGGCGATATGGCAATTGTGATTATGAATTTTATTTTCGGGTTCATTCAGTTAATTTCTGTTTTGATATTAGGATTATTTTCAAAAAAAATAAATTATAAAATAATTATTGCTATTATATGCATGCAAATAATCGAAATATTCGTTTTTGTTAATTTTGGGAGAGAAATCAATGAGTATTATAAAGCAGAACTATTGTTAAAGACAGATTTAATAAATAACAGTTATCAGATTTATTTTGGATAAAAAACTATTCCTAATGGATGTTACTAATCGATTTCATTTGTTTTTATTTTTTCTTTGCTTTTCATGTTCAAATAGTAGTTCAGAAAAAACATTTGAATTTAAAGGTTTTGATATTTCTAAATTAGATCCAATAATAGAGACTTACATTAAGAACAATTGGTTCGGCAAAGCTTATGAGGTAAATGATACTTTGAGAAAAATAGTCTTTTTTGATAAAAAAAATACAATTATAAAAGAAGATTCTGTTTTTTACAATGATTACGTAAAATATTTAGTCAGCACCTCTGAAATCATTCACGAGACAAATAAACTCAAGTTGTTTAAGTTAACTTTTTTAAGAAAAAATAAACTACAACGCCATTTTTTGATACAGCGTTTTAAAATGATCTATCTAATTTGTGTAGATACCCAAATAAAGCCAAACGTTTTTGAGAGAAGAAGAATTAATACTAATTTACATTATTTAGAATTTAAAGATATCCGGGAATATCTTTTGAATGTAAAAATGACTACAAATAATAAATATTATTTTAGTGATTATATGTCATATGAGATGTTTTATAGTAATGGAGAATTGTTTCATAATGAAACACAATATTATGATTGGGGAAATACAAAAACACCTAATGCTTTAAAATTCAATACTAATTATAATAATTTGTATCTTGATTTAGATAAGATCGATGATCTTGCTTTTATAATGGATTCTAATTCATATAAAAACATTATTCATTAATATGTTAATTAATAAAAATACAATGGAAATAGTAATCCTTTCCGAAAATCAGCATAGCATTTCAAGTGATTTAGCAAACCAGTATAGAATATTGCCTAAATCCGTTTCCGAAAATACATTGGAATTATACATAGATGACTCATCTAACAATCAGGATGCTAAGGAAGAATTGGAACTTTTTTTAGGGAAACATATTGTTTTCAGTCCGATAGATACCATTGAAATTGAAAAAGCACTATCTATTTATTACCGAAAAGATAGACAAGTAAACGTAAGTAAATCACTGAATGTTGACAAAGGAGATTTTCTTGAAAACTTATTAGGAGAAGCAAAATCCTTGAAATGTAGCGATATTCATTTTGAGGTTTATGAAGATTCATCCCGGATCCGTTTTAGAATAGACGGTCAATTAATTGAGCGATATAAGGTTGAGCGAGAAAATTATCTGGAATTAGTGAATAAGATTAAGATAAAAGCCAAACTTAATATTACCGAAAAACGACTGCCACAAGACGGGAGGATTACTAACGAATCGTTCGACATAAGGGTTTCTATTTTACCAACTTTATTTGGAGAAAAAATAGTAATGCGTTTGTTAGGACAAGATGCCTCTAATATTGATTTGAGTACACTAGGTCTCCAAAAAGAAGAACTGGAACACTATTTAGAAGCGGTAAAAAAGCCTAATGGAATTATTCTGATAAGTGGTCCAACGGGTTCTGGAAAAACAACAACACTATATGCTACTTTACGATTGTTAAACGATAGCAGAAGAAATATTGTAACGGTTGAAGATCCCATTGAATATACTTTAAAAGGCATCAATCAAGTACAGCTAAAAGAAGATATTGGATTGACTTTTTCTTCAGCCTTAAAATCGTTTTTACGGCAAGATCCCGATGTAATTATGTTAGGGGAAATTCGTGACTCCGAAACCGCTTTAATGGCCATTCGTGCTTCATTGACGGGACATCTGGTACTGTCAACCATACATACCAATTCGGCGATAGGAACTATTTCAAGATTAATAGACATGGGAGTGCCGTCTTATTTGATTGCAGAAACATTAAATCTTTCTGTCGCACAACGATTGATACGAAAACTTTGTAACAATTGTAAGAAAGAAGTGGAATGTCAGAAAGAAGATTTTCCTGGGAATTTTCAATTTCCGTATGAAATTTCAAAATATAATAAACCTGTCGGCTGCAACAAGTGTTTTCATACAGGCTATAAAGGCAGAAGGGCTATTTATGAAGTTTTAACTATCGATAATACGATTTGTGAAGCAATAAAAAACAATACCGTTACGAAATTATTTAGTAATGATGAAAGCTATAAATCATTGTCTGATAAGGCGTTTGATATTTTGGCCGAAGGTGAAACGGCATTAGAGGAAATATATTCTATTTTAATTAACATATAAATAAATGTTCAAACAAATTGTTTACATACTAATTGGGTTCTTTTTTACAAATCTTGTTGTTGCACAACAGGATATAAATGAGTTGAGCCGGAAATTTGACGAGCTGTCAATACAAAAAAAAGGATTAAATGAATCTATAAAAATTGATGTTTCAGGACTGACGTTACATGATTTTATTTCATCAATAGCAGAAGAACACCAATTAAATATAGACATTGAAGATGATTTAGATCAACCAATATCCAATAATTTTTATGATGTAACGGTGAAGGAAGTATTTATTCATCTTGTTCAAAAATATGATTTAGAAGTCACTTTTATGAATAATATCATCACTTTTAAAAAGAGAAAAGAGGTTAAAATTATTGAAAAAAAATTACCCAAAGTTATTGATGTAAATTATAATTCTCAGAATGACTTCTTGTCTGTTAAACTGGAAAACGATTCATTACCATCAGTTACTAAGGCAATTATTGATAAGTCCGGTAAGAATTTAGTCTTGGCTCCTAATGTAAAAACTCTTAGAGTATCAGCATATATTCTAAACAGACCCTTTGATCAGGTAATAGAAATGTTGGCAAAATCAAATGATCTGGTTGCAACCAAAGATGAAAATGGATTTTATTTTATTGAGAAAAATAATGAAATAAATAGTAATACTACATTAAACAATGGCAGTAGCCCAAAGTCAAAACAACCCAAAGCGAGTATAGGTTCTGCAGGATATTATCAGGTTGATTTAAATAAAACGGGTTTTTTATCTGTTAAAGCAAACGTTGCTGATACCGCCGATTTATTAACGGAGGCTGCCGAAAAATTGCACATAAACTACTTCTTATATAACAAACCAGAAAACGAAAAAACAACATTGTCCGCAGACAATATCACTTTTGATGAACTACTGGAAAATATTTTTAAAGGAAAAAAATACACCTTTAAGAAACAGGATAACTTATACCTAATTGGGGAACAAGCAACAGAAGGATTGAGAGTTACAGAAATGATTCAACTGGAAAATCGTTCTATTGAATCAGTACTTACCGCTTTACCAAAGGTCTTTTCAGAAAAATTAGAAATTAAGGAATTTGTTGAATTAAACGGACTAATCGTTTCAGGGGCAAAATCGATACTAGAAGAATTAAAAGTGTATATCAAGCAAATTGATAAAGTAGTCCCAATGGTTCAGATAGAAGTAATTATTGTGCAATATAATAAGTCGTACGATATTCAAACGGGGATGAAAATGGGACTGGACAAAATAAATAAAACGCAAACCGGAGGGGTTTTGTTTCCTACCACTGATGTAACAGTAAATGCTTCGTCAGTGAATAGTTTAATCAATGCTTTTAATGGTTTTGGTCTTTTTAAATTAGGAAAAGTAACAGAAGCCTTTTATATGAATCTAAAGTTACTGGAGAACAACTCTATAGTTAAAGTAGAATCAACTCCTAAAATTGCAACGATAAGTGGGCATGAAGCCAAATTATCTATTGGTGAAACCAGTTATTATTTTGAACAAAGTAATCGACTGATAAATAATAATATTGGGAATGATATATTGAATTCAGGGACATGGAAGTCAACTGATGCCAACTTAACGGTATCGATTAAGCCTTTTGTATCCACCGATGAGAATGTAACATTAACAATTGCAGTAGAAAAAAGTTCGTTTTTAGGTAGAGCCGGAGAAACTGCCCCTCCTGGAAAAGCAACTCAAAAATTTGAATCTTTAGTGAGAGTTAAAAATAACGAAATGATTTTATTGGGAGGATTGGACGAATTGAAAAAAGAAAATTCAGGCTCCGGTACGCCTTTAATATCAAGAATTCCAATTATTAAATGGTTTTTCAGCAGTCGTAAAAAAGGAAAAAGCAATTCAAAATTGCATATTTTTATCAAACCAACAGTTGTATATTAATGATTACATTTCTATCTAAAATAATCAAATTGAATAATTTGCATGTTATCGGCGTCATTAAAAAAGACGATGACGAAAGCTATAACGTGCTTACTGTTAAAAAGAAGGGTCAAAAAATAGATATTGTCACTATGGCTTCTTACAATACAGTAGAGGGGTTAAGTAAAAATATCGATACGAAGCTCCCTATAATTCTAGTAGTAGATGGAAAAGGAGTGCTAAACAAGGAGATTAATTTCAATAATGAGGCAGACGTAAGTTGGCAGAAAAACATTGATTACAAATCGATTTACCATACTAGTTTAAAAGGTTCTAATAGTAGTTTTATAAGTTTTTGCAGGAAAAATATTGTAGATGATACTATAATAAAATTTCAAAAAAAAGGATTTCAAGTAGTGGATATTTATATTGGTTCTTTTTTGTCAGCATTGTTATTTACTTCTATAAAAAATGAAACAATAATTTCAAACGATTTGTTTTTGGAATTTGATAATGAAAAGCTTACAGGCTTTACAAAACAAACAGAGTCAATAAAAAAAGAACAATATACCATTGGAGAAGAGACTATTTCAAGCAGTTTTTTACCGCTTTATGGTACGTTAATTCATTTTTTTATTCAGCCAAAAGAAGTTTCCAAAACAAAAAATGAAACTTTAAATGTTGAAGAAATTATTTATAAAAAAGCATTTAATGTTTTTGGTGTTGCGATGCTTATAGGGTTTCTGACGACTTTATTAGTAAGTTATCTTTTGATACAACATTATGGGTCAAAAAATGCAGAACTCAATCTTCAAAATGTATATTCAAATCAATCGTATCAGTTGATATTAGATTTAGAAAAGCAAAAAGAAAAGAAACAAAGTATTTTAAAAGAGTCGGGTTTTTTGTCTTCAAAATTTCTTTCCTATTATGGTTATGAAATAATTAAAGTAATACCACAGGATATTTCTTTGACAGAGTTAAATATAACACCGTTAAATAAAGAAACCAAAGCGAATCAGAAAATGAATTTTGAGGCTAGAACTATTATAGTTAAAGGGGAAACATTCAAAGAGTCATCATTTAATGGATGGATGGAAGGCTTGAAAAAAATGAATTGGCTACAGCATTTTGAAATTATAAGTTTAAAAAAGGATAAGAAAAACAAATCCCAATTTGAAGTAAAAATCACAATAAAAGATGTTTGAAAACTATTCCTATAAAACAAAATGCACAGCATTAATTGTTGTCTTTTTAATGCTTTCAGTAACGGCATATAAAAGATCATTCCATACATTATTTCAGGTAATCAGTGAATACAAAGTTTTGTCGGCAAAAGCAGACGATATCAATAAAAAAGCAAATAACACTGATGGATTGATTAGAGATATTGCTTATTTAGATAAGATAATCGGCAAAGAGGGAATAACTAAAGAGATGGTGCAACAAGGGATAGTAAGTTTTGCATCCGAAAAACATCCACAAGTTTCTATTAATGATTTGCAGCCTATTCATGTTTTTCCGGATGATAATTATACGATTATTACAAACCAGCTGGATGTAACAGGAAACAGTAATCAACTATTGCAGTTAGGATATGATTTTGAAAAAGAATTTAACTTTTCAAGAATGGTTAGCATGAATTTTTACATCGCAAAAAAAAATAATAAATCTGACGTTTTACATTTAAAAATGATTTTCCAAAACTATGAAAACAATAAATAAAATTATACTATTTACTTTGGCAATAGTAACAATGTCGTGTGAAGATATTCTTGAAGAAGACATTACGAACGATACGGTTCTAGTTACGTCTCCACTTAATGATTCGAAAGTAGAGAGTAACGTAGTTACATTTCAATGGAATAATCTTAAAGGTGCGGATAATTATCGAGTTCAAATATATGGTGCAAATCAATCTATAGTACTAGATTCATTAGTCAGTAAAACGAATTTACCATACCCATTAAAACAGGGGACTTATCAGTGGAGAGTGAGAGGCGAAAATTTTGCCTATCAATCATCTTATTCCTTTCCAGCGACTTTTTCAACAGTTATTTCTGAGGACTTAACAAACCAGCAAGTCATTTTATCAAGCCCTCAAAATGAGATCTATATGAATTTTACTAATATCACGTTAAATTGGCAATCCCTTCCAAATGCAACAAGCTATAGTATTGAAGTAATCAATATTTCAAATGGCCAACAAATTTATTCAAATACAGCTATTACAGGAACATCTGTGACACTAAACGTTCCTAATTTAACTGATGGCACCTATGAATGGAGAGTAAAAGCAAAAAACAGCACTACTGAAACATTACAATATGCTGGGAGAAAATTTTCTATAGATACTGTGATTCCTAATCAGCCACAAAATGTTACACCAGCAAACAATTCTGTACAAATAATAAATCAACAGGTTTCTTTTACGTGGACAGTAGCGACAGATTCTGGAACTGTTCAGTCCCCAGTTTCTTATAAAATTGAATTTTCAAACAATGAAAATTTTTCATCAATTAGTCAAACATCCAATGCGAGTTCAACCACCTTTCAACAAACTTTTTCTACAGCAGGAATTTATTTTTGGAGAGTAAAGGCGATAGATCAAGCCGGAAATGTTAGTGTAGCTAGTGCTTCATATAAGTTTACAATAAATTAGGTTATGACTGCAAAAAAGAAAATAAATATTGTTTTGATTATTTTGGTTTTAGGGCTATGGGGTACTGTAGCTTATAAAACGATTAGCCAATATTTTTTTTCAAAGGAATTGATGGCTAACAAAACGGAATTAAATGATGAGTTAACTTTAAACGAGATAAATAAAGACACTTTTAACTTGGGAAAAGTTGCTAGAGATCCCTTTTTAAATAGACAAAATCAAACAGACAGTTTCGTCTCAAAAAAATACTATTCTAAAATACCAAATGTAAAAATTAAGAGTAATCCTATTGTTTTGAAACCGAAAGTTATAATAAATTGGCCATTGATTTCTTATCATGGTTATATCAGATCAAAAGACAAGAACGAAGAATTAATTTTGGTTAAAATTGATAAAAGACTATACAAACTAAGAAAAGATGATGAGATTGAGGGAGTAACTGTAAAGAAAGTATACAACGATTCTATTGAAGTTAATTTTAATAAAGGAAAAAAAATAATTCGACTAAATTAATCTTAGGTAAGTCTTTTTTTGAAAAGAAAAAAATATCTATATAAATTATAATCCGATGAACAATTAGCAAAACACTACCACAGATTTATGCAGATTGAAACTACCATCGAAGAGAATATTCATCACTTTCTGCTAATTGCCTTATTGAATAAATACTATTAGTAAACAAGCGATTGTTGAATAGAGTTGCCTCTATTCAACAATCGCTTGTCTTTTAAATTTTAAAAATATCTAGTCTGTGGACATGCTAACTTAGCAATCACAGAAAGTTAACCCAACTTGCAGGATTGAACGGCAATAAACGTTAATTATTTGTTAAACAAGTCATTTTTTCAATAATCTTTGTAGGTTTTTTACCTTTAAAATTGCGTTTTATATATTCGAAACAGCTGTTTTTTAATCAAATTCCGTTTTGTAGTCCCCAGCAAATCTTGTCTTTAATGGGA
>NZ_VJZP01000011.1 GCF_007097265.1 Flavobacterium gawalongense | reverse complement strand
TGAATTCACTCCTCTAAAAATATTTCTATCTGCCATCAGGCAAAAATAATAAATTGCGACCTAAACGCCTATACCTAATCTCTTTTTTAAGATTACTTCACTAATTTATTTTTTTAATTCAAGTTAATTTAATTTGAAGCGAAAAACGGGAAGAATCTCAGCAGACAAATTCCCGAACCTCTCGCTCCAAAAAATGAACTTATCTATTATCTAATCAGTATTCTCAATCATCTTATATGCATCAATCACTTTTTTAACTAATCGATGTCTTACAATATCTTTATCATCAAGATAAATAATCCCAATTCCATCGACATCTTTCAAAACCAACAAGGCTTCTTTAAGTCCGGAAATGGTTCTTCTTGGCAAATCGACCTGGCCAGGATCACCTGTAATCATGAATTTGGCGCTTTTCCCCATACGGGTCAGAAACATTTTCATTTGGGAATGTGTCGTGTTTTGCGCTTCATCCAAGATTACAAAAGCATTATCCAAAGTCCTACCGCGCATGAATGCTAAAGGGGCAATTTGGATAATTCCCTTTAGAATATAATCCTCCAGTTTTTCATTGGGTAACATATCCCGCAAAGCATCGTAAAGAGGTTGCATGTAAGGATCCAGTTTTTCCTTCATGTCACCAGGAAGAAAACCAAGATTCTCCCCTGCTTCTACTGCGGGACGCGTGAGTATAATACGCTTGACTTGTCTTTCTTTCAACGCCTTAATAGCCATAGCGACCCCCGTGTATGTTTTTCCTGTTCCTGCAGGTCCAACGGCAAAAACCATATCATTCTTTTCCATGGTATCCACCAACAATTGTTGATTGGGCGTCATTGGTTTTATGATCTTCCCACCTACTCCATGCACCAAAATTTTGTCATGCCCAAAAGCTTTTCTTTCTTCTTGGCCGTCGCTTAAAATAACGCGTTCTATGACATTATCATCGATAGTATTGTAACGAGTAAAATGAAGCATTAGCCGTTGAAAACGTTTTTCGAACTCGTCCAGAACCTCTTTTTCTCCAAAAGCTTTTAAGGTTGTTCCCCGAGCTACAATCTTTAATTTTGGGTAGTACTTTTTAATTGTTTCAAGATGAGTGTCTTGAGCGCCCCAAAAGTCTTTTGGAGCGATGTCTATGAGCTCGATTATTCTTTCGTTCAAATGAGGTAGTTTTAAATTAAAATTAATTTTTTTATAAATCAATTGGTTGTCGGGTATATTTCTTGTTTTTAAATAGAATTTGTTTTTTGTTTTTCGTTTTTTGTGTTTACTATTATTAGCTTTGCACTTCTCAAATTTAATAAAATTAGGTTTACATAACACCAATAGTTATAAACAAATTTATGTCAATAATTACCCTTACTACCGATTACGGCTTGAAAGACCACTTTGTAGGCGCACTGAAAGGGAAAATTTTATCCGAGTATTCCGAGGCATCCGTTATTGATATTTCGCATCATATTGACCCATTCAACACTGTAGAAGCAAGTTATATTCTTGGAGCTTCGTTTGCGAGCTTTCCAAAAGGCACTGTACATCTTATTGGAGTGGATATGGAATCAAATAAAGAAAATCAACATATCGTCATGCAATGGAATGATCATTATTTTATTGCCGCTGATAATGGCATTTTAAGTATGCTTTCGCAAAAGATTGTTCCTCAAAAAATGGTGGCTATCAATATTCATGACCGTTTGCCCAGCGAAGCTACTGATCTTGATGTTTTCGTAAAAGTGGCTTGCCATATTGCCAAAGGTGGTTTGATGAACGTCATTGGTAAAGAAATAAAAAATATCAAGCAAGTAACCAACTTACAAGCGACTATCTCTGATGATGGCAATTCATTAAAAGGTCATGTTATTTATATTGATCATTTTGGGAATGTGGTGACCAATATTTCTAAAAAATATTTTATTGAGGTTGCCAAAGGACGACCTTATGAAATTGTATTGAAAACTAAAAATATTAAAACGATTCTACCCAATTATTCAGCAATTGCGAGTTCTGATAAATATCCGATTAAATATTATGAAGGAGAAAAATTAGCCATTTTCAATGAAGCTGGTTTTCTGGAGATTGCCATTTTTAGGAGCAATCCTTCCAAAGTAGGATCAGCTAATAGTTTATTGGGGTTGAATTATAGAGACATTATAAATATAGTATTCCGTTAGCAGTGGTCAGTAATCAGTTTAAAAAATCTAAAATCGTTAATCCTCAATCTTAAATCATAAATCCCAATGTTTGTACGAATTGTAAAATTGAGTTTTCACGAGGAACATATTCCTGCTTTTTTAGAAAACTTTGAGTTAATGAAAGATAAAATACGAAATGCTCCCGGAAATCGTTTCTTAGAACTGTATCAGGATAAAAACAATAAGAGCATTTTCTTTACCTATAGCTATTGGGAAACCGAAGCCGATTTGGAAAATTACAGAAATTCCGAACTTTTTTATGATGTTTGGACATTCACCAAGAAATTATTCAACGACAAACCGGAAGCTTGGAGCGTGGATAAAATAGTTACTTTGGTTTAAAGTTTTTTTAGTTTAAAGTTGAGCAACTTTGAACCTTAAACCTTAAACTTTTTAAACAAAAAACAAATGAAATCAATAGTATTACGAGAGATAAAATCCTTTTTCGGTTCGCCCATCGGCTACTTGGTTATTGCCATTTTTCTAATTATCAACGGATTGTTTCTTTGGATTTTCGAAGGGGAATATAATATTTTAAATACCGGTTTTGCTGACTTAACCCCGTTTTTCACATTAGCACCTTGGATTTTAATATTCTTGATTCCTGCGGTAACGATGCGCAGTTTTTCGGACGAAAAAAAACAGGGAACGTTAGAATTATTGCTGACGAAACCGTTGAGTATTTGGCAAATCGTAAATGGAAAATTTCTTGGAGCTTTGCTTTTAATTGTAATGGCCATTATTCCAACATTTATTTATGTAGCAGTTATTTCTAATTTAGGAATGCCCGAGGGAAATATCGATATGGGAAGCACGATAAGTTCTTATTTTGGCTTGTTATTTCTTATTGCAGGGTATTCAGCCATTGGAATATTTACATCAACATTATCTGACAATCAAATTGTGGCTTTCATTGTTGCCGTATTTTTATGTTTCTTTTTCTATTTTGGTTTCGAAGGTTTGGCTTCTGTTGTTCCAAATATGTCTTTAATAATTGCCTCTTTTGGAATGCAGGATCATTTCAAAAGTATGAGCCGAGGCGTACTAGACACAAGAGATATTCTTTATTTTACAAGCATAACAGTATTATTTCTTTCGTTTACTGTTTATAATCTAAAATCTTTCAAATCGTAATGACAACTTCTAAGAAAAAAAACCTAAAATCGGTACTGATTACCATTGCTGTTTTATTGCTTTTGAATATAATTGGAAGTTCCTTTTTTCATCGTTTTGATTTGACAAAAGATAAAAGATACACCCTTTCAACAACTTCTTTGAATATTATCAAACAAGTGAAAAATCCTTTGTCTATAAAAGTATATATGCAAGGTGATTTACCGGCTGAATTCAAAAGGTTACAGCAAGAAACGAAGCAATTACTGGAAGAATTTCAGGCGTACAACAAGAATATTATTTTTGAATTTGTAGATCCATTGGAGAACAAAGACGAAAGTATGGATAATATTAAAGAGTTGTATCGAAAAGGGCTTACGCCAATAAATATAGCCGTTGACGATAAAGGAAAGCAATCCCAATCGATGGTTTTTCCTTGGGCAATTGCAGTATACGACAATAAGGAAGTTAATATTCCATTATTGAAAAACATTATGGGCGCTTCAACTACCCAAAAAGTGATTGGTTCCGTTCAGCATCTGGAATATTCGATTGCTGAAGGTTTGAATAAAATCACCAAAGCAAAACAAAAGAAAATTGCCGTAATCAAGGGTAATGGAGAACTTCAGGATATCGTAATGGCTAAATTTCTTTTACAGGTACGCGAAAGTTATCATATCGGACCTTTTACTTTAGATTCAGTTGCAAAAAACCCAATAGGGAGTCTAGAAGCTTTGGAAAAATATGACTTGGCTGTTATCGCTAAACCTACCGAAACATTTACAGATGCTGAGAAACAAGTTTTGGATCAATTTATTATCAATGGTGGGAAAACATTGTGGCTGATTGACCAAGTTTCAGCAGAAATGGATAGTTTGTACAATGCATCTGGAGCCACTTTGGCCTATCCAAGAGATTTGAATCTGAATGACATGTTCTTCAAATACGGCATCCGAATCAATCCTGATTTAGTAAAAGACGAACAAGGAAGTCCAATAAAATTGGCTACTGGTGAACAAGGAAGCGCGACTCAATTTCAGGAATTCAACTGGAAATTTGCGCCTCAGGTTTATCCAAATAGCTTGCATCCAATTGTGAAAAATTTAGGCGGAATCAAATTTGATTTTGCCAACCCTATTGATACGTTGAAAAACGGAATTAACAAAACCATTCTGTTGCAATCGTCTCAATATTCGAAAAAAATAGGAACTCCAACGGAGATAAATCTGAATAGTGTTGCCGAAGAAACTTCGCCAAACGATTACCTGAATAAAGGAAATATTCCGCTTTCGGTTTTACTGGAAGGTTCGTTTCATTCTATATTTGAAAATCGGGTTTTGCCTTTTGACCAAAAAACATTTCAAGCTACAGGAAAAGACAATAAAATGATTGTGATTGGGGATGGAGATTTGATAAAAAATCAATTGGACAAGAACTTCCAACCCGTTGAATTGGGCTACGACCAAAGATCCGGGAATTTGTATGACAATAAAGATTTTCTCATAAATTGTATCAATTATCTGCTGGATGATAACGGACTTATTAACATTCGAAGCAAGGATCTTGATTTGCCATTATTGGATAAAGAAAAAGTTTACGAAAACTATACTCGTACACAATTCATAACTATCGGGCTACCAATTCTTATTTTATTACTTTTTGGTGTTCTGTTTACATTCCTCCGAAAAAGAAAATACAGTAAATAGATGTTAATAAAAAAGTTTCCAAACTAGAATAGTTTACGATATATTTGTAAAATGTATCGTATTTCGTATTTAAAGAAATACCTTAAAAAATAAAACAAAACAGATGAAATTTATAGTATCGAGTTCGTACTTATTGAAACAATTACAAGTTTTAGGTAACGTTATCAACAGCAGTAATACTTTGCCTATTTTAGATAATTTCCTATTTGATTTAGATCACAATGTGTTAACGGTTTCTGCTTCTGATTTAGAGACCACAATGTCTGCTACTTTAGGAATTGATTCTGAAAGCAAAGGAAGTGTTGCTGTTCCTGCAAAATTACTTTTGGAAATCCTTAAAACATTTCCGGAACAACCATTAACTTTCACCGTTGAAGAAAACAGTACGATTGAAATCAGCTCTAATTCTGGAAAATATGCCTTGGCTTATGCCCCTGGAGATGAATTTCCAAAATCGGTTAACTTAGATGATCCTTCTGTAACACTTGTTCCTGCTGATGTTTTAGCTACAGCAATTAGCAAAACTATTTTTGCTGCGGGAAATGATGATTTACGTCCGGTAATGTCCGGTGTATTCTTTCAGTTTTCGCCACAAGGATTGACTTTTGTAGCAACTGATGCACACAAATTAGTGAAATATGCCCGTACAGATGTTACTGCTTCTCAAGTAGCTGATTTTATTATGCCAAAGAAACCTTTGAACATCTTAAAAAATATTCTTGGTACTTCAGATGCTGAAGTGAAAATTGAATATAACGATTCGAATGCTACTTTTTCTTTCGATAATTATGTTTTAATGTGTCGTTTGATTGATGGAAAATATCCAAATTACGAAGCGGTAATCCCAAAAGAAAATCCAAATAAATTAATGATCGATCGTTCTCAATTTTTGAGTTCAGTTCGTCGTGTTGCTATCTTTTCGAATAAAACTACACACCAGATTCGTTTGAAAATCGCTGGTGCTGAATTAAATGTTTCTGCCGAAGATATTGATTACTCAAATAAAGCAGAAGAAAGATTGACATGTGATTACCAAGGTGATGATATGCAAATAGGTTACAATTCTCGTTTCTTAACTGAAATGTTGACTAATTTGCAATCCGATATGATTATGCTTGAAATGTCATTACCAAACAGAGCCGGAATCCTTACTCCTGTTGATGGATTAGAAGAAGGTGAAACAGTTACCATGCTTGTTATGCCGGTAATGCTGAACAGTTAACATTATATTTTGATTTTGTTATATTTTAATTTTTGGAATTCAAATATAATACTTACCATTGTATAACAGATACGCTATTAACCAAACCATTTTTATATTTAAAAAACCGCAACTTCTTTTGAAATTGCGGTTTTTTGTTTTCTAATGTTTACTTTTTGTCAAGTCGAACACAGTCGAGACTCAATACGCTGAGTCTCGACTGTGTTCGACTTGACAAAGTATTTCCTGAAACAATTATTAAATTTAAAAATATGAAGTCTAAAGCCTGCTTTTTGAAATCTGCCCCCTGAAAACTGAATACTCTTTCTAAATAACTCCCATTTTTTTCATCAGGAACGTAGCACTTCGATTTTTACAAATGCCGTCTCTGAGTTTATAATCGAAATGTAAATCATTATTGATAATCTCCACTTCAAAACATTTATTGGTTAGCACATTCGGATACTCATTCGTAGTCAGACAAACTTCTATATCATGCGTAGCAATGGCTCCAATCGCTTTTTTACCAATCACTTTTTTGACCACTTCAATCGTTCCGTTTCGTTTATCATCTGAATTGGTTCCGCGCAATATTTCATCAAGTAAAACAAATGCAGGTCTGTTTTCCAATTCGTCCATAATTTGCTTTAAGCGCTTTATTTCGGCGAAGAAATACGATTCACTATCTGATAAAGAATCGGATAATCGCATGGAAACCAAAACCGGTAAAGGATGAACATTAGCCTGACTGGCACAAACCGGCGAACCCATTCCTGACAAAACCATATTTATTCCTAAACTTCTCAGAAACGTACTTTTTCCCGACATATTAGAACCGGTCAAAATCATAAACGATTCGGGATGAAAACTCACGGAATTCCCTACTCTAGTTTTTTTATTTAGTAACGGATGATTTAAATTAGAGAAATCAATTTCAAAATTGGTGTTTAATGTTGGATACACAAACTCGGGATTATTATAGGAAAGATTTGCCAAACTGTTCAGCATCTCGAATTCTCCAATAACTTCCATCCAGTCTTCGAGCACTTCGGCATGATCCTTTTTCCATTGAATTAATGATTTTAAAACATGCAGATTAAAAAGAAATGTTCCGTTGAATACGATAGCTGTTACGAAATTTCCGATGCTGTCCATTTTTGAAAATAAGCCCGCCAATTGTTTCAGATGAATACTGGCATTTTCTTTTTTGAAGGTTAGTTTTTGTTGTAAATCCATTAGTTTTTCGGACTGAAAAGATTCTTCTTCAATTTTCTGTAACAACAAACTATACTGATTGATGATTTTATCAATATTGGAGGAATTTGCAATTTCAACTTGAATTCGCTTCATAAACCTACCCAAAATAATTAAATTGAAAACGAAAACATAGGATAAAAGAGAAGCATAAATGGCATTAGAAGTCACTAAATAAGTGATAAAAAGCCCCAGAAAAAGAATTGGCGAACAATAGGAAACAAAAATACTAGCTTTGGACAAAGGCGTGCTGTTGAATGTGCTCCACTTAAGCAAAGTGTCATAACTCAATTGTGTGTCCTGACTTATTTTGGCAAAAGCCAAAAACTCCTGACGCCAATCTAATTTTTCAGCTAATTCTTTTGTGGCTTTATGATTTCTAACAATTTCATCATTTGGTAAAAGTGTCAAAAGTTGTTTTGCCAATGTTTTTTTTCCAATAAATGTAGCGGTTCTATTCAGATTTTGAAACAAAGAATGCGCTCCGAAAATATCCAAATCATACACATATGGATGATGAAAATCATTGAATTCCTGTCCGTTTTCGAAAGGAATTTTATTTCTTTCCAGATAGGCTATTTCATTTTCATTAATTTCCAATAGTGCTTGTTTTATTTGCTTCTGAAAAACTAATTTGGAATGAAAACGCATCAAAACTATAAATAATCCAAAAAGGAACACCGCCAAAGCAATAAAAACAGCACCGTTTGTTTTAATATAATAATAGATGGACGCTAAAAAAAAAACAATAGTGAGTAGCCGAAAAAAGCTAATACTATTGTACTTTTTATTGATTTTATTTAATGCTGTTAAAAAGCTTTCCTTTTTTGCTTTGTATACTTCCATAATTCATTTTGATGAACTACAAATATAGTGCTTCCATCGACAATTCATTCATTAGAGAACAAGGAATACGTAACTATATTTATACCATAAAAAGGTCTTCTATGCATTTTTCAATTCCAAGACACTTCCTAATTTTTCGAAATTTTTTAATTTTTAAAAATACTGGAAAATCATACATAAAAACGTTCAACAGTTATTTTCAATAGCAACACTCAAAATTAATCAATATGAATGGCTAAGATTGGTATGTCAAAATTAGTCGCTAATTTTTTTGTAAAACTTGGTTTAAACAATCCTTCAAAAAAGCCTCTTTTATAAGTAAGCATTGTTAACACATCGATGTCTTTATATAAAATGAAATCCAAAATAGTTTCTTTTATTTCATCACTGGTAATGACAAAAAACTCAATGGGTTCCTGCATAAACTCGGTTTCCCATTTTTCTATTGTTTCTTTTGATACATCAGAAGTACTGGTTTTCACATAAAGACATTTCACTTTTGCTTTTGTTTTTTTTGCGATATCCAATACTGTTTTAAGCGCTTTTTTATCTTTAGGTCTAAAACGGGTCGTGAAACCAATAGTCTCAATTTTTTTGAATTTTGCTTCCAATGGGACACACAACATAGGAACATCTATCCCTATTATAGCAGAACCCGCATTACTTCCTACAAAAAACGCATCCCATCCAGTAACCCCAGAAGTCCCCATTACAACAAAATCTATTTGATCTTCTTTAATTGCTCTTTTGATATTCGTTAATAAATCACCATCCATGAGCCTGTGAGTCATCTTAATTTTATCGAGGTGGCGTTCTTCGGCTATGGCTCGAAGCTTTGGAATCTCCTCTTTAAACATGTCGAATTGGGATAACTCCAATGAATCATAAATCACGGCATAATTTTCAGGAAAAAACTGATTATCAAATACGGGCAATTCAAATGTGTGCAATAAAACGAGTTCACCTTGAACTATTTTTGCAAATTCTAAAGCATGTACAAAGGCATTAGTGGCCACTTCAGAAAAATCTGTTGGAAATAGAATTTTTTTCATTTTGTTAAGTATTTAGAACGGTTCACCTATCAAAGTTAATTATAAATTAACATTTAACACAATAACTATCAGATATTTATAAACAAAACAACATTCGAATTCAAGCTGTTAATCCAAACTCAGTTTAAATTTTATTATTCAAATTGATATCCAAATTGTTTTTATTCATGAATAGCAAGAATAGGCACATTGACATGAAAAGCTAATTTTTTTGAAAGACTGATTTTAAATAATTTTTCAAAGAAATTTCTATGGTACACATGCATAGCAATCATATCAATTTTATGCAAATCAATAAAATCCAATATAATACCTTCCACATCATTGCTTATAATGGAATGTAATAAGATGTCATGATTTTTAACTATTAGCTTCCATTCTTCCATATAGTCATTCTTATCCGTTTGAGGGGATGCGAGTACACGTAAACAATCGATATGTGCCTGAAATACTTTGGCTAGAGCCATAACTTTCTTTAATACTTCAAGGTCTTCGGGTCTAAATTGCGTGACAAAAAGTATTTTTTTTATGGGTTGGTATTGACAATGTTCAGGTATTGCCAAAACAACTGCTTTGACATCATTCATCACTTTTGTTGCAACCGTACCTAAAAAAGTTTCTTTTAATCCCGTAGCGCCTTTAGTTCCCATGACCACAAAATCAATGTTTTCCTCCTTAGTTATTTTTTGGATTTCAGGAACCAAATAACCCAAAATCAATACATGGCTTATTTTGATATGGTCCAAATTATTTTCTTCGGCAATGCTTCTTAAAAGAGGAACTTCATCTTTGTAATTCTCAAAATTACTTAACTCAGTGACATCATAAATTTCATGTAAATATTCCGATACATTAATATAATTGGCTTGCGGCAATTGATAGACGTGCATCGTAATAATTTCGGCATTTATGGAATCCGCCAATTTTAATGCGTAAATGAATGCATTATTAGATACATCAGAAAAGTCGGTAGGAAATAGAATTTTTTTCATAATACATCTCAATTTATTGCAAATCAATAATCTATATAAAATTACAAAAGAAAACACAAAATAGTATGATTATTATCAGTTTGGCTAATTTTTAACAAAAAATAAAGTTAATGGTTTAATAAGCTGGTCTTGTTGCGTTGTCAATTTTACTTACTTTTGCATAAAATTGAAATAAAAATATGATACCTCACGATTCCATAGTAGCACTGGCAACTCCTTCGGGAGCCGGAGCAATAGCCGTAATTCGAATTTCCGGTAAAGATGCCATTGCTATTGGTAATTCTGTTTTTCGATCCATTAAAAATAAAGATTTAACAAAACAAAAAACACATACATTACATTTAGGCCACATTATGGATAATACCAAAACTTTGGATCAGGTATTAGTCTCTATTTTCAAAGGGCCGAACTCCTATACAGGCGAGAACACCATTGAAATTTCTTGTCACGGTTCTACTTATATCCAACAGCAAATTATTCAGTTATTGCTCCGCAAAGGGTGTCGCATGGCTGATCCTGGTGAATTTACACTACGAGCTTTTCTAAATGGAAAACTCGATTTATCCCAAGCTGAAGCCGTTGCCGATTTAATTTCATCAGATAATGAAGCTTCTCATCAAATTGCGATGCAGCAAATGCGTGGTGGTTTCTCTAATGAAATAGCCAAACTGCGTGAAGAACTGTTGAATTTTGCTTCGCTAATTGAACTCGAACTCGACTTTGCCGAGGAAGATGTGGAATTTGCCGACAGAACCCAATTTCATGAATTATTGAATAGAATAGAATTTGTCCTAAAACGTTTAATCGATTCGTTTGCCGTAGGAAATGTCATAAAAAACGGAATTCCCGTGGCTATTGTGGGTGAACCCAATGTGGGAAAATCGACGCTGCTGAATGCTTTATTAAATGAAGAACGCGCCATCGTTTCAGAGATTGCGGGAACTACACGTGATACAATAGAAGACGAATTAGTGATTGGTGGAATCGGTTTTAGATTCATAGATACGGCTGGAATTCGGGAAACTGAGGATATCGTGGAAAGTATTGGGATTCGTAAGACTTTTGAAAAAATTGAACAAGCACAAGTTGTCGTTTATTTATTAGACAGCAGTTCGCAAATGACAGATGGCAGTTTTAAACAAATTCAGATTGAATTAGAAAAAATCAAGAATCAGTTTCCTTTGAAACCTCTTGTCATTATCGGTAACAAAGCCGATAAATTAACCGAAACTGAAATACAAAACATCAAATCTGAAATTCCAACTATCTTGCTAATTTCTGCTAAAGAAAAACTGGGCGTGGACGAACTCAAAAATCAATTATTATCCTTTGTCAATACTGGTGCATTAAGAAATAATGAAACAATCGTAACTAACACAAGACATTACGATTCCTTACTAAAAGCGTTAGACGAAATACAAAAAGTGAAATTTGGCCTTGAAACTAACTTATCAAGCGACTTGATGGCATTAGATATTAAGGAAGCCTTGTATCATTTTGGGATGATTACCGGACAGGTTACTAACGATGAATTGCTGGGAAATATTTTTGCTAATTTCTGTATCGGAAAATAACAGCATAAAGCAACACAAAATACCATATCAAAATAAACGTTAAATCACTAATCGAGATCAATATTTAAAATTCAATTCCCGTCAATCATTAGGTCTTAAAAAAAGCATTTACACTGTAACCCAAATATTAATACTTATTTTATTATTTTTTTGTAATTTTGAAATCATCACTTAATTTAAGTTTGAGCTTCCAAAATTCCCAACTTCTTAAGTGATTCGTCCTGAAATAGATTGAGACTTAAAACGTCAACAAAATGACTCCAGAACAAAAAAATAAAGTTTTTTTGCGTTAGCATTTCAATAATTTAATCTTCTTCATCAACCACTTGGCTTGAGTATCAACACTCTTTGGACAGGTTTAGAGATAGAAGTAACTCGGAGTAGGAATGGATGCGCTCCAAACAGATACCCTTGTGGATCATCTAAAACAAGAACGAGCTATGAGGTAACATACCTAAACGACTTTTTATCCCTACATAAAAAGCGCACTTATTTTATTATAATTTAAAAATAAAGCTATGCGAGTTCCTGTAATCCGAAAAAATATAATATTCACCCCTGATTCCAGGAGGGTTGTTGCCCGGTATTTTATGAATGGCGATCAACGGACCCAAAAAATGGTGAGCCGCATAATGATGTTGGATGATAAACAAGTCATAGACACTTTGGAACATACACTTCGTGAGTTTGCCAGACGACATCGAAATATTTCAAGCATATTTTTTAGGCATTGCGAAAAAATCAGGGGCATAATTGAAGGGATGCAAATCAACTATGACGGCCTGTCACAGGAACGAAAAATGCTCATCGGTTCCTACTGTACAATGGAGTATGCTATAGAATCCACAGCCATTTTCAACCCTTCCATTGTGGAAGATTTCGATCAGTCGGGTCTCGAAAAGGGAGAAAAGCGTGTCATTATTTCTTTCCGTGCCACCGGCGAAGGTCATATCTCATCAATTGTTTTTAGAAGGGGAATCCTGGATAAGAATAACAATCTCCAGGTGATGAAAATCGGTAATAACATTGATAAAGCAGAGATTGTACACAAAACGTTATACAACAAAGAACGATTTCTGATGAAATTGGCAGAAATGCATACTTCGGACAAATACTCAACCCGTATTATGCAAGACCTGCCGGACGAATTTGATTATGCCGTATTAAAAAATGTGGTAAATAAAGCATTAAGCGATCCACTGATTCGCCAGGAGAGGAGAACTGCACTCGAAGAAGTGATCTGGTTGGCGGATTCATTTTATGATTTGCAATTCAAGCACGATTCCGATATCACCGAACGTGTTATATTTCCGATATCAGATTCTGAAAGTCGTGGTATTGAAGATGCCCGTTTTGTACGCTTTGTGGATGATGATAAATCAGATCGAGTAATGGCTACTTATACGGCTTATAATGGTCATGTCATTCTTCCAAAACTTATTTCTACTGAAGACTTTTATACGTTCCGTGTAATGCCCTTATATGGAGCCGGTGCTCAAAATAAAAATCTGGCATTATTCCCTAGAAAAATCAAGGGCAAATATGCTATGCTATCCAGAATTGACGGTGTTAACAATTACCTTATGTATTCCGATAGGCCTACGCAATGGAATAATCCCGTTATCCTCCAAGAGCCGCGTTATACATGGGAATTTACACAAATTGGAAATTGTGGATCGCCACTTTGGACCGAAGAAGGCTGGTTGGTTATTACGCATGGTGTAGGTGCCATGAGACGATATTGCATAGGTGCTTCGCTGTTTGATCTTGATGATCCTTCGAAGGAAATTGGAAGACTTAAAGAGCCCTTGCTTTCACCACTGGAAGATGAACGGGAAGGTTATGTACCTAATGTAGTGTATTCTTGCGGTTCGATTATTCACAACAACAGCCTTATATTGCCTTATGCCGTATCAGACTATTCATCTACTTACGGTGTGGTAGATATGGTAGAATTAATGGAGGCTTTGAAGAATAGTAAATGATGGTTTGAATACAACCTACCAAAGCACAAGATTATGCCAAAAGATTAGGGAAGACCTAAACAATCCACAAAACAACTTATTAATGTAGAAGAGTTTTGCCAATACGCGGGTTTAAAATACGAATAAATGGAACCAGATATAAAGAGATAAAAAAGCTGCATTTTTTCATTTAACCAGTTCATTTTTTATACTGTTTACCCCTTAAATTATTCATATAAGATTGTTCCGCAAAAAAGCATTGTCCAGCAATAATCTTTTGCCACCCTTTTTGTTTTTTATTCTTTGCTCAGAATAAATTTTGTACGCTTATTTATTTCTTTCTTGTCTAAAATTATACCTTATTTGTACTTCAATACTCAGGCAACTCAATTCCGTATTTGGGTAATCAAGACCTTAAAGGAATTTATCATCAAAGGATTCACATTAGATAATGCGCGACTAAAACAAGGCAAAAGTTTTGGTAAAGATTACCATCAAAAGATAAAAATAGCGATTTAGAAAACCAAAACGATTGGGCAAAAGATACTTGCACACTTTAAGAAATAGTGCCTAGAACTTTCTAAACCGATTTTTTTATGCACTATCTTCAGTATGTGCAAAATTTGCGACAACTGAATATTTTTGAAAAATCATTGCCGAATATACTAAGCAGCGGTAATTAAACACCTTAATCACCGCATATTTTGCGGAGAATAAAACAATATGTGAAGAATAAATATTATATTTACCGCAAATAATGCGGAGAATAATGAAATATATCTATCAAAATGACAATTGGCCCTCCTTTACTTGGGATTCAAACGTTTTACAATCGCTATTGGGAGACCTAAGAAACAAGCAAGGCAAACTCATGGGAAAAATGGAAGCTATGAGATTTGCATTGCAAGAACAAGCCCTGTTAGACACATTGACCATAGATATTCTAAAATCATCTGAGATTGAAGGAGAAATCCTGAAGACAGATCAGGTACGTTCTTCCATCGCAAGACATCTGGGAATGGATATTGCCGGACTTGTTCCTTCCGATAGAAATGTAGACGGAGTTGTAGAAATGATGTTGGATGCTACTCAAAATTATACTACTCCGCTAACAGCAAACCGATTATTTGGATGGCATAACTGCTTATTCCCAACAGGAAGAAGCGGTATGTATAAAATTAATGTTGGGCAATGGAGAACAGATGATAATGGCCCAATGCAGGTCGTTTCAGGTGGTTTTGGCAGAGAGAAAATACATTTTCAGGCTCCTGATGCTATACTTTTAGAAAAAGAAATAAACCAATTTTTAGAATGGTTTTCTAACGAAAACACTTTAGATCCTGTAATGAAAGCTGGAATTGCTCATTTATGGTTTATTACCCTTCACCCTTTTGATGATGGAAATGGCAGAATAGCTCGTGCTATTACAGATATGCAATTGTGTAAAGCAGATGGCAGTTCTAAACGATTTTACAGTATGTCTGCACAAATTCTTTTGCAACGCAACGGGTACTACTCTATTTTGGAACAAATACAGAAAGGAACATTAGATATTACAAATTGGTTACAATGGTTTTTTGAGAATCTCTTAGCTGCCTTAAATGCAACGAATACTACTTTGGAACAAGTACTATTAAAAGCTAGTTTTTGGGAGAAACAAACTCATATACTCTTGAACGAAAGACAAAAATTACTTCTCAATAAAATGCTTGAAGGCTTTGAAGGCAAACTTACCTCTACAAAATGGGCAAAAATCGCAAAATGCTCTCCTGATACAGCTCTGCGAGATATTCAAGATTTAATTTCGAAAGGCATTTTGACAAAAGACGATGGAGGAGGAAGAAGCTCGTCTTATCGCATTTTTGTGTAAAAAGACTAAAAATCGTGCCTCGTTTCATACTAAACAACTGATTTACATGAATTTAATTTTAATCTATTGATTTAGTAACAGTGAAATAAATTTTTCAATAAGAAATATCAATAAATAATAAGTACTATAAGACTGTCCGAGCATGCTATTCACTACAAGTCCGCAGGAAGGTGCTTTTCGTTGCTATCCTTGACAGGAACCTAGTTTGCATAATCAACAAATTACTAAATGATTTCAAATACTAAATCAAGAAAAAACAGTAACTTTAGTATATGAAAAAGCATCACAATATTATTATTGCCGGAGCCGGTGGAATTGCCGAAGCTATCGGTTTGTTATTGATGGAATGGAGTGAAGTAACCCCTACACTTTTTATTGGAGACAGAACCCATTCAAAAGCAAAAAAAGTAGCTAATTGGATTGAAGAAGGAACAACGAAACCCTGTTTCATTAAGGACTTTCATCTTGCTGAAAAAGGCCTAACGGATGAAATGGCAATAATCTTGCGTCAAGGAGATATTATTCTCGACTGCCTACCGGGTAGCCAAGCACCAAGGATAGCTCAATTCGCCAAAGATTTTAATCTGCATTACGCTAACCTCACAGAATATGTTTCAGAAACCGAAGAAATAATGGCATTGGCAAAAGATGCCAAAACTGGTTTTGTACTTCAAACTGGTCTGGCTCCCGGTTACATAGACTTGCTAGCCAATGGACTTTTTCAACAGTTTTGCATTGACTTTGAAGTAGATAAAGTGGACAAGCTTGAGTTTAAAGTTGGTGCTCTGACCAATCATGCTGTTGCTCCACATTATTATGGATTTACTTGGAGTCCGGTGGGAGTAGCTACAGAATATCTGAAAGAAACCATAGTCTTAAGGGATTTTAAAAAAACTACTCTGCCACCATTGTCGGAAAGAGCTACTATTATTATTGATGGCATTGCATATGAAGAGGATCTCACTTCTGGCGGTGCAGCGGATTTGCCTGATGCATTATTAGGAAAGGTACGTTCGCTTGACTACAAAACCTTGCGCCATCCTGGACATTATACTTGGGTGCAAGAGCAACTTACTAATTTGGAAAAGACATCTAACGCAATTAAAAGCCTACAAGAAAAAATGGAAACGGTTATCCCTCATATTGAAGACGACCAAATTATTTTGTATGCTGCGGTAGAGGGTAAAGATGCTGCAGGAATTTTGCGCAGACGAGAGATTGCGAAATGCATACTTCCTCAAAAAGTAGGAAAACATCAATTGAGAGCCATCCAAACAACTACGGCAGCGCCTCTAGCGCAAGCAGCTCAACTATTGCTCGAAACTCCTTATCGCGGAGTTGTCTTGCAAAGCCAAATTGATCCAAAACAATTTTTAAACGGAAATTATATCGTACGTGTTTACGGCAAAGTGTAAACACAGTAATACCAAATGCAATGATACATCTTCATTACATAACTAGTTAATGAAGATATATCGTTTGGGCATCTTTAAATTGTCTGTGAGATTACAATTAAAATTATTGCTATCAAAGCTAAAAAAAGACCTGCAAAATTCATTTTGGTCAATTTTTCCTTAAAAATTAAAATCCCAACAAGGCTGCCAATAATGATTACGCCCATATTCATCCCTGCAAAAACAGTTGACGGATTTTGAACAAATGCTTGATGTGCTTTTAAATAGAAAAGAATATTTCCAAAGTTGAAAATACCTACCAAACCGCCAAAAAGAATGTTTCTGATATTTAATGGTACTTTACTGATTGTCAATTCATAGATAACAGCCGCAACCATAATTAGCAGTGCTATCCCAAAAACCACAAATAATGAGGTTGTATAAGGCAGCCTTGTATTTAAAGCAATTTGCTTAAAAAGTATGTCTATTAGCCCAAAGCCAAGCAAAACTGCTAAAGGATAAACCCATTTATTTTCTGTATTTTGGGAGGGCTTAGCGAGAATGAGCAATAATGCTGGAAATCCTACCAAAAGCGCAGCAATTTTTAACATATTGAAATTTTCTTTGAAGATTAACCAAGCAGCCAAAATAGGTATAAACAATGAAAGTCGTTGAGCAGCATCGGTTTTTACAATACCCATGTGTTTTATGGATGCAGCCAGAAAAAGAAATATTGACGGCAACAAAACACCAATCGTTATGTAAATACCCCAAGGTACTGTCGTTCCTACAGCGTTAAGATCTGGACTGAAGAACAAATAACAAAGTACAAGAGCAAATACATAATTTGAAGCTACGATTTGTGTATTACTTACATTATAATTGCGTGAAAATTTAAATAGTACACCTACAGTTACACTGCATATAATGCTTAGAATTAGAAATAACATAGACAATATTTTGATTGTAAAATTACTATTTTATGTTTTCTATATTGCTCTTTTATTAAATTAAAGAAAAGCTTTTTTAATAGAAATAATCATCTCGTTAAAATAAAAAACATTCTGGATTAAAGGAATGCAATACCTAGATTTATATAATGTACAGAATGTGACAATATCTATTTCCTTACTTTTGCATAAAGCTTAAAGCTTAAATCATTAAAATATGGAAAAGGATTATTCTGTTGCGATATACCCTTCGGAAGCAATTATTTCATTGGTTAAATCCATGAAAGAACAATTAGCAAAGGAAGTAGGTTGGTTTCACAGTAAAAATTCTGTTGGCCATATTACCATCTGTGAATTCAAAGCAACTGATACGGAAATTGAAATTATTAAAAATCAACTAGACAGATTGTGTGATACTTTGCAACCAGTTGAAGTAACTTTAAATGGCTTTGGTTCCTATCCAAATGGTGCATTTTTCATATCCCCTAACGCGGTTTCTAAAAACAGTTTGAAACCCATAATGAAGCGTATCCAAGAATCGCTTCGTGTCCGAAATATGAAAAAAAATGATGATCCACATCTGTCCATTGCGCGAAGATTAACTCCGGAAAACCTTGAAAGAGCTAAGGCTTTATTTACCACAATAGACGTAGATTTTTTGTGTGACAGTATTGTTTTGCGAAAGTTTGATGAGAATATAAAACAGTTTGTTGTAATCGATACGTTTAAATTCAACAACAATCCACAACCAGAACTTATACAGGGAACGCTTTTTTAACCCTTAACATGGCTTTTAATTTTGTCTCAATAATAAATCTTAAAATCCAATGCTTCGCAAAGCTCTTTATAGTTCTTGAGCATGTTTCTTTCAATAGCTTCCATCTCTACATAATTTTGACACATCTCAAAATACAAAACATCAAACACGGTACTGGAAATAAAATCTATATTTTTTGCATATCCCGAAATGGCCAAAGCGCCTGTTTTATGTAAAAATTCCATTGCTTTTTTTTCCTCGATAAATAATGTTTTGCAACTTCCAAAATGAAGAATTTTATCTTGTAATACATTTTCAAATTGGTTTCCTATCTGATCCAATGTATAATGGTCATCGCCAATTTGGATTTTGTTTTTTCTGCCATGAAATGCCAAATAAATAATGGAATATTTCTTATAGATTCTTTTATCTCTAGTGAGTGTAAACAAGCGGTTACAAAATTCTTCGTAGGTGGAACAGGTTTTATAAATGGTGGCAATCTCGAGGTTCGCCTCCAATAATTGCAAGGCACTTTGCACCGAACTTTTTTTACGCAAATCAGATTCCCAATCGCCCTCTAGACAAAAGATATTTTTATCATACAAATTAGCTATTGACATTTTGATAACTGTTTAAATTACTATTTAACACCGTTACAACACCATAATTTAATACTGGAAATCTATTTCTTAAATTGCTAAGTCTGCAAACTAGATACAAAGCTCACTATTTTTAAGTAACTAAAAATCAAAAACTTGAATTATTTTATAAAATAGTTATGAAGTACGTGTTTTTATCCAAATTCTAATTGAAATAATGAATTAATCACTCTTCAACCATCCCGTAATGCTCATTCTGGTATTTTGAGTTACCAAAACTTCATGAACTAATTCGTCACTCTTGAAGAAAACGGTTTTACCCTGAGTAGGCGAAATTTTCTGATTATTATTCAATTGATGAATTAGCAATTCGCCACCGTCACTTTCTTTCCAATTACTGTTTAAATAACTAATCATAGAGTATTTTCGGCTGGGATTATTCTTGAATTGATCCAAATGTTTTAGATAAAAATCACCTGATTCATACAACGAATAATGAAATTCATAGCCCGTTATTCCCGCGTAACAACTTTGATTCAGATAAAGAATAAATTCTTCTATTTGAGCAAAGAATTCATTTTCGAATGCGTTGTTGTGTTTTTTGTCAAGCCAATAAATTGAATCGCTACGTATCGCACCATCATAAGAAAGTTTCTCAGAATTCCCGATTCCTGCAGCCATCAATAAGCTGTCCTGATTCAAAGTAAGTAGGTTTTGTTTTAAATTGTTAGCCAAATCGGTGCTCAAAAAATGTTCGGATATGCCTACCTTATTTTCAATATAAGTAGCAATCAAAGCTTCAAAGCTATTTTTCATGTCTGTTTTCATTGACTGCATAGACTGCCAACGGGACAAGGTAGACTAAATAAAACCGTTACTACCTCATTATGAAATAAATAAAATTATTTCTTTCTAATTTTTGTGTTTTGAAAAAGATAATCCAAATTTAAAAAGGGCTTAGAAATCAATTCCAAACCCTTTTAATACTTTATAATTTACTGATAAAGCTACCGTAAATATCCTTAAACTGATAGCCTTCGGAAAAGCGGTCTTTGCTCAGTTTTTTGTATTCCACCAAGCCCCAAAGAATAAATTCTTTCATGAAGAATTTATCTTCTTTTTCCAGTTGCGGTTGGTATTTCTTGATTAAAACTTCAAGCGGAACAATGCTTCCCAGGATTCTTTCATATTCTTCATCAGAACAATCGTCTAATAATTCGAAACCACTTTCGGCAAAAAACCATTCGACGATATCCGTATAAGGCGTTTTCTCGTCTTGTTTTTGTAGTTTTTCAATTTTTGGAAAATAGGCAGGGAAGAAAGTATGAATCGCATCACCTAATAAATATTGTGCCACAACGGCTGCTCCCTCCTGCTCTCCTTCATAAACTAATTCCACTTTTCCGGTAATAGCAGGAATAATCCCCATAAAATCAGATAATCGTAAGGTGGTTTTGTCTTCTCCGGACTTCAATGCACGACGCTCCGCTGTACTTAATAAATTCTCTAAAGCGGTAATACTCAATCTGGCACTTACGCCACTTTTGTTATCAATGTATTCACTTTCTCTTGCTTCAAAACTAATTTGTTCCAATAAATCTCTCGCTAGCGAAGGCACGTAAACCATATCACTTTGTGCTGGATCTAATTTTGCTTCCTGTTCTGTAATGGTTCTTGCGATTTTAATGGTTTCGGGGTAATGCGTCAAAATTTGGGAACCAATTCTATCTTTTAATGGCGTTACAATACTTCCACGATTCGTATAATCTTCAGGGTTTGCGGTGAACACAAATTGCATATCGAGTGGCATTCGCAATTTGAAACCTCGAATTTGGATATCGCCTTCTTGTAGAATATTAAACAAAGCCACTTGAATTCGTGCCTGTAAATCGGGTAATTCATTAATTACAAAAATAGAACGATTCGCTCTTGGAATCATCCCAAAATGAATCACTCGATCATCCGCATACGACAATTTCAAATTGGCTGCTTTTATGGGATCCACATCACCTATCAAATCGGCAACGGTAACATCCGGCGTGGCTAATTTTTCGAAAAAACGGTCGCTTCTGTGTAGCCAGGAAATTGGTGTTTCATCCCCTTTGGCAGCAATTACATCTTTTGCGTAACGCGAAATTGGCTGCAGCGGATCATCATTAATTTCTGAACCGCTAACAAACGGAATGTATTCGTCCAGCAATTCAATCATTTTACGTGCTAATCTAGTTTTGGCTTGACCGCGAAGACCTAACAAATTGATGTTGTGACGCGATAAAATGGCTCGTTCCAATTCTGGAATTACGGTATTCTCAAATCCATGAACACCTTCAAAAGTAGATTTCCCTGATTTTATTTTTTCTCTAAGGTTGGAACGCAATTCATCCTTAATGCTTTTGCTTTCGTAACCTGATTTTTTTAATTCTCCAAGTGTTTTTATATTTTCTATTTTCATGTTGCAAATTGTCTTTCTTCTTGTATCTTTTCTTTAGTCCTTTATTTTATTCTTTTTTTACGATTCGTTTCATAATCTTCAAAAATCATTTCTCCAAGTCCTTTCAATCCGGTATAAAACGCTTTTCCCTGATTTGCTTCGGTAAAACGGTTGACAAATTGCTGCAAATACGGATCATTGGCAATCATAAAAGTGGTTATGGGAATATGTAATTTTCGGGCTTGTTGCGCCTGATTGTAACATTTATCAACAATATATTCGTCCAGACCGTTGCTATTCATATAATAGGAACCGTCTTTCTCCCGAACACAACTTGGCTTTCCATCGGTAATCATGAAAATCTGTTTGTTGGTGTTTCGTTTTCTGCGAAGTATATCCATAGCCAATTGTAATCCGGCCACAGTATTGGTGTGATATGGCCCTACTTTTAAATACGGTAAATCCCTAATGGCTATCGTCCAGGCATCATTCCCGAAAACCAAAATATCTAAAGTATCTTTTGGGTAACGCGTTGTAATCAATTCTACCAGAGCCATTGCCACTTTTTTAGCAGGAGTAATCCGGTCTTCCCCATACAAAATCATACTGTGGCTGATGTCAATCATTAAAACCGTACTCATTTGGGATTTGTACTGCGTTTCTTCGACAACCAAATCATTTTCAGTTAGCATAAAACCATCCACACCATTATTGATTTGGGCATTACGCAAACTTTCTGTCAAGGAAATTCGTTCTAATCCATCACCAAAATGAAATTCCCTAAATTCACCGGTATGTTCGTCACCGTTTCCGGAATGTTTGGTTTTGTGATTGCCGCTTCCGGAACGTTTTAAGTCACCAAAAATAGTATCTAAAGCCTGTTGTCGAATGGCACGCTCCGTTTTGGCAGTAATTCCAATTCCTGAAGTTCCATCGTCTTTGAGTTCATCGCGGATGTAGCCTTTTTTCTTTAAATCTTCAATAAAATCATCAATGGTATAATGTTCATCGGTGAGTTTATATTCTTTGTCCAATTCTCGCAACCAGTCGATTGCTTCATCAAAATCTCCCGAAGTATGCGTGATTAATTCTTTGAAAACCGCAAAGAGTTTATCAAACGGAGACTGAAATGGGGCTTCGTATTGCTTGAAATAAAATCCTTTTTTATTGTCATTTTTCATAGACTTTAAAATTACATCATTTTAAAATGCACTCTAGACAAACGTTTATTAATTTTTAGTTAAAAACTATGGAGACAAGATTTAGGAGGTTTTTATTAAAAGAGGAAACTAATTAAAAAATTTTCCATCCACATAAAACCAACTTCCATTTTCGAGTTTGAAAGTAGAAAGTTCGTGATGAATTTGTTTTTGAGAATTACTATCTAAAAAATAGGCTTTAAATTCCACCGTATTCTCGGTAGCATTTATAATTTCTAATTGCAACCATTGATTTGAAGTTGCCCATTTTAAAATTTCGTTTTTAGAATAGTATCCTCTTTGATAAATATGTGTTGTAGCTAACAAATAATCTACTTTATGAGTTGCATAAGCTGAATAACGCGAACGCATTAATTCTAAAGCTGTTGGTGCAATTTTTGTTTTATTAATAAAAGGCTCACAACACTCGTCAAAGTTTTTCAGAGAACCGCAATAGCATTTTTTCGGAACCATTTTATATAAAAATCTAATAATTTGCGTCAGCTATAATTGTCCGTCAAGCGCAATTATTCTTTGTTGTAATTGATTCAATAAAACTTGATATTTGCTAATCTCGATAAGGTCATCATCCTCTTCGGCAAAATCCAGTAACTCATCTAATTGCTCACTAACTTCTACTAATTTATTGTTAGCTTCTCTAGCATTTTTACTGGCTATGAAATTTATTATTTCCTGAACACCATTTTTTAGTTCGCTGAATTTATTTTTTTCCATGATGTGTCGTTTAATTATTCCCTAATGGTTTGTTTTCATTGAACTTCTTTACAATTTGCTTTAATTTTTCCTTTCGCAGCATTTCAGCTTGTTTTACTTTATCCTGCGCTTTATGCAATTTATCGTTGTGCTTTTTTATGTTTCTTTCGTTATTTCTACTCATTGTCTTTTTCTTTTAATTATCAAATCAATTAGCTGATTCAAAAACTTATGCAAAGTTCGGGTTATTTATTGAAATTCAAATTGTTTTTAATTTGATAATTTATTTCTTTTAAATAATAGTCAATTTAATTTGGCACAGTATTGCTTCTAATTTTATTTGAAATTCATTACAAGTCGAGATACTTTTTTTTGCAATTATTAGTTTTTATCTCAAATATGATATTCCAATAAGTATTGTTTATCCTAAAAAAACATTTTAACAGGTTAAAAATTAAGAATATAACTATAATAAAAAAAATACTATGCACTTATACTATTTTTTTTATACATTTATTTTTTAAAGAACTAACCTTATTCAATCTTTCCAAATAGCATAAATGGATAACAAAAAATACCCTAAATTCATCAGTTGGTTCTTAAACAAACCAAAAACTACAGGGTTCTTTACGTTCCTATTACTAAGCTATATTGCAGGTTTTATTGTCTCGCAGCAGTATCAACTCATAAAAGAAGATGAGCAACGAGAAATGAATAATATCCTTCATGTTGTTCATCAAAACATTGAGCAATCACTTAAAAACTGTTATACCACCACGCTAACACTTGCACTAACAATTGATGACAAAGGCGTTCCGGAAAATTTTGATTATGTAGGTAAAAAACTGATGGAATCAAATACCAGTATTAGTGCAGTTCAATTGGTACCTAATGGAGTGATAAAGTATATTTATCCAAAGGAAGGAAATGAAGCAGCACTAAATTTAAATATTTTAACGGCTCCTTATCTCAAAAAAGAAGCTTTAAAATCTATTGAAACTCAAAAGATGTATTTTGCCGGTCCGTTAAAATTAAAACAAGGCGGAATGGGAATTGTGGGCAGATTTCCCGTTTTTAGGAATAATAATTTTTGGGGCTTTTCAGCTGTTATCATTAAATTAGAAACCTTATTGAAATCTTCAGGGATTAACAAGGTCGACGATTCAAAATACTACTTTCAGTTTTCAAAGAAAAATACGGCTAATCAAAAGGAAATTTTTTACTTACCTAATAAAAGTGATTTTTCTAAAAAATATAACATCTCTACATTTATTCCAGATGGTGACTGGAAATTGTATCTAATATCGAAACACCAAAATTATCTTTACTACCAAATTTTAATTCCTGGACTTATCGGACTTATTTTAGCTGCTCTTTTTGGTGTTTTGATATACACTCTTTTAAAAATACCGGAAGAATTACAGTCTTTAGTAAATACGCAGGCAACAAAACTTTTGAATTCAGAGATAAAGTTTGAGGCCATTTTTGATCAGGCAGCTGTGGGAATCGCCTATATAGATTCCTATTCCGGTAATTTTATTGAGATTAATAAACAATATTGCCACTTGTTAGGATATTCACATCAGGAAATGAAAGGGAAAAATTTTCAATCCATAACATACCCCGATGATTTAGAAGAAGATTTAATAAATTTAGAAAAACTAAGAAAAGGACAAATTAGATCGTATTCTATGGAAAAACGATATGTGACAAAATTAGGCAATGTTGTCTGGATAAATCTTACTGTGTCACCGCTTTGGAAAATAAATGAAAAGGTAACCTCTCATATCGCAATTGTCGAAGACATTTCGTTAAAAAAAGAAGCCAAAGAATTAATCAAAAAAACTGAAACACGGTTTAAAAGTTTATTTGATGACTCACCCCTTCCTTTAAGAGAAGAAGATTTCTCTGAAGTTAAAAATTATCTGGAGGAGTTGGATCTAATAAATAAAAATAAAGAAATCGTTTCTAACTACTTTTACAGCCATCCAGATGTGGTAAATAAATGCAGTTCTTTAGTTAAAGTAATTGATGTCAATAATGCATGTCTTAAGCTTCATAAGGTCAAAACCAAAGAAGAATTAATTGAAAACAAATCTAAACTACTTGATTTCAAATCTGCGGATGATTTCATTAAACATTTAATCGCAGTTACTCAAGGTAAAAAACAATTTATAATAAACTCCAAAATAAAAAATGCTGAAGGAGAATATCGTGATGTTAATTTAAGATGGAATGTAATTCGAGGCTATAGAAAAACATTCGAACGGATTATCGTTTCTACAGAGGATATTACGGAGCGCAGGGCTACCGAAAAAATGATACTCAATACAAAACAAAGAGTAGAATCACTGATTAATACCATTGACGGAATTGTTTGGGAATGTGATATTAAAACCTTTAGTTTTTCTTTTATCAGTAAAAAAGTAGAAAACATATTGGGGTATACCCCAGAGGAATGGTTGGCAAATACTACTTTTTGGGCAGACCATATTTATCCTGAAGACAGAGAATGGGTTCAAAATTATTGTAAGTCAAAAACTAATGCCAATTTAAATCATGATTTTGAATATCGAATGGTTGCTAAGAACGGAGCTGTTATTTGGCTAAGAGATATTGTAAATGTTGTTTTTGAAAATGGTAAAGCAGAGAGTTTACGTGGTATTATGATTGATATCACCAAAACAAAAGAAGCCGAAAAAGATTTGAATAATTCCTTCAATTTAGTCACGGAACAAAATAAAAGACTCCTTAATTTTTCCTATATTGTTTCCCATAATTTAAGATCACATACCAGTAATATTGCATCTATCATGGCTTTGATTGAATCTTCTGAATCGGCAGAAGAAAAAGAACAGATGATGCAATTATTGAAATCTGTCTCTAATTCACTTAATGAAACAATGTTTCATTTGAACGAAGTCATCAATATTCGCAATAATATTGGTTTAGTTTCCGAACCTTTAAACTTGCAACACTATATAAATACAGTCCAAAATGTACTTAACGAACAAATAACCTCTAAAGAGGTTTCTATTTCTACGATCATGCCAAAGGATGTAATCATAAATTATAATCCAGCCTATCTGGAGAGTATACTTTACAATATTATTTCTAATTCTATTCGATACAGCCATCCGGAACGTAAACCAATTATAATAATAAAATGGTCTGTGGAAAACGATATGAAAGTGCTTCAAATTTCTGACAATGGAGTTGGGATTGACCTTGTGAGAAATGCAGATAAGATTTTCGGGATGTACAAAACATTTAGTAACAATGTAGATTCAAAAGGAATTGGTCTATTTATTACAAAAAATCAAATTGATGCCATGGGTGGAAATATAACCGTGGAAAGTGAACCTAATATAGGAACTACATTTAAAATCTATATTCAATGACAAAAAAAGTAATCTGGGTAGTAGACGATGATGCTATTTACCAAATCATCGTTAATAAAATCATTCAAAGATCCGAAATGTTTTCAGCAATTTCCTCTTTCAAAAATGGAAAGGATGCTATTGACATCTTACATAATTCATTAGAAAACAATGAATTGCTCCCTGATATAATTTTATTAGACATTAATATGCCAATAATGGATGGTTGGGAATTCATGGAAGAAATGGAATTGATAAAATCTAAAATGAGCAAACAAATTATTATTTATATAGTAAGTTCATCTATTGCTATTGAAGATAAAAATAAATCAAAAACATATCCCGATATTTTGGGCTATTTATCAAAACCTATCACGACCGATGATTTAATATTGATTGCCTCAAATGATTAAACAATTTTTCTTTTTATCTCTTCTAAAGTTTTATTGGTAAAAATGAGTTCGTTTATTATTTGTTGGCGTAAAACATCCAAATCATCATAATCAAAATACTTAGCCCATGAAGTCAAATTAAGTAAATTTCGAATTTGTTTGATTCGTTTAGTGGTTTCAAAACTCGTCCGAAGTATAGCTTTATTATCATATTTCGGATTATTTTTATGTTGATAATTGACTGTATTTTTTATATAATTTACTTCTAAATAATACAATTCCTCAACTGAATTATCAGGGTAAAAATTAGTCCAAGGGGCAAAACCCAATTTTGTTTTACTGTCATTGCGAGATTCAGCGCCATCTATTTCGGATTCCAAAGGTTCTAAACGCCATTTACTATTGGCCAATCTCCCCCAGTGATTCGACAAACGATACATTCCTACTTTAGTATAAAAATATTTGCTTCCCGATTTACTGTCATATTGAAGTTCTAATCCATTTATGCTATCTAAAGACTCTTCATGAAAGACACAAAAAGTATTTTTGAAGGAATTGGGGTTGGGACGAAATATTTTTTCCATTAAACAAAGGTAATCAGAAAGTCTAAAACATAGCAAGACAAGTAATATTTGATTAACTTTGCCAACTAGAATTATTATAAATAAATTGATTATGACCAAAGCTTCCGAAGAAAGAATGTTACAAAAAGGTGTTTACACCGGAATTATGGAAAAAGATGAAAACAATAACTTTTTTTGTGGTGAATATCTTTTAGACTATAAAATGGCCTTAAAACACACTGTTGGCGATTGGATTACAATAAAATCAATAATTGAAAACCCAAGCGATATCAGTTATAACAAATATCCAAAAAAGTCTAAAAATTTCGACAAAGCCAATAATAAACCACAACAATAGTACATTTTCAGATTATTTTTCAACAAAAAAACAGAATTCAAATTCTTTTTTTTGAATATTTTTTTGTCACAAACTAAAAATTTAAAAAAAAGTGTACCTTTGCAAAAAATTTGTCGATTTTGAAATCAAATTATATTGATTTTATATTAAAAGACAAGTAGTTACCTTATTTATGAAAAAAATAGTTGAATACCGCAAACTACTAAATGTAGACAAAACTGCTGAGCTTAAAGAATTAAAAACGATTTATCGTAATGCGATGAAAGAAGCGCATCCTGACAAATTTCAAGGAAATGATGAAGGATTAAAAGCGGCAGAGGAAAACAGTAAAAAAATTATTGAAGCTTATCACTTTTTGGTAAGTATCAATCCTGAAACGCTTAAACAAAACTTACCTGAATATACTGAAACAATAGCAACTGCAACAATTTCAGATTACAAATTCGTTGAAGGCAGATTGATTATCAATTTTTCAAACGGAAGCGTTTACGAATACATTAGTGTTCCTAAAGCAACTTACGTAAAAATGGTAAATGCTGATTCTCCTGGTAGATTTGCAAAAAGACACATACTTAATTCTTTCACATGGAGAAAAACAATCAATCAAGATTAGTTTTTTCAAAAGAATAAAAAATACTTAAGCATCCTTCAAAAGGGTGCTTTTTTATTTTAAACCGTTTAATAAATGGATTTTCTTACAAATTATAAAACAATAAACAAATAACTATTGTATAATCAACTTGTTTTTAGTATTTTAGCAATCCTAAAAAAAAAGTTTGTTTTAAATATATTTCATGAAAGACCCTTGCATTTTATACAAATCCCAATATAATAAGGCAAAAGAGACGCTTGATATTCTAGAAGAACAAAAGTCTCAAATAGATAATAATCTAAAATCTGATCCTATTTGTTCTAATTTGCACAAAGAATTAAGGAGAATAAATCTAGATATTAAAATCACCATTAATGAAATAGAGCATGCAGAATCTGATATTCTTAAATGCGAATCGAATCAAATTACTTTCAAAAAATAATTCCTTACCTTTTAAAAATCATGTATTCAATAAATGAATTTACCTTATTCAAACTATTGAATAAAATGGGTAGAAATAAAACATACTACAATACCTAATTAAGAATGAAAAATTATAACAAAAATTTAGGGTGTAAAATTATTTATAATTTATAATTTTAAATACTTTTGCACACTTAACTTAATTAACTAATAATGAAAAAAATAATTTTATTACTTTCGGCTGTTGTGATGCTGACTTCTTGTACCAAAGATAAATACACCATTTCTGGAACTGCAACTGGATTTGAAAATGGAAAAACAGTAATTCTAGAAACCCCAAATGAAAATGGTAGTGGTTTAACTGCAATTGATACCGTAAAAATTGAAAATGGTAAATTTGAAATTAAAGGAAAAGCTATAGAACCTTCTTTTCACACAATACAAGTAGAAGGAGTACAAGGAAAAATACCTTTTATATTAGAAAATGGAGATATTACCATAATTGTAAACAAAGACAGCATACAAAAATCAAAAATAGCTGGAACTTATAATAATGACGAATACGTTACTTTCAATGAAGAAATCACTAAAGTTCAAAAGAAATTAATCGATTTTCAGACCAAAAATATGCAAGCGATGAATACTGCTCAACAAACCAAAGATACTGTTGTTATCAATGGATTGATGAAAGAGTTTTCTAAAATTCAAGAAGAAGTAGGTACGGCTTCAAAAGCTAAATATGTAACTTATGCTGAATCACACCCAAAATCATTCATTTCTGCTTTAATCATTCAAGGAATGCTTAATGACCCAACTGCTGATGTAAAAAAATCTGAAAAATTATACAACAGTTTAGAGGAATCATTAAAAAATACAAAACCAGGTAAAGCCATAAAAGCTAGACTTACTGAAATGAAATCGCCAGCTGTAGGAGCTACACCTCCAGCACCAGCTCCAGCTCCAACTGCTGAAGCAAAATGAAGAGCAGATTTTTCAGGTCCTAATCCTGAAGGGAAAGTAATTTCTCTGAAAGAATGTTTAGGAAAAGTTACAATAGTTGATTTTTGGGCTTCTTGGTGTGGTCCTTGTCGCAGAGAAAATCCAAATGTAGTAGCTATTTACAAAGAATTACATGCTAAAGGACTTAACATTGTTGGCGTATCTTTAGATAAAGATGCTAAAGCATGGAAAGAAGCAATTGCAAAAGACAAATTGACTTGGAACCATGTTTCAAATTTAAAATTTTGGGATGAGCCAATAGCTGCACAATATAAAGTTCAATCTATTCCTGCTACTTTTATTCTTGATGCATCAGGAAATATAGTAGCAAAAGATTTAAGAGGCGACGAATTAAGAGCAAAAATTATAGCGCTTTTAGCAAAATAAGTTGCTTCAATCGAATAAAACAAAAAATCTCCCTAGTGGAGATTTTTTTATTTTATTCAATACCAATACTTTAAAAATAATACTAAAATTAAGTTTAAATATAGTTTGGAAACTTCAAAACAGTTTATATATTTGCACCCGGTTAGCACAATAAGCAATGCTTGTTGAGCCTTGGGGAGATACTCAAGCGGCCAACGAGGGCAGACTGTAAATCTGCTGTGTAAACTTCGCAGGTTCGAATCCTGCTCTCCCCACAAAAACTCTTCAAGCAATTGAAGAGTTTTTTTTATATAGAAAAAGTCCCGTCACATTCTAAAAAACGAGACGGGACTTTTTTATTTTTATTGTGATTTCTATTCTAAAATAAAACTCACACTTACGTTAGATGTAATATTGATTTCTCCAACTGCAAGCGTTTCTCTCGGAGCTGTGGCATCACTAACTTCCATTGTTTTCATAGCAGCATATCGAATCGGTTGCGGATAATACGTTTGTGAATTATCAGAGATTGTCATGGCACGACCCACTTTTTGTCCTAAAACAGAAACATAATCCTCTGCTTTTAATTTAGCCTCTTTCATAGCTAATTTTCTAGCCTCTGATTGATATTGCTCTAATTTTGAAGATTGAAATATTACATTATCAATTCTGTTGATTCCTTCGTCTACCAATCCTTCCATCAGTTCATCATATTTTGATAAATCTTTCAATAGAATTTCGATAGTTTGCGTAGCATTATAATTATGTTTCTTTTTTTCATAATCGTACTGTGGATTTAGAGAAACACGTTGGGTTTTATAATCCGCCGGATCTAAGTTCATTTTTTTTATAAACCTTAAAACCGCTTCCATCTTTTCGTCATTTTGTTTTTTAACATCTTTGGCATTATTCCCTTTTGTTTCAATAGTAGCCAATATTGTCACTTGATCCGGAACAACCTTTACTTTGCCTTCCCCGTTTACACTAATTTGAGGAACTTGTTTAATTTCTTGTGCATAAGACATAGTCATAAACATAATAGATAGAATTAGTAGTGCTTTTTTCATCTTAATACTTATTTAATTATTTTTTGTTGTAATTATCTTTCAAAAGTTGTGCCATTATAGTTTACCCATTTTTTCCATAACAAAAAGAATAACTATTGGAATGGCTAATAATACGACCATCAAAGTGTGATCTACCAATAATTGAGGCTCTTTGATAAGTGTAATCAAATAACCGCCAACAGCACCGCCAAAATGGGCTGTGTGACCAATATTATCATTCTTGGCTTTCATACCATAAATAGAATACAATAAATAAAGGATTCCAAAAATATATGCAGGCATTGGGATGATAAAGAAGATTCCCAACATCATGTCTGGCTGCAATAGTATTGCAGAATACAAAACTCCTGTTACCGCGCCCGATGCACCAACCGCTCTGTAATTATATTGATTTTTGTGAAAAATCATTGTCAATAAGCTTCCAAAAACTAAACTTCCAAAATAAACCAATCCAAACGAAAAATCGCCTAAATAACTAATTACTACAGGTGCAAAAAAATAAAAAGTCAACATATTAAAAATCAAATGGGTCATATCAGCATGAAGAAAACCAGAAGACACCATTCTTATATGTTCACCTGCTCGAATACTTCCAACATGAAATTCATATTTTCTAAAAAAGGAAAGATCATTAAAACCCTTGTAACTAATTAAAACATTTACAACAATTATTGCTATTAAAATGGTATTCATAAAGTCTGTTTATTGTGAATTGTAAATATAGTCATTCTCAAATGCCGACACAGTAAGTGGCCAAAATTTATATCGATGTTCATTTTTGACTTATATTTGCAAAAAAAAAATCTGCATGCAATTTCTTATTTTTATTATAGCCTATCCGTTTCTTTGGATTGTTTCTATTCTTCCTTTTCACCTATTTTATTGGTTATCTGATGCAGTGTGTTTTATAGTTTATAACATAGTGGGCTACCGAAAGAAAACTGTTAGAGAAAATTTAGCTTTAGCATTACCTTATCTTAGTCCTGAAGAACGTCTTGTTATCGAAAAAAAGTCTTATCACCATTTATGTGATATGTTTCTGGAAATGATTAAAACCATGACCATATCTTCTGAAGAAATGAACAAGAGATTTGTAATAACAAATATTGATCTTATAAAAGAATATGAAAAAAAAGGAAAAAGTATTGTATTATTAGCCTCCCATTATGCAAGTTGGGAATGGTTGATAACACTTAATGATAAAACATCATTCCGAGGAATTGGAGTATATAAAAAAATAGCCAATAAATATTTTGATAAACTTATAAGAGATATTCGGTCAAAATATGATGCTGAATTAGTTGTAACCAGAGAAACTATTCCTTTAATAGCAAAAAACCAAAAAGAAGGAATTTTATGCATTTATGGATTAGCCAGTGATCAATCTCCAAAATTAGATAGAATATTTCATTGGGATACCTTCATGGGCGTTGAAGTTCCTGTACATACGGGAGCCGAAATGATTGCAAAAAAATACGATTTGTGTGTCGTTTTTATAAAAGTAAAAAAAGTAAAAAGAGGGTATTATGAAGCAACCTTCGTTCCTATCACCGATAATCCCAAATCCATCCCTGATTTTGAAATCACACATACTTTCATTCAGGAAGTTGAAAAGCAAATTCTCGAAGCTCCGGAATATTATTTTTGGACACATAAAAGATGGAAACACAGGAGGTAGTTCTCAGTACTCAGTTAACAGTATTCGGTTAAAAAAAATCACTTATCATAAACAATATTGTTTATGATAAGTGATTTTTTTAATTCCTTTAAAACCTTAGCTTTTACAAAGAAAACCAATCTTTTACCAATTCATCTTCTAAAGGCTGCGCTTGTTTGTGTACAAACTCATTTGTTGATGGATTATAATTATAATCCAAAGCCCATATTTTATGGTTTTCCGCCAATGCTTTTATTCCATTACAAACAAATTCAATTTCGGCATTTGTGGTTGTAGGATGAATAGACATTCTGATCCAACCTGGTTTTCTGATTAAATCTCCCAGAGTAATTTCATCAATCAATTTATGAGAAGTTTCTTGATCCACGTGCAATAAAAAATGACCGTAAGTACCGGCACAACTGCAACCACCACGTGTTTGAATTCCGAATTTATCATTCAATAACTTAACACCCAAATTGAAATGTAAGTCTTCAATAAAAAAAGAAATCACTCCTAACCTATCTCGATGCTGACCGGCAAGAATTTTAATATTTGGAATATTTCCAAGAGATTCGAAAACAAAATCAACGATTTCATGTTCCCTTTTCAAAATGTTTTCAATTCCCATTTGCTCCTTCAACTGAATCGCCAATGCCGTTTTTATCACCTGAAGAAACCCTGGTGTTCCACCATCTTCCCTGTCTTCAATATTATCAATGTATTTGTGTTCGCCCCAAGGATTCGTCCAACTTACCGTTCCTCCTCCTGGATTATCGGGAATCAAGTTTTGATACAATTTTTTATTAAAAACCAAAACACCCGAAGTTCCTGGTCCTCCAAGAAATTTGTGAGGTGAAAAGAAAATTGCATCCAGATAACTTTCCGAATCTTCCGGGTGCATATTTATTTTTACATACGGACCAGAACAGGCAAAATCTACAAAACAAAGACCTTTATTTTGATGCATAATTTTAGCAACCTCATGGTAAGGTGTTTGGATTCCGGTAACATTTGAACAAGAAGTGATTGAAGCGATTTTTAAACTTCTCTCTTTATATTTTTCTAATAAAAGTTCCAGATTTTCTATGCTAAACAATCCATCTTCACTTGACGGTATAACTTCAACATCAGCAATGGTTTCCAACCAAGAAGTCTGATTGGAATGATGTTCCATGTGCGAAATAAACACAATCGGTTTCTTTTCGGCAGGAATATTAATAAAATCTTTTAGGTTTTCTGGCACTTTTAATCCCAAAATTCGTTGGAATTTATTGACAACACCCGTCATTCCAGTCCCATCAGTAATTAAAACATCGTCGCTATTGGCATTTACATGATGTTTAATAATGTGTCTAGCCTGATGGTAAGCTTTGGTCATTGCTGTTCCAGAAACCGTAGTTTCAGTATGGGTATTGGCCACAAAAGGACCAAACTCATTCATCAACTTTTCCTCAATAGGACGATACAAACGACCACTTGCTGTCCAATCCGTATAAATAATTTGTTTTTTTCCGTAAGGTGATTGAAACTCTTGGTTAATTCCTATTATATTCTGACGGAACTTTTGGAAGTAAAGTTCTAATTGTGGTGGCGTTTCGATTGTAGTCATTGCAATTTAATTTGACTCAAAGATATTATTATTTTATGAAATTGAGAATTTAGCGGTTTGTTATTTCTGAGTGCCACTTGTTTTTTCTATGAATTTCCAATAATTTTTATTGCTATTGAGGTTTCCCGTAAAGTAATGCTAAACAAAGGAAATACTTTTGTAAAAAGAAATAGAAATATTTAACTATTTTAAATAAATTAATACCACATCACATCATGGATAATAGTAATAGTATCATTCTGGAAGAAAAATTACATTCCTTCTCTGAAGAAGAATTAACTCAATATATTTATAAAAATGTTGATTCTTTAACAACAATATCCTTTAGTGCCTTGAAAAAGGAAATCGCCATCAGAAAAGATTTGCCTAATGAAGTTAAAATGTTGATTGGAAATATTCAAGATTTAAGAAATCAAAATTTTATTAATGAGATATTCCCTTACCTCTATTCTAAAAATAAGAAAATAAAAACTGTTGAAGATTTGATTGCTGATTTGAAAAAAAATGAAATTTATGAACCTGATATTAATTCATTATTACGACAATTACCTAAAATTATTGAAATTAACACAGCCCAGTCTAATCCTGAAAATTCAATAAAAATATTTGGGTTACTATTCTGTATTGTTATCGCTATAGTATCCTTTAATCTTTTCACAACATCAAGTATAATTATTTTTTTAATAGCAATATTTACCGGACTTTACATCGCTTTTAACAGAAATGACTATTCTCGTATCAATAAATTAAAAATTAACATTGAATTCTATTTAGAGAGTATTAAAAACATTCCCAAAATAAAATCCGAACTATAAAAACATCAATGAAAAGCTTGGTAACTCATACATTATAAAAGTTTTCCTAAAACTACATGTCAAAAACAAAACCCTTTCAAAGTATTGCTCTCTGAAAGGGTTATTAATTAAAAAAGTGGGTTTATTCAGCTGACGCCTTTATTGTATTGCGTTCAAGTTTATAAATCAAAACCTATAGAAAATTGCCAAACTCTATTTTGTGCTTTTCCTTCATCATACAAATCACCTAAACCTAAATGGTAACGCACGCCTAAACTTATACCAGAATCTGTTTTAAAACCACCACCAAAGTTTAATCCCCAATCAAAACTATTAGGATCGTACTCTTGTGAACCACTAAAAAGTCCGTCATATTCTTCTTTATGCGAAACAGCCAATCCAATTTGTGGTCCTGCTTCCAAAAAGAAATTTTTAGAAGGATAGGCTTTAAGCATTATTGGTAAATTAATATAATTAAGCTTTTGGGTAAAAGTACCGTTGCTATTTGTAATTACATATCCTTGTTGAGAGTACATTAATTCAGGTTGAATAGAAAAGCTTTCGCTAATAAATGACTCGCCATAAACACCTACATGAAAACTATGTCGTTGTTCTGTTTCTCCATCACCATCAAAACTTACAGCTGCTAAATTATATCCTCCTTTTATCCCACCATTCGACTTATTGGTAGTATTCTCCTGTGCATTTATTGTTGAGGCTAATCCAATGAATAAAGCTATTGTTAAAAATTTTGTCTTTGTCTGTTTCATATGTAGATAATATTTGTTTTTTATTGGAATATGGTATCGCCATTCTTCATTATTGTTTATCTCATTGATGCCATTTTATTTTGGTATTCGATGATTTTCAATTGTTATTTTGAATCATGGCGATTTCATATTATACTATTATTTAAATTAAATTTTATTTTCCTCCATTGGCACGAAGATCTGCAATACATTGTGCATCCAGTTGGGGTGCTGAACCTCCGGAAACCATATTTTCAATACCCTTTCCTGTTTCTGATGACCAATACATTAAGCAACTTTCTACATTGCAATGTTTTGGATGGGTTGTATCTTCATGATTACTTTGTAAAGCTGTTCCTAAATTGGTAAGTCCCAAAATATGACCTAATTCATGCGTAATGACTGTTGTTTCTAATAAACTTCTGTTGGGTTCAAATGGACTGTCACTCAATCCTTGAACTGTTTGCTCATAAATAACTAAAGAGGTATTTCTATAAGCCGTACCTAAAATAACTGATGTACTTGTGTCGCTTGATGATTTTCCATCTGAAAAAAAGACCCAAACTGCTATTTGATTTGATGTATTGTATTTTGTTCTGTTAGCATCTTCAATTGCTACAATTTCCTGATCGGTAAAAGTTGCTTTTCCTGGCGATGGAATTGCTCTTTTTACGATACTTATTCCATTGGGTTTATAAGTTCTTGTATCAAGAAAAGATACAAAATTGTTAATCGCTGTTGCTGATGGCTCAAATCCTACTACATAAACTACTTCAATAACCATACTCGTAAACTTTTTATCGGATAATAAATCGTTCGAAGAACTTCCGGTTGTTTGTTTATTAGTAACAGGATTTATAGTTTCACTATTATCAATAGCGTCATCTTTTGAACAGGATACTAATAGGAACAAACCTATTGTTAGTGCAGCAATTACTTTTTTCATTATGATTTTTTATATTATAAGTTTATTTTTAAAAGAACAGCTACTTAACATGATGTAGCTGTTCTTTTATAAAAAGCACCAACTAAGATCTAGCCTATATTTGTTTTAATACTAATGTAACTGCTGTATTAGTTGTACTTTGCAATGAGATTGTTGTAGCAGTAAAACTTGTTACTTTCCAATTATTATTCAATAAGTTAAAAGTAGCATTCCCCGAAAAATTTAGTTTTAGAAAAACATCTAATTGTGAGCTTACCGCATAAGTACCATTTACAGTTGTACTCAATAGATTTATGGCTGTTATTGATAAATTATTTGCGAAATCTATCGTAAAATCTTTATAGCTAGTTGCAGAATTAACTCCTGCGCTTACAAATGAATCCACCTTAAACTTTCCATTAACTAAAATAGTTTCTATTTTTTTTGAATTTTGAACTGCTTCTGCCATCGCTGCTTCTGTTTTTAGAGATGCAGTAATAGTTGATTGCAATTCAGCATCACTTGAAACCGTTATTTTCGTTCCATCACTAATCGTCACTGAAATGGGGTAGTTTACTGAAAATAATTCCGTGCTACTTACATTAGACATATACGTATATAACTGTTGTTCGGATGTAATGACAACACTTCCTGTTTGTAGTAAACTCAAGTTATACGTTAAAATTGTAATTGGGAAGCTAATATTTACAGAAGAAATGGCATCTTGACCAGAAGTTTCTGCTGATGTACACGCATTAAGTATAGCATTATATTCTGTTTGGCTATTAACAGTGGTCTCTGTATAATTACTTAATCTAACTCTTAAAGGAAATTGTAACACTACGGTATCCTGGTCATTGTTAAACTGTCCCAAAATAGAAATAACCTGTAAGTAATCTGCTTGGGTTAAAATGGAAACCTGAACACCATTTACTTTACCGGTAACCGGCAATAAAATTGAAGAACATGATGCTCCATCCAAGAAATCATCAAATGAACCATCGTACATCGAAGTACGTTTTAGATTGCTAGCAGTAGTTGAGTTGGCAGAATTTGTATTTGGATTTTCTCCTTGTACGTCATCAATTTCACTTTGGCATGATGTAAATCCTAAGATAGCCATCAATGCAATTCCAGTAATAATTTTTAATTTTTTCATAATTTTCAAATTTAATGTATTTTTATATTTGCAAGCGATGTTTTTAACGCCTTTCTGTTAGTAAGACAACTACCTTTCTTTTTACCCTCCTTAAATTTTAAAAAAAATATAAAATTTTACAAATAAATTCACAAAAACCTACAAATCAATAAATTACTATTTAAAATAATTTTAAAAAAAAAGCAATTATAATTAACCCAACCGCTTTTTGAAAAAATAATTTACTTTTACAACCTACAAAAAATGAATTAATACTAAATGAGCGACGAAAACAGTAAACTTTGCGACGAAAATCACTTTAGAGATTTTTACCTAAAGCATGTGCAATCAGCAAATAATTTTGCTTATTACAAATGTGGTGATGACGAAACCGCATTAGATTTAGTGCAAGATGCATTTACTAAAATTTGGGAAAATTGTTCCAAAATTGACTTTAGTAAAGTAAAAACCTATTTGTTCACCAGCATTAATAATTTATTTCTAAATAACATAAAGCATCAAAAAGTCGTATTAAGGTATGCTAAAGAAGCTCCTAATTTAGACACCAATAATCAAAGCCCCGAATATTTATTCGAAGAAGAAGAATTCAAACAAAAACTTACAAAAGCTATCGCATCATTAAGTGAAGTGCAGCGGGAAGTCTTTTTATTGAATCGAATAGATGGAAAAAAGTACAGAGAAATAGCTGACTTACTAGATATTTCTCAAAAAACCGTAGAAAAAAGAATGTCTGGAGCACTGCAACTATTAAAAGCCCAAATAGAGAATATATAATTAGTCCTTTAGCTGTAGGGTAATTTAAAAGTTAGTTGTCTTATAAACATAGAGATATAAAATGAAAAACGAAAAAGAGATATTAAAATGGTTAAATAATGAGCTTTCAAGCAAAGAAATTGAAGATTTAAAACAATCTGAAGATTTTGAAACACTTGAAAAAATTGCTCATTATGCATCACAATTGGAAACTCCAAAAGTAGATGCCCACGCTGCCTTAGAAGCTTTTAAGGCCCGAAACCATTCTAAAAAGAAAACAAAAGTTAGAACACTAAACTTTAAGACATTCTATAGAGTTGCTGCTGTTCTGGTTGTTTTGTTAACCTCAGCGTATTTTTTGTTTTATAATAACACCAAATCTTTTGAAACTCAAATAGCACAAACAAAAACGTTTACGCTACCGGATAATTCTGAAGTGATATTAAACTCGGCTTCAAAATTAACTTTTAATAAAAAAAAATGGTCTGATAAAAGAGATTTAACGTTAGAAGGAGAAGCCTTTTTTAAAGTAAAGAAAGGACAAACTTTTAGTGTAAATACAACTGCCGGAGTCGTTAAAGTTTTAGGAACGCAGTTTAATGTAAAAGAACGCAAAAACTATTTTGAAGTTAATTGTTATGAAGGTTTGGTAAGTGTGACTTACAATAATGAAACCGTTAAATTACCTCCTGGTAAAACATTCCGAGTTATAAATGGCACTATTGAAAATGTTGAAGATTTTAATACCAAAAATCCTTCGTGGATACAACAAGAATCGAGTTTTAATAGAATTCCATTAGATCAGGTTATAGCAGAACTGGAGCGTCAATATGATCTGAAAATTAAAGTAGAAGATGTAGATACTTCAAAGCTGTTTACAGGAAGTTTTACACATACTAATAAAGAAATAGCGCTTCAAGCTGTTACGATTCCGCTTAAATTAAGTTACAAAATTGAAGGTAAAACCGTTATATTTTACAACTATGATGTTAAATAGATGGCTGATTCCTCTGTTACTTTGCTTTGGAAGTATTTGTTATGGACAAAATACAGCTAAAAAAATACCTTTAACTGAGGTTATTGTTTCCATCGAAAAACAATTTAATATTAAGTTTTCGTATGCCGTTGAAGATGTAGCTGCTATTGCAATTACAAAACCAAATACTTCATTTACATTACAAGAAACAATAGATTATCTAAACTCGAAAACACTTTTAAATTTCAAAGCCTTAGATAATCGATATGTTACCGTTTCAGTGATAAACAAAACAATATCCGTTTGTGGAATTGTTTTATCCGACGAAAAAAAAATTCCTCTCATTGGCGCTTCAGTAGTTGTAGATAACATTGCAATAAGTTCAATTACGAATGAAAATGGTAAGTTCAATTTACAGAATGTGCCTATAAATGCAACACTAACAGTTTCCTATTTGGGTTTTCAATCCAGACAATTTTCAGCAAATGAGTTGTTTTCAACACAAAATAATTGCAAAGAAATTGTTCTTTCTACAAAAAATGAAGAATTGAATCAGGTTTTAATAAGTGTCTATTTAACTCCTGGATTACAAAAATATTTAGATGGAAGTACTGTTTTAAATACTAAAAAATTTGGGATTCTTCCCGGATTAATAGAACCAGATATTTTACAATCCATACAAGCACTTCCTGGCGTTGAAAGTACTAATGAAAGTATTGCTAATATCAATGTGCGTGGAGGAACTAACGATCAAAATTTAGTGATTTGGGATAATATTAAAATGTACCATTCCGGTCATTTCTTCGGATTAATATCTGCTTACAACCCCAATCTAACCAACAAAGTTATTGTTAGTAAAAATGGAACAAGTGCTGAATACAGTGATGGTGTTTCCAGTACTATAAACATGCATACTAAAGATGCTGTAACCAATACATTTTCTGGTGGCGGAGGAATTAACTTAATTAGTGCTGATGCATTTTTAGAAATCCCAATAACTGAAAAATTAGAACTTCATATTTCAGGACGTCGTTCTATTACCGATTTGTTTAAATCACCTACCTACACCAAATATTTTGAACGAAGTTTTCAAGATAGCGACATCAATGCGGATAGTGATAAAAATGATACCTCATCTGATTTTTACTTTTATGATTATACCGCTAAATTACTTTTCGATTTAAATGAAAAACATCAATTCAGAGCCAACATTATTGGTATCAATAACGCTTTAGATTATTCGGAACGTTTAACCGTAAACTCAAATGAAACCGAATCTAAAACCAGCAATTTATCCCAAAAAAATATTGGTTATGGAGGAAATTGGAAAGCACAATGGAATCCCAAATTAAGTACAAACTTCGTTACTTACTTTTCCAGATATAACATTGACGCTACCGATTACAGAGTGGAAACAGACCAGCGCTTAACGGAAGCTAATGAAGTTCTGGAAACAGGAGCAAAACTAAATACGTATTACAAAACTAATGATAACCTAAATTTCTTGTTTGGCTATCAATTTAATGAGACTGGAATGTTAAACCAAACTACCGTTAGTAATCCATTCTACTCCAGCACTAAAAAAGATGTTTTATTGAATCACGCCTTATTTTCTGAAGTTGAATACAATAAAAACAACACTTATTTGAGAGTTGGATTGCGTTTGAATTATTTCCAAAAATTTGAAAAATTTTTGGTGGAACCTAGAATAAACATTAGACAAAAATTATCAAATCAATTTGCTTTAAAATTAGAAGGCGAATTTAAGAATCAATCTACTACGCAAATTGTAGATTTTGAAGATGATTTTTTAGGCGTTGAAAAAAGGCGTTGGGTTTTAGTCACCGATAAAGACATACCCATTGCCACAAGTAAACAAGGGTCTTTTGGTGTAGAATTCAACCAAAATAAACTAAATATTGAGGTTACAAGTTTTTACAAAATTATAGATGGTATTACAGCTTCTAATCAGGGTTTTTATAACAGCTTTCAGTTTAATAATGCTAATGGAAGTTACACTGCTAAAGGTTTGGAATTTTTAGCCAATAAAGCGGCTCATCAATATAGCGTTTGGATAAGTTACACTTTTAGTACAAACGACTATGAATTTAATACTTTTACCCCTTCTACATTTCCTAATAATGTAGATATAAGGCATTCAGTATCTTTAGGTTTTTATTACGATATATTTAAAAATCTAAAAATATCTGTAGGCGGTATTTGGAGAAATGGTCAACCCTACACAAAACCAATTGAAGGTAATGAAACGGTACAAAACGGGAATAATACTATGGTCAGCTACGATTCTCCAAACAGTGAAAATCTAGATAATTTCATGCGTTTAGATGCTTCCTTAAATTACAATTTCAATCTGTCGCAATTTATTAAAGCTTCATTTACTGCCGGTGTAATTAATGCCACCAATCAAGATAATGTTATCAATCGTTATTACAAAGTGAACCCAAACGATTTGAATGATGCTATTCAAGTAGATAACAAATCATTAGGCTTAACGCCAAATATAAGTTTCAGAGTGAATTTTTAATATTTCATCTTAATGTTTAGCTGATTTATAATTCTACCCTTTTAAAATGCTACACTCTGAAAGGGTTATTTATTAAAAAGAATATTGTTTTCTATATCCTTGCTGAAACTTTTAAATCTTCAATTATTCGCTAAACCAAATCATATACTTGTTGTTTTATAAGTGCTACAGTATAGATTCCACCTTTGATTTTATAAGTTATAATACTGTTTCGGCTGTAGTCATTATTAATTGATTCTGAGACAAATTCATTTTTTTGTTGAATTGAGAACACATTATTACAGTCAATTATGTTTGCTTTCACAGGAACATTTTACTTAACAATGTTTTAATAATGCTTTTTTTATTTAAAGCAATTAAATCATAAAAAATAACATATTTACCTACTAATCAATACCTTAAATATAAAATAATCGTATTTTTGTTTAGGTTTTTATTATCGAAAAACATTAGGTTTAAAATGTGTTTAACAGTATATGTAATCGATATTTTGCTTCCAAAAAACCTTCACTTTAGGTTCGTTATGCAAAATAGAATGATAAGGCAATTAAGCGCTGATGTCACGGGAAAATTTAAAAACTAGACAAAAATAAAAACTAGTCACAAGATTGTCTAGTGAGTTCTTGACTTCCGAAGCTGGCACTATAACATTTAAAAGTGGAGACCAGAAGCCACTTAAAAAAACGGGGCGTCATCGAAAAGCCAAACGAGTAGAAGAATAAAAAAATAACAAAATGGAAAACATGAAAAAAGTAATGGTTCAATTTGACTTTCCTAACATGACGTCAAAACAATACGATCAGGTATGGCAAGATCTGCGTGCAGCAGGTCATGAAAATCCGAAAGGATTGATACATCATGTGAGTGCTCAGACTGATAAAGGTCTGAAAGTGGTGGATGTCTGGGAAAATGCAGATAAGTTTAATGAATTTGGACAAACGTTAATGCCTATTCTTGCTAAGAATGGGATTACGCCAACCCAACCAATTGTATCGCCGCTCCATTATGAATATTCCGGCAATCAAGTTCATTGAACTCCAATCAGACAGTTAAAGGCTAATGAGATGGACTGTCTCAATTAAGACAGTTCATCTCTAATTATTAGAATTTGTATCGTCTAACAAAAATGTAAACCTATCCATAAGGTTTCCTTTGTATTTTTAGATTCTTTTCAAGATCAAAATTACAACATAGCGAATGGATAGACACAAGAACCATCGTAATTTCATTTGACCAGTTCTTGATCTCTAAGACGTTACGGAATCCCTCTTTTAAAATAAAACGATACCAAAAATAACAACGAAAATGAAAGTAAAACAAAAAATAGCTGTCTTGATATTATTGGGTACCTTCAGCGTAGTCACACAGGTTCAGGCTCAAGACATGAAAATGCCTGCCGACCATATCATGGTTATGCCCGATGACATTAAGTGGGCAGATGCTCCATCTTCTTTACCGCCTGGAGCAAAAGCAGCAGTGATAGATGGTGATCCAAAGGCAATAGGATTATTCACCATGCGCATTAAAATTCCGGCTAATTATATGATAATGCCACATACACATCCCGCCGACGAGCATGTAACTGTTCTTGAAGGATCTTTATATATGGGACTCGGGGAAAAATTTGATGAAAAAACAGCGAATAAAATTCCGAATGGGGGATTTGCAATGATGAAAACTGGTACTCGTCATTATGCCTTCACTAAGGAAGAATCTATCATTCAATTACATGGTATGGGGCCTTGGGGAATCATCTACGTTAACCCTGCCGATGACCCAAGGAATAAAAAATAATTTAATTTGCAAAAATGAACAAGCAATCATTTCTTAGAAAATAACTGTTTATTAAAAACAAAACCCTTTCAAAGGTGATACTCTGAAAGGGTCATTAATTTAAAAAATAGTCGCTTTAAATTCCAGCCACCGCTTTTATTTCATCAATAATCCTTAACGCCAATGTATCGGCTTTTTCTTGTGAAGCCGCTTCGGTATAAATACGAATAATCGGTTCCGTGTTCGATTTTCTTAAATGTACCCATTCGTTAGCAAAATCAATTTTCACACCATCAATAGTTGTAATATCTTCGTTTTTATATTTTTCCGTCATGGCAACAAGAATGGCATCAACATCAATTTGAGGTGTCAATTCAATTTTGTTTTTGCTCATATAATATTCCGGATACGAAGCACGTAAAGCAGAAACTGTCATTTTTTTGTTTGCCAAATGCGTCAAAAATAAGGCTACTCCCACCAAACTATCCCGACCGTAATGCGATTCAGGATAAATGATTCCGCCATTACCTTCTCCGCCTATTACGGCATTATTCTTCTTCATCAATTCTACAACATTCACTTCACCTACTGCACTGGCTTCGTAGTTTCCGTTATGCTTGTTAGTCACATCACGTAATGCACGAGAAGAAGACATATTAGAAACTGTATTTCCTGTGGTTTTACTCAAAACATAATCGGCACAAGCCACTAATGTATATTCTTCCCCAAACATTTCTCCATCTTCGCAAATGAAAGCCAAACGATCAACATCAGGATCAACCACGATTCCTAAATGTGCTTTTTCTTTGACAACCAATTCTGAAATATCAGTCAAATGCTCTTTTAAAGGTTCCGGATTATGAGGAAAATGTCCGTTTGGTTCACAGTATAATTCTACCACTTCAACGCCCATTAATTCCAATAATCTTGGGATAATAATTCCTCCAGAAGAGTTTACGCCATCAACAACCACTTTAAATTTAGCCGCTTTTACTGCATCAATATCCACCAATGGTAAATTCAATACTTCATCAATATGAATATCCATGTACGCATCGTTAATCATAATGGCTCCTAAATCATCCACATCCGAGAAATCGAAAGCTTCCGCTTCAGCAATTTCAAGAATTTTAAGTCCTTCTGCACCATTCAGGAATTCTCCTTTTTCATTCAATAATTTCAAGGCATTCCATTGTTTTGGATTGTGCGAAGCAGTAAGGATAATTCCGCCTTCCGCTTTTTCAAGAGGAACAGCCACTTCAACGGTTGGCGTTGTCGAAAGCCCCAAATCAATCACGTCAATTCCTAAACCAATTAAAGTATTTACCACCAAATTGTGAATCATTGGTCCCGAAATACGGGCGTCACGACCTACAACAACCGTGATTTTTTCTTTTCCAATATATTTTTTCAACCAAGTTCCATACGCCGAAGCAAATTTAACTGCATCAACAGGTGTCAGATTATCACCTACTTTACCTCCTATTGTTCCACGAATTCCTGATATTGATTTTATTAAAGTCATTGATTATTATTTTAATTTTTGAATTATAAATTTTAATTTGCTCACAAATATAATAATTGACGGTTTATAAAAGTCATTTAGAATTCAAAATTCATCATTTAAATTCCTAAATTAGGCGAATGAATTTTTTAGCACACATCTATCTTTCCGGTGACAATGATTTAATCAAAATTGGCAATTTCATGGCCGATGGAATTCGTGGAAAACATTTTGAAAGTTATCCTTTAGAAATACAAAAAGGAATCATTCTGCATCGTGCCATTGACACTTTTACAGATGCACATCCCATTTTTAGACAAAGTACCAAACGCCTACATGAAAATTACCATCATTATGCCGGTGTAATTGTGGATGTTTTTTATGACCATTTTTTGGCGAAAAACTGGCAGAACTATTCTGATGAAAAACTAGAAAAATTTGTAGAACGCTTTTATCAATCTTTACACGATAATAAAAATATTCTTTCAGACAGAACCAAAGAAATAATGCCGTACATGATCCAACACAATTGGTTGGTGAGTTATCAAACAGTGGAGGGAATTAATCGAATTTTGACGCAAATGGATCACCGTACCAAAAACGAATCTAAAATGCGATTTGCTACCAATGAACTTTCTGAATTTTATTTGGATTTTGAAAATGAGTTCACCAATTTTTTTGAAGAATTAATAATTTACTCAAATGATAAAATAATTACTTTATGAAAAAAATAATACTACTTCTTGCTTTTGCCGTTTTAGGTTGCAAATCGAATGAAAAAATAGTTGAACCAACAGGTTTAGTAACTCCTAAAGCCATGATTGTTTCGGCACGTGAAGAAGCTTCAAAAATAGGCGTAGAAATCATGAAAGAAGGCGGAAATGCCTTTGACGCGATGGTAGCGACAGAGTTGGCTCTGGCAGTTTCTTATCCACAAGCAGGAAATATTGGCGGTGGTGGCTTTATGGTCTTTAGAAAAGCCAATGGCGAAACAGGTGCTATAGATTATAGAGAAAAAGCGCCACTGGCTGCTACTAAAGATATGTTTCTGGATGAAAAAGGAAATGTAATAGAAGGTAAAAGTAGAGAAACAGCTTTGGCTTCGGGTATTCCGGGTACGATTGCAGGAATATTTGAAGTACACAAAAAATATGGTTCTTTACCAATAAGCGAAATTCTAAAACCTGTAATTGCCTTGGCAGAAAAAGGAGTTATAGTAACTAAATTTCAAGCCGAAAGCCTAGCTGCTTATAGAGCTTCTTTCATTAAAAGTAATGGGCCAAACAGCCTATTTTCAAAAGAATACAAAGAAAATGACACTATAAAGTATCCAGCTTTGGCAGCAACACTAAAAAGAATTGCCAAAAACGGTCGAGATGAATTTTACAAAGGAGAAACAGCTCAAAAGTTAGTTATTTTTCTTGCTAAAAAAGGAGGAAATATGACATTTGAAGATTTAAATAAATACGATGCCAAATGGAGAACGCCAATAACATTTGAATATAAAGATTTAAAGATTATATCGATGTCTCCCCCGAGCAGTGGCGGTATTTGTCTGAATCAAATCATGGAAATGATTGAGCCTTTCAACCTTTCACAAATGGGGCATAATAGTCCAAAAGCGATTCAGCTGATTACTGAAGCAGAAAGAAGAGCGTATGCCGACAGAAATTATTTCTTGGGAGATCCTGATTTTGTTAAACTTCCAATGAAAGAATTAGTCGACCCAACTTATTTAAAGAGCAGAATGAGTGATTTTTCATTCGACAAAGCATCAAAATCTTCGGATATTGCTAACGGAGAAATCAAAGGTTATGAAAGCAAACAAACTACTCATTATTCTATTGTTGATACCGACGGAAATGCCGTTTCGGCAACGACTACTTTAAATGATAATTATGGTTCTAAAATATATTGCGATGAATTGGGTTTCTTTTTGAATAATCAAATGGATGATTTTAGTGCCAAACCAGGAGTTCCAAACTTATATGGACTTACAGGAACTGAAGCCAATAGCATTGCTCCCGAAAAAAGAATGCTGAGCTCCATGTCTCCAACCATTGTAGAAAAAAACGGAAAACTTTTTATGGTTGTTGGAACACCTGGAGGTTCTACTATAATCACATCGGTTTTACAAACGATATTGAATGTGTATGAATTTGGCATGAGCATGCAAGAAGCTGTAAATGCACCCCGTTTTCATCATCAATGGTTACCAGATGAGATTACTTTTGAACCTAATTCATTCGATAAAGAATTATTAAAGAATTTAAAGAAAAAAGGATACTTGATCAATGAAAAAAACAAAGAAATAATTGGTGAAGTAGATGCAGTTTTAGTGTTACCAAATAGTAAGCTTGAAGGTGGCGCAGATAAAAGAGGTGACAATAAAGCCGTTGGTTTTTAAAAGTCTATTTGTTGTTTAATTTATACTATCCGAATGAAAAAAATTATTATTCTATTGAGTGTTTTTTGTGTTGGTTGTAAAACTCAAAGTGTTATGGTAAAGCCTACCGGGCTTGTTGTTGATAAAGCAATGGTAGTTTCGGCTCGTGAAGAAGCTTCAAAAATAGGTGTTGAAATCATGAATAAAGGAGGAAATGCTTTTGATGCAATGGTTGCAACTGAATTAGCTCTTGCTGTAGCCTATCCATACGCAGGAAATCTTGGTGGTGGTGGTTTTATGGTATATCGAAAAGCAAATGGCGAAACTGGAACTTTGGATTATCGCGAAAAAGCGCCATTGGCAGCCACAAAAGACATGTTTCTTGACGATAAAGGAAATGTTATTAAAGGAAAAAGTACAACTACAGCCCTCGCTATTGGAATACCGGGAACTATTGCAGGCGTATTTGAAGTACATAAAAAATTAGGATCCTTGCCTATCGAAGAAATATTGAAACCCGTAATTGAATTAGCGGAACGCGGAGTTATTGTTACTAATAAACAAGAAAAACGTCTGAATGAATACCGAAATGAACTTATAAAAATAAACGGAGTCAATTCACTACTGTCAACTGTTTTTAAAGAAAATGATACGATTAAATACCCTGCTCTGGCAGCCACATTAAGACGAATTTCTAAAAATGGCAGAGATGAATTTTACAAAGGAGAAACCGCAAAAATATTAGTCCAATACCTTCAAGAAAAAGGAGCTATAATTACTATGGAAGATTTGGCTAAATATGAAGCCAAATGGAGAACACCACTTACTTTTAAGTATAAAGATCTAAAAATTATTTCGATGCCACCACCTAGTAGTGGCGGAATATGTTTGGCTCAAATATTTAAAATGATTGCTCCTTACGATTTAGAAAAAATGGGACATAATTCATCCAAATCTATACAAGTTATTGTTGAAGCCGAAAGAAGAGCCTATGCAGACCGAAGTTATTTTCTGGGCGATCCTGATTTTGTAAAGATTCCACTTAAAGCATTAATGGCTGATGACTATTTAAAACAAAGAATGGCTAATTTTAATTTTGATAAAGCCACCCTTTCATCGGATATCAAAGAAGGGAATGTAAATTATAATGAAAGTACCGAAACTACACATTATTCTATTGTGGATCAATTTGGTAACGCAATTGCAGCCACAACAACGCTAAATGCAGGTTATGGTTCTAAATATTATTGTGATGCATTGGGCTTTTTCCTAAACAATGAAATGGACGATTTTAGCACTAAGCCTGGTGAGCCTAATATGTTTGGATTAGTAGGAAATGAAGCCAATAGTATTGCGCCTCAAAAAAGGATGTTAAGTTCTATGACGCCCACAATAGTGGAGAAAAACGAAAAATTATTTATGGTGGTTGGTTCGCCAGGGGGTTCTACGATAATCACATCGGTATTACAAACCATCTTAAATGTTTATGAATACAGTTTGAGCATGCAGGAAGCGGTAAATGCGCCACGTTTTCATCACCAATGGTTACCCGATTTAATTACTTTTGAACCCAATACATTCGACACTAAAACATTCGATATTTTAAAATCAAAAGGATATAAAATCAATGAAAAAACAACTCCCGTAATAGGAAAAGTAGATGCAATTTTGGTTCTGCCAAATCAAACTTTAGAAGGAGGAGCCGATTTTAGAGGAGATGATAAAGCCGTAGGATTTTAGCCCTTCGACTGCGCTCAGGATGACGACAAATTTAATATTTATGAATTTTATTACAGCATTAGAAAACGCTTTTGCAGCAAATAAAAATCCGGAAAATGCTTTTGCTATGGCAAAATACATGAAAAATAATTTTCCTTTTTTTGGAATTAAAACGGAGGAACGAAGACGCATTTTCAAAGAAATTTGGAAAGAAAATAAGCAAGAAGTTGCGGCAAACGCAAGACAAATTGCTTTATCATTATATTCAAAACAAGAACGCGAATTTCATTATTGCGCTATTGAAATTTTGATAAAAGAACTAAAAGGAAATTATAACCTTGAGGATATTCAACTGATTGAAAAACTGATACTCACTAATTCTTGGTGGGACAGTGTGGATACAATTGCAAAGTACATTTTAGGAGAATATTTATTAGAATTTCCATTGGAAACCAAAAACACATTAGAACGATTTTCAAAGTCAGAAAATATGTGGTTGAATAGAAGTGCTATTTTATTCCAATTGAATTACAAACAAAAAACAAATTCCGATTTTTTATTTTCTGAATGCTTAAAACAAACGCATTCCAAGGAATTTTTTATTCAAAAAGCAATTGGCTGGGCCTTACGGGAATATGCAAAGTCAAATCCTGAAGCGGTGAAGCAATTTGTTGCTAACAATAATTTAAAACCATTAAGCAAAAAAGAAGCCTTGAAAAATATTTGTTGCCCTTAAAATAGTAGTAGTTTTGCACCCCTTTTAAAAAATTATAATGTTCAAAAAATATATATCCAAGTTAGAAACCGTAATTGCTTTAGCGCAATCCTTATTAACTCCAAAGCAGTTTATCTTTTTATCTGCTGTTTTAGTTGGAATTTCTGCAGCGTTTGCTGTAATTGTTTTAAAAACTTTTGCGCACTGGGTTTTTTCTTTTGCTACTTATGTTAGTGGAATTTTAAAATTGGGTTTCATCAATAGTATTTTGCCAATAATTGGTATTTTGCTTACCGTTTTTGTTGTCAAAAGAGTTTTGGGAGGAACAATCCAAAAAGGAACTTCACAAATTTTATATGCTGTTGCCAAAAAAGCGAGTATTATTCCCAAAAAACAAATGTATGCCCAAATCGTAACCAGTTCGCTAACAGTTGGATTAGGAGGTTCGGCAGGTTTAGAAAGTCCTATTGTAATTACTGGTGCCGCTTTTGGATCCAATTATGCCAAAAAATATAATCTAAGTTATAAGGACAGAACTTTATTGATAGGTTGTGGTGTTGCCGCAGGAATTGCCGCAGCTTTTAATGCGCCTATTGCCGGAGTATTGTTTGCTATTGAAGTCCTATTGGTCGATGTAAGCATTTCAGCATTTACTCCCATTATGATTGCGGCAGCTACTGGTGCTTTAGTTTCTGTTATAGCTTTAGATGAGACCATTTTATTATCTTTTAAACAACAACAAACTTTTAACTATCATAATATCCCTTTTTACGTGCTTCTGGGATTATTTACTGGATTTATTTCGGTTTATTATTCTCGAAATTTTCAAAGGGTAGAACATTTTTTTGCTCGGCTAAAACTCAGTCCTTACAAGAAAGCACTGTTTGGTTCTTCCATTTTAGCCATTCTTATTTTTATTTTCCCAACACTTTTTGGAGAAGGTTATGAAAGTATTAAAACCTTATCTGAAAATAATCCTGGGCAATTACTTGAAAACACATTATTCAGCAGTTTCAGAAATAACAGTTGGGCACTTTTACTTTTTGTGGGTTGCACCATGATGATAAAGGTTTTTGCAACTGGAATAACCTTAAGTAGCGGGGGAAACGGGGGTAACTTTGCTCCTTCCCTATTTTTGGGTTCTTATGTTGGTTTTTTCTTTTCCAAATTTCTAAATCTAACAGGGATTACCAAATTACCTATAAGTAATTTTACAATGGTAGGAATGGCAGGAATTTTAAGTGGATTGTTTCATGCACCATTAACAGCCATTTTTCTAATAGCAGAAATTACGGGAGGTTACAACTTAATGATTCCTCTTATGATAGTTTCCTCTATCAGTTTTGCCATTTCAAAACGATTTGAAAAGCATTCTATGGACGTGAAAAATTTAGCCAAAAAAGGACATGCTTTTACCAGTAATAAAGACACAAATATACTTTCAACATTAGATACTAACGCCATCATTCAAACTGACTATTTAACTGTTTCTCCGGATGAAAATCTAGAGAAATTAGTTGATTTAATTTCACATTCAAATCAAGTTATTTTTGCTGTCGTAGATAAAGACAAAAAAATGGTAGGTATCGTTCATTTTAATACTATCAGAGAAATTATTTTCAATCCTTATCGGGTAAAATTTACTTTGATAAAAGAAATTATGATTCCGCCTATAGAAATAATTTCACCAGAGGATAGTATGGAAACTGTAATGAATAAATTTGAAAAGGCGAAAGTTGTTTTTCTACCAGTACTCAAAGATGAGAAATACTACGGTTTTATTTCTAAATCTATAGCGCTGGAAGCCTACAGAACCAAACTGAAATCAATGACAATAGATTAATTTTAATATCGGATAGTATTAAAATATTATTTATCCGATATTAATAAGTATCTTTGTTGTCATTATGTGGAACATAGACTTAAACTATCGAGAAGAATTTCAAACATCTTTTGAAAGATTGCATGAAAAAAAGCAAGTTTTGCAAACCAGCAGACCATTGCCAAATATCGCTTTGCATAAAATCAGGGAAAGTCTCTCCATTGAATGGACCTATAACTCTAATAGCATTGAAGGAAATACAATGAGTCTTCGGGAGACACAAATGGTTATTCAAGAAGGTATTACCATTAAAGGAAAATCACTTAGAGAACATTTTGAAACCCACAATCACGATAAAGCCATTAACTATTTATATTCCATTGTAAATGAAGATTATAATTTAAGAAGTATAGACATTTTGTCTTTGCATGGATTAGTTTTACGTTCTATTGAAGATGACTTTGCGGGGCGCATTCGCAATGGAGGTGTTCGTATTACAGGAGCAAATTTTACTCCGCCAAATGCAAATAAAGTTCCAGATTTACTGGATGAATTAATTGATTTCATAAATACAAATCCTTTGCAGCTTAATGATATTGAGCTAGCAACTGTTTTTCATCATAAATTAGTTTGGATACATCCTTTCTTTGATGGAAATGGTCGTACGGTTCGCTTGGCAATGAATTTATTATTGATGCGTTCTGGTTTTCCACCTGCCATAATCTTAAAAAATGACAGAAAGAAATATTATGAAGCTCTTAATCAAGCTAATGGCGGTAATTATCAAAAACTTACCCTTTTGATGTGTCAATCCCTTGAAAGGACGCTGAATATTTATATCAATTCATTGCCCGGAAATGACAAAGAATATGTAGCAATTTCAAATTTAGTTCAAGAACCTAATATGCCTTATGGTCAAGAATACATTAGTTTATTAGCCAGGACAGGAAAAATTGATGCTTACAAAGAAGGTCGGAACTGGCTTACAACAAGAGAAGCCGTCGAGGATTACATGGCAACCAGAAAAAGAAAACGCTAACTTAAGTTGGCGTTTTTTTATATCCCATTTTAACATAAACTTCTAAACTGTTCTATCGAAAGAATAAATCAAAATGGTAACTTTGCTTTTTTGCAAAAATTATGTTAGACAAAGACAATACCATTGAAGTTCAAGGCGCTCGCGTTCACAATCTAAAAAACATAGATATTTCCATTCCTCGTGAAAAACTGGTCGTAATTACCGGTCTTTCGGGTTCTGGGAAATCCTCCTTAGCTTTCGATACCATTTATGCCGAAGGGCAACGCCGTTATGTAGAAACTTTTTCTGCTTATGCGCGTCAATTTCTGGGTGGTCTAGAACGCCCTGATGTGGATAAAATTGACGGACTTTCGCCAGTAATTGCCATTGAACAAAAAACGACCAGTAAAAGTCCGCGTTCAACCGTAGGAACAATTACTGAGATTTATGATTTCCTGCGCTTGCTTTACGCTCGTGGTGCCGATGCGTACAGCTACAATACAGGCGAAAAAATGGTGAGTTATAATGATGAGCAAATAAAGGATTTGATTATTCAAGATTTTACAGGAAAACGCATCAATATTTTAGCTCCTGTTATTAGAGCTAGAAAAGGGCATTATGCCGAGCTTTTCCAACAAATAGCCAAGCAGGGTTTTCTTAAGGTTCGAGTGAATGGCGAAGTGCTGGACATTACTTTAGGAATGAAATTAGACCGTTATAAAACGCACGATATAGAAATTGTTGTGGATAGAATGGTGATTGAAAATACTCCTGACCCGAGGACAAAGGACGAACTGGCGAAGCAAAATGAAAAACGACTAAGTGAAAGCATCAATACTGCTATGCATCACGGGGAGAATGTGTTGATGGTTTTGGACCAAGATTCAAATGAAGTACGGTTTTTTAGCAGAAATCTGATGTGTCCAAGTACCGGAATTTCCTATCAAAATCCCGAACCGAATTTATTTTCTTTTAATTCCCCAAAAGGCGCTTGTGATCATTGTAATGGTTTAGGAACTGTGAACGAAATCAATACAAAAAAGATTATTCCAAACCCGAAATTGTCCATAAAAAATGGCGGTTTTGCTCCTTTGGGAGAATACAAATCCTCTTGGATTTTTAAACAATTGGAAATCATAGGAGAAAAATATGGTTTTAAATTGACGGATGCCGTGGAAACCATTCCAGAGGAAGCGATGGAAATGATTTTGAATGGCGGAAAAGAAAAATTCACCATCAACTCCAAAGATTTAGGCGTTGCACGAGAATACAAAATTGATTTTGAAGGGATTTCACATTTCATAAAAAACCAACATGACGAAAGTGGTTCTACAACTATAAAACGTTGGGCAAAGGAATTTATGGACGAAATAAAATGCCCTGTTTGCGAAGGTTCCCGTTTGAAAAAAGAAGCGATGTTCTTTAAAATCAATGAAAAAAATATTGCCGAATTATGCGATATGGATATTTCAGATTTGACAGCTTGGTTTCTGGATTTAGAGAACCATCTGTCTGATAAACAAAAGCGTATCGCTACTGAAGTAATCAAAGAGATTAAGGATCGATTGAACTTTTTGATGAATGTAGGTTTGGATTATTTGGCTTTAAGCCGAAGCTCCAAATCACTTTCCGGCGGAGAAGCACAACGTATTCGTTTGGCTACTCAAATTGGTTCGCAACTCGTTGGTGTTTTATATATTCTGGATGAGCCGAGTATTGGTTTACACCAAAGAGACAATGATAAATTGATTCATTCTCTCGAACAATTACGAGATATTGGAAATTCAGTAATTGTAGTGGAACACGATAAAGACATGATTGAACGTGCCGATTATGTGATTGATATTGGCCCAAAAGCAGGAAAATACGGAGGTGAAATCATCAGCAAAGGAACGCCTGCCGAAATCCTGAAACATCATACCATAACGGCGATGTACATGAATGGCGAAATGAAAATTGAAGTTCCGGAAAAACGTCGTGAAGGAAATGGAAAATTCTTAAAATTGACGGGGGCAACAGGAAATAACCTGAAAAATGTTTCGATAGAATTGCCTTTGGGTAAAATGATTTGCGTGACCGGAGTTTCGGGAAGTGGAAAATCAACTTTGATTAATGAGACGCTCTACCCTATTTTGAATGCGTATTATTTTAATGGCGTCAAAAAACCACAGCCGTATAAAAAAATTGAAGGATTGGAACATATCGATAAAGTGATTGATATTGACCAAAGCCCTATTGGTAGAACGCCAAGAAGTAATCCTGCAACATACACCGAAGTTTTTACCGAAATCAGAAATCTGTTTACGATGACATCTGAAAGTATGATTCGGGGATATAAAGCGGGTCGATTTAGTTTTAATGTGAAAGGCGGACGCTGTGAAACCTGTGAAGGATCGGGTGTGCGAACGATTGAGATGAACTTTTTACCAGATGTGTATGTGGAATGTGAAACTTGCCAAGGAAAACGTTTTAACAGAGAAACATTGGAGATTCGATATAAAGGAAAATCCATTTCGGATGTGTTGAATATGACGGTAGATGAAGCAGTTCCATTTTTTGAAATGATTCCGAAGATTTATAGAAAAGTAAAAACGATTCAGGATGTTGGTTTGGGCTATATTACGCTTGGACAACAAAGCACAACGCTTTCCGGTGGTGAAGCACAACGTATCAAACTGGCGGGTGAATTGTCTAAAAAAGATACCGGAAACACGTTTTATATTCTGGATGAACCCACAACAGGATTGCATTTTGAAGACATACGGGTGTTGATGGAAGTCATCAATAAACTGGTTGATAAAGGAAATACGATTTTGATTATCGAGCACAATATGGACGTGATTAAACTGGCCGATTACATTATAGACATCGGTCCTGAAGGTGGAAAAGGCGGCGGACAACTCGTTGCTAAAGGAACTCCTGAAGAAATTGTGAAAAATAAAAAAAGCTATACTGCGCAGTTTTTGAAAAAAGAGTTGGCTTAAATTCCCCTCCTCTGGAGGGGTGCCCGAAGGGCGGGGTGGTTTTTATTTACTTTCATTTTCGCTACAATTGACATTTTTTTGTAAATTCAATCCTAAAAACCACCCCACCATAAATGACAACACATCCAAAGGAGAGGAATAAAAAGCAAATCGTATGGAAAACAATGGCGAAATAACGGCTTATATAAACACACAGCCTATTTATAGAAATTTCATCGAAAACTTACCCTACAACATAAAACTAAAAGCTAGATCTCGAGCATTGCGTAAAGCAGGTGTGCTATCAGAAGTCATTTTTTGGTTGCAAGTACACAAAGGGATATTCTGGAAAATAGATTTTGACAGACAAAGAATCATAGGCAATTTTATCGTAGATTTTTATGTAAAAGCCTTAGGATTGGTAGTCGAAATTGACGGTTCAAGCCATGATAACAAAGAAGAGTACGACCAAAAAAGAGAAGATTATCTCCTTTCTTTAGGATTAAAGGTTTATAGAATCTCTGATTTAAGGGTAAAACATGATTTGAATAATGTGATGATGGAGCTAGAGAAATATATTGTTGTAGAATTTGGAAATAAAGCGACCAATATCTGAAAATTTTCGACAATAAAACCACCCCGCCCTCCGGGCACCCCTCCAAAGGAGGGGAAAAACAGAGGGACAACTTCTATTGGAAGGAACTCCAGAAAAAATCGTTAAAAATAACAAGAGCTATCATCACAGTTTTTGAAAAAAGAGTTATCTTAGTAAAAATGTCTTTAACAAAGATTAATTTTAAAAACAAAAAGTTGAATTGAAAACGGATGCCCTAGCCCAGATAGTAGTGAAAATCCTTATGAGCCGGGGTTCGGCTCATAAGATTGAAACGAATAGCTGGAAATAGCTCCATCTTTCGACTTCGCTCAAGATAAAAAATAAAAGAAAATGAGATTAGAAGATTTTGATAATGACGAGGATAAAGTGATCCAAGACAGACTGAAAAGAAAGACCTGGAACGAAATAAGAACCAATGACAGTTGGGCGATTTTTAAAATCATGGCCGAATTTGTAAATGGCTATGAAAGTATGGGACGCATTGGCCCGTGTGTTACCATTTTTGGTTCGGCAAGAACAAAACCGGAAGATAAATATTATTTGCTTGCCGAAAAAATTGCCTATAAAATAAGTAAAGCCGGTTATGGCGTGATTACTGGTGGCGGTCCAGGAATTATGGAAGCGGGAAATAAAGGCGCACATCTTGGCGGAGGAACCTCTGTGGGATTGAATATTGAACTGCCTTTTGAACAACATTTTAACCCGTATATTGACAACGATAAAAACCTGAATTTTGATTATTTCTTTGTTCGCAAAGTAATGTTTGTAAAATATTCCCAAGGATTTGTTGTAATGCCGGGCGGTTTTGGCACTTTGGATGAAATGTTTGAAGCGATGACCTTAATTCAAACAAAAAAAATTGCACGATTCCCTATAATACTTGTTGGAACCAGCTTTTGGGCAGGATTAATTGAATGGATAAAAACAGTTTTAATAGAAAAGGAACACACGGTAAGTGCCGAAGATATGAATTTATTCAAAATTGTAGATACTGAAGATGAAGTGGTTGATGTGTTAGATAAATTCTATAAAAAATATGATTTAACTCCAAATTTTTAATTAAAAAGCTGTCTAACCAACAGCTTTCTTTTTTTAGCTAATTTTTAAGATAGTTTTATTCCATTTTAGTCTAATAATAAGTATATTTATTTTTTATAATTTTAATGCCAACACTTGAAATCATTCTTTAAAATTGCATTTTATGTTCTTGTTTTATTAACATCGATAAAACAATATGCACAACATCATTCTAAAATGATTGTTGAATTGAATTCAGAGAGTAAAACATTGAATATCCAGCAAGAAATTACTTTTTTTAATCAATCAGACGATACGTTGACTTCCATAGTTTTGAATGATTGGAACAACGCCTATTCTGATAAAAACACACCTTTAGCCAAACGTTTTTCGGATGAATTTTATAGAGGTTTCCATCTAGCAAAAGAAGAAGAACGAGGAAGTACGAATAATTTAACCATTATTGATGCTAATCAATTATTTCTTTCGTGGGAAAGAACAGAGAAAAATCCAGATTATATTGAAGTTAAATTAAGAGACAAATTACTTCCAAATCAGAAAACAACTTTACATCTTACCTATATTTCTAAAATTCCCAGTGATAAATTCACCAAATATGGGTATAATAATAACGGTGAAATGAACCTTAAAAACTGGTTCCTTACCCCCGCTCGTTATGAAAATCATAATTTTATTCGATACAGCAACAATAATTTGGATGATATTACCAATGCGGTTTCTAATTTTGACATTGACCTGAAAATTCCTGCAACTTTAGAAATCATTTCGGATTTAAATAGTAGTTTGCCAAACAAGACTGAAACTTTTTCAAGCTATAAATTGTCTGGAAATAACCGAACTGATTTTAGTCTTTTTGTAGAAGCAAAATCTGGTTTCATCAGTTTTAAAAATAATGCTAACGAAGTACTGACTAATCTCAAAGAAAATAAAATAAGTGCTATTCAAAAAGCAGTTATTGTGGATCGTGTGATGAATTATGTAAATACGCTTGTTGGCAAATATCCACATGAAAAAATAATAGTTTCCCAAACTGATTATGAGAGAAATCCTTTTTATGGATTGAATCAATTGCCTTCATTTTTAAGTCCCTTTTCGGATGAATTTATATTTGAGATTAAATTTTTGAAAACCTATTTGAACTCGTATTTAAAGACTAGTTTGCGTTTAGATCCAAGAAAAGACAACTGGATTTATGATGGAATCCAGGTTTATGCCATGATGAAATATATTGATGAAAATCATCCAAATACGAAAATGTTTGGTAGTGTTTCTAAACTTCGATTATTGAAAAGCTATAACTTAACCAATTTAAATTTTAATGAGCAATACAGCTATTTTTATATGCTTATGGCCCGGAAAAACTTGGACCAACCGCTTGGAGATCCAAAAAACAGTTTAATAAAATTCAACGAACAAATTGCCAGTAAATATAGAGCTGGATTGAGTTTTAGATTTTTAGACGATTATCTGGAGCATGGGACTGTTAACAATAGTATTCGCCAATTTTACGTTGAAAATAAGGAAAAACAAGTTTCGAGAACTGATTTTGAAAGGATACTGAAATCGAATGCTGATAAAGATATTAACTGGTTCTTTAAAACGATAACCGATTCCCGTGAAATCATTGATTATAAATTTTCGGGCGTTTCAAAAACAAAAGACAGTATTACTTTTTCCGTAAAAAACAAAACTAATGTTTTGGTGCCAATTCCTGTTTATGGGGTAAAAAAAGGTGAAGTGGTTTTTAAGAAATGGCTTGATGCCAATGAAATGGACAGTACTTTTACAATTGAAAGAAAAAATGCCTACAAAATTATTTTAAATTACAAAAACGAAGTGCCGGAATATAATTTGAGAAATAACTGGAAAAAATTAGAAGGCTTTTTTCCAAACAATCGTCCGGTAAAATTTGTCTTTATGAAGGATTTGGAAGATCCATATTACAATCAAGTTCTATACGTGCCTACGCTGACTTATAATTATTATGATGGACTTAGTCCAGGATTAAGGCTTCATAATAAAACTATTTTAGAAAAGCCTTTTACCTTTGATATCAATCCATCCTATTCGACTAAATCAGATAATCTATCTGGTTTTGCTTCTTTTGTCGTCAATAAAAACTACCGAAATAGTACTTTGTTCAATGTAAAATATTCTGCTAGTGGCTCTTTCTTTCATTATGCACCGGACGCCACTTATCTAAAAATAAATCCTATGGTTCAATTGCGAATCCGGGAACAAAGCTTTAGAGACAATAGAAAACAGCTAATACTGCTGCGCCAAGTATTGGTAAATAGAGAAAAAAGTGCTTTTGTTCTCGATAATTCAACAGAAAATTATTCTGTTTTTAACGCCAAATATTTCAACACCAGAACAGAAGTTACCAATCATTTTAGTTTCATGTCTGATGTACAACTATCAGGTAAATTTGGAAAAATTGCGACTGAATTCGAATATAGAAAATTATTTGAAAATAATCTTCAGATTAATTTACGATTATATGCCGGTAGCTTTTTATACAATAAAACCGCTTCAGACTTTTTTAGTTTTGCATTAGACCACCCAACCGATTATCTATTTGATTATAACTATTATGGTAGATCTGAAAGCAAGGGTTTTTATAGCCAACAATTTATATTAGCTGAAGGTGGTTTTAAATCAAAACTGGACACCCCTTTTGCCAATCAATGGATCACTACATTAAACGGAAGTTTTAATATTTGGAATTGGATGGAACTATATGGAGATGTGGGACTTATCAAAAATAAAAACCAAAATGAGAAATTTGTATATGATAGCGGAATTCGTTTGAATTTAGTAACAGACTATTTCGAATTGTATTTTCCAATTTATTCCAACAATGGATGGGAAATTGCCCAAAATAATTACAATGAAAAAATACGGTTTCTGGTTACATTCGCTCCAAAAACATTAATCAATCTTTTTAATCGAAAATGGTTTTAATCTCATAAAAAAACCAACATTAATTACATTATTCTCCATAATATAGTTATTAAAATAACTATTACTAAAAATAACACATGCTAATTAGATATTATTTACTAATAATTAAATTATATTTTTTTTAATGAATTATGAAAATAGCTAGTTTTTAATTAAATTTGCAGCACAAAGTTATACTTTTCAATTATGATAAAAGAAAAAACCAATACCCCACTTACATTTGAAGATTTCAAAACCGAAGTTTTAAGTGACTACAAAATAGCCACAATAAGCAGGGAATGCAGCCTGTTAGGACGTAAAGAAGTATTGACTGGAAAGGCTAAATTTGGAATATTTGGCGATGGAAAAGAAGTACCTCAGTTAGCTATGGCAAAAGCTTTCAAGAATGGAGACTTCCGTTCTGGATACTATCGTGATCAAACTTTTATGATGGCCATTGGTCAGTTAACCATACAAGAATTTTTTGCCGGTTTATATGGACATACTGATATTGAACAAGAACCTATGTCAGCAGGAAGACAAATGGGCGGGCATTTTGCCACGCATAGTTTGAATGACGATGGAACTTGGAAAGATTTAACCAAACAAAAAAATTCAAGTGCTGATATTTCTCCTACGGCTGCACAAATGCCCCGATTACTGGGATTAGCGCAAGCATCAAAAATATACCGTCAAGTTTCAGGAATTACCAATGCAGCAAATTTTTCTGTCGATGGTAATGAAATCGCTTGGGGAACAATAGGAAATGCAAGTACCTCTGAAGGATTATTCTTTGAGACTATAAATGCAGCCGGTGTTTTACAAGTACCTTTAGTGATGAGTGTTTGGGATGATGAATATGGTATTTCCGTTCATGCAAGACATCAAACAACCAAAGAAAGTATCTCAGAAATTTTAAAAGGATATCAAAGAGAAAGTAATACTAATGGTTTTGAAATATTAAAAGTAAAAGGTTGGGATTACGCCGACTTAGTTGCTACTTATGAAAAAGCCGCCAATATTGCTCGTGAAAAACACATTCCGGTTTTAATTCATGTAAACGAATTGACGCAACCGCAAGGACATTCCAGTTCAGGATCTCATGAGAGATATAAAGACTCGAATCGATTGGCATGGGAAAAAGATTTTGATTGCCTGCGTCAAATGAAACTGTGGATGATTGCTATCAATGTTGCATCACCTGAAGAAATTGAAGCGATTGATTTACAAGCTAAGAAAGACGTTTTTGAAGCCAAAAAAGCAGCATGGAATGCTTTCATTGAGCCTATAGTTGAAGAACAAAAAGAGCTTGTTAGTTTATTGCAAAAAATAGCCGAAACAAGTAAAAACAAAGAAAGAATACTAAAATTGATTACTGATTTGAACAGTATAAAATCGCCTTTGAAAAAAGAGATTCTTGTAACTGCCCGAAAAGTACTGCGTTTAGTAATGAACGAAACTGGCAAAGAGGAGCTGTCTCTTTGGATCACTTCGTATACCAATAAAACCCAACAAAAATTCAGCAGTAACTTATTTTCGGAAACGGATTTAAATGTATTTTCAGTAGAAAAAGTGTTGCCTGAATATTCAGAAAATGCAAAAGAAGATACCGATGGACGCATGATTTTGCGTGATAACTTTGATGCTATTTTTACAAAACATCCTGAAACACTAATTTTTGGTGAAGATGCCGGGAACATTGGTGATGTAAACCAAGGTTTAGAAGGAATGCAGGAAAAATATGGAGAACTTCGTGTTGCCGATGTTGGAATTCGTGAAGCAACTATAATTGGTCAAGGTATTGGAATGGCATTAAGAGGCTTACGTCCTATTGCCGAGATTCAATATTTAGATTATTTATTGTACGCTATCCAAATCATGAGTGATGATTTGGCAACATTGAGATACCGTACGGTAGGTAAACAAAAAGCACCACTTATCATAAGAACACGTGGTCATCGATTGGAAGGGATCTGGCATTCTGGATCCCCTATGGGAATGATTATAAATGCCGTAAGAGGAATACATGTGCTAGTACCCAGAAACATGACTCAGGCAGCTGGTTTTTATAATAGTTTGTTGGAATGTGATGAGCCTGCTTTAGTGATCGAATGTTTGAATGGTTACCGATTAAAAGAAAAAATGCCGTTGAATTATGGCGAATTCAAAACACCAATTGGAGTTATCGAAACTTTGAAAGAAGGTACTGACATTACACTAGTTTCTTATGGCTCTACTTTAAGATTAGTACAACAAGCAGCCAAAGAATTACTCGAAGTGGGTATTGATTGCGAGATTATCGATTTACAATCTTTATTGCCTTTTGATGTTAACCAAGATGTCGTAAAAAGTATTGCCAAAACAAATCGTCTTTTAGTAATAGACGAAGATGTTCCTGGTGGTGCTTCCGCTTATATCTTACAGCAAATTATAGAACAACAAGATGCTTATAATTATTTAGACAGCAAACCGCAAACATTAACCGCAAAAGCGCACCGACCAGCTTATGGCACAGACGGTGATTATTTCTCTAAACCCTCTTCAGAAGACATTTTTGAAAAAGTATATGGAATGATGAATGAGGTAAATCCTTTGAAATATCCAAGTTTGTATTAAAACTTAATTATTTATAAATTGAAATCCCAATCTAATTCAGGTTGGGATTTTTTTTTAACTATTAACAAATAGTTTGTTTTTAAATAATTAAAATAGTAAATTGGTAATCAATCAATTAGTCAATAACCATAATAAAAAATAATATGAAAAAAACAATACTGATTTTAGGAGTACTTTCGATTCTAACAATTGTTTCCTGCAAGAAAAAAGAGGACAAACCATTTGTTCCGCAAGCGGAAACTCCACATGCAACAACAACAACTTCCACTCCGGCAGTTTCTAGGGAAGCGAAAGACAGTACCTCTATAAAAGTAGGTACTGATGGTGTAGATGTTAGTACTAAAGACGGAAATACTAAAACCAATGTTAGTGTTTCTGGTGGTGAAGCAAAAATTGAAATAAAAAAATAACATTCAATTATTCTCTTAATTAAAAGTTATAATGCCGATGTAAATTTTTTATGTTGGCATTTTTTATTTTATTTTAAACTTTATTAAAAAATAATAGAAAATGAACACTTTGGAAACTATTTTAAAAAGCATACAAAATGTCAAAGTGATAGATCATTCTATTGCTCATAAAAATTATATTCCTTTGGATTTATCAACCTTTAATGTTGAATTATCAAAATTGGATATTGGCAATGCTATTGATTTTGAAAAATACATTGAAAATTATTTGACGGCAAACAAAGCACAAGTAGCATTTGGAGGTTACAATGAGGAACGAAATTTGTACAAACGAAGTGCTGTTTTTAATGATACTAAAACCGAAGAACGAAATATTCATATTGGATTAGATTTATGGATAAAAGCGGTAACTCCTGTACTAGCAGCACTTGATGGAATAATTCACAGCTTTAATTATAATGCTGGTTTGGGAGATTATGGTCCAACCCTAATTTTAGAACACAAAATAGAAAATCATATTTTTTATACTTTGTATGGACATCTGTCGTTAGAAAGTATTACAGGAATTGAAATTGGGGATGTTGTTAAGAAAGGACAACAATTGGCAACATTGGGTGATGCATCCGTTAATGGTGATTATGCACCCCATTTACACTTTCAAATTATAAAAACCATAGGAGAAAATTTTGGAGATTATCCAGGTGTTTGCAGCAAAAGTGATCTGGGTTATTATTTAGAAAACTGCCCTGATCCTAACTTATTATTAAAAATTACATAAATTATGAAATCGCCATGATTCAAATAATCATCGAACACAACTAATAATAAATATATTGTGAGATAAACAATAATGAAGAATGGCGATACCATATTCCTATAAAAAACAAATATTATCTACATATGAAAAAAATAATTCTCATTTTAAGCATCGTTTTGCTTATTGGTTGCAAATCTAAAACCGTTGTTAATGTTCCTATACCTGAAGAAGCTAAAATCGTTAAACTAACGCTTTCTGGAATCAGTGAATTTCAAAAAGACAAAGCTTACGAATTAGGAAAAAGAGTCCTAATGACCTGCAATACTTCCAAGTTTAAACCTTTTAACGAAAGTGAAGCAACGGCCTCGGTTATTAAAAATACAACCGAAGAACGATTGACAAAAACTTGTACCAAATTCCGTCAGTATTATGGGACTTTTAAAGACTTACAATTAGTTGAAATCTACAAAAATAATACCGATCAAACAACTATTTTTCGTTATAAGGCATTGTATACAAAAAAAGTAGCCAACAAAGAACTACGCGTTTCAATCAATCAAGAAAACAAGGTTTCGGCTATTAAATCACTGGATTGGGTAGATACTTTTCAAAACAAATAACTTCAAGTAATAGAACTGAATTCATGAATCAAAAAGTCCTGCTTTTTTTATTATTTATCGCAACCATTTCTGTAAAAAGTCAGGAAGTATTGAGTTTTAAAGGCTCTAAACCCTATCGAGCAACGAATTCTTGGAATTTTATTTGTGAAAACTATGCTTTAACTGGAGCTGCAGCTATTCAAATTGCAAAAACAGAAAAAGGAGGAATTCTGAAATTAACCGTTGAAACTACAAACCCGGCATTCAATATTGCGGGAATCGTTTATGTTTATTTGACTGATTATAGCATTATTACATGTTCGGATAAAGGAATTAGGGAAAATAACGGAAATCAAATTGTATCGTATTACTCCTTTTCACCTTTAGAAATGAATAAAATGAAAACTACTGATATTCAATCTATTCGTTTTAACATTAAAGGAATCAGCAGTAAATTTAGTAGTCAAACAGGTAATTTTACTGCTGTTAATAAAAAGACATACTTTTCGACAACTTCTGATAAAATCAAAAAAAATTACGCTACATCAGCAGAAATCACCACATTATTCAGATAGCACGCCAGAAACAAAAAAACTGACACATTTTTAGTAAAATTTTATATCCAAACTATTCATTTTTCTGAAACAATTAATACAGTAATCTCTTTGCGGTTATTTCAAGAATAGTACTATTCCGCACCATTACTATTTCATTAAAAATTCAAATAGCTTCCCTTTGTCGCTGTTTATTCCTAAATTTCAAAAAAAGATAATGACTAGATGTTTCTGTTTTAAAAACAGCACCTATTTAATTCCCTGTTTTCTCTGAACTCACTTTATTAAAAAATGTATTAAAATTAATAATGTGTGAATTATATAACTTTTTTCTTAAGTTATGTAAGTCTTTCTAATGAAATTTATTCGATTTTTACATAATCTGTTAAAAACAAATAATTTGAAACTATACATCAAATACATGGTCAGTAATCGCTGTAAAATGGCGGTAAAAGAGGAATTGAAAAAACTTGGACTACACTTCATTGTTGTTGATTTAGGCGAAGTTGAAATTATGGAAAATATTTCTATGGATCAACGGGAAAAACTTAAATTATCGTTATTGAATTCAGGACTTGAATTAATGGATGATAAGAAAGCCATGCTCATTGAGAAAATAAAAAATGTGATTATTGAAATGGTCCATCATTCCACTGAAAATATAAAAGTAAATTTTTCTGATTATCTAAGTGAAAAATTAAACCACGATTATACGTACTTGTCCAACTTATTTTCGGAAGTACAAGGAACTACAATCGAACAATTTATCATCTCACATAAAACAGAACGAATAAAAGAATTAATTATCTATGGCGAATTGAACATCACTGAAATTGCCTGGAAAATGAATTACAGCAGTGTTGCTCATCTCTCCAGTCAGTTTAAAAAAGTTACGGGACTCTCCCCTTCTCATTTTAAACAAATGAAAGATAAAAGACGAAATCCAATTGAAGAAATTGGAAATGTAAATGCAAATGAATAAATGTCAAAGTACAAATATGCATAAATCTCAATATACCAGAAATTTAATTGAAGCCAGTTTAGGTCCTTTTGTTACTATTAGTTCGGAAGGAAAAATTACTGATGTTAACGAGGCGTCAATAAAAATCACGGGAGTTTCACGAGAAGCATTAATAGGTAGTGACTTTTCTGATTATTTTACAGAGCAAAAGAAAGCCAAAAAAGGATACCAACAAGTTTTTGAAAAAGGATTTATTGCAGATTATCCGCTGACGATAAGACACAAAAACGGAAAATTAACAGATATGTTATACAATGCTTCCGTTTATAAAGATGAAGAAGGAAATGTTCTAGGAATTTTTGCAGCAGCAACAGATATTACAGCACAAAAATTAGCTTCACAATATCCCCTTAGTCTGATTGAAGCCAGTCTTGATCCATTGGTTACCATAAATACTGAAGGCAAGATTACTGATATGAATGAGGCATTAGTCAACATTACAGGTATAACACGAAAAGAACTCACCGGCTCCGATTTCTTCGATTATTTTACCGAAAAACAAAAAGCACGCGAAGTCTATCAGGAAGTGTTTGAAAAAGGCTCTGTAGCTGATTCCCCGCTTACTCTTCGACATAAAAATGGGAAATTGACTGATGTACTGTTCAATGGTTCCGTTTATAAAGATAATCAGGGAAATGTATTAGGAGTAGTTATAGTGGCAAGAGATATTGCCGGGCAAAAATGGGCATTAGATTTACAAATTGCTAACAAAGAGCTGGCGCATCAAAACAATGAAAAAGAAAAACGAGCTGCTGAGTTAATCATTGCTAACCATGAGCTACTATTTCAAAACGATGAGAAAGAAAAACGGGCTGCTGAATTAGTCATTGCTAACAAAGAACTTGCTTTTCAAAACAAAGTTAAAGAAAAAAGGGCCGCTGCATTAATAATTGCAAATAAAGAACTTGCTTTTCAAAACGATGAAAAAGAAAAACGTGCCGCTGAGTTAGTAATTGCTAACAAAGAACTTGCTTTTCAAAATGATGAAAAAGAAAAAAGAGCTAACGAATTAATCATTGCCAACAAAGAACTTGCTTTTCAAAACGATGAGAAAGAAAAACGTGCCGCTGAGTTAGTGATTGCTAACAAAGAACTTGCTTTTCAAAATGATGAGAAAGAAAAAAGAGCTAACGAATTAATCATTGCCAACAAAGAACTTCTATTTCAAAATGATGAAAAAGAAAAGCGGGCAGCTGAGTTAGTGATTGCCAATAAAGAACTTGCTTTTCAAAACGATGAGAAAGAAAAACGAGCTAACGAATTAATCATTGCCAACAAAGAACTTCTATTTCAAAATAAAGAAAAAGTAAAACGGGAAATTGCACATAAAGAACTTGAAGAGCTTAGTTACGCTGCAAAATTAGCTTCGCAATATTCTCTTAGTTTGATTGAAGCAAGTCGTGATCCTTTGGTTACTATAAATACCAAAGGGAAGATTACTGATATGAATGAGGCTTTGGTAAATATTACAGGTATCGATCGTGAAATATTGATTGGTTCTGACTTTTTTGATTATTTTACTGAACCGCAAAAAGCGCGTGAAGTTTATCAGGAAGTATTTGCTGAAGGTTCCGTTGCTGATTCTCCACTTACACTTCGCCATAAAGATGGTAAACTAACGGATGTATTGTTCAACGGTTCGGTATATAAGGATGACAGAGGAAACGTACTTGGTGTTGTGATAGTTGCCAGAGATGTAACGGATCAAAAAAGAATTGCTACTGAATTGGTCGAGGCAAGAGTTTTTGCTGAATTAGCCACAGAAATTGCAGAAGAAGCAAAAATAAATGCTGAAAGTGCCACTATCATAGCTGAAAATGCAGTAAAGGCAAAACAACAATTTTTGTCTAATATGAGTCATGAAATTCGTACACCGATGAATGCAATCATCGGATTTACAAAAGTGATATTAAAAACAGATTTGTCAACGAAACAAAAAGAATATTTAAACGCAATAAAAATGAGTGGTGATGCATTAATCGTGCTCATCAACGACATACTTGATTTGGCAAAAGTAGATGCGGGTAAGATGACCTTTGAGAAATCACCTTTCAAAATGAAGTCTTCCATATCAGCCATGCTCCATTTATTTGAAACAAAAATTCAAGAAAAGAACCTACAATTGGTTACGGAATATGACAATAAAATCCCTAATGTTCTTGTGGGTGATCCAGTTCGTTTGCACCAAATTATTTTAAACTTGGTAAGTAATGCAGTAAAATTTACAGCAATAGGAAAAATTACGGTAAGCGTTCATTTATTACATGAAGATGAAGATAAAGTAGTTATCGAATTTGCCGTAACTGATACGGGAATTGGTATCCCCGAAGATAAAATAGGAAAAATATTTGACAATTTTCAACAAGCCTCAAGCGGTACTTCGAGATTGTATGGCGGAACAGGATTAGGCCTTGCAATTGTAAAACAATTAGTAGAACCGCAAGGAGGCAGTATTCGTGTGAAAAGTAAAATTAATGAGGGTTCAATATTTAGTTTTACCTTAAGTTTTCAAAAAACAAATGCCGATGCTGAATTAGAAAATGAAATGATGGAATTAGATACTGAAATAAAAAACATAAAAGTATTGGTGGTTGAAGATATTCCCCTCAATCAATTATTGATGAAAACACTATTGGATGATTTTGGATTTGATCGGGATATTGCCGAAAATGGTAAAATAGCCATCGAAAAGCTAAAAAGCAAAGACTATGATATCATTCTAATGGACTTACAAATGCCTGAAATGAATGGATTTGAAGCTACAGAATACATTCGTAAAACTATGAATTCAAAAATTCCAATTATCGCTTTAACGGCTGATGTCACTACTGTTGATTTAGCAAAATGCAAAGCGGTGGGAATGAATGATTACCTTGCAAAACCCGTTGATGAGAGACTATTGTATAGTAAAATAGTAGGGATCTTAAAGAAACCAAAACTTGCAAAACTTAGTGCAAAACTTAATGAAAATTTGGAAGAAAAAGATACTACAAAGAAAAAAATAAAATGTATTGATCTGGTATATTTAAATCAGAGAACAAAATCGAATCCAGCTTTAATGATGGAAATGATATCGTTGTATTTAGCACAAACACCTCCTTTAATAAATACAATCAAACAAAGTTTAGCAGATCAAAATTGGTCTTTATTAGGTGCTGCGACACATAAAATGATTCCTTCTTTTTCAATAATGGGAATCAGTCCTAATTTTGAAAATATAGCAAAAAAAATTCAGGAATTTGCAAGTACACAAGAAAAATCAGAAGGAATACACGACTTAGTTCTCCAACTTGAAGAAGTTTGTTTACAAGCCTGCAGCGAATTAGAAGAAGAACTTAATATAATTAAAAATACCATATAATGAACAACAACAATAAAGTAAAAATATTTCTTGTAGATGATGATGCCTTATTTTTAAAATCTTTAGAAATTGAATTTTTGGAGAATGCTGACTTTATAGTTGAAACCTATCCTACTGGGGAACTCTGTATTGCAAATTTATCCCATAATCCTGATGTAGTAATATTAGACTATCAACTTGATGGTATTGTAGAAAATGCTATGAACGGCCTTGAAACTTTGGATAAAATAAAAGCTTTCAATCCAGAAATTCCAGTTGTAATGTTGTCTTCCCAAGATAAAATTGAAGTGGCCATAAACTGCATGCATCACAAGGCATTTGATTATGTAGTGAAAAGTGAAACTGCTTTTGTTCGCTTGCAAAAAATAATCACTGCTATTTTTAAATACCAAAAAATGGAAAAAGAATTAAGTTGGTATATGGATCGTATGTAATCCATTTTACACTATAACTTTGTTTAAATTTCATCAATAAATAAGATTAATCACTCCTGATTTGGTCAAAATTAAAACCAAATTTATTTTAAAAAAATGCGGTATAAAGACACATCAGATCTAGAAATTTCATTGTTATTGGAAGCTATCTATCGGAAATACGGTTATGATTTCAGAGAGTATTCCCAAGCTCATATCAGGCGCAGAATCATGAACAGAATGGCGATATCGGGATTCGAAGATGTTTCTCAAATGCAATCAAAGGTTCTGAATGATGAACCATTTGCTTCCGAACTTTTACAGGATTTATCAATAACAGTAACCGAAATGTTTCGTGACCCTGCCTTTTATAGGTCATTACGAGAAAAGGTTGTCCCTATTTTAAAAACATATCCCTTTATAAAAATATGGCATGCTGGCTGTGCAACAGGAGAAGAAGCCTATTCGATGGCTATTCTTTTGCAAGAAGAAGGCTTGTATGACAGAACTACCATTTATGCCACTGATTTTAACCAGATGGCTTTGAACCGTGCAAAAGATGGAATTTTTTCGAACAAAATGATAAAAGATTACACGCTTAATTATCAATTGTCGGGGGGAAAAGAATCATTTTCCAGTTATTATACTTCCAACTATGATAACGTTATTATGAATCAATCATTGAAAAAAAATATTGTTTGGGCCAATCATAATTTGGTAACCGATAGCGTATTTGCAGAAGTACACTTGATATTATGCAGAAATGTGCTGATTTATTTTGATAAAAATTTACAAAATAAAGTCCAGACTCTTTTTTATAATAGTCTCATTAATGGTGGCGTTTTATGTTTAGGATCTAAAGAAAGTTTACGGTTTACCGATTTGCATGAGGAATATATTGAGTTGGACACAAAACAACGCATATTTAAAAAGAAATATTAAAAATGCATTATGAAGCAATTGTAATAGGGGTTTCTTCCGGCGGCATGAATGCTTTGAAAATTATATTCTCAGCATTACCGGTAGATTTCAATATCCCAATTATCATAGTCCAGCATATAGGGGCGCATTCCGATAGCCAATGGATAAAACTTTTAAATGAAAAAAGTCATCTTGATATCAAAGAAGCGGATGAAAAAGAGAAAATTGAAAAAGGCAAAATTTATATTGCTCCACCTAATTATCATTTGCTAATCGAAAAGGATAAAACCTTTTCCCTTACCATAGACGAGCGTGTAAATTTTGCAAGACCTTCAATTGATGTATTGTTTGAATCAGCGGCCGAAGCCTATAAAAATAAATTAATTGGAATGGTGCTCACGGGCTCTAATAATGACGGGACAAAAGGTATAAAACAAATAAAGGAATGCGGGGGTCTAGCCATTATTCAGGACCCGAAAACAGCAGAATCCGCATATATGCCAAAGTCAGCAATTGCAGCTATTGAACCTGATTATATTTTATCATTGGAGAATATAGTTGAGTTGCTGATAAAAATGGATAAACAAAAAGAATAATTTCGATAAACTTTACAAATATTATAGAATGGAAATGACCCTTGGTAGAAAAATAGTAATCGGATTCATTGCTTGTGCATTGGTACTTTTAGGAGTTGCAATTTTCTCTTTTAAAAACAGTGAAAAATTTGTCGCTTCAAATGCCTTGGTAAATCATTCCAATCAGGTATTATATGAATTCGAACAAATACTGATGTCTTCCGTTGATGCAGAAACAGGAGTACGAGGTTATGTCATTACGGGCGATGACGATTTTCTGAACCCTTTTACATCTGCCAATACAAAAGTAACAGAGCAACTTGACAAAATAAAGGAATTAACAAAAGACAATCCTAATCAGCAAAAGTATATTGAGGAACTTGCGAAAGAGATCAAAATGCGTTTTGATAATTTAAATAAATGCATAGCCCTTCGTAAAACGGATTTTAAAAAAGCTATAGAGTTTGTTGCTTCAGGCGAAGGAAAACAATTACAGGATGAAATAAGAAAAACAATTGATAAAGCACAGGAATTAGAACATACTTTACTTGCCGAAAGAATACAAATCAGTGAAGACGATGCCAGCAGGTTTAATATTGTTTTTACTGTTTTATTATTAATCATTGCTATGATTCTTGTCGTTGTATACACTATCGTTACTGAAAATTTGAAAGCGCTTAAAAGTTCCGAGTCAGAAACTGCCAACAAAAACTGGTTGCTTACAGGTAACTCCGAACTTAATGAAAAATTAATAGGAGACCAAAATATAGCACAGTTGGCAAACAGTACCATTAGTTTTTTATGTACTTACCTAAAAGCCAATATAGGAGCTGTTTACCTGTTTAATGACAAAGAAAATACCCTGATACTTAGCGGAAAATTTGCTTTTTCGTCTGCTAAAGACACTAAAGAAGAATTTAAATTAAATGAGGGATTAATTGGCCAGGCTGCATGGGAACAGAAACAGATTTCTTTAACAGATATATCTGAAGATCAAATACGCATCACTTCATCCGTTCTGAATGCAAAACCAAAAAATTTGCTCATTACTCCTTTTTTGCTTGAAGGTAAAACGATAGGCGTAATAGAAATAGGCAAGCTTACTGATTTCAACGAAACAGAAAAAGAATTCATCAGTGTTTCTATGAACAGTATTGCTATCAGCGTTAATACTGTTCAACAAGCTGAAGAAAAAGAAAAAAGAGCAGCAGAGTTAGCCATTGCCAACAAAGAACTAGCCTATCAAAATGACGAAAAAGAAAAAAGAGCAGCAGAGTTAGCCATTGCCAACAAAGAACTAGCCTATCAAAATGACGAAAAAGAAAAACGGGCAGCAGAGTTAGGAATTGCCAACAAAGAACTCGCCTATCAAAATGACGAAAAAGAAAAAAGAGCAACAGAGTTAGGAATTGCCAACAAAGAACTCGCCTATCAAAATGATGAAAAAGAAAACAGAGCAGCAGAATTAGGAATTGCTAACAAAGAACTCGCCTATCAAAATGATGAAAAAGAAAAAAGAGCAGCAGAGTTAGCCATTGCCAACAAAGAACTAGCCTATCAAAATGATGAAAAAGAAAAAAGAGCAGCAGAGTTAGGAATTGCCAACAAAGAACTGGCCTATCAAAATGACGAGAAAGAAAAAAGAGCTGTAGAATTAAGTTTTGCCAACAAAGAGCTTTCGAATCAAGCTGAAGAACTTCAAATACAGCAGGAAGAGCTCAGACAACTGAATGAAGAATTAGAACAACAGGCGCAAGATCTTAAACAACAGCAGGAGGAGTTGCAAATGACCAATGAAGAATTGGAAGAGCAGACCCAATCATTAGAAGAGAAAAACAAAGAAGTTGAAGCTTCAAAAAATGACATTGAACAAAAAACAAAACAACTTGAAATTAGCAGCAAGTATAAATCAGAATTCCTTGCAAACATGTCACATGAGTTAAGAACGCCTCTTAATAGTTTGCTTATTCTATCAAAAGATTTATCAGAAAACAGAAAGAAAAATCTGGATGACGTACAGGTTGAAAGTGCAGAAATAATTTATAAAAGCGGTCATGACCTTCTTATATTAATTAATGAAGTCTTAGACCTTTCTAAAATTGAAGCAGGTAAAATGTCTATAAACATTGAAAAAGTATCACTGAAAAATTTCACAGATGAACTCCTTCGCGATTTTAAACATCAAGCGCAACAAAAAGGATTGAAGCTTGTTTGCAAATTGGCTGGAGCTTTACCCGAATTTATCTATACCGATTCGCAACGTTTGAATCAGATACTGAAAAATCTTATATCCAATGCCATAAAATTCACCGAAAAAGGAAGTGTAACGATACGCATTGACCCAAATACTGAAACTACTTTGAGTATTTCTGTTACCGATACAGGTATTGGAATATCAGAAGACAAACAAACAGCTATATTTGAAGCTTTTCAACAGGCAGAAGGTGGTACTTCCAGAAAGTATGGCGGTACGGGACTAGGACTTTCCATTTCACGTCAACTTGCAAAACTATTGGAAGCAGAAATTAAATTGAGTAGTGAATTAAATAAAGGGTCTGTTTTTTCTCTTATTATTCCGCTGGAAATACACCCTGAACAAGAGTCTGTCAGTATAATTCCATTGAAACCTGTTTTGTATACACCTCGCTCCGAAAATGAATCAACCTATCTAAATTATGCCACCATAGAAGATGACAGAAATTTAATAAACAAAAATGATAAAGTAGTACTCATTATTGAAGATGATCGAAATTTTGCTTCTATACTTTTAAAGCAAGCTAACAAAAAAGGATTCAAATGTTTGTCGGCTGCCACTGGAGAAGATGGTCTATTGCTTGCTTCAAAATACAAACCTCAAGCAATCATTCTTGATATGGGTTTACCAGGAATCAAAGGGAAACAAGTATTGCATGAGTTAAAAGCAAATCCATCCGTAAGGCATATACCGGTGCATATTATTTCGGCAAATGACCGTTCGCTGGAACCAATCAGAGAAGGTGCCGTAGAATACCTGATGAAACCGATATCTAAAGATGGTCTGGAAGAAGCTTTTAACCGAATTGAAAATTTTGTCAATAGAAAAATAAAAAACCTGCTTATTATAGAAGACAATGAAAATTCCAGAAAAGCAATGAAAATACTCATTGGCAATGGTGATGTAAAATGTTTTGAAGCAGCAACCGGCAAAGAGGCTTTGGAATTGTATGAGCAGAATTACATCGATTGTATTATACTGGACATTGGATTGCCTGATATGAGCGGCTTTGACCTTATACATAAACTGGAGGATATAAAAGGCCATAACATGCCCCCTATTATTGTTTATACCGGAAAGGAACTTACAAAAGAAGAAAATAATCTGCTTCAGAAATATGCGGAGAGCATTATTATAAAAGGTATAAAATCCGAAGAACGATTGCTGGATGAAACAGCTCTTTTCCTTCACCGGACAATAAGCAATTTACCGAAATCGAAACAAATGATTATAAATAGTTTGTACGATAAAGAAGCTATATTTCATTCAAAAAAAATATTGTTGGTAGATGATGATATGCGTAATGTTTTTGCTTTATCCAAAATATTACAAGAACGTGGAATGGAAGTCATAAAATCAGAAAACGGGAAGAATGCTTTGGATATGCTGGATACGCATACTGACATTGATCTGGTATTAATGGATATTATGATGCCAGAAATGGATGGTTACGAAGCAATGAAACGAATACGATCTCAGATAAAATTCAAAAACTTACCTATGATTGCCCTTACCGCAAAAGCCATGAAAGACGATAAACAAAAATGTATTGATGCAGGTGCCAACGATTACATCACGAAACCTATTGATGTGAAACGCTTGCTATCATTGATGCGCATATGGTTAAGCAAATAATAAAACGTCATTGGGAAGGCGGTATATCCCAATGTCATTAAGTTAACCTTTTTTTGTTGGTATTTCAACATTCGTTATTGAATATTCAACATTCAAACTTTTATTTTACAATTGAAAATGAAAAAAAATAGCCCTGTTAAAATTTTATTGGTAGACGATCTACCCGAAAATTTGTTTGCCTTAGAAGTAATTCTTTCTAACGAAAATTATTTATGTGTAAAAGCAAATTCCGGTAATGAAGCCTTAAAAATTCTTCTCCACCAACAAGATTTTGCCATCATATTGATAGACGTACAAATGCCGATAATGGATGGATTTGAAACCGTAGAATTAATTCGCCAAATCGAAAAACTCAAACATGTTCCGATAATTTTTTTAACGGCCAGCATAGATAATTCCATACAAATTTTTAAAGGCTATCAGGCTGGTGCAGTTGATTATATGATTAAACCGCTTTCGCCGGAGATATTAAAAGCAAAAGTGGCCATTTTTGTCGATTTGCATAAGAAAAATCAGGAATTATTAGTTCAGGCAGAACAACTGAAAAGGCTTAACACCGATCTTAGAGCCCAAAAATTACTTTCTGAATATTCTCTTAGTCTTATTGAAGCAAGTCATGACCCTTTATTTGCAATTAGCCCCGAAGGGAAAATAACCGATATGAATAATGCATCGGTAAAAGTAACTGGTATATCACGCGAAAAATTAATTGGAACCGATTTTTTTGATTATTTCACTGAACCACAAAAGGCTCGTGAAGTATATCAGAAAGTGTTCGAAAAAGGATCTGTTTCTGATTCTCCACTAATACTTCGTCATAAAAAAGGCAAGTTGATTGATGTATTATTCAATGGATCAGTATATAAAGATGATAGAGAAAATGTACTGGGAGTAGTCATTGTTGCCAGAGATGTTACAGATCAAAAAAGAATTGCTACTGAATTAATTGAGGCTAGAGTTTTTGCTGAATTAGCCACAGCAATTGCAGAAGAAGCAAAAATAAATGCAGAAAGTGCCACTATCATAGCTGAAAATGCGGTAAAGGCAAAACAGCAATTCTTGTCGAATATGAGCCACGAAATTCGTACACCGATGAATGCAATCATCGGATTTACAAAAGTGGTATTAAAAACAGATTTGTCAACAAAACAAAAAGAGTATTTAAACGCAATTAAAATAAGTGGTGATGCATTAATCGTACTTATCAACGACATACTCGATTTGGCAAAAGTGGATGCAGGTAAGATGACATTCGAGAAAACACCTTTCAAAATGAAGTCTTCCATTTCAGCCATGCTTCATCTATTTGAAACAAAAATTCAGGAAAAAAACTTAAAATTAGTTAAGGAATACGACAGTAAAATTCCTGATGTTCTGGTGGGAGATCCGGTTCGTTTGCACCAAGTAATTTTAAATCTGGTAAGTAATGCCGTAAAATTTACTACAAAAGGAAAAATTACGGTGAGCGTTAATTTACTGCATGAAGATGATGATAAAGTAATTCTCAAATTTGCTGTAACAGATACCGGAATTGGTATCTCCAATGAAAAAATTGGAACCATATTTGAAAATTTTCAACAGGCCACCAGCGAAACTTCAAGATTGTATGGCGGTACCGGATTAGGTCTTGCTATCGCTAAACAATTAATAGAACCACAAGGAGGTAGTATTCGTGTAAAAAGCACTATCAACGAGGGTTCCACATTTAGTTTCACATTACCTTTTCAAAAAACAAATGCCGATGCAGAATTGGAAAAAGAATTAATAGAATTAGAAACCGAAATAAAGAACATTAAGGTATTAGTGGTTGAAGATATTGCGCTCAATCAATTATTGATGAAAACACTTTTAGATGATTTTGGATTTGCCCGTGATATTGCTGAAAATGGTAAAATAGCTATTGAAAAACTTAAAGAAAAAGACTACGATGTTATTCTTATGGATTTGCAAATGCCAGAAATGAATGGATTTGAAGCTACAGAATATATTAGAAATACGATGAATTCTACAATTCCTATTATTGCATTAACCGCTGACGTAACTACTGCTGATTTAGCAAAATGCAAAGCGGTAGGAATGGATGATTACCTTGCTAAACCAGTTGACGAAAGACTATTGTATAGTAAAATAGTTGGTATCTTAAACAAATCGAAACTTGCAAAAATCAATGAAATTTTGGAAGAAGAACAGCATACAAAGAAAAAACTAAGATGCATTGACTTGGTTTATTTAAATCAAAGAACAAAGTCAAATCCAAAATTAATGACGGAAATGATATCATTATATTTAGCACAAACGCCTCTTTTATTAGACACAATAAAACAAAGTTTGGAAGCGCAAAATTGGCATGTATTAGGTGCCGCGGCTCATAAAATGATTCCGTCTTTTTCAATAATGGGAATCAGTCCTGACTATGAAAATATGGCAAAAAAAATTCAGGAATTTGCGACAGCACAAGAAAAAAATGAAGGAATACAGGAATTAGTACTACAACTTGAAGAAGTTTGTTTACAGGCTTGTATCGAACTAGAAGAAGAACTTAAAATAATTAAAAATGCCATATCATGAATGTTGTCAATATATTAGATATTTACATTCAATATTCCTTGGTGCAATGGGTTATAAATCATTACTATTTAATAAATTTATAGAACATATTTCCTTACTTTTAAACAAATATTTTTATCACATCTTTGTTTAGGTGTCATGAAGTCCCGGATGCAACAAAAAAATTATAGTCAATTCTATAGCTATAAATTAAAATCATTAATGATTGCAAAAATGCATTTGATTAGACTTGCATAAAAAGATTCTGATCACAATTAATTCCAACTTTTCTTCAAGAAATAGGACGGATTCCTCCAAATAGAATAATGAGACGTAATTCTCTTATTTTATCGACTTTATATTACAAAATAAATCTCTCTGAACTTTTTTAAATTCAGAGAGAAATTATTAAATATTTGATTCTTTGTCCAATTTGATTATTGAAACTTCATTTATTCCTATCTTTTATTTTTTGAAGTTTTACTTATAAAAAAATCCATTTTATTTTATTTATCAGTCAACAAATTTGCTTCTAAATCTTAAAGAAAAAAAACATCAATCAAAAAAATGCGAATCATATAACTCTTTATAATAATTATATAATACATTTTACAAAAATTATCATCAACTTAGTGTCCTGAATATTAAGCAAATGAAAAAAACAATCAACATTCCGAAAGTAAACATAGTTACCCTTAAAAAGAAAGAAAAAAATAATTTTCCGGGTTATCCTGTTTATCTTCCTTCAGAAGATATTTATAATAAAATCGAAAATAAATTGATATTGATTCAGAGAATCTTTCAAAATAAAAGAACCAATTGGTAAACCTAAAGAGAATAAATATAAAATCATACTATGAAAATAGCCGTATTCAGTACAAAACCCTATGATAGAGAATATCTAGACAAGTTTAATATTGAAAATAAACACGAACTGATCTATTTTGAAGCTCCTTTAAATACTGACACCACAAATTTGGCTATAGGATTTGAAGGCGTTTGCATATTTGTAAATGACAAAATCGATAAAAAAACTATAGATAAATTATCCGAAATTGGAATTAAACTTATTGATTTGCGTTGCGCAGGATTTAACAATGTAGACATTGAAGCAGCAACAAAACAAAATATTAAAGTACTGAGAGTTCCTGCATATTCTCCACAAGCCGTTGCGGAACATGCTGTAGCATTAATTTTGACTTTGAACAGGAAAACGCATAAAGCCTACAATAGAGTTCGAGAAAGTAATTTTTCTTTAGAAAACCTTACCGGATTCAATCTTTACGAAAAAACTGTTGGAGTAATTGGAACGGGGAAAATAGGCACTGCATTTTGTCAAATAATGCTAGGTTTTGGTTGTAAAGTCATTGCTTATGATATTAAGGAATCAGAGCAGCTAATAGCAAAAGGTGTTGAGTATAAAACATTGGATGAAATATTTAAAAACTCCGATATTATCTCCCTCCACTGCCCTCTTAATATTAATACGAAACATCTTTTTAACCGTGCAGCATTTTCTAAAATAAAAAAAGGAGCTATGCTAATTAATACTAGCAGAGGAGCATTAATTAAAACATCGCATGCAATTGAAGCGTTAAAAAATGAACAATTAGGCTATTTAGGAATCGATGTTTATGAGCAAGAAGAAAATCTGTTTTTTAAAGATCTGTCTGAAAGTATTATTCAAGATGACTTAATAGAAAGATTAATGGCTTTTCATAATGTATTGATTACGCCACATCAAGGATTTTTTACCAATGAAGCATTAGACCAAATTGCGCAAACTACTTTAAAAAACTTTACGGATTTTGAGAATAGATTACCATTGGAAAATGAGGTGAAACTATAGTTTAATATTCCAGATTAATTGATGAAATCTCAATACCATTATTATTGAGAAGAAAATAGACGATAGCATAACGCTTTAATTTAAAAAGAGATTGTTAAAAAAAGGAATTTGATCAAATAACAATGTAATGGAATAGTTTATAACTGTTTTTTTTAAATAAAAATCAGCAGTATGTAAACTTTGGGAATGATAGCGATTTATTTGTGATTAAAAATCAAATTCTCTTTTTTCAACCCTTTTTTTTATAAAAATATGTAAAAATTGTAAGTCATACTTTAAGTTATGTAAAACATTAAAAAGTATTAAAACCCAACTTTATACTATTGAAAGTAAACAACAATTAAATAAAAACAAATGAAAAGTACAACCACCAAAACTGATAAAAAAGAAACGCTTCAAGAAGGTAAAGGAAATTCAGAAAAAGCTACACCAGAAAGAAATGAAGGGTACCGTAATATTTTTGTAGAGGAATTAAAAGAAATTTACTTTGCTGAAAAAGCGCTAATTATCTCCATTCCAGTAATGATTAAAAAGGCTGCTACTGATGAATTAGTAGACGCACTCAAAGTACATCTGCAATTTACACAAGATCATATAAAGCGCTTAGAAGATTTTTTTACTTCGATTGGTGAAGCTACTATTATATTAAAATATGAAGCGATGTATGGATTAATTAAGCCCGGAAATAAAGAAGCTTAATGTTATTCTAAATAATTAAAATGAAGAATGCTGTGCGACATCAAAAAAATCGAGAATTAATCTATTGACATAGAATTTTCTGAATTAGGGATTCAAGAATTTGTAAACAAGAAACTCATTCGCATTAGCGGACTTTCAAATCCTTTATAGCTTTGATTAGAACAAAAATAATCAGTAAATTTAGTTAGGTAATGCCTTTTCTGGTTTGCCAGGTTGGCGAAACGGCATCAAGAACATAGAGGTTTTCCAACCTTCCGTCTATGACCAACGAATTGGTACACGAGCTTGATAACCGTTAATCAGAACATTTTAAAAAGAATGTTATCTAACTTATTTTTTGATTACAATTTTATTTCTGTGATTCAAATTACATTAATAAAATTGTTTTCAAATTAATGAGTCAAGTATTGTTATTGAATTCAATAGTTTGCATCACTGATTCTAATAAAAAGTGATACATCTAAATTTATTACTGAATACTTAAGGAATCTCGCTTAAAAATAAATTCTACTGACCCGAAGTATGCTGAAACAAGGCTTTATCGTTGGTAATTATCAAAGCGAGTTTTCTGAAAGTATACGCACTAAAATTCACAGAAACTATTAAGCTTGCTTTTGAATAATTTATAAAAGCGTTACTTGAATTATTTATAGGATAAATCCAATAAAAATGATTGTTAAAGCAGGAGTGTTTTTAAATTGTAATTAGCTCATATCATGATTAATACATCATTTTAATTAGTATTTTAAATATGTAAGTCCCTAAATATAATTATCTTTATATCCATTTTTTAATACTAAAAAACCATGAAAACATATGAGTTATTTACACCAAAAAAAGTGGGTTCCATAGCATTAAAAAATCGAATTGTTATGGCACCTATGACAAGATGTAGGGCAATTGGAAATATTCCTAATGAATTAATGGCTAAATATTATAATCAACGTTCCAGTGCCGGTTTAATCATAACCGAAGGTACTTCACCGTCCCCAAATGGTCTTGGATATGCCCGAATTCCTGGTATTTTTAATGCACTACAAGTAGAAGGCTGGGAAAAAATAACGAAGGCCGTTCATAAAAACGGAGGTAAAATAATTGTTCAATTAATGCACTCCGGAAGAATCAGTCATCCGCTCAATATGCCTAAAGATGCTCATATACAGGCTCCTTCTCAAGTAAAAGCAGCCGGGCAAATGTGGACGGATTCCAAAGGGTTGCAAGACTTTGTTGTTCCAAATGAAATGACTTTCCAAGATATTTTACATGCCAAAACAGAATATATTTCCGCAGCCGAAAATGCTTTATTTGCAGGATTTGACGGTGTAGAATTACATTCGGCTAATGGGTATTTATTAGAAGAATTCCTTTCTCCAGTAAGCAACATCAGAACAGATAATTATGGTGGAAGTATTGAAAACCGATGCCGTTTTGTGATTGAAGTTGCAAGTGCTGTTGCGCAAGCCATTGGAAAAGAAAAAGCAGGCATTCGTTTATCGCCTTATGGAGTAGCGAGTGATATGCCGCATTATCCTGAAATCGATGCCACCTATGATTACTTGTCAAAAGAACTCAATAAACTGGACATCGCATATATTCACCTTGTGGATCATTCCGCAATGGGAGCACCTGCAGTTCCTTTGGAAATTAAAACATTGATACGTCATAACTTCAAAAACACCTTGATTCTCTGCGGTGGCTATGACAAAGAAAGTGCCGAAGAAGCTATTGAGAGCGGATTAACGGATCTGGTAGCTTTTGCGCGCCCATTTATAAATAATCCGGATTTAGTGGAAAGATTTGAAAACAATTGGCCCTTATCCCAGGAGGATCTTAATATGGATTTATTTTATACTGCTGATGAAAAAGGGTATACTGATTATCCGGTTCATAAAAGTTAATTAAAAGAATAGGCTTGTCTGTTTTTAGAAACTCATTCAAATCAAAGTTAAAATGAAAGATATATCCCAATTGTTAGCTTTATTAGGTGATGAAAAAGACTCTTTGTTAAATCATGTCTGTAAAACAATTTCAAAGGATCAAATTCATTTGCCGAATCCGTCCCATATAGATACTACTTTTTTACAAAGTAATCGAAATGGACAAGCGATTCGGAGTTTGACACAATTATACCATCAGGGCCGACTTTCGGATACGGGCTATATTTCTATTTTACCCGTGGATCAGGGAATTGAGCATACTGCAGGAAGTTCGTTTGCTCCAAACCCCATTTATTTTGATCCTGAAAATATTGTAAAATTAGCCATTGAAGCGGGTTGTAATGCAGTTGCTTCTACAATGGGCGGACTGGCCATGCTATCGAGAAAATATGCGCATAAAATTCCGTTTGTGGTAAAAATTAATCACAACGAACTGATGACATACCCTAATAAACACGATCAAATTATGTTTGGAAGTGTTCGAGATGCCTGGAACATGGGGGCAGTCGCTGTGGGAGCAACTGTCTATTTTGGTTCTGCAGAATCAAATAGGCAAATTATAGAAATAGCAAAGGCTTTTGAAGAAGCACATAATTTAGGTATGGCGACAATTCTTTGGTGCTATTCCAGAAATGATGGCTTTATAAAAGACGGCATCGATTACAATACTGCGGCTGATATTACCGGCCAAGCCAATTACTTAGGGGGTTCTATTCAGGCGGATATTATTAAACAAAAGTTACCAACCAATAACGGTGGTTTTACTTCGATAAAATTTGCCAAAACAAATCCAGATATGTATACCAAATTAACCAGTGACCATCCTATAGATTTATGCCGATATCAGGTAATAAATTGTTATTCAGGACGTATTGGCATGATTAATTCAGGAGGAGAATCAAAAGGCGAAACCGATTTGGCGGAAGCCATAAAAACAGCGGTGATAAACAAACGCGCTGGTGGAGCCGGAATGATTATGGGAAGAAAAGCTTTTCAGCGTCCCTTTAGCGAAGGCGTAAATCTCATACATGCAGTACAGGAAATTTATCTGGCCAAAGAAGTTTCAATAGCGTAGTTCTCCATTCATTAATACTTCATATTCATATCCTTTTGATTATTGCCAAAATTATAAAGTCTGGCGAAAATCTAGGATAATTACGTTTAAAACATCTGTCTTTAAAAATTTATTCACTGCTAAATACAAACTACAAAAAACAGTTAAAATAATGAATATCAGAATAATATAAAAACTAAAGGGTGTGAATGATGTAACTTATTTTTGTAATTTTATAATACTTTTCGAAAGAAATAAAATGAACTTTGTAAAATAAAATTCTTTTTAATTGTCCTGCGCTGCTTTGATAATTAAAAAACAAAGAATTTGGATGAAATCATTAAAAAAGTATAATAACTTAAATAAAATTATGGAAATTATGAAACCACAAATTGGAATAACAGAAGCACATTTAAAAAATAGCATTGCGATTCTTTCTTCAATTTTAGCAAATGAAATGACTCTTTATGTCAAATTAAGAAAATTCCATTGGAACGTATCAGGAGAAAGTTTTATGGAACTTCATAAATTATTTGAAGGTCAATACAAACAGTTGGAAGAATCAATTGATGAAATTGCGGAACGTGTCAGCAAATTAGGCGGAAAAACTATTGGAACAATGAAAGAGTTTTCAGATTTAACAATAATCAGAGAATCACCAAATCATTATCCTGCTCAAAAAGATATGTTGAGGGAATTATTACAAGATCATGAAATTATTATTCTTCATTTACGAAAAGATGTTGACATAAGTTTTGAAGAAAACATGGATGCAGGAACTGCAGATTTCCTAACAGGTTTGATGGAAGCACACGAAACAATGTCCTGGATATTAAGGAGATATTTAGACTAATTTAAACTAAAAAATTAATTCATAAATAAAATGGAAAAATCAGAAAACGAAGTTTACTTAGCCTCAAATAGTTATTGTAAAGTTGGAAAAATAACTCCCAAAAAATATCTTGAAGAAGATCAATCGACAATAGAAACTGACTTTGAAAAAGAAAACTTTGCCAAATATGATGAAATCGTAAACGGCAAAATGATGTAATTGTTTACTTAATCAAGTTCTCTCTATTTTTTAAATATAAATTAGAACCATTAAAAAACTTTTTTCAAACCTCCCTCCCAGAGCGGTTAATTGAAAACTAGTTTTTAATGGTTCTATTTTTTTTGAAATTTATAATAGGATTATCTAATTTTTTTTTGAATTGAAAACGCAATAATAAAATGTGGGAATGATGTAACTTATTACTGAAGTTCTATAACATTTATCGTTTCCATGTTAGCCATCTTTGCTTTAAATAATAACAACAAATTAAAAGTTGCTTCTTTAGTACAATTGGATGAATTAGTAAATTTAATTAATAAAACTAGTTACTGAAGGTCATGCAGATAGCAATGGTAGCGATGCATTCAATTTAGAATTATCTCAAAAACATACTGAATGTGTAAAAAAATATTTAATGGAAAAAGATATTGTGGGCTCTAGATTGACAGCAATTGGTTTTGGTGAAAGTAAACCGATAGCGAGTAACAAAACTGCTTTAGGTCGTGCAAAAAATAGAAGAGTAGAGTTGAAAATGAACTACTAAAGATAGTAAGATTAGGTTGGTTTTTTGGGTTTGGTTAAGGGGCTGTTGGTGATAACAGCCTTTTTTTGTGGAGTAACGATAGTTTTTTCAATTATTATTTTAATGAATCACACCATTTGAATTTGTTATTTGAATTAATAAACACTCAAATGTCAATTCTAAAATCAGTTCGAATTAAAGTCTAAACAATTCCATAAAAATTCCAATTCTTTTAAATTAATTAATTTACTCATAATTTAAAAACATGTGAATTATATAATCTTTCCATAAAGTTATATAATGATTTTTAGCAATAGATCACTGAACTTTAGAGTATTGTAATTCATTAATTATAATTAGCTGCTAAACCATATAACATCTATTATCATAAAAAAAATCAATATGAAAACAACAAAAAAATTAGGTGTCTGGATGGATCATTCCATTGCTCATTTAATGGAATTTACATCAAAACACTTTGAAATAGAAACCATTGAATCAAAGTTTACAAATCAACTGAAAAACAAAAGTTTAGCAAAGAGCAAAAGTTTGATGCATAATAAACAGAAGCAACAACTTTCTGATTATTACAAAAAGATAGGTGAAGCGATAAAAAATTATAAACGTGTAATTCTCTTTGGTCCTACTGATGCAAAAGTGGAGCTATTTGATATTTTGAGTGAAGATGAACGTTTTTTAAAAATTAAATTCGAAATTAAAAATACTGATAAAATGACGGAAAATCAACAACATGATTTTGTTAGAGAGTATTTTTCAAGGGCCTAATTTCATTTTCACAAAATCACTTTTAAACATAAATAATTTTAAATAATAAAAAAAATGCAAACAAGAACCATAGGAATCATAATGACAATAATAGGAGTACTTATGTTGCTATACAATAGCTTCAATCTTGTAACTACTGAAAAAGTAGTTGACTTAGGTCCAATCCAAATAAATAAAGAAGTAAATCATCCATTAGAATGGTCACCCATCGTAGGTGTTGTACTAGCTGTAGTTGGCGTTGTTTTGATTGTTATTGGCAATAAAAAAAGCGTTTAACTATTCTAAAAAACTGTGAATATTATAATTTCTTTATAAAGTTATGTAACACTTTTTATTTTCTATCTTCTCACCTTTACTATGTTTTAATTAGAATGCATAAAATTGGTAATCAATAATTTAAAAATAAAAAAAATGAATATAGATAAATCAATTGAAGTGTTAAATACACTCATCAAAATTAATAACGATAGAATCGAAGGGTATAAAACTGCTTCAAAAGCGACAGAAAAATATAGCTTAAAAAACATGTTTTTTGAATTTCAACAAACCAGTCAAAAATGCAAATCAGAACTTATAAAGGAAATTAAAAAATTAGGAGGAATTCCAAAAGAAGCAATTAAAATTAATGGGTTTTTCTTTAAGTTTTGGATTAATCTAAAGACTGCATTTATTTGTAAAGATTGTAAGGACATAATTAATTCATGTGAGTCTAATGAAAACAGAGCCGAAGAACACTATAATAATGTATTAATTCATAATCTTGAAAATCTAAATTTTGAACAACAGATTATGTTAAGAAAGCAATACCTATTAATCAATATAGACAATAATAAAATAAGAGTTTTAAGAGATGTATTAATAAAAAATAAACATTTCTATTAAACATTATTTAAATTAAGGAATAGTCATCTTTTGAAAGTATAGTACTCTAAATAAGCAAAATACATATTGTTTTTTTAAGTGTTGAAGATTCTGAAGATACTTTCTAGGGCTTTATTGTTGTCTAATAGAAATCATTGGTTTAAGAAACCAAGATTGAATCCTACCTCCTACATACCTCCTCTTGCGTTCGGCAATCTGGAAATTATTAAAATTAGAAATGTGATTTTATTCTACTCATAAAATCAAATAAATTATAAAATCTATCAACCGCATACAATTCATTAATCTCAATTAAAACATACTATTTTGATTATTTATTTAAAAAATATTTTTAACGATGTTGGTAAAGTAACGCTGTTTACAACACAGTTTTTTCGCGAAGTCTTTACACCCCCATATGAAATAAAAGAGTTTATTAAACAATGCTATATAATTGGTTATAAATCTCTGCCTTTAGTAACTATTACTGGTTTTATAATGGGATTAGTACTTACACTCCAATCGAGACCAACATTGGCAAAATTTGGTGCAGAATCTTGGTTACCTGGTATGGTTGCGCTCTCGCTAATAAGAGAAATTGCTCCCGTGATTACAGCCTTAATTTGTGCCGGGAAAATTTCTTCCGGAATTGGTGCAGAGTTAGGTTCGATGAAAGTGACAGAACAAATTGATGCTATGGAAGTTGCAGCTATAAATCCTTATAAATACCTTGTAGTTACACGGATTTTGGCCACTACAATCATGGTTCCTCTTTTAGTGATATTCGCAGATGGTATTGGAATGTATGGTGGATATATAGGTTTGAATATGCATAGTGATGTTACCCTCTTTCGTTACACTTCCCAAGTTCTGGAATCAATTACATTTTTGGATATTTTTCCAGCGACTATTAAAACTTTTTTCTTTGGTTTTTTTATTGGAATGATAGGTTGTTATAAGGGTTATATGGCAGCAAATGGAACAGAAAGCGTGGGTAAAGCAGCCAATTCAGCAGTAGTAACAGCTTCACTGACTATATTTATTATAGACATGATTGCGGTTCAATTAACTGATTTATTCTTCTAAAAATGATACAAGAAAAAACAAATACAGATTCTCAGACAGCAACTAATAAAAATGTTCCCGTAATAGAAATAAAGGATTTGTATAAATCTTTTGGGAAAAATGAGGTGTTGAAAGGAATTAATCTTTCCGTAAATAAAGGAGAAAACTTAGTGATTTTAGGAAGATCCGGATCAGGCAAATCAATAACTATAAAGTGTTTAGTGGGATTGGTAGTTGCAGATAAGGGAGAAATAAAGGTATTTGATACCGACATCACAAAAATAGATACTAACGAACTCAATGAGATTCGGATAAGGATTGGATTTCTTTTTCAAAATGCGGCTTTATATGATTCGATGAGCGTTCGGGAAAATCTTGGTTTTACTTTAAAACGGCATGTAAAGGGTTTATCTCCTAAAGAGTTAGAGCTTGAAATTAGAGAAGTATTAGAGAATGTAGGATTAGCGGATGCTATTGATAAAATGCCTTCTGAACTATCAGGCGGAATGCGAAAAAGAATTGGACTTGCAAGAACACTGATTCTAAAACCTGAAATAGTATTGTATGATGAACCTACAACAGGATTGGACACAATAACTTCCAGAGAAATAAGTGAATTATTATTAGATATACAGAAAAAAAACAAAACAACTTCTATTATAATTACGCACGATATGGCTTGTGCAAAACACACCAGCGATAGATTAATGATTTTAAAAGATGGTGTAATTCATGCTGAGGGCAGTTATGAAGAACTCGAGAAAAGTGACGACGAATGGGTACGTTCTTTTTTTAGTTAATAAAAAATAAATTAAAAGTTATGAATAAAGAATCTGGGTTTCAATGGAAATTGGGAATGTTTGTTATAATTGGATTAGTACTTTTTGTTTCAGCATTATATTTTGTTGGAAAACAAAAAAATCTATTTGGTTCAACGTTTCATTTAAAATCAAACTTTAAATCCGTAAGCGGTCTTGAAGTGGGTAATAATGTACGGTTTTCAGGTATCAATATAGGAACGGTAAGCGAAATAGAATTAGTTACAGATTCATCTGTGGTAGTGAAATTATTGATAAAAGAGGAGGTACGAAAGTTTATTAAAACTGATGCTATAGCCAGTATTGGTTCGGATGGATTAATGGGGGATAAAGTATTAACTATCTATGCTGGTGCTAACTCTAAGCAAATGGTAAAAGACAATGACATAATTGCCTCGAGAAAAGCTATAGATATGGAAGACGTTATGAGCAGTGTGAAAACCAGTGTAGATAATGCCGGAATTATTACAACCGAACTTGCAAAATTTAGTTCCAATATGAACACTGGAAATGGTATGGTATCTAAATTGATGACGGACAAAGAGTTTGCTAACAGTATAACACAAACGCTTGCGAACTTAGAAAGCAGTTCAAATGAATTTGCCAATTTCACTACTAAAATGAATAGTGGAAAAGGTGCTTTATCCAAATTAGTTACTGATGAAAAAATGGGGCGAACGATTGATTCAACCTTAACAAATGTCAAAACAGGAACAGAGGGACTTAATGAAGTTATAGAGGCTGCTAAACATAATTTTCTATTAAGAGGCTATTTCAATAAAAAGAGAAAAGAGGAAAATAAAAAACTGGAGGAATTAGATCGACAGGAAGAATTAGAAATGAAAAAGGAATTAAAAATTGTTGATGAAAATGAAGTGACAAAATAATTTAATTTTAAAAAGTTCGCTGGCAATTAAACATTCAAAACTAAAAGTATCGTTAAAAAATATTACAAAGAATGTATTCTAATTTATTGCAGCTTAAAAAGAAAATTAGAACTTTTTACCGAAATAGGAAAATCTATAGTTTAAGAAAATACTTATTTTTCAAACTTTCAAAGAGTGAATCCTACAACTTTATACTAAAATTCTATAACACTTCGCTTTCAAGTTGGTACTATCTTTACTTAGTTAAGAAAATGTTTTATAAACTTAAAAAAAATGAAAATGAAAAAAATGAAAATTATTCTGTCTTTCATCATGCTTGGATTATTAATAAATTCATGTAACAGTGATGATACAAAATCCAGTTATCCTTATGCTGTACGATTGACTGATGCACCAGGCCCATATGATGAAGTAAATGTTGACATACAAGGTGTAGAAATAACTGGCGAAGGAGGAGAAACTGTTTCACTAAATGTAAAAAAAGGTATTTATAACCTACTTGATTTTTCTAACGGAGTTGATACTCTAATTGCTACTGATTCATTAGAAGTATCCAAAGTGGGACAAATAAGACTTATATTAGGAACAAACAATACGGTTGTCCTTAATAATGTAAGTTATCCTTTGAGCACTCCAAGTGCTGAGCAAAGCGGATTAAAACTTCAAGTTCATCAAACGCTTCAACAAGGTATCTTGTATAGTGTTCTTCTTGATTTTGATGCAAACAAATCTATTGTTAGTACAGGCAATGGGACTTATAAATTAAAACCGGTTATCAGAACAATAGAAACCGCAATAAGTGGTTCTATAAAAGGTAAAATTACTCCAATAGGTACAATGGCGGTAGTTGAAGCAACTTCAGCCACAGCTCTATCCTATTCAACAAATGTAAATGAGAATGGCGAATTTTTAGTTATGGGACTTCCTCCTGGAACCTATAGCATAACCATTACTCCTGCTTCACCTTTTGTCGCTGCTACCAAAACTGATATTATTGTAACAGCAGGTGCAACAGCTGACATAGGAACTATAACACTGTTATAAAAGCAATTACAGGTTACATTTAAATTGACACTCCATTTTCAAATGGAAATCGAGTGTCAATTTTAACAAGAAAATAAATTTTTAAATCATTAAAAGCATCATTAATATTCGATGCTTTTAATGATTTAATTTTTTTAGGATTCGAATAAAAATACTTCTCTAAATAACTAAAATTTCAATTTATTATGGAAACTGAAAAAGAACTTAATGATGCTATTCTAAAAATGACTTTGAAAATTCAAAATGAATATCCTGAATTATCAAAATATTTAATTGAAATGCCTGTGACTATTCCTGATATCATTAATCCTAAAATAAATATTAAAACGCTGAAAGATTATTATGAATCTTTGAATTCAATACTAAAAGAATATGTTCCAAATCATATTGACATAAAAGATAAATAATTTGGAGCCATTATTTATGAAATTATATTTTTAAGTTTAGTTATTATCCAAAAATCATTTAACCAATTTTCCGCTTAACTGGTAATTATGCCTTAAAACAGCCAACAATACCTAATAAATTCAGAAATAAAACCGGAACGAAAAACAATAGAGCTTTCTATAAAAACAGAGAATTTGATGAAAATATTTTATTTATCATTTTTCCAAAAACAATAAATTTTTCTTAAATAATCCTGAAAGAAAAATCACAATATTTAATAATTGAAATACCGATTCCTATTTAATTATTATCCAATTTTAAGTCTCGTTTCTGAAATAAATATGTGAATAATATAAGTCTTATCTAAAATTCTATAAGTCATTTTATTACCTATTCTCGCATCTTTGTAGTGTTACGAATATTTTTTTGTGACTTAAATAAAATTGAAATGAATACTATAGAACTTGAAGGAAATTGGGAAGAGCAAAAAGGAAAATTAAAACAAAAATTCGCAGCTTTAACTGAAAATGATTTACTTTTTAAAGAAGGTATGAAAGAGGAAATGATTGGAAAACTTCAAATAAAATTAAGTAAAACCAAGGAGGAATTACTTAAAATTATTAAATCCCTTTAAATAATTGCATTTTAATATTTCCTATTATTTGCAACTATTTCTATCTCATTGATCTTAGGTTAATACCGTTAAATAATTCAACCTAGCATAACTAAATTGTTCTAGGCTGAATTATAAAATGGTAAAAGAAAAAGCTTTTTCAATCACTTCAAAAAAATTAAACTTAAAATTATTCCAAATGAAGAAAACAATTTATACTCTTGCTCTAACAACATTTATGGCAGGATCAGTACTAGTGGGATGTCAGACTTCTACAAAAAAAGAACAGGAAGCTAAAGATAAAGTAGCTGATGCTCGAGGAGATGTGCAAGAAGCCAAAGAAGAATTGATGGAAGCAAGAAAAGAAGCAACTGCAGAAGAATGGCAAACATTCAAAAACGAAACTGCTGCAAAAGTCAATGAAAATGAAATTAGAATAGCGGAGTTGAAAGCCAAGATGAAAAAAACCGGGAATTCAATTGATGCGATGTATGCAAAAAAAATTGAGGAACTGGAACAAAAAAACAACGATATTGAAGCTAAAGTTGAAACCTATAAAAATGATAGAAGCAGTGATTGGGAATCATTTAAACGCGAATACAATCATGATATGAGTGAACTGGGTAAGGCTTTAAAAGACATGACGGTTGACAATAAAAATTAATACAAAAAAGAAATAATTTTTAAAAAGGCGAGTTTTTTTAACTCGCCTTTTTTTGTTCAAATTATTCCTGAATAGTATAAAACAAACTTTTAAGAAACCCCGTGATTACTAAAAGGTGTGAATAATATAAATTTTATAAAAAGTATTGTAACACTTTTCTTCTTTATCATTCTCAACTTTGTAAGTATCAAATTTACAATAAATTAAATCTAATGAAAACAGATATGAAAAATTCAAAAACACTGATTTACGCTTCCTTAGTATTAACTTTTATGGCTTTTACCAGTTCCAAAGCGCAAGAAAACGAAACAAAAACAGGTATAAAAGGTGGAGTAAATTTCTCTAACCTATACACTGACGATGTTGATGACAATGATGTGTTAACTGGATTTAACGTGGGCTTTTATGCTAAATTACCTATTGCAGATAATATCGCTTTACAACCTGAGATTTCTTACACTGGAAAAGGAGCCGAACTAGTTTACAATAACGCCTTTGTAAGTGGAACTGCACAATTTAAATTAGATTATATTGAAGTGCCGCTTTTATTAGTGGTAAATGTTACCAAGAATTTCAATATTCATGCTGGACCTTATGCTGCTTATTTGATTAGTGGTAAAACGACTAATAAATCAGATGATGGTAGTTATAACTTCGAAGACAATATTGACACAGATGATTTCAACAGATTTGATGCAGGCCTTGCAGGAGGTGTTGGTCTAGATTTAGAGCCGGTTAGTTTTGGAGTACGTTACAATTATGGATTGACTAAAATTGGAAAAGATGATTCAGCAAATAACTTTACTTCTCCAGATGCTAAAAACAGTGTCTTGAGTTTCTATGCTGCATTTTCATTTTAATCAAATTGAAAACAACAGAATAAATTTTTAATATTAAGTTAATTTTTATATTATAAAATACTGTAAAACAGTACTATATAATTTATTTTTATAACTTTACTAAACAAAAAATTTAACTTATTAATCATTAAAAATAGAAATCATAAGTAACCTTCTTTACACCATCGCAGTTATTTTAATCCTCTTTTGGGCAATTGGTTTCTTTGCATACAGTGCAGGATCAATTATTCATATTCTTCTTGTCATTGCAGTTATAGCAATCCTATTTAAACTTATACAGGATAGAAAAACATAATCAATCGTTATTATAAAAATATACGACAACAAATAAAATTTAAATCATTAAAAATAGAAATAATGGGAAATCTTCTTTACACCATCGCAGTTATTTTAGTAATCTTTTGGGCAATTGGATTCTTTGCATTTAGCTTAGGATCAATTATTCACGTACTTCTTGTTATTGCAGTTATAGCAATACTATTAAGACTTATACAGGGTAGAGGTATTTAATCAAAATAAATTATAATAATAAAATCAATAATTATGAAAACTGATAAAATAGTATTAGGAGTTTTAGGTGGTCTTGCAGTAGGTGCAATATTAGGAATTATGTTAGCTCCAGATAAAGGCGAGAAAACGAGAAAAAAAATTATGGATAAAAGTAATGACTATGCCGATGAGTTAAAAGACAAATTGGATACATTATTAGGTACCATAAATAAAAAATATGAAAAAATTTGGAATGAAGGTGAAACTTTAATTGCTGGAGGAAAATCAAAATTTTATGATGCAAAAAACGAAATTAAAAATACAAATATCTAATGAGATACTTAAATATTAAAAATTTCAATTAAAAATTAAATCATGGACAACTTTACAGCATCAATAGAAACGCTTTTTGAAAAAGCAGAAGATTATACAAGAACAACCGCAGAATTGGTTAAGCTAAATGCAATTGACAAATCAGCGGATGTCATGTCTTCTTTGCTCTCAAGATTAACTGTTGCTATTGTTGCTGTTATGTTTGTTCTACTTGTAAATATTGGACTTTCCTTATGGATAGGTGAATTATTAGGGAAATCCTATTTTGGCTTTTTTATAGTAGCCAGTGTTTATTTATTAATTTCAATTATACTATATACTTTTAAAGATAAATGGATTAAAATTCCTATCAGTAACTTCATTATAACTAAACTGCTTAAAAAGAAATAGTATGGAAAAGATAAACCAAACAGATTTACTAGATGAAACTATCCTATATTTAGAAAATAAGCAGGCTTTAGAATTATACGCTTTAAAGGAACAGTTTGAGTTAACGTATGAAAGTTTAAAGCTTTTAAACCTTATCAAAAGTGCTTTTACTGAAATGACTACTTCACCGAATATAAAAGGGAACTTAATTAATAATGCAATTGGGATGGCAACGGGATACTTTACAAAAAAAGCTTTAGTAGGATCAACCCATAATCCAATAAAAAAAATATTAGGTACACTATTACAATTCGTTATAACTAATATTGCTACAAAACATTCTGATACTTTAAAATCTTAAAAATTCACTTACAAATTGAATTCTGATTATAAATTATTTAGTTTATCTTTATAACCAGACGGAAAACTATTAATTACTTTATACTTCAAAAAAATTAATAGACTTACACAATTAAAGCCGAAAGTCTTTTTATAAGTTCGCATTATTTTTTCTTAAAAAACTTTGAATTAAACGGAAATGAACACGAGAATAAAAAAGGAAGAGTTAATAATTACGAATAAGGAACTTGTTTTTCAAAACGAAGAGAAAGAAAAACGAGCTGCTGAACTAATTATTGCTAGTACTGAACTTGCCTTTCAAAACGACGAAAAAGAAAAAAGAGCTGCTGAACTAATTGTTGCTAATACTGAACTTGCCTTTCAAAACGACGAAAAAGAAAAAAGAGCTGCTGAATTAATTATTGCTAACACGGAACTTGCTTTTCAAAACGAAGAGAAAGAAAAACGAGCTGCTGAACTAATTATTGCGAATACGGAACTTGCCTTTCAAAACGATGAAAAAGAAAAACGAGCCGCCGAACTAATTATTGCTAACACGGAACTTGCCTTTCAAAACGACGAAAAAGAAAAACGAGCTGCTGAACTAATTATTGCAAACACGGAACTTGCTTTTCAAAACATAGAGAAAGAAAAACGAGCCGCTGAATTAATTATCGCCAATAATGAACTCGCTTTTCAAAACGACGAAAAAGAAAAAAGAGCTATTGAATTGATTATTGCTAATCGAGAACTTGCTTTTCAAAATGATGAAAAAGAAAAACGTGCTGCAGAATTAATTATCGCTAATAAGGAACTTGTTTTTCAAAACGAAGAAAAAGAGAAAAGAGCTGCAGAATTAATTATCGCCAATAAGGAACTTGCTTTTCAAAACCTGGAGAAAGAAGAACGTGCTAAAGAACTAGATACTGCAAATAAAAAACTTGCTTTTAAAAACCAAGAAAGAAGAATTCAGACAGCAGAACTAAACATTGCTAACAGAGAACTTCTTTTTCAAAATAAAGAAAAAGAAAAACGGGCAGCTGAGTTAATAACAACTAACTTAGAGCTTAAAAGAGCCGAAGAATATCAAAAAGAATATATAAAAGGATTAGAGGAAATGATGTTTATGACCTCACACAAAGTCAGACAGCCCATAGCCAATATTTTAGGTTTATCTTATTTACTTGATCAGACAATAAATTCACCTGATGAACATATCCAATTCTTAAATCACATAAAACAATCGGCTTTGATGCTCGATTCTTTCATAAAAGAACTAACCCTATTTATTTCCCATTTGGAACAAAAAGGAAAAAATAAAAAATATGCTTAACTAAAATCATTTTGGGCATTTAATTTTTAAAATTATGACTATCCGTAATGCGGACTAAAATCATTTCGAATACAATTTTCGTCGTTTGTACATTTATAAAGCATAAATATTAGCCCACAGATTGTACAGATTATACCGATTTACACGGATTTTTTTACTTGGTGAATCAAACTGTTATTTAAATCTGTGCAAAATCCGTTCAATCCGTGTTATCTGTGTGCCATACTTTATCCTTTGGAACATATTGCAGACTGTCATATTTAAAATAATAATACAATAAAATCGAGAATTAGAAATCTCGATTTTTTTTTGTTACAATCCAAAAAATGAATTCCATTTTTAAGGTAACTATTTTAGATATTTAAACACCATTTCATTTATAACTTCAATTTTAGATTAGACCTTTTTCTTAAAAAAATTACTACTACAATTCATTTCTATACAAACTTTTTTTGTCTATTTCAGCCTTTTTTAAAGAACAATTTAAGTACTGTAACACAATGTTAACATAATAAAATCAAACAAGTTATTGATTTTTAACTATATACATAAAGCATTAACGTTTTAGATGTGTGAATTTTACAACTTCTATTTTTAATTGTATAACTCTTTTATCCAATAACAAAACAATCTTTGCTATACAAAATACTTAATCCCTAAAATCAAAAAAAAATGAAAACTAAAAATTTACTATTAACCTTTGCAATACTATTTATTGCATTAATTTCTGGTTGTGCAGAAGACGATTTCGTAGAGACAGTAGGCGTTTGCCCTATTGTAGAATCTACAATTCCTGCAAATGGCGCTTTAGGCATTCCATTTAATCAGATAATCTCTGCAACTTTCAATGAAGCAGTAAATCCATCAACGATTAACCTATCTACTTTTATTATTACAGAAGCTGATGGAACTGCTGTTACCGGTATTGTCACGTATAGTGGGACAACAGCTACCTTTACTCCAGCAAGTCCTCTTAGTCCTAATACAACTTATACTGCTAGAATTACAACAGGAGTTAAAGATGTAATGGGTAATGCGCTTCAAACAGATTATGTTTGGACATTTGCTACCGGGATGATTATTGTTCCTGTCGTGATTACTACAGATCCAACAAATAATGAAATAAACGTAGCTCTTAATAAAATAATTACTGCAACATTCAGTGTACCAATGGATCCTTTGACAATAAACAATTCAACATTTACTGTAAAACAAGGAACAAACACGATTGCCGGAGTAATTACTTATACTGGATCAACAGTATCTTTTACACCAACAAATCCATTAACCACTAATACTGTTTATACCGTTACTTTAACAACAGGTGCTAAAAGTTTACAAGGAACACCATTAGCTACTAATTATGTATGGAGTTTTACTACAGTGCCTGCACCAACAGTTACTGCTACAGATCCGCTTAATAATGCTATAGCAGTTGATTTAAACAAAACAGTTACAGCTAACTTTAGCTTAGCAATGGATCCTTTGACTATAAATACAACTACTTTTACTTTGAAACAAGGTACTACAATAATTCCGGGTGTTGTTACTTATACCGGTGGCAATACTGCTTCATTTAACCCGGTAAATTCACTTGATCCAGGACTTGTTTATACAGCTACCATTACAACTGGTGCTAAAAGTGCAGCAGGTATTCCATTAGCGAATAACTATGTTTGGAATTTTACCACAGCAAATGTAGCTACTCCATCCCCAATAATTACAAGCGGTTTGTTTTTTGGAGTTTTTGGAGGAAATGCCGGAATAACCAATCAAGGATTATTAACTGTGGTTAACGGTGCAATCGGTACAACCGCCGCTTCCACTTTAGTAACAGGTTTTACAGATGGTACAAGTGGAGATGTTTATACCGTAACCCCATTAAATAATGGAGTTGTAACTGATGGAATATTTACAGATGCACCTGCACCAGGAAATGCTACTAAAGCAGCAACTGCATTAGCTGGATTGAATGCAGCGAGAGATCTTTATAACAGTATTTCTCCAGCTTCAATGCCAGGTGGCGTTGCTAATCCGGGTGCTGGTGAATTAGGTGGATTAACGTTAGCTCCTGGTATTTATACAGCCTCTAGCTCTTTTAGCATAACTAACGGAAATCTTACTTTAAATGCGAATGGTGATCCCAATGCAAAATGGTACTTTCAAGCACCTTCGACTTTAACAGTAGGTGATTCAATGCCAAGTAGTGTTACATTTTTAAACGGTGTTGGTAATCCTAATAATGTTTATTGGTATGTTGGTACAGCAGCTGTTATTAACTACGCCGGTGGTGGAGTTATGGTTGGAAACATTATCGCCAATTCTGGAGTGACTTTGTCTTCTCCTGCCAATAGTACAAATCCTTTTTTAACGGTACTAAATGGTAGAGCGATTTCTCTAGTGGCTTCAGTTACTATGGTAAATACAACTATTAATGTACCTAATAACTAGGTATTTGATACTAAAGGTTTTTACAGCCAAACAATTTTATCCCGTCTTAGGACGGGAATTATTTAAAAAATGAAACAAACAAAATAAAAAAACATGGACAATATAAATAATTTAAAAAAGGGATTACGCAATTCTTGGTCCCTTAATAACTTACCTATCAAAGGACTTTTAGTAGTCTCATTGACATGGTTAAGCGTTCAAACACCAGTTCAGGCACAACAAACACTAGAAGTTAAATATGCGAAACCTTCTTGGTACTTTGGTGTTGCTGGTGGAGCCAATTTCAATTTTTACGAGGGTTCTACTCATCAGTTGAATGCTGGTTTTACGCCTCCGGCTACGTTTCATGAGGGAGATGGTGTTGGACTTTTCATTGCACCACTTTTAGAATATCGTCCTGCTGATTCAAGATGGGGCGTTATGCTTCAAGCTGGATATGATAGCCGTAAAGGTTCTTTTGACCAAGTAAAAACGGCATGTGATTGTCCAGCAGATTTATCTACTGATTTAAGTTACATTACGGTGGAACCAAGCGTGCGCTTTGCTCCTTTCAAATCTAATTTCTATCTTTATGGAGGTCCACGTTTGGCTTTCAACTTAGATAAATCGTTTACCTATCAATTAGGTATTAACCCAGCATTTCCTGATCAGGCACCTTCTCCAGCAGTAACAGGTGAATTTAGTGAGATTGAGAAAACTATTTTGTCAATGCAAATTGGTGCTGGCTATGATATTCCGCTTTCTTCAGATAGTAACAAGACACAGTTTGTATTGTCTCCTTTTGTTTCTTTTCAACCTTATTTTGGTCAAAATCCACGTTCAACAGAAACATGGAATATAACTACAATTAGAGCGGGAGTTGCACTTAAACTTGGACAAGGGCGCAATATTCAAGAATCTACAGATGTTTTACCAGATCGCGAAGTTCAATTTTCTGTAAATTCTCCTGCTAATATTCCTGGAGAAAGAAGAATGAGTGAAATATTCCCACTTAGAAACTATGTGTTTTTCAATACTGAATCAACTGAAATCCCAAATCGTTATGTTTTATTAACGAAAGATCAGGTTAAAGATTTCAAAGAAGATCAATTGGAAGTATTTGTTCCAAAAAACTTGTCGGATCGTTCAAAACGTCAAATGATTGTTTATTATAATGTACTAAACATCCTTGGAGACCGTATGCAAAAAAATCCTTCTTCAACGATTACTTTGGTAGGTTCATCAGAGAAAGGTCCTGCAGATGGTCTTGCAATGGCAGAATCAATCAAAACCTATTTGGTAAATGTATTTGTCATAAATCCTTCTAGAATTACAACAAAAGGTCAAAACAAACCAAATATCCCATCTGAACAACCAGGTGCAACATTAGAATTAGAATTGCTACGTGAAGGAGATCGTAGAGTTTCTATCGAAAGTGCTTCTCCAGATTTATTGATGGAATTTCAAAGTGGCCCTGATACCCAATTGAAACCAGTACAAATTGTTCCTCTACAAGAAGCCCCTGTTGAAAGTTATGTTACCTTCAATAATAAAGGAGCTGGTGAAGCATTATCTTCATGGTCATTACAAATAGCTGACGAACAAGGAAAAGTACAGTCTTTTGGACCTTATACTCAGGAAGAAGTTAGTATTCCTGGAAAATCAATTTTAGGCAGCCGTCCGGAAGGTGATTACAAAGTGAAAATGATTGGTCAAACTAAAAGTGGTAAAATTATAGAAAAAGAAACTTCGGTACATATGGTACTTTGGACTCCTACAAAAATGGAAGAAGGTCTGAGATACAGTATTATTTATGAATTTAATAAATCTAAAGCGATTACCATCTATGAAAAATACCTCACTGATGTAGTAACACCAAAAATTCCTGTTGGTGCGACAGTTATTATTCATGGCCATACGGATATTATTGGTGAAGAAGTTCACAATCAAGATTTATCACTTGCTCGTGCAAACGATGTGAAAAGCATTCTTCAAAGTGGGTTATCTAAAACGGGTAGAAACGACGTAAAATTTGAAGTACTCGGATACGGTGAGGATGAAAACAAATCTCCTTTTGAAAACAAAACTCCAGAAGAACGTTTTTACAATCGTACAGTAGTAATTGATATTATTCCTGCTGCTAAATAAGTCAAAATAACAGAGAATACATTTTTATAAATTACAAAAGAGGATAGAAACTTAAAAGTCTATCCTCTTTTTTTGTTTAAAATTTAAAATCTATAGTCAAAGCAAATCGATGAATTACAACCAATCAACACCATTGATTTGTTCAAATTAGAAATGAACCGCATCTATTTTTTTTACATTAGTGTTTTAAAACCTAAATTTTAACAAAAAAATTATTATTTTTACTATTCACTTTATGCATATATGACCCCAAACAAACAAAATCTTATTAAATTCTATTCTGCTTTTGCCAATGCTGATGCTTCAACAATGTGTGAATATTATCATCCAACGATTCAGTTTCGTGATCCTGTATTTGGTTTATTAAAAGAAAATGATGTTTGTCAAATGTGGAAAATGCTGATGGAAAAAAGCAAAGGAAATATAAAAATTGAATTCTCAGATATAAAAGCAGATGAATATCTTGGTTCTGTCAGATGGATAGCAACTTACAACTTTAGTAAAACCAATAGAAAAGTGGTAAACGTTATTCATGCGCAATTTCAGTTTAAGGATGGGCTAATTATCAAGCATACTGATGATTTTGATATCTGGAAATGGTCCAAGCAGGCATTAGGAATTCCGGGGTATTTATTTGGATGGACAGGTTATTTTCAAAACAAAATACACCAAAAAGCACTTCTTTCATTGAAGAAGTATAAAGAAACGAAACATGCTAATTGAAACTTTAAAATCGCTATTCAACAGAGATTTAAAACAGCTTAAAGCAGAAATGGAGCTCTACCAAAATGAAAGTCAAATTTGGCACATTCAAAAAGGGATAGCTAATTCAGCCGGGAATCTTTGCTTGCATTTGGTTGGGAATCTTAATACCTATATTGGAGCCGAATTTGGAAAAACCGGTTATATCAGAAACAGAGCGCTCGAATTTTCACAAAAAGATATTCCGAGAGCAGAATTAATAAACAAAATCGAAGCAACCATTGTTGTCGTTAACAATGCACTTAATAACGTATCGGAAGAAGAATTAAAAATGGAGTTTCCTCTTTTAGTTTTTGAAACCAAGACTTCAACTGAGTTTATGCTCATTCATTTAACCACTCACCTGGCCTATCATCTGGGACAAATCAATTACCACAGGCGTTTATTAGACTCCTGAAAATTTGCCTTAACAAACAATTTACACCTACACTATTCGTTTTGATTAATACTTTAATCGCAACTAATTTTTAGAATAAAAAAGTTAAAGAGGGACAAGGAATAACGGTTACAATATAAATTTGTATGATACAATCTTCTAAAACACCCGTTCCATTTCAATCAAACAGAAAATATTCTGTTTTAGAAATTCTTCAGCTCATCATACTGGCCTCTTTGATTCTGTACTTTGGTAAAACACTATTTATTCCGTTAAGCTTTTCATTACTCATTAGCTTTATTCTGTATCCCATATGTAAATGGATGCAAACAAAGGGAATTAACAAAGGAATTGCAATTATTATTTCCATTTTAGGAGTAACCGTTTTGGTGGGAGCGGTAATTTATCTATTATTCGCACAGTTTTCAGAGTTTCTTCAGGAATGGCAATCTTTGAGAGCTAAACTTACAGAAACGATAAATCAATTGAGTACTTTCCTATCCGAAAGATTTGACATCAGCCTTGAAAAACAATCGGAATTCATCAAAAATATGCTCAATAACTCTGGTTCAGAAGCTTTTTCCTTGCTGCGAAATACCGCATATTCTGTATCAGAGTCTCTATTTTACCTATTAATGATTCCTGTTTTTTCGGCGCTGATTCTATTCCATCGCCAGATGTTATCGAATGCGTTGTATGAACTTTTTCCACCAGAAAGAAAAAGCACCATTCACGAAATCCTTATTGAAACCATTCATGCCTATTACAATTTCATCAAAGGAATGTTAGTGGTATATTTAATAGTTGGACTTTTAAACAGCATTGGACTGCTGATTATCGGGGTACCACACCCATTTCTGTTTGGTTTTATAGCCTCAATTCTAACATTTATACCTTACGTGGGAATAATGATTTCATCACTCTTACCCATTGCAGTTTCCTGGATAACGTATAATTCGATTTGGTACCCATTAGGTGTTATAATAGTCTTTTCTATTGTACAAGTACTCGAAGCCTATATCATATTTCCTTTTGCAGTGGGAAGCCGTTTGAAAATAAATACACTTGTCATCATTATTGTGGTAATTGTAGGAGGCATTTTATGGGGTGCTGCAGGAATGATATTGTTTATCCCGTTCATTAGTATCATAAAACTGATTGCCGACCGTACACCAAGTTTAAAGACATTATCCGTTTTACTGGGAGATGGCGAACAAAAGAAAGTTACGAAATAATTTACATTAAAAGACCAAAATCAAACTTCCAATCCAACGCTGTTTTATACCATAATTGCCCCTGTGAAACCTCCAATGGGCAGTCAAAATTATTCGTATAAAGCGCTCCGGTTCCTAATCCCTGTGGCATTGAATTGTGCTGTAAAAAGGTCCATTGTGCGATGGCATTTAGCCCAATATTACTCTCCAAAGCTGAGGTAATCCACCATCCAATTTTATGCTTTTCAGCCAATGAAATCCACTCTTGGGTTCCTCGAAAACCGCCTACAAAACTAGGCTTCAAAATGATGTATTGCGGTTTGATTTTCTCCAATAACAACTCTTTTTCTACCCGTGTAAATACACCGATTAGCTCTTCATCCAAAGCAATAGGAAAAGGAGTAATTTTACACAACTCTGCCATACTGTCAGTATGATTTTTTTGGAGCGGCTGCTCTATACTATGTAATTTAAATTCAGATAGTTGTATTAATTTATATAAAGCTAAATTTTCATCAAAAGCACCATTCGCATCGACACGAATTTCAACTTGTTCCGGAGTGAAATGTTCCCGAATAAACCGTAGTAACTGCAGTTCTTTATCGAAATCTATCGCTCCTATTTTGAGTTTTATGCAACGAAAACCATCTGCTAATTTTTCCTCGATTTGTTGCTTCATAAACGACTCCTCACCCATCCAAACTAAACCGTTTATAGGGATGGATTTTGTACCATTTGTAAAGTTCGAAGGAAAGAGTAAAAAAGGAGTTTCACTAGCCAAAGATTGGAACGCCATTTCCACTCCAAATTGTATCGAAGGAAACTCCAATAACGCTTCCCAAAGCCAGTCTTTCCCCAAGTGAATATTGTCACAAGTCCATCGCAATTTTTCTTCATAATCTGGTCGATCATCAATACTCAATCCACGAAGAATTCCACATTCTCCAATTCCCTTTTTACCGTCTTGTTCCAAGATGATAAACCAAGTTTCTTTTTCGGTCATAACACCACGGGAAGTTCCTGATGGTCGTTTGAAATTAAGAATGTATTTGTGGTAGGTTGCTTTCAAGAAATTATAAATTATAAATTATGAATTATAGATTATGAGTTACTATAACCCAATCACCTATTTTTAATAAGCCTGAATCAATACATCTGTTGGAATATTTAGCCTCTCATGCAGTTGACGGATCATTTCCAAAGAAAGTTTTCGTTTGCGATTTAGGATTTCACTCGCACGACTTTTTAAACCAACAATATTGGCTAAATCATTTTGATTATATCCCATTTGCTCCATTCTGAATTTTATAGCCTCAATTGGGTCTGGCATACCAATAGGAAAATGGTCATTCTCATATTGGTCAATTAAAATACTAAGCACTTCCAATTCGTCACCTTCAGGCGAACCGTTTTTAGCATCAAAAATAACTTCAAGTCTTTCGAGAGCTTGGTTATAATCGTTTTCTGTTTTTATAGGCTTAATTTCCATTGCAATTAAATTTCGTTGGCGTTAATTTTATCATATTCTGCATGCGTTCCAATAAACCGAATCCAAACCATTTGGTAGTCAAAATTAATTTTAACTATTAATCGGTAATTATTTCCCTTGATATTAAACACAAACCGATTATTATTTAAAATACTTACACTTGGATATTGTTGTTTTATCACGTTGGGATTTTCCCATTCGGCTTTGCTCGTTTCCTGAAACCAAGACATTAATTGCTGTTCACCATCAGTATGAGCTACCCAAAAATCTCTCAATGTATTTTTTGCAATTACTCTCAAATTCTATTTATTTTACAAAGATAATAAAAAAGTTCCCATTTTGGGAAATTATTTTTTAAAGATTTAAAATCAAAATAATTAATTTTATCCAGACTTAAATGTCCTTATATTCCTTATATGGTAAAACAATAAATCCGTTTTTAAACCATAATAAGACATTTAAGAAAATATGAGTTTTAGAAAAGTGAATCTACTTTTCGATTAACTTCAAAACTCTTTCAAAATCATCATTTTGAATGCCCACCTTTTTGAAAGTCTCAAAATCTTGTTTTACTTTTTGAATCCAGCTCAAACTGTCTGTTACATTTTGTGACTGGTATTCTTTGTAAATAGCTTTTGCCGACGCATAATTATCATTCAATAAATATGCGTGTGCCAAATTCAGTTTTATCAATAATTCCGAATCATCGAGCTTCTCGCCTTCTTTTAGGAATTTAATCGCTTTTCCATATTGTTTGGTTAAAATATAACTGTTTCCAATTGCATTATAATCCAAAGCGGTTGCTTTTCCATCATTGATTATAGTTGTCAATTTCATAATTGCTCCACCTTGCTCTCCTTGTTTTACCAATAGAGACGCTTGTTTTCGCAAATCATCATAAACCCCTTTAGAAAAGCTTGTTTCACCAAAACAACTGTTACCAAAGTCTTTAAACGCTTTAGAACGCTCTATCGCTAATAAATTTTGGAATTCCTTAAACTTATATTTAGATTGTATTTTATCCAGAATACAAACGCAAAAATCATCTGAATTGGTCATTTTTTGAGCCATATTCGATGTTTTGCATTGATCAATGATTTGTTTTCTGTTTTCCAGAGTCCATCCGCGGCTGAGTTTGTTATCAACCCACGGCACGACTTCGAGAATAATTTTTTGATTCATGATCCAGTTTTTACTTTCGAAACCAAACCATAAATTTCCAGAATTGGATTTCATACAAGCCGATTTCTCTCTAGAAAGTCGTTTCGCATCTTTGCTTACAGGAGTATCCTGAACCAAACAAGCATCGTCAGTTTTTCCGTTTTCTTTGTATTTCACAGCCAAGTCTGCGCTAGAAAAAACAGCATACTTGCATTTATCATCTCCAGAGATTTTAGACAAGATAAAAACAGCTCCTGCTGAACCCTGACTGATTCCTGTTGGGTCTGGAATAGCTTTTAAAACAGAAACTAAACTGCCCGCCATTTGCTGATTTTTATCCAAAAGTGTTATTCTGTAAACTACTTCAGTAGTTCCTTCAGGAAAATCTTGGGTTTTTATGATAATTCTATCTCTTGCGGAAACTGTAATTTCTTCAGTTGTAGCGCGGGTTTTATCCCAATAACCATCTTTTTGAGAAAAAACAGATTGAAACGAAATAGTTGTTAATACTATTAAAGCAATTTTTTGAATGTTCATTTTCTTGATTAACGTTTTTTAGCCCAGATTACTTCACTTAATTTCTATTTTCATCTGAGTTCAGTGAACTTCGTTTGCAGTGGAAATCCTTTTTACAGCCTTTTCAACGGATAAAAAAGATTACTTCACTATACTTTTATTTTCATAAGAGTTCAGTGAATTTCATTTGCAACGTATAGCTGGATTAGCTTTAAATAAAAAATTATAATTCGATGGAACTTCCTATTTCCAGTAACATTAAATCTTTTCCTTTATTGAAGAATTTACGAATGGCGTCTTCATGATCGATTTCGATATAGCCAAAAGTGTCGTAATGATATCCTAAAATTTTATCACAATCCAAGAAATCAGAAGCAACAATAGCATCTTCGACATCCATGGTGAAATTATCTCCTATTGGCAGAATCGCCAAATCCAGTTTGGTACGCATAGGAATGAGTTTCATATCCATAGTAAGCGCCGTATCTCCAGCAATGTATACATTTTTATGTTCCCCTTCAATAACAAAACCGCCCGGATTTCCTCCGTAACTGCCGTCAGGAAAAGAACTGGAGTGAATGGCATTGACATATTTCAGTCTTCCAAAGTCAAAATTCCAGCTTCCTCCGTGATTCATGGGGTGTGTCTGAAAACCTTTTTGGCAATAATGGCCCGCAATTTCAGCATTAGAAACTATTACTGCATTGGTTCTTTTGGCAATTGCCTCCACATCCAGAATATGATCTCCGTGCGCATGAGTTATTAAGATAAAGTCTGCTTTTAATGTGTCGATATCAATATGTGATGCATTTGGATTAGCAGAAATATAAGGATCTACAATTATGTATTTGCCTCCAACTTCTATCCCCAAAGAGGCATGACCGTAAAATGTTATTTTCATTTGAATTAAATTTAAAGATCTAAAAATGGACTGATTTGAGTTTTAATTTACCTTTAATAATTATTGACAATCAAGTCCGAAAAGAAGAAAATCATACACAATGCCAACAATACAGAAAGTGCAAAAGTACTTAGCGATAGTTTTTTTAATTCGGGATCTAATTCCTTAGTATTGTGATTTTTATAAACGGTAATTAAATGTTTAGTTAAAGGGATATAAGCTAGCAAAAATAAGTATTGATCAAAGTGAAAATGGTTTATAATTGCAAAAACCAACACCAAAATCATAGCTGAAACAATTAGGAAATAATGGTATATTTTAGCTTTGGCTCCGCCAATTTTTACGACAATCGTGTTTTTATTTGATTTTCTATCCGATGCTTCGTCACGCATATTGTTCAGATTTAAAACTCCAACACTCAATAATCCAATGGCTGTTGCAGGTAAAAACAATTCAAAATCCAGTTGTTTTGAATACAAAAAATTAACCCCTAAAGTGCTTACTAAACCGAAAAACACAAAGACAAATAAATCTCCGTATCCGCGATATCCATATGCTGTATTTCCCACGGTATAACGAATTGCCGACACTATAGATAAAATCCCCAAAACCAAATAAAATAAGGAATACCATAAATTAGTATCTGTAAACGCATAGTAAATTAATAACATCGCCGAAAGCAACGTCAATGCCGATGTGATTATAATGGCGCGTTTCATAGCTTCGGGCGTAATTACGCCGCTTTGTATGGCACGTTTTGGACCAACACGGTCTTCGTTATCCGTTCCTTTCATGCCGTCGCCGTAATCATTAGCAAAATTAGACAGTATTTGCAGTCCAAGTGTAGTTAATATGGCAAAGCCAAAGAGCCTCCAATTAAAGACTTCCGTTGGCGTCAATATGTTGTCCGTTGGGTGTGCCAAAGCATACATGCTCCCTACAATTATTCCGGAAACTGACAAGGGCAATGTTCGTAAACGTGCAGCTTCAATCCAGTGTTTCATATCTTTTTGTTTAAAAGTTTAAGGTTTAAGGTTTGTCGTAACAACAACTTTAAACCTTAAACTATTTTGTTTACATCCAATTACTATCGGAAGTTTCTATTTCGTACAACCAAAGGTTGACTTGTTGTTTTATTATTATGTAATTCCCTAACTGAAAAGCAATATTTCCTCCAGCCGTATGCAACGTTATGGAACCTATATTCAACTTTTTATGCCAGAAAAGCTGAGAAGTAGAAATTGCCTGTATTTTGCTTGGCTCAATAATCTCATTACTAACATCCCAGGCCCCACTCTGCTTTATTATAAAATTATCGTTGATGAATAGTCGGTTATTTATGAATTTAAAATATTGGATCAATCCAATAAAAATAACATAAACAGGCACTAAATAACCATACTCAAAAAAAACTGGCTCAATCCAATAACCAACAACTATAAAACCAAACAAAGGTAAACCTATTGTCAAGAAAATTGAAAAAACAAGTTTACGAAAATTAGGCTGAAGCATCAATCCTTTTTCCGGAATTTTATGAAACAATAATTTCAATATAGCATCCCGCTCGGGTTCGCTACAACCCGGAATTTCAATCGCTGATTTGCGTTCTTCCTTTTCACCGCTGGTTGCTTGCTTTATTTTCATTTCCAAAATACCCATTTTGTTTTGGAAATAATTTCTGGTAATAGTTGTTATCTGAACTTTTTCGGGTTTGATAATGGTACTTTTTGTATTTAACAATCCAAAAGAAAGCAATAAAGACCCTTTTTGTCTAGTAATTTTATAATCAAAATATTTAAAAACAACACGTATCACATTCACAACCAAAACAACACCAAAAAAGAATACTATCGATAATAAAATAGTTTGAAGAACTAAATTTTCGTCTATGTATGACCCGACTCTTTCTTTATAAATACCATTTTCATCTCCAAAATTTTGAAAATTCTCATAAAGAGTAGTAAAAAAAATCAGCAATAAAGCAATACTTCTTTCATAGTTAGAGGTGATTCCAACTTTTAATAAACTCAAAAAACTTATTTTTATAAAAGGATGTTCTGCTTCAAGTGGTTTGTCTTCCGTTTCCTTAAATTGAAATGCTTCAGATTCACTTACACTCTTTTTTTCTTCATTATCTAATAGTCGAGATTTTAATTCCAACGCCAATTCATGTGAAATCGCTTTTATGGCGCCTTCTTTTTTATTGCTGCCGGCTGTATCCACATCGAGTTCATAAACACCAATTATTTTTTGAATAAAAGACTGATTGATATTTACCTGTTGGATTTTACGGAGCTGAATCGCCGTTTTAGTTTTATTGAAAACTCCTTCTGTAATGATGAATTCTTCGTTTTCTATGTCTAAGAAAAAAGTAAAATTCAAATATAGGTATAGGCGTTTAGGTCGCAATTTATTATTTTTGCCTGATGGCAGATAGAAATATTTTTAGAGGAGTGAATT
>NZ_VJZP01000010.1 GCF_007097265.1 Flavobacterium gawalongense | reverse complement strand
CTATTGAAGAATTTAACAATCAAATTAATTACAAAAATGTAGCTTAACTTAATGTGCAGTTTTCATTTGCATATCCAGTCTAAGACTGCACTATGCTCAGTAAGAACTGTAATAATGTGTTTTCCTTTATCCGAGTAATTTTCAACAATTCCCTTTACCGCAATATTAATTGCTTCTGTTGCACCACTTGTAAAAACAATTTCATTAGTTTCTGCTCCAATTAATTCAGCCACTTGATTCCGGGCTTTTTTAACCGCCTCATAAGCGCCAACTCCAAATTGATGTGTACTATTTGCGTTAGCAAAATTATTTGTAAAGAATGGCATCATAGTGTCTAAAACTCTCTGGTCAACAGGAGTTGTAGAATTATTATCGAGATATATTAATCTTTTTTCAGTTCTCATACTTAGTTATGTAGTCAAGTTTCAATTACTTTTAACAAAATTAGGGTAATTTATATTTGACAGTACATTTTGTTAATTTATTTAGATTCAAAATTAGTAAATAATTGCATTCTTTGGTTAAGCTTTGAGACAGAATTAAAAATAGAATTGGAATTTTCCTTAAACTACTAAATTGATAATACCTCACTTAAAAGTTTAAAATCTTTTAATAAAAGGTTCGAATTTTGTAGCATAAGGTTCACCTGTTGGGACTGTAGTTACAGTCTGGTTGAAAGATATATCTTATAAATATAATCAAGGCAGTGTATGGTATTTAATTAAATGTATACAGTTTTGAAGATTTAATTTTGCTAATCCAATTGACTTCTTCAACAAACATTTTGGCTTTGTCTAGCATATCTCTCCTGTCATAAATGTGTACGCTTGAAGAACTGCTTTTTTTTGCTGGATGCGTAACATAGCTTATGACTTTTTCGGAGAGTCTTAGTAATGATAGATTACTAACAAAAGAACTTCGCAAGTTATGAGTACTGAACAAATGGCTATTTTCAATTTCAACTGATTTTAGTACTTTTCGGATGTTATTATTGAGATTGGTTAATGCAATATTGGAAAAATCAGGAAAAGTATCGTCGTTTTTTTTAATAATTTTTAATGCTGTTGAGAATAAAGGTGTATAGCATTCTGTTCCGGTTTTAGCTTGAATTGTATGTATGTAGTAAAAAATATTTGTATTCTCATTACATATTTGAATTGTTCGACCTTTTGCTTCTTGCATTGACTGTAAACGCATGCCGGTTTGGCTAGCTATGAGTATATACTTTTTTGCTAATTCTAAATATTTTGAAGTAGGTACATATTCTATTATTTTAAGAATATCATTTTCTTTGAGAAATGCTTCCGTTTTTTCAGACTTATTTTTTTCTGCTACATTAATTAGATTGGTGTCTGTCAAATCCAATGGAATTTTGATGCCTTGTTTTTTAGCAACCTTGCAAAGTTGTATAAAATATGTTTGGTATGCTTTTAAGGTGTTTGTTGCAAATGCTTTTTTTTCCTTTTGTTGATAGCTATCTATTTTAATTTTACCAGTCCTAATGTCATTAACTACTTCCCAGATTTCTCGATAAAGTTCTTCATTGAGTTTTTCAAATGTTAATTTAATTTTTTTAGCTTCTTGATAACGTTTTATGATGGGAATAAGATTTCTATATGAGTTGATAGTTGTGTCTTTAACTTCATCTTTGCGAGCACTCCCAATTAGATTTTCCAGGTGGCTAATATGAACATTAAGAAAATTTAATATAACGAACGTTTCTTCGGGTTTTCTTTTTTCTCTACCGCTAATAGAAAGTAAATAGTTTTTAACTTCTTCAGCGCTTGGTTCTTGATTTTTAAAGTGGGTTGCAGCTGTTTCTATATTTGATTCAAAATCGGTTATTTTATTTCTAAATAATTTATTATACTTTTCATTTGCTTTAACTGTGGCTGGATCATAAACAAAATTAAATGCACCTCTTTTTTCGCGTACAATTCCGAAGTATTTCGGTAAAACTGATACCTCTAATGAGTATTGAAATTTTTTGTATTTGATTATACCATCTACTTTATTCGCAAATGCTCCGCTGATTTCTGCCAATACCAATTCAGGGCTAGTGCGCTCATCCAAAGATTTACTTTTAGCTTTGAGTTTATATCTGTAGGTCAGTGCTTTCATAAAAGCAAAGTTACAAATTTAAAGTTAAGAGGTCTCTAATTAGGTCTCTAATTTTATGATAAAAGATGAAATATACTGATAAATAATGATTAATTTATTTTTTTTATTTTAAGCTTATGCCTTGTTTTACAGTGGTTAAGGCTGTTTTTAGTGGGTTTGCAGATTATGAGATATGTTTTCAACAGATAAGTAATTCACTTTGTAGGGTATGAGTTATAAATTATAAGATATGAATTCGTTACGAAACATAACTTTTTTGCAAAAGTAATTCATTTACACCAAGTTTCAAGTTTTTGTGGTTCAAGTAATGTTAAAACTAAAAACTTTAGGCTAATTTTTAGGAGCGAAAGATTTGGTTTTATCTGGAAATATCGTTCCCGCTGTCATTCTAATCTTTCTAGTCCTGAACTTGTTTCAGGATCCTGAAACAAGTTCAGGACTAGAAAGGATTTTCCCTTCCATCGGGGCTAAGGAGAAACATGTTTTTTAATTTTCAATAAAATAACGTAAATTTGAGTAGTTAAAAATTTGTATCATGAAAACGGAGACTTTAAAAATCAACATTACGCAAAGAATCTTAAATATTAACGACAATAAGGTCCTTAGTAAAATAGCAAAACTTCTTGATGAAGAAAATATTGTTGGTTATGACGCAGATGGAAACCCAATTTCCGAAAAAGAATATACAAAGGACATTCACGAGGCTTTACATCAATTGAGTCAAGGGAAGTTAGAAACTTATTCGAGCGAAGAAGTGAAAAGAAAAATAGTAGGATAATTTTCTAATTTTCTAATTGGCAAATTTTCTAATTATATTTGCTCAATGCAACTATCCGTCATCATCCTTAATTATAATGTCCGCTTTTTTTTAGAGCAATGTATTTTAAGCGTTCAAAGTGCGTTAGAAACTATTGACGGCGAAATTATTGTAATCGATAATAATTCTCCCGATGATAGTTGTGAAATGATGAAAAAGCGTTTCCCAAACGTAAAACTCATTCAAAACAATGAAAATTCAGGTTTTCCAAAAGGTAATAATATAGGAGTTGCTCAAGCTCAAGGCGAATACATTTGCATTCTCAATCCAGATACCGTTGTCGCCGAAGATACGTTTGTGAAAGTATTGGCTTTCGCAAGATTGCTTCATTCTTCGCAATTAAACGATTCAATGGGAATTATAGGGTGTAAACTCATTGATGGCACCGGAAATTTTCTGCCCGAAAGCAAACGTGGCGTTCCAACACCTTGGGTCGCTTTTACCAAAATCACAGGTTTGTACAAATTGTTTCCATCCCGTCCCGAGACTTCGGGATCGAGGACAAGAATATTCGGGAAGTATTATGCGCAGCATTTAAGGGAAAACGAAACGGGAAAAGTAGACATTCTCGTGGGGGCTTTTATGTTCATGAAAAGGGACTTATATCTTGAGGTAGGCGGGTTTGATGAAGATTGTTTCATGTATTCAGACGATATTGATTTGTCGTATAGGATGTTGCAAAAAGGGAAATTCAATTATTATTTCCATGAAACCACCGTAATTCATTATAAAGGAGAAAGTACCATTAAAGACGAAACGTATATGAAGCGGTTTCAGGAAGCGATGCATTTTTTTTATAAAAAGCATTTTAATCCTCGATCCCGAAGCCTCGGGACGGGATCGATACTGTTCACCATTTTTATGAAAGTAGGAATTGTCTTTTTTTCTTTTGCAAAAATGTTTCAAGGAAAATCTACAATAAAAAGGACTCCAAAATCATATCTGTTGTATTCGGCTAACCAAAAAATAGCGGATAAACTCAGTTTAGTTTTGCAAAAAAAAGTGTCATTTCACGATTTAAAAACAGAAAAAATGGTAATTTCGTGTTCGCTAAGAAACGGGGATGGAACCGAAATTATTTTGGATAACGAATTCGTTTCTTTCAAAGAAAGTATCGCAATTCTCGAATCTTCAAGAAATAAGTCCCGAAGCGTCGGGATTACCTTTAAAATTATACCAAAAAACGCTAATTTTTTAATTGGAAGTAACAATAGTAACGAGAGAGGTGAGATTATAGAAATAGAGTAAAAAATTACATTTAATGTAATTTATATTTAAAATATTTAGTAATTTCGCAAATTGAAAATCAAAATCACCTTTTAGGTTAACAATATGGCAAGATTTGAATTAAAGCTTCCAAAAATGGGAGAAAGCGTTGCAGAAGCGACCATTACAAATTGGTTGAAACAAGTTGGAGACAAAATTGAAGCCGATGAAGCGGTACTCGAGATTGCTACTGATAAAGTCGATAGCGAAGTACCAAGTGAAGTTTCGGGTGTTTTAGTGGAACAATTGTTTGGTAAAGATGATTTGGTTCAGGTAGGGCAAACTATTGCCATTATTGAAACCGATAGCGCAGCTGTTACTAAGACAGTACAAGAAGTTGCAACTCCGGTAGAAGTTGCAGTAATTGAAAAAACAGTTGAAGCAGCCAAGGAAGCGGTTGCAGTTCCAGCAGATTTCTCAAATTCTGAAAAATTCTTATCGCCTTTGGTGAAAAATATAGCCAAAGAGGAAGGCGTTTCTGTTGCAGAACTTGAAGCGATTTCTGGAACTGGAAAAGAAGGAAGAGTTACTAAAAATGATATTTTAGAGTACCTAAAAAATAGAACAAGCCAACCTGTTGTTTCAGCTCCTGTTGCAGCTGTTCAAAAAACAGTTTCAGCTCCAGTTGCTCAAAAAGCAGCTCCGGTATCGGTAAGTGGTGGCGATGAAATCATAGAAATGGACAGAATGCGCAAGCTAATTGCGGGTTATATGGTCGCTTCGGTACAAACATCGGCTCACGTTCAGTCGTTTATCGAAGTCGATGTGACGAATATTGTAAAATGGAGAGAGAAACATAAAAATGCTTTCGAAAAGAGAGAAGGAGAGAAGTTGACTTATACTCCAATTTTCATGGAAGCAGTAGCAAAAGCTTTAAAGGATTTTCCTGGAATGAATATTTCTGTAGATGGTGATTTTATTATCAAGAAGAAAAACATCAACCTTGGAATGGCAGCGTCATTGCCAAACGGAAATTTAATTGTTCCAGTAATTAAAAATGCGGATCAACTGAATTTAGTTGGAATGGCAAAAGCAGTAAACGATTTAGGAGGCCGTGCAAAAGCTGGAAAACTAAAACCAGACGATACGCAAGGCGGAACATATACGGTTACGAATGTGGGGACTTTTGGAAGTGTTTTTGGTACGCCAATTATCAATCAACCGCAAGTGGGGATTTTAGCATTGGGAGCCATCCGTAAAATGCCGGCAGTAATCGAAACGTCTGAAGGTGATTTCATCGGTATTCGTCAGAAAATGTTCTTGTCTCACAGTTACGATCATAGAGTGGTAGATGGAGCATTAGGAGGAAGTTTTGTGAAACGAGTAGCGGAATATCTTGAAGCTTTTGATATCGACAGAGATTTTTAAAATTATACAAATAGATTTAGACCCGACTAGTTTTTAAAAATTAGTCGGGTTTTCTTTTTTTGATATTTTCTGGAACTTTAAACTAAATTAAACCCAAATATCTATATTTGTACTTATACAAAATTTAAAAATGGAACTTAAACTCAATAAGCCAATTTGCTTTTTCGATCTTGAAACCACAGGAATTGATATCGGAAAAGATAGAATTGTAGAAATCTCAATATTCAAAGTTTTTCCAAACGGAAATAAGGAAAGTAAAACTTGGTTGGTGAATCCAACCATTCCAATTCCACCACAAACAACCGCTGTTCATGGAATCACGGATGAAAAAGTGGCGAATGAACCTACTTTTAATGAATTAGCCGTGCAAGTTTATAATATGATTAAAGACAGCGATTTGGCTGGATTTAATTCAGATCGATTTGATATTCCGTTATTGGCAGAAGAAATGTTACGTGCCGGAGTAGATTTTGATATGAAAAACAGAGTTTCAGTAGATGTGCAAACCGTTTTTCATAAAATGGAAGAACGTACATTAGGCGCAGCACACAAATTTTATTGTGGGAAAACGCTTGAAAATGCGCATTCTGCCGAAGCGGATACCATGGCGACTTACGAAATATTAAAAGCGCAACTGGACCGTTATCCTGAATTGGAAAACGATATGAAATCATTATCGGAATTCACTACAAGAAAGAAAATTGCTGATTTTGCCGGAATGATTGCTTTTGATAAAGATAATGAGGAAATTTTTGCTTTTGGAAAACATAAAGGAGTGAAAGTCGATAAAATTCTGGAAACTGAACCAGGTTATTTCAGTTGGATACAAAATGCTGATTTTCCTTTGTATACCAAAAAAGTTTTAACGGCAATTAAACTTCGAAAGCTAAACACGAAATAGTGTTCAGTGTTCAGTTTTTTAGTGTTCAGTTGAAAAACTGCTCTGAAAAACTGTATACTGATGATTTTTTTAAAACTGACCACTGATCACTTTTTTAAACACTGAATACTAATAATATGAAAATAATCTGCATCGGTAGAAATTATACCAATCATATAGAGGAATTGCACAACGAAAGACCAACAGAACCGGTGGTTTTTATGAAACCGGATTCAGCTGTTTTATTAAAGCAACATCCGTTTGTAATACCGGAATTTTCGGAAGATGTTCACCATGAAATTGAAATTATTGTCAAAATAAATAAGGTTGGTAAATACATCGAGCCTAAGTTTGCCCATAAATATTATGACGAAATTAGTGTGGGAATTGATTTTACCGCACGTGATTTGCAAGATAAATTAAAAGCTAAAGGTTTACCTTGGGAAAAAGCCAAAGCATTTGATGGCTCGGCGGTTATAGGAGAATTTTTACCGAAAAATCAATTTAGTTCATTAGAAAATATTACTTTTGAATTAACCAACAATAATAAAACGGTACAAATAGGTAATTCTAATCTTATGTTGTGGAAAATTGATGAGCTAATTTCGCATGTTTCTCAGTTTTTTACCTTAAAGATTGGTGATATTATTTTTACGGGAACTCCAGAAGGAGTAGCTGCCGTAAAGCCAGATGACGTTTTAGAAGGGTTTTTAGAAGGACAACAACTATTTAGAATACAAGTAAAATAATGGCTATAAATTACAACCTTTCAAAAGTGTACGCACTTTCAGACAACGATGCGGAATTTGTTAATGAAATTTTGACTTTGTTTGTTACCGAAGTTCCAGACGATTTATTGCAAATCAAAGAAGGAATAAAAAAGAAAGACCATAAGCATGCTTATGCTTATGCGCACAAAATAAAACCAACGCTGGATTTAATGGGTCTAAATGTGGCTTTCGAAGAAATTCTTCAAATCGAAGCCTGGACTAAAGCCGAAGGCAAAAAGAAAGATATCAAAGAGACTTTTAAGAGCGTAAAGAATCAAGTCAACGATGCTATCAAAGAGATCAAAAAAGACTTTGATTTGTAATACTGAAAATTTAATCTCAAAATTTATCGATGTCTAATGTTATTAAAGTAAAATTCCAAAATCACTTTAAGTTATATATTCTTTTTCAAGATAAAATTGTTTTTGAAAGTGAATTAATTAACAAAGAAATTGATTTTTATGAAGATTACGACAATCAACCTGTAAACGGAGATAATATAAGATATTTTTTATTAGATAGTGATAAAGAAAAAATCGATTTACTACTCAAAGAAGCTAAAATAGTTGGGAGTACAGAAACTATAGCAATTTCGGATTTTCGTCAGCAAAGAAAAATCCAATATTTATATTTAAAAGCAATATTTTTGGTTGTGCTCATTATGGTTTTGATCATTTTATGGGATAAATATTTTTAAAATCTAAGTTTGAATGTTGAATGATGATTAACGAATGTTGATTTCAGAACGAAATCCCAAATCTCCAACCTAAATCAAAAAATGAAAGCAACCATAGTTACTATAGGTGACGAAATTTTAATAGGCCAAATTGTCGATACGAATTCTGGATTTATTGCAAAATCGTTAGACAAAATTGGTGTTGAAATCAATGAAATGATTTCGATAAGCGACGATAAAAAACACATTTTAGATACGTTTTTGACCCTTCAAAACACAGTTGATTTGGTTATTATTACCGGTGGTTTAGGGCCCACAAAAGATGATGTTACCAAAAAAACATTTTGTGATTATTTTGAAGATGAATTGATTGTTGATCAGGAAGTCCTAGCTCATGTTACGCAGCTTATAGAGGGTTTTTATAAACGAACAATTACCCAAATCAACAAGGATCAGGCACTGGTTCCGTCAAAATGCACGGTGCTTCACAATCAGGTAGGTACAGCGCCTGGCATGTGGATGAAAAAAGAAAATACCGTTTTTATTTCGCTTCCCGGAGTCCCTTATGAAATGAAATATTTAGTGGAACATGAAATAATCCCAAAAGTTGTCCGAGAATACAAACGCCCTTATATTATTCACAAAACAATTCTTACCTACGGTCAAGGCGAAAGTCTAGTGGCCGAGCGAATTGAAGATTGGGAAAATAACCTTCCTGAATTCATTAAATTGGCTTATTTACCAAGTCCGGGGAAAGTGCGTTTGCGTCTTTCGGCTCGAGGTACCGATAAAGAAAAATTAGAGGCTGCTATTGAGAAAAATGTAAGTTCGCTGGATGCAATAATCCATGATATTATCGTTGGTTTTGAGGATGATGAAACCTTAGAGGTTGTAGTAGGAAAAATACTGACAAAACAAAATAAAACCATTTCAACTGCCGAAAGTTGCACAGGAGGAAAAATCGCTGAAGTTTTGACTTCGGTTTCAGGTTCTTCCAAATATTTTAAAGGGAGTGTGGTTTCGTACGCGACAGAGGTTAAAATTAACGTTTTGGGTATTCCGGAAAGCCTCATAAAAGAGCATTCTGTTGTGAGTAGGGAAGTAGTTTCGGCGATGGCTTTAAGTGTAAAACGAATCATGAAAACGGATTATGCAATTGCTGCAACTGGAAACGCAGGACCGTTAAAAGGGGATTCAAATGCTGAGGTTGGAACAGTTTTTATCGCATTGGCGACACCGAGTGAAGTAATTGTTGAAGAATTTAATTTTGGTCAACCCCGTGAAAAAGTGATAGATAGAGCGGTAATTAAAAGTTTAGAGCTATTACAGAAAGAAATTTTGAAAAATGTGTAATATTTTCTTTGCTTAATAGGTTTATTTTTCTTTTCTTTGCACCCTGATTTTGAATAACGATAAAAGATAAGTATAATGTCAAGAGTTTGTGACCTTACAGGTAAAAGAGCGATGGTAGGAAATAACGTTTCTCACGCTATGAACAAAACTAAGAGAAAATTTTCTGTAAACTTAGTTAAAAAGCGTTTTTATCTTCCAGAAGAAGATAGATGGATTACTCTAAGAGTAGCTGCATCTACGATAAAAACAATTAATAAAAATGGAATCGCTGCAGTTTTGAAAAAAGCGCAGTCAGAAGGATTTATTAAATAATCCCTTCCAAAATAAAAAAATAGCAAGATGGCAAAGAAAGGTAATAGAATCCAGGTAATTTTAGAATGTACTGAACACAAAACATCAGGTGTTGCAGGGACTTCAAGATACATAACAACAAAGAACAAAAAAAATACTCCGGACAGATTAGAGATTAAAAAATTTAATCCAATCTTGAAACGTGTAACTGTTCATAAAGAAATTAAATAATAATTAGTCATGGCAAAGAAAACAGTAGCATCGTTACAGACATCTTCTAAGAGATTATCAAAAGCCATTAAAATGGTGAAATCTCCAGTAACAGGAGCATATACATTCGTAGAATCTATTATGACTCCAGAAGCAGTTGATGAATTCTTGAAAAAGAAATAATTCATAAGCATATTATATAGAAAAGCTACTTTCATTCGGAAGTAGCTTTTTTATTTTTTATATTTACCGTCAGAAAATAGTATTGAGTTATTTTACTTTATACTTCATTCTTAATACTATTTATAAAATGAGTTTTTTTAAAAGAATATTTTCTTCCGAGAAAAAAGAAACATTAGACAAAGGTCTTGAAAAATCAAAAACAAATTTCTTTTCGAAGTTAACTAAAGCTGTCGCCGGAAAGTCAAAAGTTGATGATGAAGTTTTAGATAATTTAGAGGAAATCCTTGTTGCCTCAGATGTTGGTGTGAATACCACATTGAAAATAATCACCCGAATCGAAAACCGTGTTGCCTCAGATAAATACCTGGGTATTGAGGAACTCAATCAAATACTGCGTGAAGAAATCGCCGCTTTATTATCGGAGACCAACTCAGGTGAAGCAACTGAATTTGTAATTCCGACTCAAACAAAACCTTATGTTTTAATGGTGGTAGGTGTAAATGGAGTTGGGAAAACCACCACTATTGGTAAATTAGCGTATCAATTCAAAAAAGCAGGCTATAAAGTGGTTTTAGGTGCAGCGGATACTTTTCGTGCCGCAGCCATCGATCAACTGCAAATTTGGGCGGATAGAGTGGGTGTTCCTATAGTAAGACAAAATATGGGGAGTGATCCTGCTTCTGTAGCTTTTGATACTTTACAATCGGCGGTGGCACAAGATGCCGATATTGTCATTATTGATACTGCAGGACGTTTGCACAATAAAGTGAATTTAATGAACGAATTGACCAAAGTAAAACGAGTGATGCAAAAAGTGGTTGCTGATGCGCCACACGACGTATTATTGGTTTTGGATGGTTCAACCGGTCAAAATGCTTTTGAACAAGCCAAACAATTTACTGCCGCTACAGAGGTTACTTGTTTAGCCGTAACCAAACTGGACGGAACTGCCAAAGGTGGAGTTGTCATTGGGATTTCAGATCAATTTCAAATTCCGGTAAAATATATAGGTGTAGGTGAAGGAATTGAGGATTTGCAGGTTTTTAATAAATATGAGTTTGTAGATAGTTTTTTTAAATAATAATTTGATAATGAATTTTTCTTCTTTAAAAAATATACCTCCGATGTATCTTTATTTAGTGAGCATCATTTCCTTAGTATTGGCTAATCTTATCAGAGATAAAAGTATTGGTTTCTATTATTTTTTGTTGGTAATTGGTTTGGTTTTCTTTGTTTTAGGTTTTATGAAACGATTGAAAACGAAGTAGATTACTGATACAATGCACTAATTTTCTCCCATAGCGTTTCATCAAAATCGGATAAAGCCAGATTGACATTATCGGCAGCATCTCCGATTCTGATTACGACCATTTTCTTGCTTGGAATGACATAGATTTTTTGGTCATTTTTCCCCAAAGCCATAAACATATCGTTTGGTGCAGATGGTATAATACTTCCGGGAATCGTAAGTTGTGATTGGGGTAAATGGTAACTGGTTTTTCCGTTGAGCCACCATAAATAACCGTATCCAAGGTTTATGTTTTGAGAAGTAGTTGTTGCTTCGTTGAAATAGGTTTCGTTTAGAATAACGTTGTTGTCCCACTTTCCTTTGTTGTACATCAATAAACCAAAACGTGCCATACTTCGCGTGGTACTTCCGTAAACAGAATTATTTCCAGACTGGAACCAAGCGCCATCCATTCCTATTTTGTCTCTTAATTTTGCATTGAAATAAGTGCTCCAAGTTTGACTGGAAGCTTGTGCAATAACATCTTGTAATTTTACATACACATTATGATAGGCCCATCGCGTTCCTGCATCGGCTTTGTACTGCAGACTTGCCGGAGAGACATCATCGCCATTAGCAATGTCCTCGATACCAGAAGTCATGGTGAGTAAGTTTTTGCAGGTAATTAGATTTTCTTTGGCTAATGTTTCACTTGTCCAACCAGTTCCAATGTATTGTGAAACTTTATTGTTGATATTCAATAAACCTTCTTGTTGCGCGATCCCCGTTAGTGTTGCTGTCAATGTTTTTCCGGCGCTTGCCCAATACCAATTGGTCGTTGCTGAATGCCCATTGAAATAATTTTCCAATACAATTCTGCCATTCACTAGAATAATGAAGCCTTTGGAGTGTTTCAGTTCTAAATAATCCAAAAGTGGCTGAACAGCGGTTTGTTTCCAACCCAAACTTGCAATTGATTTTGTTTCCCAAGTTGTACCTGTTAACGAAGGAAAGTATAGCGTTTCTGTTGGTGTAGGAGTGGGAGTTGGGTCAGCAGATTCTGAACTGCAACTCATGCACAAAAACGCGAAAAGCAGGCTGTAGATTGTTTTTAACATGTTCTGGCTATTTGTAGGGTAAGACCAAAAATATAGAAAATAGTTTAATGTGTTTTAAATTTTTTGTTTTTGTTTGAATTTATTAAGTTTAACTTTGTCCTTGGAATAAAGCTTCTTTTTAATGCGAATGCCATAGCCCTGATGGAAGCGGCATCCTTTCCCGTCCTGAACTTGTTTCATGATCCTGAAACAAGTTCAGGACGGGAAAGATATAGCGGACAGCAGGAAATAGCTCCTAAAAAATAAATTAAATATGAAAAACACATTCTGCATTCTTTTTATAGCACTCTTTTTTGTGGCTTGTCAGCAAAAGATAAAGCCTGCCGATGTTGAGAAATTAAATGGATATTGGGAAATCGAGAAGGTTACTTTTGAGAAGGAAAAAGATAAGGATTATAACATAAATGAAAGTTATGATTATTTCAAAATTGACAAAAATAATAAAGGAATTCGGAAGAAAGTGATGCCGCAATTAGACGGGACTTTTTTGGTGAATGATGCTTATGAAAACGTGACGATACGATTCAAAGACGATAAAGTTTATATTGATTATTCGACTCCTTTTACGAAATGGAGTGAGGAATTAATCACTTTGACGGATGGTGAATTAGTGTTGCTGAATACAGAGAAAAAGGAATATCATTACAAGAAAACGGGACCAATAAATTTAGTGGGCGATGGCAAAAAGGTTAAATAATCAAAGTACGATAGGGGATGTTTTGAAACAAATTATCCAAGTGAACAAATTACAACCCGGAATGGACCAGATTGACGTTAAAGACGCATGGAAAAATCTTATGGGGAACGGTGTGAATAGTTATACTAATAATGTGGTTTTGAAAGGAAGTACGTTGTATGTGGAGCTAACTTCGTCAGTATTAAGGGAAGAATTAAGTCATGGAAGATCAAAAATTGTTGCCATGATTAACGAGGAACTTCGTCGTGATGTGGTTAAAGATGTTGTTTTGAGATAGTTTTTAAGTATTCAGTGTTCAGTTTTTAGTGTTCAGTTGTGATTGTAAATAAAAAAGATGCTTACCAGTAGAATTCATATTTAACATAAATAATAACATAGATTTCCAATATAACAGAATGCTTAATTTGTGAAAAATTATTGAAATTTGTGTCAAAAAAAAATCCCGTTTCATTTTTGAACGGGATTTTCTATTTTTTTTGGTTTTCAGTTTTAATCTGTGACTGAACACTAAAAACTGAACACTGAATACTAGAACTGCTCTCTTCCAGCAAAATGGAAAGCACCTTCGATAGCTGCATTTTCATCGCTATCAGAACCGTGAACTGCATTTTCTCCAATAGAAGTAGCGTATGCTTTGCGGATTGTACCTTCAGCAGCTTCAGCAGGATTTGTAGCACCAATTAAAGTTCTGAAATCTTCAACAGCGTTATCTTTTTCTAAAATTGCAGCAACAATTGGTCCTCTTGACATGAATTCCACTAATTCACCATAAAATGGTCTTGCAGCGTGAACTTCATAAAATGCTTGAGCATCAGCTACAGTTAATTGTGTTAATTTCAAAGAAACGATTTTGAAACCTGCATTGGTAATCATCGCCAAAATATTTCCGATGTGTCCGTTAGCAACAGCATCAGGCTTAATCATTGTAAAAGTTCTATTCGTAGCCATTTTTTGTATTTTTATATTTGGGTGCAAAAGTAGACTTTTTTATGTGTTTAATTTAATAAAGCGCCAATTAAAAGGTGTTTATTTATGATTAATACGAATTTTTAAAAATTTAAACCTTAAAGATTAATTTATGTTTATAAAACAGTCCTAAAATGAAAGACCAAATCGTTACATAAATTAAAGCACCAGCTAAAGAAGCCGTCATCGGATTATTGAAAAAGGGTGCAATCCAAAAGCTATAAAGATAGTTTTGAAGATTGATTTGCTCGGAAGGAATTTCTGGATTTTGAAATTGAATCATTTCCAACCCTTGCGGAATGATCTCTGTAAAGAAGAAGACAATCATGGGATTTACACCCCAAATAAGAAATAACTTGGTCCATTTTTTATAATTTGCGATATCAATAACATAATAAAAAAGAATTAAAGAAAGTATTGCTAAACCTGATGTATATAAAACAAACGAGCTGGTCCACAGTGATTTGTTTAAAGGAAATGCAATAGACCATAAAAGCGCTACAAGGATTAGGCTGATTCCTGCGATTCCCATTTTTTTTGCAATTTCAATCTTTGGCAAAGGACGATTGAGCAATTGTCCAGTAAGTAGTCCAATTATTCCGGAAGCAATTGCGGGTATGGTACTTAGAATTCCTTCCGGATCCCAAGTTTTTGTTACTGCCCACACATGATCTTTTAATAAAACTCCATCCATCCAAGACGCTAAATTAGTGCCTTTTTCAAGGTTTGCTAATCCAATTCCAGGAACTGGCACCAGTGTCATTATTCCCCAATATCCTAATAAAATCGTTGAAGCTACTATAAGTTGTGTTTTTTGAGTAGTTTTTAAATACAAAAGAGTTATTACAAAATATACAATTCCAATGCGTTGTAAAACGCCTGGAAGTCTCACGTCGTGATAGGCTTCAATTCCGCTAAAAGCCAGAAATACATACGCACCAAGTATTGAAAGCATCAAATAGGTTTTGTTTTTTAAAGAAAAATTACCCATTAGTGCATAACCCACTCCAATTGTAATGGCTAACCGTCCTATCAATAAAGGAATTCCTTCCAGTCCGAAGAGTTGTATTTTTCCAAAAAAATTAAAGAATACTCCTAAACAAAACATACGTAGTGAACGAACCATTATTTTATTGAAAGTGGTGCTGTCAAAAGTTTTAGTAGGCATTGCAAATGAAACCGCCACGCCCATAATGAAAATAAAGAACGGAAAAACCAAATCAGTAGGAGTGCAGCCATTCCAATCAGAGTGTAATAAAGGAGGGTAAACCGTGTCCCAGTTTCCGGGATTGTTGACAATTGTCATTAATAAAATTGTAAATCCTCGAAATACATCAAGTGAAATTAAGCGTTCTTTGGTCATTCTTTTTTTTGTAGTTAAATTTTTTTAAAGCTTTTATGGAAGTATAATAATATCAAAATTACACTCTAAAGGTTTTAATTGATTTATTAATTTAGGAATTAAACGCTCTCCGTTTTCTAAATAGAATTCCGAAAAATTAGCTTGACGTTCCTGTAAACTTTGGTTAGGAAACAATTCGTTTTGCAATTCAGTGATGCGTTGCAATACATCGCTCAATTTTCTTTTTTGTGCTTTCAGCAAACGTTTTTCCAGATTTTCCAATCCTTTTATTTGCTTTACTTCTTGCGCTTTTACAGCTCCAGCGAAAGATTCATCCGTTTGATTTACAATTTCATGAAGTGCTCGGAATTGTTTTTGCAATTGTTCTTTTAAATTGGTTAAATCGATTGGAAATTCAGAAAATTGTTTGGTTTTACTGTTTACTAAATCTGCTTGTTTTGAAAATAAATCTTTCCAGATTAAGTCCAGTTTATCTGCCTTTTTTCCTTGTTTTTCGGTTGCTAATAACACTGAATTTCTTAGTAAAAGCATTGGAAAAGTCACTTTTGCAGAAGCAAAAAATGATTTCAATTCCAGCCAATACGCAATTTCTCCACCTCCGCCAATGTAACATAAATTGGGTAATATTACTTCCTGATACAACGGACGCATAATCACGTTAGGACTGAATTTTTCAGGATGGTTTTCCAAAAGTGTTAGAATTTCCGTTTCCGAAAATTCAATTTTAGTATGGTTTACTTTGTATTTCCCGTTTTCAAATAGAATACGTTCACGTAAATTATCCTCGATATAAAACAAATTGATTTCACGAGGATTTACTTGAATGGTGTAGTCTTTTAGTTTCTCGGCAGTTTCAAGTACTAATGGATGAGAAGACTGGTGCAGCAATTCTTCTTTTACAAAAGGAACAAAGTTGCGTTTTAAATCTTGATTATCAGCGTCAAGAATAACTAAGCCATACGTTCCAAAAAGTACATTAGCTAAATGTCTTGTGGCATCGGCTAGATTGTCATGTTTGATGTAAGAGTCCTCAAATAATTTTTTTATGGTGTTTGCATTCAAACTTGAACCAATTTCTAGTGCAAATATTTCAAGAAATTCATCCAAACCTTCAGTGGATAATCTCCCAACAGGACCGGTACTTTCTCTGTTCCAGTGGAATTTTTTCCCTTTAAAATTAAAATAATTGATTTCTTCAAAATCATGGTCTTCGGTTGCCATCCAATAAATGGGAACAAAGTTATACGTTGGATATTTCGCTTTTAATTCGGTGGTCAAATTAATAGTCGAAATGATTTTATACAAGAAATATAAAGGACCACTGAATAAATTTAATTGATGTCCTGTAGTAACGGTAAATGTATTTGTGTTGCCTAAAGCGTTAATATTTTGTTTGGTCAAAACCGTAGTTTCAACATTTAAGTATTGTTTTTGTAAAACGGAAACCAAAACACTTCTTTTATTTATTTCGACTCCCTCTCCTTCGGGGAGGGTTGGGGAGGGGAAATTAGTTTGCTTCTCCTGAATTTGTGCTTCAAAGTTTTCAAGCGTTGGGAACCTGTTGTATAAGGATTGTAAGTTTGTCTTTTGGTCTAAATAATCATTCATCAAAGGAGAGAAATACCCGGAATTTTGATAGCTGATACAGTCGGTTGGCATATTTTTGAGGTTCTAAATTTGACGCTAAAGTAAGAAAAAGTAAAGTTATGTTTTTTTGGTTTATGAAATGTTTGGGAAAAAGGAATTCTATCGTTTTAAACTAAAATGGCCTTTGTATTCTTTTCCATTAGCTCTTGTTACTACAAACCAATAATCTGTAGCAGGAAGTTCATGACCATTGACAGTTCCATCCCAACCGATATTATTCTGTAATTCTGTAATGAATTTTCCATAACGGTCAAATATTTTAACGGTTAGACCCATCTCAAAATCTGAAAATTTGATTTCCCAACGGTCATTATATCCATCTCCGTTTGGGGTAAAGAATTTTGGATACATCAACAAATAGACTTCGTTGGTTACAGTTCCACAACCATTTTTGTCTCTAACAGAAACGGTATATTGTCCATTAATGATGTTCGAAAATTGATTGCTATCCTGAAAATGAATGCCGTCAATGGAGTATTCAAAATCACCTGTACCAGTTACATAAACTATTATGATGTTTTGATTATCTGTCCAGTCTTGGGTGTCAACAGAAGTAATTGTGGCGATAGTTGATTTTTTTACTTTAAAGTTCTTTGTAGTCGAACAAGAAATTGAACTGTAATTATTAGTAACGGTTATGGAAAAATCGCCAGGATTCGTAACAATTATGGACTGAGTAGTAGCACCGTTTGACCACAAATAACTATTGAAACCTATACCGGCATCAATTGTAATTGTATTATTCTCACAAATGGGAACAATATCTTGGATTGAAATTATAGGTTTAGATAAAAGGATTAGTTTTAATTCAACAATTGCATAACAAGGGGTATTCGAATTGATACGAACGTAGATTTTAGTGACGCCTAAAGTCAAGTTGTAATTTGAAATAGTAATTATTTGATTGGTTGCGGATTCATTTTCGGCGCCAGAAAAAGTCGTATAATAAACAAAATTATAATCAGTAGGATTTGAAATCAACTTTGAATTATAATCTGATAAATTCACTTTCTCGGAACCATCATTTAAATCATCACAAAATAAATCGGCATAATTATTTGCGGGTAAAGTGCTTATTAAGGAAACGGTAATAACTAGTCTTGTTGTGCTTTCACATCCACTCATAGTTTGCGACGCATAATAAGTCATTCCATCTTGTAAAGGAGTTGAATTAGATAAAAGAACACCAGTACTATTATACCATTTTATTGTAGTTCCCGAAACTACAATAGTATCTAAAGTTGGATTCTGACTCGTGCAAAAAGTTTGTATTGCATTTCCTGTTGGAGCAGGGGTATTTTGGATATTGATTAGTATAGGAGTTCTTTTGCTTTCACAGCCATTAATAGTTTGTGAAGCATAATAAGTGATGCCGTTTTGGAGTGGAGTTGTATTGAATAAAATTGTTCCTGAAGTTAAAGTATCATACCATTTTATATTTTGTCCTGTAATTGCAATATTATTGATTGTTGCATTTTGTTGGATGCAGAACGATTGGGTAGAAGTTGCAGTTGGTAAGGGTTGATTATTAATTGTAATGGTTTGGTTTTGTGTTGATGTGTTTCCATTTCCATCATTGTATTTCCAAATAACGGTATACGTTCCTGATAAGCTATACGAAAGCGGACTTGAGGTAGTTGCTGTAATTGCTCCGGCACAACTATCCGTTGCTGTTGGTATTGTTGTAATTATTGTATTGCAGTCACCATTTATTGATGGAAGAATTGAAAGATCAGGAATAGGGGATTCAATATCTCCAACAATTACATTAATATCATAACTTTTTTGGCAACTACAATTATCACTAACGATTAAATTATAAGTACCTTGATTTGCAATTGTTACATTATTTATTGACGGATTTTGTAAATTACTAGTAAACCCATTTGGACCGGTCCAAGAATAATTATAACCAGAATCTACGTTAAAGGTTAATTTATTTCCCAAACAAATGGGCGAATTGCTCACAGGATTTACATTAATGTTACAGTTATTCTCTTCTGAAAATTTAATTAAATAGAAATTTCTACTTCCTAAAATAGTTGGTTGATAGGAATTTGAATCTGCTATTCCATTATTTTGACTCGCAGTTCCTCCGATAATAATATTGTTATTTTCAAAACAAATTTTATTTTCTGAATATTGGTCAAATCCGCCGACATAAGTACCTAGCACTAAATTTCCTGTTTTAGTAAATTTTCCTATATAACCTTCAGCAAATCCATTTTTTTTGTACGCGCAAGAAGTTGTTATTGAGGTGTCAATCCCCCCCATTCCTCCAATATAGATAAAATTATTTTTGAAAATTATAGAATATATTTTAGCTCCAGTTCCTATATAAGTACCCCAAATTCGCTTACCATTTGGGTCTAATTTTGCTAAAAAACCAGTTTCAGTCCATTGATTAAAATCATCAAAACTTCCAGAAGAAGCAATATTATCGTCATTATCAGTACCCCAAGTTTCTCCTCCAATGTAAACATTGTTTTCGTTATCAATGTCAATAGCTTTTATATTATTTCCTGAGCCATAGTAAGTACTCCAAACCCTGTTCCCATCTAATGTAAATTTATAAACACTTCCGTTGACAGTATTTTTATAATTGTTTTCCTGAAAAGTACCAGGTGTAGATATATAATTCAAACTGAAAGTCTTTCCTCCTAAAACTATATAGTCTGATGCTATTTTAATGGTTTCGAGATAATCACTATTTTCACCACCGATATAGGTACTCCAAATAATATTACCATTTGAATTAAATTTAGATAAAAAACCGTCAAAACTTGAATGAAATTGATTTCCGTCTTGGTTTAATAAAGTTTGAAAATTATTATTAATTGAAATTCCAGAATAACTCCTCGTATAACCCACAATATAAATATTATTGTTACTGTCGATATCAATATCAGATGCACCATCTCCTTCATTCCCTCCAAAATAAGTGGACCAAATTCTAGTTCCTGAAGGGGTGAATTTAGCTAAAAATACATCATCTTCATTTCCTGAAAAATTGGATTTGTAAGAACCATTAGAAGAAATGTTTGTTTTACTGGACGTTACTCCAGTAATGATAATATTATTTTGGGTGTCAACTTTCAGTCCATTAATTTTGTCCCAACTTTCGCCACCATAAAATGTTCCCCAAAGGCGATTACCTGAGGAGCTAAATTTGGCAATTATTCCATCATACATTATTGTTGTTGGATTACCAATGGATGTTTGATGTGCTCCTGATGTAGCGTAACTGCTGGAAGGACTTGCCGTATATCCTGTGAAATAAATATTTCCAAAACTATCCGTTCCTATATCGGTAAAACTTAGATTATTAATATTCATTTCGTCTCCATAAAAAGTCCCCCATAACTTCACAGGAACCGGGTCAATAATTACGGTTTTATTAGAAATGGGATTTGCTGTTTCAAATCCATAAACGTCTTTTTTAATTTTGGTATAACCAACACTAATTTCCTTTTTACTCACTCCGTCTTCCGTCCAACTGGCGGGAAGGGTTTCTTCCATTTCACCAAAACGAACATTCAATCGGATTTTATTGTCAACTAAATCGGTTTTAGCACCATTAAATTTTAATTGAATATCCGATATTTTACCTTTGGGATGTACCACAAAATTATATTCCACCGTTTTTAAAGTATCTTTTGGAATGGAAAATACCACATCAATATTTGGGTAAATATTCTTGTAGGTTATTTGTTGGTATTGATGCACGTTAACAATACCCTCAGGTTTATTAGGCACATTGTAATAATTGTCATAATCTTTTGATGTCTCCGCAGTAACTAATTCTACGTTGGGATTAGCATTAACAAAATCGATGTCTATTCTATGAAAAACATATTCTAACGTGTACTCAGGAGTTTTGTCTTTATTATTTTCTAAAGGAGAAGAAGTAAGTTTTTCTTCTTTGGGATGTTTTATTGGATGCTTTTTTGTTTCATAAATGTCATACGAAAAGCCATTCTTTTTTAGCTGAACATTTAATCCTTTTGAGTTTAGTAGATACTTTACCGCCGTATTCGGTTTTCCTTTTTGATCAATAATTTGACCTTTATTTTCTTTAAAACCAATTGATTGATTTTTATTTTGGGCAAATAATGGAGCAATGATTAATAAAAAAAGGAAGAGTAATTTATGTTTCATGGAAATGATTTAAACAAGCGTAAATGTAATTAAATATCTACAAATTACATAAAAATTGAAAAGGACTATATTTTATATTTGAATCCAAAGAATAAATAAAAATGTACCCTTTTACTTTTGTGGAAAGAACAGAATTATCCCTTATTTTTGCACCAAACTTATTCCTTTTGAAAACCAAACTATTCCTCATTACGCCTCCTTTTACCCAACTGAATACACCGTATCCGGCAACTGCATACATCAAAGGGTTTCTGAATACTAAAAATATTGAGTCTGTTCAGGCCGATTTGGGTATCGAAGTGATTTTGAAATTGTTTTCGAAAGAAGGACTTTTAAATTTGTTTAAAGTTTCAGGTTTAAAGTTTAAAGTTCCGAATCATACGATTTCAGATAATTCAAAACGTATTTGTGCTTTACAAGACGAATATCTAAAAACTATTGATCCTGTAATTGCTTTTTTACAAGGAAAAAATCCAACATTGGCACTTCAAATTTGTCAGGAAGATTTCTTGCCGGAAGCATCTCGATTTGCACAATTGGAAGAATTGGATTGGGCTTTCGGAACGATGGGAACACAGGATAAAGCGAAACATTTGGCCACTTTGTTTCTCGAAGATATTTCGGATTTTATTGTGGAATGCGTTGATGCTAATTTTGGATTCAGCCGATATGCAGAACGTTTGGGACGAAGTGCGAATTCTTTTGACGAATTGTACGAAGCTCTGCAACAAGAACCAACGTATATTGATAACATACTTCTTTCGATTCTAAAAGAAAGAATCGAAACGATTCAACCTACCTTATTCCTGATTTCAGTTCCGTTTCCAGGGAATTTATATTCGGCTTTTCGTTCCGCACAATGGGTGAAAAAATACCATCCAAATATCAAGATTTCAATGGGCGGCGGTTTCCCGAATACCGAATTGCGTTCGTTATCTGATACTCGTGTATTTGAGTTCTTTGATTTTATTACGTTGGATGATGGCGAAATGCCAATAGAATTACTATGTAATTTGGTTTCGAATCCCCCTCCTTTGGAGGGGTTAGGGGAGGTTAAACGAACTTTTCTGTTGGAAGACGGAAAAGTCGTTTATAAAAATAATTCCCTAAAACAAGATTACAAACAATCGCAAGTCGGTACGCCTGATTATTCGGATTTGTTGTTGGATAAATATATTTCGGTTATCGAAATTGTGAATCCAATGCACCGCATGTGGAGTGACGGACGCTGGAACAAACTCACCATGGCGCACGGCTGCTATTGGGGTAAATGTACGTTTTGCGATATTTCTTTAGATTATATAAAAGTGTATGAACCCATTGCCGCCAGTTTATTGTGCGATCGAATGGAAGAAATGATTGCTCAAACAGGCGAAAACGGATTTCATTTTGTAGATGAAGCAGCTCCACCGGCTTTGATGCGGGCGCTGGCTCTCGAAATCCTTCGAAGAAAATTAGCCGTGACGTGGTGGACGAACATTCGATTCGAAAAAAGCTTTACCAAAGATTTGTGTTTGCTTTTAAAAGCTTCCGGCTGTATCGCTGTTTCAGGCGGCCTCGAAGTCGCTTCCGATAGATTATTGAAATTAATAGATAAAGGCGTAACGGTGGAACAAGTCGCCAAAGTCACCCGAAATTTCACTGAAGCTGGTGTAATGGTTCATGCGTATTTGATGTACGGTTATCCTACACAAACCATTCATGAGACCGTGGACAGTCTCGAAATGGTGCGGCAATTATTTGAAGTTGGCGTGTTGCAATCCGGGTTTTGGCATCAGTTTGCGATGACGGCGCACAGTCCCGTTGGCTTATATCCTGAGAAATTTGGTGTGGTAAAAGAAACCGAAATCTTGGGGACTTTCGCCAATAACGACATTAATTATACTGATTCAACTGGAATCGATCACGATAAATTTAGTTTTGGACTCAAGAAATCTTTGTTCAATTTTATGCACGGAATCTGTTTTGATTATGAGTTACAGGATTGGTTTGAATTTAAAATTCCAAAGACTAAAATTTCACCAGATTTTATATTCGATGCATTACAAGAAGATGATGATTTCAATAGTAAACCCACGGCCAAAATTGTTTGGTTAGGAGGGAAGCCATTTATAGAGCATTTTACTAAATCTAAAAAAGGGAATTCCTGGGAGCTGATGACGTTAACTTTCCACGATAAAAAAGAAAGTTTCTCCATTCAAACCAATAAAAACGAAGGGGAATGGTTGGTCGAGATACTTCAGAAAATCTCGGTTTCGAATGCTAAAATCTACACGTTTCAAGAAATAAAAATCGATTTTGAAACACAACGGGAAGACTTTGAATTGTTTTGGTACTCAAAACCAATTAAAACCCTAAGAGAATTCGGATTATTAGTGTTGTAAAAGTATTGTCGAGTTATTTACATAAAAATTTCAGATATTTTTAACCATGTAAGAAATTGAAGTTCATATAATTTGAACCGAACATTAGCTTAAATGTACTTATATTCCTTATGTGGTTGTCAGAAAAAAGCATGATGCTTTAATTCTCTAAAAAAGGGGTAGAATAATTTAATGTTAGATTCTATATGTTTTTTGTGCGTATACTTATTTTTTTATTTTTTTTATTTAAGTAAGTCTTACTATTTATTTTTATATAACGATATCAAATTAGCATAAAACTTTTATTTTTCGATTACGAAAACGTTTTCTTTACTTATTTTTACAACCAATTAAATAAATACACGTATGAGTATTGGTTATAAAGTGAATGTAAATGATACTTTTCATTTTGATATAGAAAAGGAAAGTATTTCGCAACTGGATGCAGTTAGTGTGGAAGCTAATAAATTTCATATACTACATCAAAATACCCCTTATAAAGCGGAAATCCTAACTTCTGATTTTCTTCAAAAAAGCTATACGATAAAGGTGAATAACAACACCTACGTTGTGGCAATTTCAAATTCTTTGGATATTCTTATCAAAGAAATGGGTTTCGAAGTGGGGCTTACCAAACAAGTCAATTTTATCAAAGCACCGATGCCCGGATTGATTTTAGAAATCAGTGTGGTAGTAGGGCAAACTGTAAAAGAGAACGACAACCTAATTATTTTGGGTGCCATGAAAATGGAAAACAGTTTTCTTTCTCCTCGTGACGGCGTTATCAAAACGATTTCGGTAATGATGGGAGATGCAGTAGATAAAGGACAGTTATTAATTGAATTCGAATAGAGAAAAAAGATAATAGAGTATAGAAAATAGATAAATAAACAAGAATTTTCGCCTCTTTGTTCTAGCAGTGAAACGGTCTTTATTCTTTTAGTCTTATTAAATATGAAAAAATTATTAGTTGCCAATAGAGGGGAAATTGCCATTAGGGTGATGAAAACCGCACAAAAAATGGGTATTAAAACCGTGGCAGTATATTCAACTGCCGACAGAAATGCACCTCACGTAAAATTTGCTGATGAAGCCGTTTGGATTGGAGAAGCACCTTCGAGCCAGTCCTATTTGTTAGGTAGTAAAATCATTGAAGTGGCCAAATCTTTAAACGTGGATGCGATTCATCCCGGTTATGGATTTTTAAGTGAAAATGCTGATTTTGCCGAAGAAGCAGAAAAAAATGACATCATCTTTATAGGTCCCAAGTCGAAAGCGATAAAAATCATGGGAAGTAAATTAGCGGCCAAAGATGCCGTTAAGCAATACAATATCCCAATGGTTCCCGGTTTTGACGAAGCCATAACTGATGTAGAAAAAGCAAAAGTCGTTGCCAAAGAAATTGGTTTTCCCATTTTAATTAAAGCTTCAGCAGGTGGCGGTGGAAAGGGAATGCGTGTGGTAGAAAGTGAAGCGGATTTTGAATCCCAAATGGATAGAGCGATTAGTGAAGCAATTTCTGCTTTTGGAGATGGTTCCGTTTTTATCGAAAAATATGTAGGCTCGCCAAGACATATTGAAATTCAAGTTATGGCGGATAGTCATGGTAATGTGTTGTATTTATTCGAAAGAGAATGCAGCATCCAGCGTCGTCACCAAAAAGTGATAGAAGAAGCGCCTTCTTCGGTTTTAACACCGGAATTGCGTAAAAAAATGGGAGAAGCTGCCGTTTTGGTAGCTAAATCCTGTGATTATTTAGGAGCCGGAACAGTCGAATTTTTATTGGACGAAAACAATAATTTTTACTTCTTGGAGATGAACACCCGTTTGCAAGTGGAACATCCCGTTACGGAATGGATTACAGGAACCGATTTAGTCGAATTGCAAATCAGAGTGGCAAGAGGAGAAGCATTGACAATCAAGCAAGACCATTTGAAAATAAAAGGGCACGCCATGGAATTGCGTGTGTATGCCGAGGATCCGATGAATGATTTTCTACCAAGTGTGGGTCATTTGGATGTGTATCAATTGCCAGAAGGCGAAGGTGTTCGTGTGGATAACGGTTTTGAACAAGGCATGGATATTCCGATTTATTACGATCCCATGTTGGCCAAATTAATCACCTATGGCGAAACCCGTGAAGAGGCGATTCAAATTATGCTCAAAGCCATCGAAGATTATCAGGTGGAAGGTGTGCAGACGACCTTGCCTTTTGGGAAATTTGTTTTTGAACACGAGGCGTTTCGTTCCGGGAAATTTGACACGCATTTCGTAAAGAACTATTACAATGCCGATGTATTGAAAAACCAAATGGCGCAAGAAGCCGAAATCGCTGCTTTGGTAGCGTTGAAACAGTATTTTGAAGATCAAAAAATCGTACGCTTACCGAATGAAAAAATTATTTGAACCATTAAGGAATTAAGTCTTAATTTTCTTAATGCCTTTATATAAAATCGGGGTATTCACTTTTAAAATGAACTATTTCTTAATCTGTAAGAAAAGTTATGTTTTAATGTTTTTCACTTTGAATTTGCGTAAATCTGCTAAATCTGCGTGAAAAAATAGGCACGCTGATTTAGCAGATTTTACAAACTCGTAATGAAAATTCTTAAAAGCGAATGCCTTGATATAAAATGGTTTTTATTCCGTTCATTAAGAATTTTTAATAAATAATAAACAGCTCAATAGACACAAGAAGGTTACTAAAAATTAGCGGTAAAAAAAGAATAGTATGCAAGACAAAATAAAAACACTAAACGATAAAATTGCCGAAGCTCATTTGGGTGGCGGTAAAAACAGAATTGCAAAACAGCATTCCAATAAAAAACTGACTGCAAGAGAACGCGTCAATTATTTGATGGATGAAGGTTCTTTTGAAGAAATTGGGATGTTGGTAACGCACCGAACATCTGATTTTGGAATGGAAAAAGAGCTGTATTATGGTGACGGAGTCATTACAGGATACGGAACCATAAACGAACGATTGGTTTATATTTTTGCTCAGGATTTTACCGTTTTTGGCGGTTCGTTATCCGAAACACATGCCGAAAAAATCTGTAAAGTCATGGATATGGCAGTCAAAATGGGAGCACCAATGATTGGACTGAATGATTCTGGTGGAGCACGTATTCAGGAAGGTGTTCGTTCTTTGGGCGGTTATGCCGATATTTTTTACCGAAACGTACAAGCTTCGGGAGTAATTCCGCAAATTTCAGCTATTATGGGGCCTTGTGCAGGTGGAGCCGTTTATTCTCCTGCTATGACTGATTTTACGATGATGGTCGAAGACACCAGTTATATGTTTGTAACGGGACCGAATGTGGTGAAAACCGTGACCAATGAAACCGTGACTTCGGAGGAATTGGGTGGGGCGAGTACGCATTCTACCAAATCTGGTGTGGCGCATTGCACGTCAGCAAATGATGTGGAATGTCTGGAAGATTTGAAACGTTTGTTGAGTTATTTGCCACAAAGCAATAAAGAAACGCCCCGTAATTTACGGTACGAACTGAATGATGAGGTACGTACTAAATTAGCAACTATTATTCCGGATAATCCCAACAAACCGTACGATATGCACGAAGTCATCGGTGGAATTATTGACGAAGATTCGTTTTTTGAAATTCATAAAAATTATGCCGAAAATATTCTCGTGGGTTTTGCCCGATTGGGAGGAAAAAGCATTGGGATTATAGCCAACCAACCGATGATTTTAGCCGGTTGTCTTGATGTGAACAGTTCGAAAAAAGCGGCTCGATTTACTCGTTTTTGCGATTGTTTTAATATTCCGCTATTGGTTTTAGTGGACGTACCTGGCTTTTTACCGGGAACCGACCAAGAGTGGAACGGGATTATCGTGCACGGTGCTAAATTGTTATATGCCCTGAGCGAAGCGACCGTGCCGAGAGTGACCGTGATTACCCGTAAAGCCTATGGTGGCGCGTATGATGTGATGAACTCGAAACACATTGGTGCCGACATGAATTTTGCCTGGCCAACTGCCGAAATTGCCGTTATGGGAGCCAAAGGCGCCTCTGAAATTATCTTCAAGAAAGAAATTAACGAAGCCGAAGACCATGAAGCAAAACTGTTGGAAAAAGAAGCAGAATATGCCGATTTGTTTGCCAATCCGTACACCGCAGCGCAACGTGGTTTTGTGGATGAGGTAATCCTCCCGCAAGACACCCGACGCAAATTGATAAAAGCGTTTAGTATGTTGGAAAACAAAGTAAGTGTTACTCCTAATAGAAAACACGGGAATATTCCTTTGTAGTTTTTTATAAGAATTGAAAAACCACCTGATGATTTAGGTGGTTTTTAGTTATATGATTAGAGCTTTTTCTGTTGTTAGTAATTAAGAAATCTTAAAAAGAAGTTTTTTTCAATAAACTTCGAAATAATAATTTTCCATGTAAATTTATAAAAATGTTATTATACTTATTTTATTAAATCTGAAAGATAAAATGCGGGTGTTAATGCGGTCAGTTTACCTCCAGTTCCATCAGCTAGTGTTCCGTGTATAAAACCAAGTAGTTTTGTTCCGTTTCCTGTCAACTTCATAACTCCAGATTCTATTATAGATAAATCATACACAGGACCGCCACTGTATCCTTCAGTACTTGGATTCTCTAATATTATAAATGTTTGGGGTGTTTTAATGTCAAACCTATTTAATGTAAGTAAACCACTTGAGGGAAAAGTCCTATACGTTAAGGGCGAAAAATAGCCTAGTATACCTAGACCTAAAGGGAATCCTATTATTGTTAATTGAGTATTTCTAGATATTGATTTTGGAGTTGTATCAATCATTTCATATGGTATAAATCTTTGCTGAAGATATTTTGATATTAGCTCTTTTGAAGGATTCAATTCTAAAATAGACAAGTCTGCTTCTTTATGATCAATCCATTTAATTGGATTTGCAAGCTGCTTTAAATCTAATTTAATGGGTTTATTGTTTTCTCCTTGAATTATGACATAAGCAGTTGAATCCATTACTTTTGAAACATGTGTCGCAGTAACAATATATAATTTATGGTCTTTTTCAATAAAACTACCTGTTCCAGTTATATCATTTATATTTATTTGTTTTTCTAAGGTTTACAACTGTAATGGCTAATTGGTCAGCATTTAGAATGATGGATGGATTGTTTTCTTGTGCATTCATACTTAAATTTAATATAATTAAGATTAGAAAAGAGGTAAGTTTTTTTTTCATGTCATTTTTGTCAAATTGGCTACTAATAAAATATATCTGTTTCCCGTAAAAATAACTAAAACAATCCTTACTTAAGAATTATCTTATTAACATGATTTTGTTAGTTTACAAATTACAGTCACTTTTTTAAACATTCTTTACGGTTTTCCGTAAAAGGAGAAATTTTTTTAATCAGGGAAGTTCACGTCTTGTCTTTCTTTGATTTATTAAAACACTGGTTGGTGTTTTTTTATTACTAATTGACATTTTACTATCTTTCGCAACTGATTAAAACACCTAAATTAGAATTTGATTAAAAAAAACAAATAAATGAAATACAACAGATGTGGAAAAAGCGGTTTGTTATTACCGCAAATTTCTTTAGGATTATGGCATAACTTCGGTTCGGTGGATAGTTTTGAAAATGGAGAAAACATTGTAAAAGCAGCTTTTGATAAGGGAATTACCCATTTTGATTTGGCTAACAATTACGGTCCGGTTCCGGGTTCTGCAGAGACCAATTTTGGCAAAATCCTGAAGAATAATTTTCAGGGAAACCTACGCGATGAAATCGTAATTACGACCAAAGCCGGTTACACCATGTGGAATGGTCCTTATGGCGACTGGGGTTCCCGTAAATATTTATTATCGAGTTTAGACCAGAGTTTGAAGCGAATGAATTTGGATTATGTGGATATTTTTTATTCGCATCGTTTTGATCCTGAAACGCCTTTGGAAGAAACCATGATGGCTTTGGATTATGCCGTGCGAAGCGGGAAAGCGTTGTATGCTGGAATTTCTAATTATAATGCGGAACAAACCAGAGAAGCCACCGAAATCCTAAAACGATTAGGAACACCTTGCCTGATTCATCAAGTAAAATACTCGATGTTTGTTAGAGAACCAGAAGAGGGTTTACTGGACGTTCTGGAAGAAAAAGGAGTGGGATGTATTGCTTTTTCGCCTTTGGCACAAGGACTTTTAACGGATAAATACCTGAAAGGAATTCCGGAAAATTCAAGAGCTTCGAATCCAAATGGACATTTGCAATTAGAAGAAGTTTCTGAAGCAAAAGTGCAAAAGATTATAGCGTTGAACGAAATAGCGAAAGGACGAAATCAGTCTTTGGCACAAATGGCTTTGGCTTGGTTATTAAAAGACAACCGAATTACTTCGGTTTTGATTGGCGCCAGTTCTGTTGGTCAATTAAATAATAATATTGACAGTTTACAGAATCTGGATTTTTCCGCAGCCGAATTATTGGAGATTGAAGGGATTTTGGGACAATAAAAAGGGTGAAAGTTAACTTTTACTCTTTTTTTCAATATAATTTTCCAAAATTAATTTTTAGGCTTAATAATCGCAGCGATTCCACCACCAATTGCCAAACGAAAAATCAGCTAAGTCAGAGGGGAATTGGAAAGTGGAAGATCTTAAAGAATCAGGAATAAAGATTCGAGACTATTTGCATAAGTATAATGTGTGGTTTCTTCCATAACGATGTTTTTTGTGTATCGATATTTCAGGATGGGACAATATTGAAAATCCGAAATTTAGTACTGGCAACTGTTTTTTTAGATTTTTTGTCTAATAAATAAGCCCATTTTTCAGTACAAAACATAAGTTATTTTGAATCATATATTCATCTGCAATACTCATTGCTTGTGAAATAATAGCTAAACCGTACTCAATTTGTTCTTCATTTTAATCATTTTAGGAACAATAAAAAATATTTCCCCCCAACGATAAGGCGTATAATTCTAATTCTCTTAATTTAGCGCCAATCTTTTTATAACTTTATTAGTATTCAAAGGAGTCGTCAATTTATGAAAAAAGAAATTTTAGGGAAATACACTTTACAAACTCCTTTACCGGAACATGCAAAACAACAAGCGAAATTGCAAGAAATAGTTTTTCCTACTTTGTCTGCTGAAGAATTAATTACTGAAGAAAAATACAAAAAACATTTGGAGATTTTTCCTGAAGGACAGTTTGTCGTTTTAGATGGTGATAAAGTAATTGCTTCTTCAACAACTCTACGTCAAAATTATCACAAAGGGCAGCATACTTTTTTAGAGATTTCGGATGATTTATGGTTGGGAACACACGATCCTAAAGCCGAATGGATTTATGGGTTGGATGTTTCTGTTCATCCGGATTACCAAGGAAAAGGTGTTGGAAGGGAAATTTATAATGCGCGTCAGGATGTGGCCAAGGCATTAGGTTGCAAAGGACAAATGACAGCTGGGATGCCTATTGGTTATGACAAAGTAAAAGGTCAAATGACAATTGCAGAATATTGTGATAAATTAATCAAAGGTGAAATCATAGACCCAACTGTTACGGCTCAAACCAAATGCGGATTCATTCTGGTGGAACCATTATTCGATTATTTAGATGATCCTAGAAGCGGAAATTGTTCGGTTTTGATGTATTGGCCTTTGGATCCAAACACTAAATTAAGCGAGAACCATTAAAAAAGTGTTCAGCTCGCAGTATTCAGTCGCAGTTACCAGCTAAACAAAATTCGATTTATTGTTGAACTTAATAAGCTTATTGTCTTAATGGTTCAAAAGTAAAAACTTTAAACAAAAAATAAAATGATATTCAAATCAATAAACCCATTTTCAAGAGCGATTATTGCAGAACACGAAGTGTTGACGAATGCACAATTGAATCAAAAACTGAAATTATCAGAAAGTGCTTTTAAGAATTGGCGGAATGCATCTTTTCAGGAGAGGGCTGATAAAATGAAAAAATTGGCTAATATTCTGAGAGTAAACAAAGAAGAGTTGGGATTACTCATTACCAATGAAATGGGTAAAATTCTATCTGAAGGAATTAGCGAAGTGGAAAAATCAGCCGGAAACTGTGATTTTTATGCGGAGAATGCAGAAAAAATGCTGAAGGATCAGCAGTATGACACGCCTTTCAGAAGCCTGTCTGTTTATGACCCAATGGGAGCCGTTTTTGCGATTATGCCTTGGAATTACCCTTTTTGGCAAGTACTTCGTTATGCCGCACCGGCAATTATGGCGGGTAATGTGACGTTTTTGAAACATGCACCAAATGTTATTGGCTGTGCCAAAGCTATTGAAAGTGCATTTTTGGAAGCTGGTTTTCCAGAAGGTGTTTTTCAACAAATAACTATAGATATTACACAAGTGGAAAGTGTAATCGCTTCGGATATTGTCTGTGGCGTAACTTTGACAGGGAGTGAAATGGCGGGTTCTTCTGTAGCTTCATTGGCTGGAAAGCACATCAAAAAATCAGTTATGGAGTTGGGCGGTTCGGATGCATTTATTGTTTTGAATGATGCCAATCTTGAAAAAGCAGCTACTATCGCCACTCAATCCAGAATGCTTAATGCCGGTCAGGCTTGTATTTGTGCCAAACGTTTTATTGTTACTGAAAAAGTTGCCGATGAATTTGCAGGCCTTCTTGCCCAAAAAATTAATGCATTGCAGCAAGGAAATCCATTGAAGAGCGGAATCAATATGGGGCCTTTGGCTCGATTGGATTTGGCCGAAAAATTGAGTCGTCAATTAGAAAAATCGTTGCAGCAAGGTGCGAAATTAGTGGTAGGAGGGGTGCGTGAAGATTGCAATTTCCAACCTACATTAATTGATTTTGTGGATTCCAATAATATTGCTTTTCAAGAAGAAATTTTTGGTCCATTGGCAACCCTAATTAGAGCTAAAGATGAAAATGATGCTGTTGCGATAGCCAATAATCATAGATATGGATTGGCATCGGCAATTTGGACCGAAGATCGTGAAAATGCATATAGATTGGCACGAAAAATTGAAGCAGGAAATGTTTTTATAAACGCATTGGTGCGTTCTGATTCCAGAATTCCTTTTGGAGGAATAAAAAAATCAGGTTACGGAAGAGAATTGTCTGACATTGGAATAAAAGAATTTATGAATATGAAATCGATAATCATCGAATAATTATAATTAAGAATAGAAATCGAATTTTAAAATTAACAACCAAAATCAAGCATGAAAAAAGCAGGACTTATTTTTGTATTAATGTTGACGAATAGCATACTATTTGCACAAGAAAATGCCATTGACACCGTAAAAGTTAAAAAAAAATGGGATATAAATCTCGATATTGCCAGTCGATATATTTGGAGAGGACAATCTTGGGGAGGTAAATATCCTGTAGCACAATTGTATGGAAATTATAATGTGAGTGATAAATTCTCTGTGGGTTTTTGGGCAACACACAATTTCAAAAAAGAATATTATGATGCAAATGGAGCTTCAAAAGGGTACCAAGAGTTAGATTTTATTTTTAATTATGCCATTACAGATTATTTGACTGTTTCATTGCAGGATTATTATTGGCCATCTACAGACAAACAAGAAGGCGTTTCAAATGATTTTTTCAATTTTGGGAATGATGGATCACAATCAATTGATTTGCAGTTTCTGTTTGATTTTTCTGAAAAAGGAGTGCCAATTTGGTTTACTTTAAGCACCTTAATTGCAGGAAATGATTTTAGATATAAAGATGAAAATGATGAAAAAGGAAAACAAAATTTCACTACTTATATGGAAATTGGATATGATTTTGAAGCTCCCTTAGGATTAAATATCGCTCCTGTTGTGGGAGCTGTTCTTAATAATAAAGCAGAATATTATACTTTTGCTGATTATAATAAACCCTCATTTGTTAACCTAGGATGCACTGTGTCAAAAGACATTCAATTAAGCGAAAGTATTACCATGCCAATTTGGTTAAATTATACTTATAATGCAGCTTCAAATAAAACTAATTTGGAACCATTTGGAAAACAATTTTTATTAGCGGGTGTGACTTTTACGTATTAAAGAAACTAAATCAGAGTTTATAAAAAAGAGGCTGTCTATGTTTTTAGACAGCCTCTTCCAGTATGGATGCAATACTTCTTAAAACGAAGAATTGTTGCTAATTATAATAGTAATAAGTACAAATGATTGCTTTTAGAATTTTAATTGATAAACTTGGTCCAAATCTTTTTCTGAACTGATATTGACATCCAAATCAGTTACGAAACCCGAATTCAATCCGTAAGCCCAACCATGTAAAGTTAAGTCCTGTCCGTTTTTCCAAGCAGATTGCACAATAGAAGTTTTGGCTAAATCAAAAACCTGTTCTTTTACGTTGAGTTCCACAAACTTATTGAAACGATCCGTTTCATTAATAATGGAATCCAAATAAATATGATGCAAACGGTATACGTCTTTTATGTGACGAATCCAGTTGTCAATAATACCGATAGATTCATTTCCCATCGCAGCTTTTATACCTCCGCAACCATAGTGGCCACAAACAAGTACATGCTTTACTTTTAAAACATTCACGGCGTAATCCAGAACACTTAACATATTCATGTCAGTATGGATTACCATATTGGCTATGTTTCTATGGACGAATACTTCTCCTGGTTTTGCTCCTACGATTTCATTAGCAGGAACTCTACTGTCAGAACAGCCAATCCATAATAATGGCGGTGTTTGGCCTTTAGCTAAATCTTCAAAATAATTTGGATCGCTGGCTAAAGAAGTTTCAACCCATTTTTTATTATTGTCTAATATTTTTTTATAAAAATCGCTCATTTTTTTGTTTTGTTAAAAATTATTAAAATCAATTTTTTTACTTAATAAAATAATTGAGATGAAAAAAGAGATTAATTAAAGGCTCGTTATTTATGATTTAATCATAAATTCTTCAGTGACGATTTCTCTTTTAATTGTTTTTCTTTTTGCAGCATCATAATAGTGCTCAACGGTAACTTTGTTTGTCGTCTCCTCACTATTTTCTAACTGATACGCTTTTTTAAACCCTTTAAGCTTAACTTTTATATTGTCATCTTTAGCTTTTATGGTTTTAAATTCATGGATTAAGTCCAAAATATCATGGGCAATGTAAACCGTATCCTGTGCATTAATAATTACTTTAGAATTTTCAGGAATATGATTTAATGTTAACTTGATTGCTGCTTTATTTAAAAAAGAAACTTCTTGTGCTAAATCGATATGAATGACATCGCCATCTGCATACTCTTCTTTTCTAAAATAGTACGCTCGTTTAAGGTTGCCTTTCAAAATAAATATAATACTGATGACAATCCCCAGAGCAACACCTTTTAATAAATCGGTGAATACAACGGCTGATAAAGTGGCGATAAAAGGCACAAATTGGTATTTTCCTTTTTTCCAAAAATGCTTGAATGTTGATGGTTTAGCCAGTTTATATCCCACTAATAGTAATATGGCTGCTAATGTAGCCAATGGGATTTTATTCAAGATTAGTGGAATTGTAACAACACTTACCAATAACAACACGCCATGAATAATAGCAGACATTTTTGATTTTGCACCAGCATTGTTATTCGCAGAGGAACGAACAACAACCGAAGTCATTGGTAAACCACCTAAAAGGGAGCTGACAATATTTCCAATTCCCTGTGCTTTTAACTCTACGTTGGTATCGGTGTAACGCTTTTGAACATCCATTCTATCAGACGCTTCAATACACAATAGCGTTTCTATTGAAGCAACAATGGCAATCGTCAAGCCTACAATCCAGACTTTAGGATTAGTAATTCCAGAAAAATCAGGAGTAACTATAATTTGTTTGAATTCTTCAAAAGTCTTCGGAACCGGTAATGAAACCAAATGTTCTTTGGCTATAGCCAAAGAGCTTCCTGTTGATGTGAAAATTTCATTTAAAACAACACCAACGATAACGGCTATAAGTGCACCCGGAATTAATTTTAATTTTTTCAAAAAAGGAACCTTATCCCAAGCAATCAATATGATTAATGAGATTACAGTAATAATTATGGAGCCCAATTGAACATAGTCAAATATACCGAATAATGCAGAAAACATATTGCTTCCATCCGTTTGCATAAAGGATTGATCGCCCTCAAAATCACTGTCGTAGCCAAAAGCATGCGGCAGTTGCTTCATAATTATAATAATTCCGATTCCGGCCAACATTCCTTCAATAACATTTGTAGGGAAATAATTTGAAATAGTTCCTGCTTTGATGAATCCCAATGCCAATTGGATTAAACCTGCAATAAAAACTGCGGTTAAAAAAATATCAAAAGCACCTAAATCAGTAATTGCAGTAAGAATAATAGCTGTTAAACCAGCTGCAGGTCCGGTGACACTTAAATGTGATTTACTCAAATAACCTACAACTATCCCGCCAATAACGCCAGAAATAATTCCCGAAAATAACGGTGCACCAGAAGCCATCGCAATACCTAAACACAATGGAAGCGCCACCAAAAAAACCACTAAACCAGACGCAAAATCAGATTTAAGGTTAGCAAAAAGATTGATTTTTTTTGTCATAATACCTTACTAAAAATTAAACACAAAAGACTTGCTCACATTACAAAAATGAGAGAATTAGATTTTAAAATATTAAAATCCACGATGTGTTAAACCTGTTCGGGTGGGGGAATGAATATAGTAGAAGCAATTGTATCGTGTTTGGACAAATTCTCTGACAGAATAAGACTTGAAGTTAGTCTTGATGATTTGATTCCTTCATATATAGTATTATAATGAAAAATTGCTTTAATCTGCTTGTGTGCTTGTTCTTCCTCAGAAAAACCATAGAAAATAGAAGTATCGGCACTTTTCTCTATGACACAAACAATCGTAGGTGTTAAAAGGAAAGCGACAAAAACAAACATTAATATTTGTGCGATTATCTTCATTACGGCAAAAATAGAGTTTAACAAATGAAATCAAAACTACTTCGCTAAATTTAAAATAAAATTAACATCTGTTTGGTTCGATAAAGAGAAATATTTCGGAAAAAGGTTTTTTTTAGGATATTAATATTTTGAAAAAATTAATAATTGACCTTTTTTAATAAATCTAAAAATGGTTTCAAATGTATCAAAGTGTTTATATGTTTGTGTATTTTTGCAATCTTCTTTTTATTTAACGGGATTGATACAATAACCTGTCATTATTATTTAGGATCTTATATTTCTAATTAAAAAACGAGGTTAATAATAGTGTTGTTTGTTTTTCTATTAAATTTAAAAATAGTAATCAATGCGTTTTTTAGTGGGGTATTTGTGTTTTTGTATTCAAAATATTGATAAAATGTCTTTTACAATAGATAGTTTTTTGTTTTAATACGTAAAAAAATAGGGGTTATGTAAATAAATGAATTATGAGATTTTTAAAATATATCATTAAAAAGATGGAAATATATATTATTTCCGAATGTTTCTTTGTTATCGATAATTCTTATCAAAAAGAGTCAAAAAAGTAATTATTATTTATTTAAGTAAAATAAAAGTTAATAAATTCGCCTCAGGAAAAAGGGTTTTGCCTACTAAATGAATAACTGTAAAAAAGGTTTTTTGATTTAAAAAAACACAACAAATAGTATAGATAAAAAATAATAACCAAACCAAATTAATAATTAAAACTAAACTTAAAGATGAAAAAAGCAGGACTAATTTTAGCATTAATGCTAACGACGGGCATGACATTTGCACAAGAAACGACACCAGCACCAGCTACAACTTTTGCAGGTTCAGCAGATATGTATTATAAATATGATTTTTCTAATCAACAAGGCAATGGTTTAACAAGTTTTACTGGCTCTCACAATTCATTTGAATTAGGAATGGCATCTATTGAAGCTTCACACAAAATGGGTAAAGCATCTGTTTTTGTAGATTTAGGTTTTGGAAGCAGAGCAAGTGAATTTACTTATAATGATGCCGCTAATACTTTTATGATTAAGCAATTAAACTTTACTTATGAGTTTTCGGATAAATTCAAAATGATAGCGGGTAGTTTTGGAACGCATATTGGATACGAATTATTAGATGCAGTAGATAACAAAAATTATAGTATGTCTTATGCTTTTACTAACGGACCGTTCTTTAATACCGGTGTTAAAGCACAATATACTTCAGGTAAGTTCAGTATCATGGCAGGTGTTACTAATCCAACCGATTTTAAATCAGCACTTGATGCAGGTTCTACTCAAAAAACGTTTATCGGTCAATTAGGATATGTTGGAGATACAGGAAGTGCATACTTTAACGTAACTTCTGGCAGTGTTAATCCTGTTTCTGATAAAAACGTAACTCAATTTGATTTTGTAGGTTCTAAAAAACTAAGTGATGCATTCTCTTTAGGATTTAATGGTACTTATGCAATGGTAGCGGATGATTTTGATAGTAATTTAGACGGAGAATGGTTTTCATTAGTAGGGTATGCCAGTTACGCTGTTAAAGAAAATGTTAGCTTAGCTTACAGATTAGAGTATTTTGATGATAAAGATGCACTTTCAGCAAATGCTATAGGTGGAAATATACTTGGAAATACTTTATCATTAAACTATAAAGTAGGAAACTTGACTATTATTCCTGAGATTAGATATGATAGTTCATCTGTAGATGTTTTCTCTGATAGCGATGCACTTCCGACAGGTTCAAACGCATATGTTTTACTTGCGACAACTTATACATTCTAATTTAAAAACAATATTTTTTTTTTTGCTGTCAAGATACTTTTAAGTGTTTTGGCAGCTTTTTTTTATTGAATATAAGTTAAAATTTTTATATAATGAGTTGGTTTAATAAAGGGTTTAACAATAAAACGGCTTTTTAGTCTTGCAAAAATTGCTTTGCTTTCATGAAGCTTTTAAGTGCTTTGGCAGCTTTTTATTATTGAATAATAAGAGTGTCTTTATAAAGTAAGTTTGTTGGAAAAGGGGTTTAATAACAGCAAAGCGTCTTTTTGAACAATTCAAAAAGACGCTTTGCTGTTATTACTTTGGAACAATAAGTTATTGTTTCTTATATATAGAGTAGATAATATTCTTAGTGTTTTCATCTACTATGTCATCAACTTGAGATTGAACATAATGCAATTTAAATGCTGTAATGGCTGCCAAAAGATTCTTTGTGTCGTATCCTATGATTTGCAATCCTTGTTGAACATTAAAATCGAGAGGAGCAGTCTCTAATATTTCATCAGACCAAATTCCAAATCCTTTTTCAGCTAAAATTTTCCAAGGGAACAAAGCGCTTGGATCTTTTTTTCTGGTTGGAGCAATATCGGAATGGCCAATGATGTTTTGGGCAGGAATATTGTAGTCTTTTTTTAATTTAGTCAATAGTGCCAGTAGACTATTCATCTGTAATTCAGTAAAAGGCTCTGTGCCGTTATTATCCAGTTCAATTCCTATAGATGTCGAGTTGATATCAGTATTTTTTCCCCATGAACCAGTTCCGGCATGCCAAGCTCTTAGATAATCATTCAACATTTGAACCACTTTGCCATTATCTGAAATTACATAATGGGCACTTACCTGCGTTTCAGTTTTTGTAAACGTTTTTACAGTTTGTTGTAGGGAATCTTGGGCGGTATGATGGATAATTATAAAGTTAGGCTTCCGCAAATTAAAATTTACAGTGCCTATCCATTCTGTATTGATACCATTTTGCAAAGGAGTAGACCCCATTTTTGAAATAGAATCTTTAAAAATATGCAATTGTTTTGCGTATAAAGTGTCGATACTTATTGCGGTTTCGGTAACAAAAGGCAAAGGCTGTGACTCTTTGGTTGAAATCTGATCCTTTAATGTTTTGAGTTTTTTGTCATATACTTTCTCACTGGCTTTGTAAGGATTAGTGGAGCAAGATGTAATTATAACAGCCGAAATCAGGCAGTAAAAGGATTTTCTCATATTTAAATTGCATTTTTATGTCCCAAAATACGGATTATCTGTTTTTTTTGGATTTTTTTGGATTTTTACTTTCTTGAGAAAATATTTTGTATTTTTCTTTTTGATCGTCGTTCAATAATTCCACAACCTTTCTTTCCGTATTTTCAGAAAGTATTTGGATATTTTTTATTTGATCGCTTTGATTCGTTTCTTGTTTTAATATAACCCCTTGTTGTTTTATGCTTTCTGTAAGTATGTTTGCAATAGCAATTTCCTGAAGTTCGTCAAGAACTAGAGCTGGTTTTAGTCTGACCATAATTTTACCAACAGTTTCTTCAACGGGAATTTCTTTTGGTTTTTCCTGGCTTCTACCTTGATCCATTCCACTATTCATGCGACCACTTCCATAACCGTTTCTACCATAACCTCCTCCGCCATAGCCACTATTTCCATATTGTGCGGAAATGGTATTAATAGATAATAACATAAATGCGCTCACTAATAATGACTGAACTATTTTCATATTAAATGTTTTAAAAAGGTTTTCAAAAACTATATTACAAATCTAAGCGGGCTCACCATACAAATCAAATTCTGTAGCCTCGATAATTTTTATCATCACAAATTCACCAGTTTTCACATAATGCTTTGAAGCATCAATTAAAACTTCGTTATCTACATCTGGACTGTCAAATTCAGTGCGTCCAACAAAATGACCACCTTCTTTTCTGTCGATGATACATTTGAATGTTTGACCTACTTTTTCTTGGTTTAAATCCCAGGAAATTTGAGATTGTAATTCCATAATTTCGTTGGCACGTTCTTGTTTTACTGTATCCGGAACATCGTCTTCCAATAAATACGCATGCGTATTTTCTTCGTGTGAATAAGAAAAACAACCCATTCTGTCAAATTTCATTTCTTGAACGAAATCTTTCAATATGTTGAAATCTTCTTGTGTTTCTCCAGGGTAACCTACAATCAAAGTCGTACGTATAGCCATTCCAGGAACAGCTTCACGGAAATCTTTCAATAATTTTGTTGTTTTCTCTTGAGTTGTTCCGCGACGCATCGATTTCAAAATAGAATCTGAAATGTGTTGCAACGGAATATCAATATAATTACAAATTTTTGGCTCGCGCTTCATGATTTCCAGAACGTCCATTGGGAAACCGGTAGGGAAGGCGTAGTGCAAACGAATCCATTCGATTCCTTCTACTTTTACCAAAGCTTCTAATAATTCACCAAGATTTCTCTTTTTGTAAAGATCCAGACCATAATAAGTCAAATCCTGAGCAATCAAAATCAATTCTTTCACGCCATTTTTAGCTAAACCTTCGGCTTCTTTTACCAATTTTTCAATGGTTTGTGAAACGTTTTTTCCTCGCATTAATGGAATCGCGCAAAAACTGCATGGTCTGTCGCAACCTTCGGAAATTTTTAAATACGCATAATTTTTTGGAGTCGTAGTCAATCGCTCACCCAGTAATTCATGCTTATAATCGGCACCTAAAGCTTTCAATAATTGTGGCAACTCCGTAGTACCAAAAAATTGATCCACATTTGGAATCTCTTTTTCTAAATCAGGTCGGTAACGCTCTGATAAACATCCCGTAACAAAAACTTTGTCTACTAATCCTCTCTCTTTTTTATCGGCATATTCCAAAATCATGTTTACTGATTCTGCCTTAGCATTATCAATAAATCCACAAGTATTTATGACAATAATATTTCCTTCTTCAGCTTCTGGAGCTTCGTGTGTGACGTCTTTTCCGCTTGCGCGAAGCTGTCCCATAAGCACTTCACTGTCATATACATTTTTCGAACACCCAAGAGTGATTACGTTGATTTTATTCTTTTTTAAAGACTTCGTTCTCATAGCATTATAGTCCCGATAATTTGGGAATTTTGCAAAATTACAATTTTTTATTCAAACTGAACTTGTTTCAATTTCTTTTCAATGTTTTTTATGAAGCTATTCCTGCTATACGTTGCAATCTCCCGAAAAAAAATCGGGAGGATTTTCACTGCAAACGAAGTTCACTGAACTCAAATGAAAATGAAAATTAAGTGAAGTAATCAGGGCTAAAAAAAATCCGTTCCATAATAACGAAACGGATTTTTAATAGTGTTTTTTTGTGAATTACAATTCAAACAATAAAGTCATAGTAATAGTATTATTGATAGAATTTATTTTAGCACCGTCTGTAAGTCCTTGACTAAAAAAACCTTGCTGAGAATTTCTTTCCGAAGATGAATACGATAAATCCACTTTGGTAGAACCGAAATTATAACCTAAACCTCCTGAATATCCTTTCAAATTACCAACAGTTGTTTTGTTTTTGTAGGGACTCTGTTCGTAACGGTATCCAGCTCTTAAGCTTAGTTTCTCAATTTTATATTCAGCACCCACTCTTACTTCGTTGGTTTTATCCAAAACTGAATTCATATAGCTGTTTACATCACTGAAATAAGAATCATTTTCAGGTTTGAATTTAGTGTTGCTATAATCTTTCATGGCATAATCAATACTTATCAGCCCTGATTTACCAAAAACATAAGCAAAACTTCCTGTCAGTTTACTTGGTGTTTGTAACTTGTATGGTGCGTAGTAATTTGTAATTTGAGGATCAACAACATCATTCGTGTCATCAACACCTGTTGCGCTGCTCACTACAACTAATCTTTGAGAAAATTCATCACTCAAGTGATACCAAGTTGATGATTCGTAGGCTAGTCCTAAACGAACTTCATTAGTGACTTTTGCAATAGCGCCCACTTGAAATGAAAACCCAGTTCCATAAGTATATAAATCATTGTCAAAACGCAATCTTGTTACGGTGTACTCATCAGTTAATGGGGCACTATTGTCTTCATAAAAACTGGTAGATTGTCTGTAATCTGTAAAATGAGAATTTAGGTTTATTCCCAAATACAACTGGTCTTTGTAAGAGGTTGCAGCATTAAAAGATAGTTTGCCGTTATAACCATCAGAACTAAAAGTGTTCTCATGATAATAATTTCCGCCTGCAGGAACATTTGAAATATATTGTGTGTTATTTGGGTTATTCTCATCTGCTGAATTTATTATATAACCCCAATATCCTAAATATGCTTGTTGCGCTCCATGATCTAAATTTCCATAGCTTGAGTTTTTCAATACATTTAGGGGGACTCCATCAGCATAACTTAAAAAATAGTTATCAACTGAATTATTTGGATTCGTTCCAGCAGAAAATAGAGAATTATTGTAATTATTTACATTGTCATAATTCACTCCCATTGAAAACTTTTTCCAATTACTATTTGAATTTCTGTTGTTAAAAACAAAAACACCTCCAGCTTGATTTAAATCAAAGGAATTATCTTTCTCGGTGGTTTCAGAGCCAAAATAATTGGAATTGTTTTTCGTATTGTAACTGCTTAATGTCACCGCAATCTGATTATTTGAAAAAACAGCAGCCCCTGCAGGATTTATATTAATAGAAGATAAATCACCTCCTAATGCTCCAAAAGCTCCGCCCATAGCTCTAAAACGTGCTGTGCCATTCAAATTGTCCTGCACATATCGGATCGCATCTGTTGTCTCTTGTGATTGTGCAGCACTAAAAGTGAAGCCTGTTAATAGTAGGAATAAATATTTTTTCATTTTTATTTCAGGTAAGGTTTAGTTTTTTATTCAAATAGACGTAAAAGTTATCTTCTTCCGCTTCCACCGCCAGATGATCTTCCACCGCCACCACTATTATTAGAATTATTTGAGCTTGGGCTATATGATCTTGAAGTTGAAGAATTGCTTTCGCTTCTTGAACTACTAGGTGTATAAGATCTTGTTGGAGTATAGCTTTCGCTGCGAGAACTGTTTGTGCTTGTTCTTCGGTTAGAATTACTGAAAGTATTATTCTGATTTTGATTTCTTGTGAAAGTAGGACTTGTTCTAGTACTATTATAAGTAGAATTTCTATTGTTTGTTCCTCTATAACTATTAGTTGGGTTTTGAGAATAATCCCTAGAAGTTCTGGTGCTATAATTTCTATTGCTGTTCACTCTGTTAGAATACGATGAACCTCTTCTGCTTGGATTGTATGAGTAATTGTTATAGTAACCAGATGAGTAACCTCCTCCATAATAAGGGTAATTCCAACCGTAGCTAGGATATTCCCAACCATAATAAGGATAGTTCCACCCGAAGCTAGAATAGCCATAACCATAATAAGGGTAGTTCCAGCCGAAGCCAGAATAACCATATCCGTAGCCATAATAAGGATAACCCAATCCATATCCTAACGAAAGACTCCAGTGATTAGGCGATACATTTATTATGGTTTCATGGGAATTGCTTCCCCATCCGCCATAATTGGAATAGGTTTGCTGAATGCTATCATTATCAGTGTTGTAATTGCTGTAATTATCCACATCGGTAAAAATATCCGCGGATTGATTGTTGTCCTGCAAAGAGCCAAAATAATTTTTGTAGTAATTATTTTGAGTATCTTGATTCTCTCTCACAATAGTTTTTTTAGCGGTATTTCCATAAATTCCATCCCCGTCGTAGTAAGAACTATTTTGGTAAGAACCACAAGAGGTTAACAGAATACTCAAAAACCCAACAACATAATAAATTGATGCGTTTTTAAGGGAAAAAGTACTAGTTTTCATATCTATGGGGTTTTTTATTGTTGGACAATACAAAAATAGTTAGTTTTGCGGAACTATTTAGTTAAAATTATTAAAACAAAATTTGTGCCAAACTATTCAATATGAGTAAGAACTTAACTACAAGATCAGAAGATTATTCAAAATGGTATAACGAGTTGGTTGTAAAAGCCGATTTAGCCGAAAATTCAGGAGTTAGAGGCTGTATGGTGATTAAACCGTACGGTTATGCAATATGGGAAAAAATGCAAGCTGAGTTGGACAGAATGTTTAAAGAAACGGGGCATCAAAATGCCTATTTTCCTTTATTTGTTCCGAAAAGCATGTTTGAGGCAGAAGAAAAAAATGCGGAAGGATTTGCAAAAGAATGTGCTATTGTAACGCATTATAGATTAAAAAACGATCCCGATAGACCAGGGAAACTTATGGTGGACCCTAATGCGAAACTGGAAGAAGAATTAATCGTTCGTCCAACTAGTGAAGCTATTATTTGGTCAACATACAAAGGATGGGTGCAATCCTATAGAGATTTACCTTTGTTGATTAATCAATGGGCAAATGTGGTGCGATGGGAAATGAGAACAAGATTGTTTTTACGAACTGCAGAATTTTTATGGCAAGAAGGACACACGGCTCATGCTACGAAAGCGGAAGCTATTGAAGAATCTGAAAAAATGATGCATGTATATGCTGAGTTTGCAGAGAATTTTATGGCAATACCGGTAATTAAAGGTTTTAAAACTGAAACAGAACGTTTTGCCGGGGCTGAGGAAACCTATTGTATAGAGGCTTTAATGCAAGATGGAAAAGCATTACAGGCAGGAACGTCTCACTTTTTAGGACAAAACTTTGCTAAAGCATTTGATGTTAAATTTGCTAATGCCGAAGGAAAGCAAGAACACGTTTGGGGAACTTCGTGGGGGGTTTCTACTCGATTAATGGGAGCTTTGGTGATGACACATTCGGATGATAAAGGATTGGTTTTACCTCCAAGTTTGGCGCCTATTCAGGTGGTAATTGTTCCAATTCACAAAACGGATGAACAATTAGAGGAAATAACAACTGTAGTTACTGATTTAGTTTCTCAATTGAAGAAATTAAAGATTGCGGTTAAATATGATGATAGAACTACGCAAAAACCAGGATTCAAATTCAATGAATATGAATTGAAAGGAGTGCCTATTAGAATTGCTGTTGGTCCAAAAGATTTAGAGAATGGTACTTTTGAAGTTGCAAGAAGAGATACATTGACTAAAGAAATTGTTTCAAAAGATGGAATTGTAACTTATATCAGCGATTTATTAGAGCAAATTCAAATTGATTTGTTTGATAAAGCTTTAAATTATCGCGACACGCATATTACTGAAGTAAATAGTTTTGATGAGTTTAAACAAGTTTTAGACACAAAAGGAGGCTTTGTATCAGCTCATTGGGATGGAACTGCAGCTACCGAAGAAAAAATTAAAGATCTTACTAAAGCCACTATTAGATGTATCCCTTTGGATAGGGTAGAAGAGGCGGGAAGCTGTGTATTTACTGGTGAAATTTCCAAAGGAAGAGTGCTGTTTGCTAAGGCTTATTAAAAAAAAATAAATTTTTTAGCATCTACTATTGTGCGTTTCAAAAATAGTTGTATTTTTGCATCCGCATTAGAGAAGCAGGGCCCGTTCGTCTATCGGTTAGGACGCATGGTTTTCATCCATGTAAGAGCGGTTCGATTCCGCTACGGGCTACATTTTTTTTGCAGATTTAAAGTCATCCCGAACTTAGAGGGAAAATGGCCCGTTCGTCTATCGGTTAGGACGCATGGTTTTCATCCATGTAAGAGCGGTTCGATTCCGCTACGGGCTACATTTCAATTTAGATTGATAAAAACTTAGGAGGATAAGGTCCGTTCGTCTAGGGGTTAGGACGCCAAGATTTCGTCTTGGTAACAGGGGTTCGATTCCCTTACGGACTACAAAAAATAGTAAAAGATAAAAAAGCAATAAAATGGCAAATCATAAATCAGCTCTAAAGAGAATTAGAAGTAACGAAAAGAGAAGAGTATTAAATAGATACCAACACAAAACTACTCGTAATGCAATCAAAGCGTTAAGAATAGCTACTGATAAAACAGATGCGACTTCTAAATTATCAAGTGTAATATCTATGATTGATAAATTAGCTAAGAAAAATATCATTCATGATAATAAAGCTTCTAATTTAAAGTCTAAATTAACGAAACATGTTGCTAAATTGTAATTAGTACAATTTTCAAAATAATTATAAAAAAAGCTCTCAATTTTATTGAGAGCTTTTTTTATGACATATAATTTTTATATTTTGTTTTTTAAGTATTCAAGCATTGATGTAGTTATGGGCTTCGATAAAAAATCGATGACCATAGGATATGATCTTGCTTTTTCTAAGTCTTCAGGGTCTATTGTTGAGGAGAGAACAACCACTTTTATGGTGTTGAATTCGGAATAATCATCAGTATTAAAAATATCTAAAAACTCCCATCCTCCCATTACTGGCATATTTAAATCTAAAAAGATTAATTGAGGATGTTTTTTTAATTCACTTTCAGAGTTAGTATGTTTTAGTTTATTAAAGTAATCAAGTGCTTCTTCTCCATTTTGAGAAGTGATTATTTCGTTTGAAAAGGATGCTTTAATGATTACTTTTTTGCATAACATAAGTGTTATGGGGTCGTCATCAACGCATAAAATTTGATCCAACATTATTGTTTGTTTTTAAATGTTAATGTGAATGTAGTTCCTTTGTTTACCTCGCTTTCAATGCTAATAGTTCCTCCCATAGTTTCAACCTGAGATTTCACAAGGTATAATCCCAGTCCTTTGCTGTCAGGATAATTATGGAATCTTTGGTAAAGCCCAAAAACTTTGTCTCTATTTCTTTCTAAATCTATTCCTATTCCGTTGTCTTTGAATATTAGATAAACAGTATCATCAACTTCATTAGCGTTAATTGTGATTTTAAGCTTTCTGTTTTCAGATTTGTACTTTATAGCATTTGTTAATAGATTTAACAATATGCTTTCTATGTAGGCTTTATTTGTGTTTAAAACAGAAACTTTTTCAAAATTAAGTTTAATTATAGGTTTGTACAGTTCTATTTGAAAGCTTAATTGATTAAAAACGTTTTCAAATATTTCTTTTAAAAGTACGGCTTCTTTTTGGATCGAAGGATTGTCTTTGATGATAATAACTTTTACTAAGTCATTAATCGTTTCGTTCAATAAATGCGTTGATTTATTAAAGCCGTTTAAAATTTCCTTTAATTCCTGATTCTCTATAGGGATATCTTCAATTAGGTTTAAAAGACCGGTGAGGTTTGATAATGGGGCTCTAAGATTATGCGAAGTAATATAGGAAAACTGTTTTAAGTCCTTATTATTTTGTGTTAATTCTCTAATAAGTTGCTCTTTTTCTTTTTCTTGTTTCTTTTCTTTAGAAACATCTCTTTGTATTGAAATCCAATGTGAAAGTTCATTTTCTGAGTTGTAAATAGGGATCATAGAGAAACGAACCCAATATTCCTCTTTGTTTTTTTTATAGCTGATAGTCTCAATTAAGCACTCTTCTTTATTTTTTAAAGCAGTAATCAATTTTTTATATTCTTGTTTGTCAGAATTTGGTCCTTTGAAAAGATTTGGAGTTTTTCCAATGACTTCCTCAGATTTATATCCGGACATGATAGAAAAAGCGGGATTAACATAAATTATTTTTGGTATCCGGGTATTGTTAGAATTTGCTTCGGTTATGATTATTGAGTCTTTGGATTGTGTAATTACGGTTTCTAATAATTTAAGTCTTTGTTCTTCTTCTTTTTGTTTTGTTATATCCTGTATTGCTCCAATCATTCTTATCGCTTTTCCCTCCTCGTCCTTAAGAAGAAATCCTCTGTCCAGGACATATTTATAAGAGTTGTCTGCACATCTAAATCGATATTGATCTTGCCATTTTTCTGTTTTTTGTTCTATAAACGAGTATAGTTTTATCGACATTTTAATGCTGTCTTCGGGATGAATTTTATCAAACCACCATGTTGAACTACCGCCTACCTGATCTTCTTTATAGCCAAAAACGTTTTCAATTCCTTTATTCCACGATAGATTGTCTTCTTGTATTTTCCAATCCCAAATAGTATCACTTGTTGCTTTTGCTACAATGTCATATTTTTCATTCGATTCTTTAATTTCGTCATTTGTATTCTTTAATTTTTCAAAAACAGCGATGTTTCTATTGTCGTTTTTTGATAAAATATATTTGTAAGCTATGCCTGTCAAAGAAATAAATACTAAATCTTTTATAAAGTTATAATATTGGTAATTAGTATTGTGGGTGTAATTTTGTAATAATTTATGGCAAATAATGGCCATAAATATGGAGATGAGAATGTAGGTTAGAGTTATTTGATTGGTTTTGTTTTTCATTACTCAAATATAATTAAATAATACTTAATTATTAAACATCATCCAAAACTTATTTTAACAGCTTTTTTATTGATTTTTTTAGGTCTAAAAGGTTAACAATATGTAAACTATTGCAGAAATATTTTTTATATCAAAATAAAGTGTACCTTTGCACCCATTAAAAATCACAGATGGAATCTATTAGAAACATTGCAATTATTGCCCACGTCGATCACGGTAAAACAACTTTGGTTGATAAAATTATGTATCACTGTCAGTTATTTCGTGACAACGAAAACACAGGTGACTTAATCCTTGATAACAACGACTTAGAGCGTGAAAGAGGTATCACTATTACTTCTAAAAATGTTTCTGTAGTATACAAAGGAACAAAAATCAACATTATTGATACTCCTGGTCACGCCGATTTTGGTGGTGAGGTAGAACGTGTATTGAACATGGCTGATGGAGTTTGTCTGCTTGTAGATGCTTTTGAAGGACCAATGCCACAAACGCGTTTTGTATTACAAAAGGCTCTTGACCTTGGTTTGAAACCATGCGTTGTTATTAATAAAGTAGATAAAGAAAACTGTACTCCTGAAGAAGTTCATGAAAAAGTTTTTGACTTAATGTTTGAATTAGGCGCAACTGAAGAGCAATTGGATTTTCCAACTGTTTATGGTTCTGCAAAAAATAACTGGATGTCAGACGATTTTAACGTTATGACTGAAAACATTGAACCGTTATTAGACATGGTTCTTAAAAATGTACCAGCTCCTAAAGTATCGGAAGGAACTCCTCAAATGTTAATCACATCTTTAGATTTCTCAGCATTTACAGGTCGTATTGCTATTGGTCGTTTGGAAAGAGGTATATTAAATGAAGGAATGCCGATCGCTTTAGTAAAAAGAGATGGTAAAGTAATGAAATCACGTATTAAAGAACTTCATACTTTTGAAGGACTTGGGCGTAAGAAAGTAGAGCAAGTAATTGCCGGAGATATCTGTGCTATTATTGGAGTGGAAGGTTTTGAAATTGGAGATACTATCGCTGATTTTGAAAATCCAGAAGCGCTGAAAACAATTGATATTGACGAGCCTACTATGAGTATGTTGTTTACAATTAATGACTCTCCTTTCTTTGGTAAAGAGGGTAAATTTGTAACTTCTCGTCATATTAGAGACCGTTTGACAAAAGAGTTAGAGAAAAACTTAGCAATGAAGTTAGGTGAAACCGATTCAGCTGATAAATTCATGGTTTTTGGTCGTGGAGTACTTCACTTGTCTGTTCTTATCGAAACAATGAGAAGAGAAGGGTATGAGTTACAAATCGGTCAACCACAAGTTATCATCAAAGAAATTGATGGTAAAAAATGTGAACCAATTGAAGAACTAACAATCGACTTACCTGAAAACCTTTCTGGTAGAGCGGTAGAGTTTGTTTCTATCCGTAAAGGAGAAATGTTGAGTATGGAAGGTAAAGGAGAACGTATGATTATAAAATTTAATATTCCATCTCGTGGAATCATTGGATTGCGTAATCAATTGTTGACTGCTACTGCCGGTGAAGCTATTATGTCACACCGTTACATAGGATATGAGCCTTACAAAGGGGAAATTCCTGGACGTAACAATGGTTCATTGATCTCTATGGAAAATGGTAAAGCAATTCCTTATTCTATCGATAAATTGCAAGATCGTGGTAAATTCTTCGTTGATCCTAATGATGAGATTTACGAAGGTCAAGTAATTGGAGAGAACAGTCGTAGCGATGATATGTGTGTAAACGTGACTAAGGCTAAGAAACAGTCTAACGTTCGTTCATCCGGAAATGATGAAAAAGCAAGAATAATCCCTCCTATTCGTTTTTCTCTTGAAGAAGCTTTAGAGTACATTCAAAAAGATGAATACGTTGAGGTTACTCCAAAAAGTATTCGTTTGAGAAAAATATATTTGACAGAAACAGATAGAAAAAGATTTAAATTCTAATTTTCATATTTTACAATAAAAAAAGCCATTCTTTCGAATGGCTTTTTTTATGTATTTACTTTTTCTTCAAAATAAATTGTTGTAAAACATTTTCTTATATAAAAATTTATGAAATATTACCTTTTCAAACTTAAAATTACCTTTTGCTTCCCTTCTGTCTTCTAATTTTATGGTAAACCAATAATCGTCCGTAGGTAGTTTGTGAAAAGTACCATCCCAACCAAGGCTTGAGGGGAGATAATTGTTTGAGAAGTTTTCCTAAACGATTAAAAACTAAGGTTTATCTTTTTAATGAAAAATGCCCTTTTATTATTCTTCCATCCTCAAAAGTTAAGTTAAACCAATAATCGTCTGAGGGTAATGTATATCCATTGAAAATTCCATTCCATCCGGAACTTGTTGAGCTAAGTTCTTTTAATAATTTACCATAACGGTCAAAAATCGTTATTTTAGATTTTGGCAGCAGATTTAGATTTTTAATTTCCCAAAAATCATTATATCCATCTCCGTTTGGAGTGAAATAACGAGGATAATCGAGCACATAAATTTGGAATGGATTTGATAGACCACAACCATTTTTATCTCGGACATAAACTAAATAATCTCCGGGAGCTACTGCATTGAAAAGCGGGTCGTCTTGAAAAAATGATCCATCAATTGAAAATTCATAATTGCCGACTCCCGTATATTCAATCAAAACTGAATTTCCATTTCCGTCAAAATCATTTATTGTCGCTCCGGTAATAGTTGCAATTTCAGATGCCGATACATTAAAAGTCTTTGTGGCGTTGCAGCCATTTGCATTCGTAACGGTTACCGAATAATTACCTGAAGTGCTAACATTAATTGTATTTGTAGTTTCTCCTGTATCCCATAAATAACTTGAAAATCCAGCATTAACAACTAAGTTAATAGAACTGCCGTTGCACAAAATAGCATTCTCTTCTTGAAAATTGGGCGGATTAAAAGTACTAACTATAAGTGTTTCCGGAGTAATTGCGTAACAATCAGAACCATTTACAATTCTAGCATAAATAATTTGTTGGTTTGCAACAGTGTTATTAAAAATATTAGGTAAAGGATTTTTTTGAGCAATAGCATCAGTGGAGTTTAAATAATATTCAACAATTAATCCGGTAGGTAATCCAGTCAAAACCTGTGGAGTTATCTGTGAATTCAAATCAAAAAGATACAAACCATCTTGAACGGTATCCCCATCACAAGTTGTGATTGGGTTTTGAGGAGCAATACTATTATTTGAGATTTGGAGTTGAACTTCCGCATAATTTGCACAACTATAAGGATTTGTAGTATCGGCAAAGACAATTTGGTTTGCTGTTTTGTTTTGATAATTTGTAGGATTCGCAATTGGATTGATTTGTGCTTGTGCATCAGCTAAAGATTCATAATATACAATGTTGCTTAAACCAGAAGCATTGTTTTTTACCAACGCATCAGCTCGCGTTAAATCAAAAACAGTGATTCCATCAGCATTATCATCGCATTGTGAAAGTGTTGTGTCGTTCAAAATGATTTTTGGAGCATATTCTACTTTTATTTCATCAGTGGTCATGCAAGTCGCAGGTGTCAAAGTAATTTCAACTTTGTAATTGCCAGTATCAATAACCGTGAGCGCTGGACTAGTTTCTCCGATTATTTCTATTGAATCTTTAAACCATTTATAACTATAACTTACGGGTAATTTAGTGTCAATAGTATAGCTTTCGCCAAAACAAATAGGATTATTCGTTGTTAATAATCGATCCGCACCTAAATCTATTTTTGGAGAAAAACTACCCGCTTTTAGAAAAACAGCGGAATCATAATATTGAAAAGAGTCATCAGCAATTACTAATTTTATATGATAAGTTGTTCCGGCTATAACATTTGTTTGTGCATTCATCACCACAGTTTGGGCACTATAATTAGTAGGACTAGTAGCGGAACTATAGCCTGCAAAATAGTTTTCATTTTTTGCAGGGCATCCACCGCCTACACCAAATGGTGGAATTAATGGATGAATATTTAGTGATGAAACGGGTGTAGAAGTGCCAGGAATTACTGCTAAATTTTGATAACTGGCAGCGCTGCCTTTTTCCTTTATTAAAAATGCAAAACCGTCAGAAAACCGACACGGAAAATCATCTTGGTATTCATTGGAAGCGAAGATATAATCAAAACTTATGAAATTAGTTAGAGGAGTGAAATCAAATTCTAAGAAGGTAGCATTTATTGTTTTAAAGCCTAATTCCTTATCCAAATCGGCATCACCTAACCAAGAAGTGCCACCTCCTCCTTGATTTCTTACAAATGGTCCAATAGAATTTTGGCTACTCCAAGTACTTAAAAGCACGCCTTCAGTAAAAGGAAAACTACCTGCCTGATTATTAAAATAGGCATAACTATTTTTTCCGGCAGTAAATGTATCTCCTGTTGCAATTGGATTTGAAATAGTAACACAAGAACTATTTACTAAAACATTTTCAACAAGTTGTTGTGCTGTATAAGAGTCATTTACTGAAATAGATTGAGCCGTTGCACTAAATGAGGCGCAACAAATGAAGATATAAAATAAGATTGTTTTTATACATTTCATAGCTCCGTAAAGATACTACAAATCTCTATTTTTTAATAAGCGATACGATAAGAATGTAAAAATGAAAGTCCAACATAAAACGATTAGAATAGATAAAAAATGTACACTGTAATCTTTACTGTTTTCCATTCCGATTTGGTTTCCAATAGACTTAATAATTGATAATCTGGAGAAAGGCTCCACAATTAAATTAGACATAGATTCTAATGGGAAAAATTGTGTAATATAGGATGCGTTATTACTGTCCGGAAATATTTTAAAAGTTAAAATTCCTTTGAGAATTCCTTCAATAATATTCCAAACTAAAAGAAATCCAAGTGCAAATGCCGAACGTTTTACCAATATTCCTAAAAATAAACAGAAAGAGAAAAATCCAACCAATTTTACGAAATAAGCCAAAATATATTCTAAATTAGAGAAAACGATACCAATTTCAGTATAGGAAGAAAAGCTAAACCCCAGAATTAATGACATTATAAATACAAAAAGAGTTGATACCGCAGCAAATAAGATGATTGTCAGAAATTTAGAAAGAATAAATTCTTTTTTACTCATTCCGTCTATCAAATTTTGTTTCAATGTACCGTAACTATATTCGTTAGCCATCATTGAAACGATAACAATCGCCAGGAATAATTTTAAAATTGCCGCAATGTAGGTATTAAAATGCCAAATGAAAGGGAAATTAAAAATTCCCATTTCGGCAAGGTGAAGTTTGAAAATTCCAAGGTCAAATTTGATTGAGGCAATTAAAGCAATAAAGGTTAAGAGAATAAAATAAGTCAAAGTCAATACTCGGCTTGCTTTATTTTTCCATATTTTTTGTAGTTCTATTGAGAGAAGTCGTTTCATTTTTTTAGTTTTTGATGGTTGGTTTTGTGTTATTTGTTAATTCCAAAAATTGCTCTTCTAGGCTATTTTTGCGTTTAACCAAATGACTTAATACAATGTTTTTTTCAAAAAGAAACTGATTCAACTCCTTCGCTTCCAAATCATTTTTTAAATAAACCAAAACTTTTCCTTCCTCATTTACAACATTTTTTACAGCAGGATGCGTTTTTAAAATTAATATCAAATTTTCAATATCATCCGCTTGCAGCTCAAAGAATCCTTCGTTTGTTGACATGCCATCAACTAATCCTGAATACAAAATTTCGCCTTTTCTTAAAACCAATGCATGTGTACATACTTTTTCTACTTCGTCCAATAAATGAGAGGCGAGTAAAATAGTAGTTCCTTTTGCGGCTATTTGTTTGATTATATCTCGAATTTGATGAATCCCTTGTGGGTCTAAACCGTTAGTAGGTTCGTCCAGAATTAAAATTTCCGGATCATTCAGTAGGGCTGAAGCTATCGCTAATCGCTGTTTCATCCCAAGTGAAAAAGTACTGAATTTACTGTTTTGTCTGTCTGTTAAACCAACTAATTCCAGCTTTTCGTTTACTTTAGTATAATTGATGCCTTTGATTTTGCAGACTAATTCTAAGTTTTCTTTTGCCGTCATGTACGGATAGAAATTAGGTCTTTCTATAATAGCTCCCACTTTTTTTAGTGCTTCGTGCGTTTGCATTGTACCACCAAACCAGCTGTATTCACCTGAAGTTTTATTTACCACATTCAAAACAATCCCTAATGTTGTCGATTTTCCGCTACCGTTGGGACCAAGAATCCCGTAAACATTACCTTTATATATTTCGAAAGAAACATCTTTTAAGGCTTGTAAACTGCCATAACGTTTGTTGATATTTTTAATAGAGAGTATGATTTCCAAAGTGTTCGTTTTTTATATTTTGTATAGGACGAACAAGGTAAGGATTTGTTACTATTAAACAGGAATTAGTTTTTTGCACAGATTAACATGGAAGCAGCTTCTAGTTTTTCAGCGGTAATTGGCTTTATAATGTAGTTTTTTACCACATCATATTTTTTTGACATTTCTATGTCAGCAGGATCAATTGAAGAAGTGACAATAAAAACTGAAATTTCTTTTTTTATTGGCAAAAGAATAAACTCATCCAGAAATTGCCAACCGTCCATGACAGGCATATTTAAATCAAGCAAAATCGCATCGGGCAAATTTTCTATATTTGAATAATTTTTTTTTAATTCGTCTAATGCATATTGGGCATTAAAAAATGAGTTGATTTCTTCGCAAAACTCATTTTTAGAAATAAGCCTGCTTGTTAATTTTACTGTTAGTTTATCGTCATCAATAATATAAGTTAGCTTATTTTTCATTTAAATAGATTTTAAAAACTGAGCCAAAACCTACTTCACTTTCTACTTCGATTTTTCCACCCATGGCCACAAGTTGGTTTTTAGTAATAAATAATCCAATGCCTTTAGCATCTTCATTACCGTGAAAGGTTTTATACATGCCAAAAATTTTATGGCCGTTTTGCTTTAAATTTAGTCCTAAACCATTATCCCTAAAAGTTATAATGGTAAAATTTTCATTAACTTCATAACCTATTTCTAAAATAGCTTCACGTTCTGGCGATCTGTATTTTATAGCATTTGTAAACAAATTAAGCAAGATGCTGTCCAGATATGCGGGAATCGTATTCACTATTAATTCATTGGGAATAGTATGGGTTATTGTTATCTGACTTTCTTTAATAACCAAACTCAATGCCTTTTTTGTTTTTTCGATTTCGTCTTTTAAACGAATCTTAGTTTTTTCAATATTTGTTTTTTGCTGGATAGTTATAATTTCATTTAAATATTCGATTGTTTCTGACAGTTTTTCGGTTCCTTCTTTAAATAAATCAAAGTAGGAAAGTTTTTCAGCTGTATTTTCTGTATTTTCAATCACATCGACAACCATCGCTAAATTGCTGGTATGTGAACGAATGTTATGGGAAACAATATGAGTAAAGTTATATAGCTTTTTGTTTTGCTGGCTGGTGACTTCTAATAGATGCTTAAGTTCAATCTCTTTCTCAATTCTGAGTGTAACATCCCGACCTACACCAATAAAATTGATTAAATTATTTTGACTATCAAATACTGTAGTAATATTCAATTCAAACCAGTATTTTTTTTTTTGCTTATTGTAATTCAGGATAGTAATTTTAATACTTTTTTTATCCTGAATTGCTTTTCTCATTATTGCTGTAGCTTGTAAATCTGTTTCAGGGCCTTTAGATAAATATCCTGGCTTTTGTCCTATTACTTCTTCTATACTTAAACCTGTCAGATTTAAATAAGCATTGTTTGCCCATATTGCTTCACCTTGTGGATTTGCAATTACGATAGTGTCAGTAGTTTCAGAAGCAGCAAGCGAGAGTAAATTTAGCTTTCCCTCAACATTTTTTCTCTCACTAATATTTCTAAAGAAACAGACCAAATACGTTTTATCATTGACCATAAATTTTTTACCCGAGGCTACTTCTACAGGTATTATATCTGCGGATTTGGTTATTATATAGGTCTCGTTAACAGTGTAATCATCTCTTATTAAATGATTTGAAATAAAAGCATCATCTTTTTCTCTGTGTTTTGTTGGAAATAATTCTGAATTGTTCAAGCCTATTAACTCTAAATTATCATATCCTGTAAGTTCTGATGCCCTTGTATTACAATCAGATATGATTCCATTTAAAGAATCAATAATAATAATAGCATCATTGGCACTGGAGAAAATTGATGAAAACTTCTCAACATTTAATTGAAGTTCGTTAATTAAATTTTGCTCCTTTGTGATGTCTTGAAAAGTGCCCAATAATTGGGTAGGTTTTCCATTTTTCATTTCCACCTGACAAATACATTCTACATGCTTGATATTATTTTTAGCCGTGGTGATTTGAAATTTGTCTTCAAAAGAAATCCCTTCACTAATCGCTTTCTCAATGAGGTATTCGATTTTGTCTTTATTTTCTCCTTCTGTATAAAAATTAATTCCACTTCCATGTATAGGAATGAAATCTTCAGGTACTTCAAGAATACATTTTGTAACAGCATCCCAAAATACTTGATTGGTTTTTAAGTTCAATTTCCAAATCCCTATTTTAGCTGATTGTGCGGCTTTGTAATAGAGTTCAAGTTTATTTGTCATAGTAGGTATTAAATAGATTTTAATGTCTTGGGGACAATCAAATATTTTGTGATTATTTTCTTTTTATATTTTATTTAACGTTAAAAAATGGTTTTGTTTGTTTGTATAAAAACATACTTTTTTTTAAACCTGCTTTAAACTGATGTACTTTTTAATAGAAGTCCAATTTAACGCAATAATTTTCTTACAGGGTAAAACTAAATTATAAGGCATGTTTTTTTCAATAATTCAATAAATTATAATTGACAAACAAATCACCTATCTTTTTTGAAATAATTTTGAAAAACACACAAATATTTTTATAAAAACACAATTTTAGAATTTACTCAATGTCAAGAGAAATATCTAAAATAATAAAAATATTTAATAATTCGATAAAAATCAAATTAAGTCGACTAAAAACTTATTTTTTATTTTTTTGTAATATAATTTTTACAAAAAAATCTTACAAATTCCTCATATTATTAAATAGAGAATGTGCTTTTTAACGAGTCTTACGATTTCTATTTGAATTAAAAAAAGCCGAATAACTACACATTTGTTTTCCGTATTCCAAGCTTTTTTAGATATTTTCCAATTGAAAAAAATCATATTTGAATGTATTTATTAATTTAATCACGTTTGGTAAAAGTTTGTAAAAAGTCAAATTATTAAGGAGGTTTTTTCAAGGTAATTTGGATTTAACGGAATGTTATAATTTATTGTAATTTTGCATTAAATATATTTCGAATGAGTGAGCCAATAATGCTTTTTAAAAAACCATCTTATCCTATAAACAATTCACTCTTGGATTATCTGGAACGTTTTGACAGAATCTCTAAAGTGCCCATTTTTTATGATGATTTGTTGCGTTTTTCCGGTTCCATAAATGTGTATGACAAATACGATCAGGACACTTTATGGATTCGAGTGTATTATAATGAATTTGAACGAAAAGAGATTGATCTTACTTTGATGAAAATCTATTCTCTTTTACATTCCGATGGTAATCTGGGAATTATTAAATTTCTGAATGTTGATTCAATCGATTATTGCACTTTTGGAAATTCGAAGCCTTTTCGAATCAAAGTCAGAAATATCCTGAACGATAATTACACCCATTTTTATATCAAGAAAGCTGATGCTTCCCGAGTATATGGACTTGAATTGGAGCACATTTTGTCCCCGGATAAAATAAATTTTTTAGTGTACAAAGACACTTTAATTGAAGAACATATTATGGGAATTCCTGGAGATGTATTTATGAAAACACTTCTGAATGATTGTACCGAAATCGAGAAATCACAAATAGCAAAAGAATTTGTCAAGTTCAATGAACGCTGTATGATTCGATTGCTGGGCGATATGCGCTCTTATAATTATGTAATTGTACCAACGCATGATTTTGACCATGTTGTTTATAAAATACGGGCTATTGATTTTGACCAACAATGCTTCGAAGGAAATTTTAAAGTTTATCGTCCCCAGTTTTTTAAAGAAAATTATCCAATGGTAAAGTTGGTTAAAGAAAAACTGCAAAATAGTTCGATTGAACAGTATAAAGATGAAGAACGAGCAGTTTTAGCCAAAAGAATACATTCTGCCGAAAACCGTATCAAAAGATTATTGCAAATCATGGGTTCTGACGTTATTTCTACCGATGAACATTTGAGTCAATTGAAATTAGAACTGTATAATTATACCAATGATTTAAATTTTAAAAAAGCAAAATCCATGGGAAATGTAATGAGTGCTGCTTTTGAATTTATAACCAGAAACTTTAAAAACACAAATTTATTTAATACCGGATTTTAGTCTTTTTATAAATTTACATTTACACTACAATGAGTTTGAAAAACTATATTTCTATCCTATTTGCAGTTGTTTTTTTATCTTGTCAACAAGATTCAGATTCATTGGAAACGCTTTATTCTTTGCCTAATAAGCTAAAAGAAGTTTCAGGAATTATTTATTTTCCAAATACCAATCTACTTTGGACACTCGAAGACAGCGGTAACGCAAATGCGATTTATGCTCTAAATTTAGAAAATGGCAAAATCGAAAAAACGATAACTATTGAAAATACGGAGAATATAGATTGGGAAGACATTACAAAAGACAAGGAAGGAAATCTGTATATTGGCGATTTTGGTAACAATGATAATGAAAGAAAGGATTTGTGCATTTATAAAATCGACAAAAATTTATTAAATATTGAAAGTGTCGTTCCAGCTTATAAAGTCTCATTTGCTTATCCGGAACAAAAAGATTTTCCACCAAAAAAAACTGAAATGTTCTATGATGTTGAAGGGTTTTTTGAGTTTAAAAATAATTTCTATCTCTTTACCAAAAACCGAAGTAAAGGATTTGAAGGCACTGCTTTTTTATATAAAATCCCCAATACTCCCGGCTTTCATCAAGCGGTTTTAATGGGAGAATTCCAAACTTGTGACAACTATAATCATTGTGTAATTACCAGTGCTACTATAAGTCCGGATGAATCCAAAGTTGCCATTTTGACCCATGACAAAATCTGGTTATTCGAAAATTTTAAAGGTGATAATTTTTTGAATGGAACAAAAACGATACTCGAATTAGACCATTTTTCCCAAAAGGAAGCGGTTAGTTTCAATGATAATGATAGATTATTCATAGCCGATGAAAGAACCAAAAGTATTGGTGGAAATGTATATAATGTCAGTATCAAAAAGCTAAAATCCAAATCCTAAACCAAAAGCGATTCGGGCTTCCTCATCAACATTTTTAAAATAGGTGATTCTCGCCGTAAGTGCATTGAGTCCGTTGAGCCACAATCCTCCACCAAATGATTGATGCCATTTATCGGAGTCTTCTCCTTTTTGCCAGACTCTGCCGTAATCAAAACCGCCTAAGATTCCGTAAGACATTGGCAAAAGGCTTCTTTTTATTTTTCCTAAATTCCAACGTAAATCACTGCTTTGATAAAAAGATTGATTCCCTAAAAAACGTTCGTTTCTAAAACCTCTCAAATCATAATCACCCCCTAAAGTAGCACCTTGATAAAAATCAAAATTGTTATTCAATAGTATTTTTGCTTTCAAAATTGTAGCCAATACGATTTTGCCATTGGTATCAATTTTATGGTTGAAATTAAGTTTACTTTCTAATGTTGGGAAATTTCTTTTAGTATCATTCAAATTCATTTTCCAACTTCCAGCTATGGAAAATCCCATTCCCATGGCGGGGAATGATGGAATGTCGTAATTCTCAAAACTGTATTTTAATACCACTCCTGCAAATTGTTGGCTCTCAAAAACGTCAGGATTTACGATTCCGGGAATGTTTATAAAACGATCACTGGTTTCTTCTACACTGATTCTTTCAAAGGAGGTTTGGAAATGGATTGCGCTGCCATATCTTCCCATTTTTTTGATGGATGGCATAACTTTCACCGTTCTAAGACGTACCCGATTGTAATCCATTCCGAAAGTTTCATCATTATTTACGGTTTCATTTCCATAACCAAAATAATTAATCGTAAAATTCGGACTCGTGAATTGGGCTTCCAAATCCAAATCCCATTTACCGACTGATTTAGGAAAATGGGCGTTGTAAATTAGTTCATATCCACTTGTGGCAAAAAAGTAATTGGCTTTTAAGATGTGTTTTTGTGTGTACGGATTTTGATTGAATTTATTTACGGTATAGTTAGTAATGAAACCTAATTTTATTCCATTATCAGGATTATAACCAATATTTGGTAATCCTGAAAAAGCATTGTATTTGGGCTTTTTATAATCATAAAAACTTGTTTCATAGTCATCAGTTAAAACGACTTTGGTTTTAGAATCTAAAGTATAAGTATTTGTCTTTGATTTGAAATCATGAATTTTTACCTTTTTTCCGTTTTCAATCACATAGGAATCGTTGTTTTGTCCTCCAATTAATCGAATGTTTATGTCTGATTTTGAGTTTCCTTTTACCTCAAAAACATCATCGTCATCTAAACCATAAATCCAAATATTTTTTGTTTTTCCGGCAACAAAATCTTTTGTGTACAGTAATTCATCTCCTTCGTTTTTTAATCGATAGACTTCGATTTCAAGCTTGTTCTTATCCTTGTGTTGAATTATAAATTTGTCTTTTTTATCCGTTCCAACAATTAAAACCGTTTTCTGGAGCACTTTGTAGTAATCTGATGCATAGTGCTGTAGTTGGTTTTTTCTTATTTTTAATTTATGTTTAATGTCCTCGATAGTTTCATTCTGAACTTCTTTTGGTAAATTATCAAAAGCAACATCTATATCGGAATCCGAAAGATTTTCCTGAATGTATTTTGCCTGTTTTAACCATTCGTTTTCATCAGCAGTTCTAAGAAAAGCAAGGTCTAACGGATAGGGTTCTCGATTCAGCCATTTTACATTTTTAATTTTCTCTTTAAAAGTTTGCATGTGGCGTAATGCTGGCATATTCATCAAAAGGGAAAGAAAGGCACCGTCGTATTTCGTAAAAGCTTGATCTCTGTCACGCGGAATAGACTTGTAAATTATTTTTTTGCCCTGTTTATATTCTCCCCAACGCCACTGATCTTCATGTCTGTCCCAATCGCCAATGAGCATGTCAAATAATCGTGCTTTAATATAGGTGCTTTCATCAACGGTATAGTTGTAATCTTTGTGTAGGTTTTTCAACAAATCATCGGTACCAATAATTGAAGTTGGTTTGCCAAAGCTTTTGACTCCTATTTGGCTATCGGTTGGGCGTTCTTCGACCATATACAATTCATCACCAAAATTGGTATTAAAATCTTTTAAAGCTTTATGTTTTGGAATATAATACAATACTGGATTGGTATGTGAAATGCCGATTTTTTCTGCTAAATTACCCACTGCAAAAGGAGTATATGGATGCGCAGTGGTGTAAAAATCGAACAGAAAATTCTCAGCATAGGTGTCTTCAAATTCGTTTTCGATAAATTGGTCTTTAAATGCAACCGATTGTAGAAAACGAGTAGCACTTTTTTTCAGGGCACGCATTACATATTCTTTGCCATTTTTGTCAAAGAGTTGTAATGATTTAGACTGATGACCACCGCCGGCACGTTTCGGCTTTAAACCTCCAAAAAGGGTGTCAATAGTTGTTGTTCGTACTTCTATTGGGAAACTGTAATATTTTCGATAATGCTTTCCAAAGAGAAATTTATAAAATCCGCTTTTTTTGGTTTGTTTCTCCGAATAGATGGTTGCAATGGTAGTTTTAGCAAAAGATGTTGGAAAATTTTTGGTGCTGTAATCGTCTTTTTCATCTAACACAGATTGTTCAAAAATCAGTTTTTCTTTATTGTTTTCTTTGCCATAAAAAGAAACTTTTGCAGCTCCATTTTCATAAACAGACAATGCGGCATAACCATTTCCACCATAAGAAAAATCATCAGGAAAAACGGCTTTTGCTGCTTCCGATTTTGAACCGGCACCACTAATGATTTGCTTGATGTTGTCTTTTTCAATGTATTGCAAATTGTGGTCATGACCTGAAACCACAACAACATTATCCTGACTGTGTAATAGTGTTTTTACCCGTTTGATAAAAAATGTATACTGTTTATTATGAATATCTTGCGGACTTATTCCAGATGTTTTTCTGATTAGATTAATAACAGAACCTAAGACTGGAAGCATAATTTTTTGTTCCAATGGAAAGAGTTGTTTTTCCAATGAAAATTGGCCACCATGCGATCCGTTGCTCATCAACGGGTGATGAAGCGCCAGAATTACTATTTTTTCCTGATTTTTATTCAGAACGTTTTCTAATTCGTCAAAAAAAGCTTCCCGTGTTTTGATATCACAGTCATCGTTTATGGTTGGGCTTTTATCCCAATCCTCCAGAAACCATTGACTGTCTAAGATGACAAGTGTTAGATTTTTATTTATTTCCAAATCATCAATACCACAGCTTTTTCTTGGCAAAAATGATTTTTTATCGTTGAGATATTCGGTTACAAATTTAGCTTGGCGATCTAATCCTTTGATTCCGCTATACCAATCATGATTTCCAGGAATGTAAATGGTTTGGCCTTTGAAGTTTTTAGATAATTTTAGTTGACTTGTTAACTTATTTTCGGCAATAATTCGCTCACTTGGATTGTCAGTAGCGGGCAATCCTTTTGGATAAATATTATCGCCAAGAAATAAAAGAGTAGAGTTTTTGGTTGCTTTTTTTAATCGATCTTCTAATAAACCAAGCGTTTGCTGTGCTTTTTTTTCATTGGCATTTCCTGCATCTCCAATTAAATAAAAGGTGTGTGCAATTTTTGAACTATCTGTAGCGTTTTGTGATACCGGAGTTTTGATTTTTTTGCCAAATTGTGCGTGATATGTCGTACACGATTGAAAAATGAATCCAGTTGCAAATAATATAAAAACTGCTTTATTTGAAGTTATAAAACAATTATCTGAAAACAATTTCATAATTTAGTAGTATAAAAATTTATTTATGACTCTTATCGATCAAGCCCAAGATTTTGTTAGTAATTTACTCAAAGATAAACTTTCTGTTTTATATACCTATCATAATTTTAATCATACACTTGGCGTAGTTGATGCAGTTAATACATTGTCCGACAGTGAAAATTTAAATCCTTCTGACAAAGAAATGCTACTAATCGCAGCTTGGTTTCACGATACCGGATATATAAATGGTTGTGCAAACCACGAAGATTTAAGTAGTGCTATTGCTGCCGATTTTTTAAAAGAAAAAGGAAAATCTGATGATTATATAAAGAAAGTTTCTAGCTTAATCAAAGCAACTAGAAAGGATAGTGTACCTCAAACCCTTTTTGAAAAAATAATAAAAGACGCGGATTATTACCATCTTTTTAGTGAAGATTATGCTTTGGCTTGTGAATTTTTGAGAACTGAATGGGAAAACACAGAACGGAAATTATTTACGGATAAAGATTGGGCAATAGAAAACAGGGATTTTTTGGTGAATAAGCATCATTTTTATACTGATTATGCTTTAAAAAATTGGCAGCCTTTAAAGGAAAAAAATATTAAAAAAGTACAGAAAAAAATCAAAAAAGTTGAAGAAGAAGCGAAAGAAAAGCTAGAAAAAGAAATCAAAAAGAGAGAGAAAGAAGAAAAACCCGACCGGGGGATTGATACTTTGTTCCGAATCACATTGAGTAATCACACTCGTTTGAGTGGCATTGCCGACAGCAAAGCCAATATTTTGCTTTCAGTAAATGCGATTATTATCTCGATTGCACTTTCTACGATTATTCCAAAATTAGACAGTCCAAAAAATGCTCATTTGGTTATTCCTGTTTTCTTTATGTTGATATCCAGTGTAATTACCATCATTTTTGCCATACTTTCTACACGTCCCAAAGTGACTAAGGGTGTTTTTACAAAGCAAGACATTGAAGATAAAAAAGTGAACCTGCTTTTCTTTGGAAACTTTTATAAAATGCCTCTGCAGGATTATGAATGGGCTATGAATGAGATGATGAAAGACAGAGAATATCTGTATAATTCGTTGATTAAAGATTTATATTTTCTGGGATTGGTTTTGGAGAAAAAATATAGATTATTGCGAATTGCCTATAATCTTTTTATGATAGGAATAGTTCTTTCGGTTATTGCTTTTGTAATTGCTTTCAAAGCGGTTGGCGTTTAGTTTAATTCGTCCAATAAATCCTGATAAGAATACTTTTTAGTCATTGCTCCATTCCCGGTATTGACCACTTTTACCCTTATGGCTCTTAGCCCGGAAACACCTTGTAATTCTTCCACCTCGAATTGTTCTATAGTTGGTTCGAGAATATTCTTGAATTGCAGGAATTTGACATATTTCAAATATTCGGTTTCCTCCTGGTTATGAGAATATACGATGGTGATTTTTTCTTTTTCGGTAATACGGTCTTTAGTTCCTTTGATGTTGGCTTTGTCGATTCGTTTTTTCACCACTTCATATCTTGCATTGTACGTTCCATCAACATCAAAACGCTTTTCATCCATTCTAAATCGGATGGAAATTGGCGAACTGAATACCAAAATCAAAGAAGTAACATCTAATTTATAAGGCAAAGAAGACTTCAATTGATGATGTTCTAACTCCATTTCACACAAGGTTTGCAACTGCCACAATCTCAAGTTATTAAGATACATCATGTCAAATGTTTGATTTGGAGCAATTGAAGCGCCAATATACAAGTTATGTTCTACCCCGTCAGTTTTAAATCGTTCGTAATAATGCGGAAAAATATTTTGTGCTTCAGTTTGTTTTTTATCAAGAATTCCAGCCAGTTTTTTATTGACAATAGACATTGCATTATCGAATTTTTTTCTGGATTGGTAAAACAGTCCTGTTTTTTCATCTAGTTTTTCAAAATAGTCTTCGACCAAAACGTGGCATTCATTATCCATTCTGGAATTTTTTAAAATGGGATGAATTTCAGTTTCAATGTAACGTTGCATTTGCTGTTCAGTATCTGCTTTCAGAGGAGAACCCAATTCATTGAAAAACGACTGTAATTCAAATTTTCGTTGTTCCAACAATACAAGATTGGTATTGGATTTTAGATTTTCGAAAATTTGCAAGAGTGTTTTTAGTTGATTTTTTAAATCTTCCTTTACGGTCTCGTTTCTATGTTCAGAAGAACCTTTAATATCAATTTGTCCATATAAAGGATATACTTCTGTGAAAACAATTTCTTTAAAAATATAGTCTTTACTTTGATTACTGGTTTGAAAATATTTTTGGGCTTCTTTTCTGAATTTCCAGTACACGCTCGGATGAATCGTGGTGTATTCTCTTTGAATAATGGCTTCTATTTGGTGCTGCATATCATTGTTGTAACGTTCCAATGTATCTACCAAATAAGGCAAAATCAAGTCCAGATTGTTTGCATTGATACTGTTTAGCTCTCTTGGTTTTGCAGAAACTAATTCTATAATGCCCAAAAGTTTATCATTTTTTATTACAGGAGCAAGAATACAGCTTTGGATATTTTGTTTCAACAAGTGCTCTCCCAGTTTTTCATTTCCTGATGTTAGAGCTAATTTTTCAACGTTTGAAACTATAAAAGGTTTATTATGCTCTAAAATAGTTGCCAAAGAGCAACCAAAAAGAGTGTCTTTACAATCGGCTTCTTCTATGTCGTGAAGAATAAAACTTCCTATTTTTTTATCATCATAAGGCGGCATTATAAACTTTTCATCTTCTTCATTATAAATGATGAAACCAACTTTCAAATCGGATATTTTGAAAATAGAACGGAAAATGGTTTCAAAATTTGGGGTATTAGCTGCTTGTTCTGTTTCTGATTTCAAAAGATTGCTTTTCAAGTTTGAAACTGCACTTTCAATAGAAGCATCAAATAGAGATACCAAACCAAAGCCTTTTAAAATCCAACTTTCGGATGGAAACTTTTCTTTCCACAAATCGATAGTATCATAATTATCCATCAATAAATCGATGTCTTCAGGAGTTAATGTTATAGCTTTATCGGTAGGGATAATTTCCATAAAATCGGCATTATATAGAATTCTATAATGCTTCATAATGCCATTTGCATCTGGAATATCGTAAAATAGAGGCTTGTTGAAATCAAAATGCTGATTATAGAATGTGTTCAATATCAAAATGCAATTCATGATATAGAATTGATGGTCATCAAAATCCCTGATTGCCATGTCAAATGTTGTTCCAGCATTATGAAGTATTTTTTTGAATCTTTCTGTATAATTAAACGTAAAGTTTTGAAAGGGAATGGTAACCGCTTTAATTTCGTTATGCGTCAGGGCAGTAGGGAATAGATCGGCTAATAAATATTGTATCAGTGTTTCGTTATCATGAATTAAATTCAAATCCTCAATTCCAGTTCTGAATTCTGGGAAAGGTTCTATTTCTTTCAATAATGCTTTGGCATAATTCGAGCGATAATCCACATTGGTTGCTGCGATTTCCTCCAAGGTTTCAATGAGTTTATGAAACGAAATTAAAGTTTTGAATGGGCTGTCTTTAAAAAAATTATGATTCATTTTTTTTGCTTTACTAAGAAACAAATTTACGAATAAATCGAAATTAATACTTCAGAAGTAGTTTTTAATTCGATTTTGAAAATTTATACTTTAATAAAATGACACAGGAACCTATAAATTAGTTTGAATTTTTATGTTCTACATAATGATTTGAATGGTTAATGAACCTTTTCTACCAAGTAATTTATTTTTACAAAAAAGCACAAATATTTCTAATTAGGACTTTAAGTAACTGATTTTATTTTAAATCAATTATGATTTGTTAATTAAGGAAATGTTTGGATTCAAGAGACTTTTTTTTAATTTATTTTTTTGTCTCAACACGATTATAGATTGGATTAATAGAAGGATTAGCATCTTTTCAAGGTTTTTAGTAAGTTGGTAATATGTTGTAATTTAATTCTTGAAAACTTTTATTTAATGAAATTGACTTCAATAAAAAGCTAATAATTTACAGCTTTGAAATAAAAAATAACTGTGTTAAACGGAAAGGGGTTTTAAACAGTATGAACCCTTTTTTTATAAAACCCAATCAATGTTTCGTTTATTTCTTTTAGTTCTGGTGTGAGAAATGTTTTTTGACCATTTTCATCGTTAGTTAATTCCAGATTGCAAACCGTGCATTTATATTCCTTGAAATGATTTGTTACATTCCTAGTTGTGATAATTCTATGTCCAAATAGTGAACAGAAGATTTTTTTACTCAGAAATTTTTCTTTGATTTCGATTGGGTTCATATTAGGTTATTTAGATTTGGGGACTTAAACGTAACTAATAATCGCTTAAATATCAAATAAAACCGACTAAATGTATTTTACGACAATAAAAACAAGAAAATACTTATAATAATATTAATACTATTGTTTGCTGTGTTTAATTTAGAGCTATTATAAAGTCAAAAAAAATCCCCTATCACTTTCGCCATTGGGGATTGAATATAAGTATGAGAAATGTAAACTGAGACTGAACGCTGTAAACTAACTCTTCTCTTCTTTATTAAAATAAACTAAGTAATAATACATTTGTTTTTCTTCATCCCAACCTTTTTCTACAAATTTCTCTGCACTTTCAGGATTGATGAAATCCATTTTTATTTGGATATGCGTATCTAAATTGATTACGTTTTTAATAGACTTTCTAGCGTCAGAAACCGCTGCATTCGCAATAGGAAATGAGGTTACATCTTCAATGCTGTATTTTTCCCCTTTGTCTATTTTGTAATTCTTGAATTCTGGAATCAAATCAGGATTGTCTAAAACTTCATTTAAGAAATTGGTTTCTTCGAACTGATCATTTTTTGCAAAATAATTTACAGAACGGTTCATGAACATCACTTCTTCTTTTTTGTCTTCTGCAGGGAAAACAACGTCTTTGGCGAAGTTCTGACAGAATTTTAAATACTTTTTGGTAATGAAATTTTCATCCTCAAAAGCATCAACAGAAAGGAAATGTTCCAGCCAATATCTTGCATCGTAACGGTTGCTGTCAACAGTTAGGATTTTGTATCCTTCTTCTTTTTTGTAATTAAAGATTAAACAACCTTTATCTAATTTATTTAAACTGACTCCTTGTTGTAAAATCATTTCCAAGTGCGTTTCTTTTTCCTCAAATTGTAAAAAGTCAGCTTGTATCTCGCTTTTGAAAATTCCTATGGCATCCACGACATTGTTATCAATGCTTACGTTAGTCAAATAAGTAACATATACCTCGCCATTCTTGATGTGCGGATGATTTGATTGCTCAAATAAATGCTTTGTTATCTTTTTAGAAATTTCGTGAATGTTACTTGGATTCTCAAAAACTTCCGTTGCAAATTTGAACATGTCGTTGTAATCCAAATCAATTTCATGAGCAAATTGAAAATAATTTTCTTCTTTTTCTCTAAAAGGTTTAAAGAAAAACTCCTTCATCAACGGAACGATTTCGTCATTCAAATTAAAGAGTTGCTCCGATAAGAATATTGCTTCATTCCTACTTTTATTACCAACTCTGTGAATTGATAAGGTTTCGATGTGGGTGTTATATAAGTTGATCATTAGAAATGTTTAAAAGGTTTCCTCCCCCCAGCCCCCTCCGAAGGAGGGGGAGACGAGACGTGATTTTGTATTTGTTAAATCTTTTTATAATTGTCTGGAATCATACCTAACAAAGAAATCTGTGTAAAAAAAATATCCTTTGAGTATCAATACGGACATTCATTTTATTTTTATGTGGTTTGTCTCCCTCTCCTTTGGAGAGGGTTGAGGAGAGGATTAATTCCAATTCTCTTCAAATCCAAAGTCTTCAAAACTATCATCTCCCTCAAACATGTCTAGATCTTCTTCGTCAATATCATCTTCAAATTCACCATAGATATCATCATGCATATCGGCTTCAAAGCTTTTTTCCATTGCTTCATCTGGCATTTCACCGTGAGAAAAAATGGTTTCAGGATATAAATTTCCAACAACTTGCTCTTCTACTGCAGCTAATTCTACAAGGAAAGTCCACATATTGATGAAATCATAAACATAGATAATTTTGGTATTTTGCTTGTCTAAAATATCCGATAACAGATAATCACTCATTATTTTTTGCTCACCTGGAATGTCTCCGCTATCAAAAAGCGAAATTTCATCTTCTTGATTCCAAGTTTCATCGCAAGTATAGAATGAAGCCACTTCCATCCCGTCAAAACCAAAGGAATTAAAGATAGCATTGTGTAAGTCTTCTAAAGTATCGTCTTCAAGTATTGCAATGTCTCTAAAAACATCTTCTTCCGCGTCTAGAATTACTCTAAATTTATAAACCATAATCTTTGTTTTTATTGAAAGCTCAAAGGTAAAATATAATTTTAGATTTTAATTTCAGATTTCAGATTTGTTGATAATATTTTTACGTATGAATTTGTAAATTGAATAAATGATTGCCATTTATTATAAAACAGAAACAATATGTAAATTATAAAATATTGATGTTTGTTTCAAAAATCTGTTTCGATTCGGGTTTGTCGTAACTATAATTTAGGAGATGCTTTTTTTAATTTTACTGGTCAGCCTTTTTCTAATGATGTGATACTTTTTATGATTTGGATAGCATCTGTTCGGGGTCATGTTATTGAAAATTAAAGCTATAATCAGTAGGATAAGGACTCCACTTAGAACAGGGTAAAGTACATACCAATAACCAAGAGTTTTAATTTTTGGCGAACCTATTACAGCAATTAAAGCAGTTGCTCCGCCGGGAGGATGCAGTGTTTTGGTTATTTGCATCAAAACAATTGAAAGCGATACTGCAAGGGGCGCTGTCAGCCATAAAATTTCAGGCACAAATTTAGCGACCGTAACTCCCACAATTGCAGAAACCAGATGTCCACCAACCAGATTTCTGGGTTGCGCCATCGGACTTTGAATTATGCCATACACTAAAACGCTTGAAGCGCCAAAAGAACCAATCAAATAGACCACATCAGAATGAAGTAATGATTTAGATTGCATGTAAGCTATTAATCCAATGCCAATAAATGAACCTAAAAAAGCCCAGAAATGTTCTTTAAAATCAACTAAAGTTTCTTTGTATAGAATGTACTTTGTTTTGCGATAATTCCTTTTTATTTTTTCAAAAGGCATAAACTATTATTTTGATAAACTTGTAGAGTAGGAATATACTGTAAACGGATAAATCATTTTCGCTGTGTATTTTGAAATTAGACAAACAACCAAAATGGGAAGAAATAAAGTATAATCATTCGTTAATCCACAAACTAAGAAAATCGCGGTAAAAGGTGCGTGAATACGGGCACTTAAAACTGCGGCCATTCCAATAACCATAAAGTTTACAGGAATTACATTAGCATTCAAATAGGTGTTTAAAAGCAAAGCAACAAGTAATCCTAAAAGGCACCAATGAAAAGGCTTGGCGCAAAAACTCCTCCATCACCTCCCGAAGTAAGCGTTGCCGAAGTTACTATTGGTTTTAAAAGGATGATTCCAATAAATGTCAGTACCAATGAAAATGATAGTGTCACCTCATTCGAATGAACAAAAATTGTTTTAATAGCATGATATCCTTCTCTATAAAGTTGTGGAAAAAAGAATAAGGAAGTACTCAGGATTAGTGAGCCTATTAGAATCTTATAATAATGAATTTTTATTTTTGAAAATTGAGATTTAAAGAATAAAACACAACGGGTGAGATAAACTGAATTGATACCGGCTAAAATCCCCAAAAGAATAAAATACGGAATCGCTCTTAAATGCCAAGTTGTAATATTTACGGCAAACAAAGGTTTTTCATCCAATAAAAAAACAAGTCCAAAAGCTATAGCAACCGCAATCAAATTACTGATTAAAAATGCTTGAGTTACTTTTCTGGAAATAACTTCAATCGCAAAAAGAATTCCGGCAATAGGACTGCTGAACAAAGCGGTAACTCCTGCCGCAACCCCTGCACATATCAATTCAGTTTTATATTGTCTGAATACGTTTTGTTTTCTTTGGGCCACAGAACCAATCGTAGCCGAAGCAACAACGGTCGAAACTTCAATTCCTGTGGATCCTCCAAAAATAACGGTCAATAATCCGTTGATGAAATGAGATGGAATTTTATAATTGGGTAAGTTTTTGGATTTGGAATTTGTGCTTTCAAAAATTTCTTTAATCCCTTTGTTTTCTTTTTTTCTAAAAAGATATTCTCTGAGGAAATAAATGATGGATAGACCAAAAACCGGAAAAACGACAATGAATATGAGGTTTAAAGTAGCTTGATGAAAAAAAATTTCCTCGTAATATTCGGTTATTTTTTTTAATGAAATTCCTAAAAATGCAGAAAGAAAACCAATTAAAACAGAAACAATAACTAATTTTTGAAATTTGATTAATTGATAATTTTTTTAATTCGAGCGGTATTATTTATCTAAAAAATGTTTTATAAACCTTGTTTTTTAAATAAAATAAAAATGATTTATTTGAAAAAATAAAGTTTTTGAGAGTATTACAAATCTAAAGAAAGAATATCAGACTTGACTTTAAAAAATCCATATAACCATTATTTTTTATGATTTCTTTGTGAATTATACTTTTTCAGTAGCTTAAAATAGGCTTATTTTTCATAAAATTCAATCGGAAGATTATCTGGATCAGCAATAAAAGTAAAACGTTTATTTGTTGTCGGGTCTATTCGGATTGCTTCGGATGTAATGTTTTTTGAAGATAAATAATGAATTGTTTGGTCCATGTCATTTACTTCAAATGCTAAATGTCGTAATCCGGTAGCTTCTGGTCCTGAAGTACGCTGCGGTGGATTTATAAACGAAAAAAGTTCAATGATGTAAACACCATTTAAGGCTAAATCCAGTTTGTAGGATTGTCTTTCCTCGCGGTAAATTTCCCGAATAATTGTTAGTCCCAAAACATCGGTATAGAAAGTTTTAGATTTTTGATAATCGGAGCAAATGATAGCGATATGGTGTACTTTGTTTATAGAGAGCATAATTATTTAAAATAAGTTATCGGGAGTAAATAACTTAGGGACTTTTTTTTAAAAGAATCAACCTGAAGTTATATTGAAAAAACAAAGGTAAAATTTTTATTTAGATTTTGGGTTTTGAAAAAATTATAACTTGAACCCAATTCTAAATCCGCCCCATTTATGAGCTTTTCCCGTTTCGAATTCCTTCGAAAGCTCAGAACGGGTATATTCGAGATAAACTGCTTTGTATTGCATGACTATCCCAAAATTGTCTTGAAAAGTGAATCTGTCAATATTTTGATTAGTAATAACATAAGGGCTTTTTTGATTAATAAGTCCGCCTTGTAAACTGGCATCATATCCAATGATAGTCACAAAACCTTGTAAATAAGCATAAATTTGAAAGCCATTTTTGTTTTTCAGGGAGGTAAAAGGGGAATTGATTTTTCCAAAAGTAGTTGTTAAGCCTCCAGATATATTTGTGTTCATCGTTCCCAATCGAAGTTTTGCATTAGAATTTAAAGCAAATAAATTATCGAGTCGATACAATTGTTTCTCGTGTGCAATTTCATAATTTAGTATGATATCATTCTTGATTTGGTGTTGCCAACCATGGGGAACTTCATCACCGATCCATTCATGAATTTTAGTTTGCATTTCCTTACCAAAAGCATAAGGACCAATGATTCCAATACTTAGAATAGAAGAAAGTTTGGTTTTATGAGTTGTATCAGTCGAAACTAAGAATGATTTTATCATTACGGCTGCAGCAAAAGGCCTGTCATTATAAAGAATTTTATCAGATTTGAGGCTTATTGGCGTAAAGCCCATTTGTTCTAACGCCAATCCATATTGTTGTTCACCGTTTTTTAATTTTTTAAACAACTTATTTATTGGATTCTGAATCAGTTTTGGACTTACCAATTCAAAATTATCGCCTTGGGTGTAGAAATGATCGGTTGCAGTAAAATAGTCGTTATCATAATGATAACGGAAATAGTGTTTGCTTTTTATTTCTCTAAAAGATGCTGTGTTGTCAATTCTTTGGGCAAATGATATTACAGATAAAAAGAGCAAACTAATGGTGTAATATTTTTTTGGTAAACTTTCCATTATTCACTTATGCAAAAAAACAATATTATTTTTTTGAATTTTTCACCTAGAAGTAAATAACAAAATTAATCATTTAAATTATTATAAGTAATTCATTTTCAAAATATTATAAATTAATTTCACACTGATGTATTCCTCAGAAAGCGAGAAAGGTTTTGTTTTTTCTAAGTGTTTTTTATGATTTTTGAAGAGATATTTTGAGTGTTTCCAAAATAATTTATTCGTTCAGTTTTCGAATTACTTTTGCAGGATTTCCTACGGCCAATGAATTGTCGGGAATGTCTTTTGTAACTACTGAACCTGCACCAATAACACAACCGTTTCCGATGGTAATTCCTGGACAAATAACTGTATTTCCTCCAACCCAGCAATCATCTCCAATAGTTATGGGTAATGCATTTTCTAGCGTTTTTCTCAGTTCAGCATCCAGCGGATGTGTGGCGGTGTAAAGCTGAACTCCTGGTGCAAAAAAGACATTGGAACCAATAGTTACTTTGGCACAGTCCAAAACAACACAGTTTACATTGAAATAAACATTTTCTCCACAACTAATATTGTATCCGTAGTCGCAAAAAAATGGAGGTTCAATATAAAGATTTGCTCCTGCATTAGGGATTAATTCCTTTAGTATTTCTCGCGCTTTTTTTGTTACTCGGTACTCTGTAACATTTAATCGATGGAGAAGATTTTTAGATTTTCGTCTGTCTTTTACTAAAACAGGATCGCCTGCCAAATAATATTCTCCGGCAATCATTTTTTCTTTTTCTGTTTTCATAAAATGGATTCTAGTTTAGGGTAAATATAAAAGAAATTGCGGATGATTACAACTCATCCTATAATTTCAACAGTTCAGTTAATTATTATTTTATGATTTTAATTCCCGAAATATATTTGTTTCATCAAAAATCAAATATTATGAAGATTATTTATACTCTCACGGATTATCTGTTTTTGGTAGAGATATATTTTTTGGAAAAAAATGGGAAGAAAGAAGAATTCAGGAGTTGATGAAAAAAGACCAAAATAGCAAATGGGAGTGAAAATGAGTATTCAGTCACAGTTTTCAGTTAACCAAATAACCAAATAAACGATTCAACATTAAATGACCACAATAATAATCGAAGACGAAAAACCTGCTGCCAGATTACTGCAAAGAAAACTCGAAAAGCTAAATATCCAAGTAGGAGTGATGCTGCATTCGGTGGAAGAATCGATTGCTTGGTTTTCTAAAAACGAACATCCCGATTTGATTTTTTTAGACATTCAATTATCGGATGGATTGTCGTTTGAGATTTTTGAAAAAGTAGTCATCAAGAGTGCTATAATTTTCACGACTGCGTATGATGAATATGCGTTACGTGCCTTCAAATTAAACAGTATTGATTATCTTTTGAAACCCATTGATGAGGACGATTTAGAAGTGGCTGTTTTAAAATTTAAAGCTCGATTGCCAAAACAGGAAACGCTACAATTGGATTTTGAGCAAATTAAAAAAATGCTGACCAACCCATTTGAGAAAAACTATAAAAAACGCTTTACGGTAAAAATAGGGCAACATTTGAAAGTCATTTCAATTGATGAAATTGAATGTTTTTTTAGCGAAAATAAAGGAATCTATATTCATACTTTTGACAATAGAAATTATTTAATCGAATGTACTTTGGAAGTTTTGGAACAGGAATTGGACCCTGTAGATTTCTTTCGAATAAGCCGTAAATTTATTATTCCGCTTAAAGCAATTAAAGAAATTGTGTTGTACAGTAACTCTCGTTTGAAGGTGATTTTACCTTCTTATAAAGATGATGAGGTGATTGTAAGCAGAGAAAAAGTGTCCGATTTTAAGAATTGGATTGGGTAATTTATTTATTGAATTAATGCATTATGTAATTTGATGCAAAAAATTCGTTTTCAGTATTTTAAATTACGAGTATAGATTATCTCTATGGAGATTTTATACCTTAAAAACTGCTTTTCTGATTCCAATTAATACGAAAATAAACAAAGTGTAAATGATAAAAAACGGAGCGATATATTCGATTAATCCCATTGGTAACATAACGGCAATAATCAGTAATTGAAAACCCAATCCGTAAATGGAAACTAATGTCATAAACCAGTTTGGAAACGTTTTTATTTTGTAGGCCTCTTTGTCAAGAGTGTGAATTATTTTATCAAAAGTGCCGTAGACAATGGTGTAAATTCTGAACAAAATATCAACTGATTTTTGGCTTTCTCCAGGTAAAGCTTTTGGCGATTTGCATTCGAAAACTTTACTGGTTGAATCTCCTCCGACTGATTTATTTCTCAAAATCACATAGTAATAATTGTATAAAGTTCCTTGTAGTTGAATGCCAATAAATGCCAAAATGGTAAGCCAAATTGTTGTTTTTGAAACATAATAAATTGCCATGAAAAGCAAAAAATTCAAGACAATATCAAAGACGCTATCCAAGTATCTTCCAGTGTAAGAAGGGGTGTTTTTTATCCTTGCCAGTTCACCATCTGCTGCATCGATAATCGATTTTAGAATGATAAAAAAACCGGCTAAAAAGTAATGATTTTGTAAAATACAGTAAATTGCAATAAGACCTGAAACCCCAAAAAGCAGTGTAACATGAATGGGAGTGAATCGGGTATTTTTTAATTGATTAGCTAAGAATTTCCCGAATGGTCTTCCGTAATCGGATAAATCTAAAAATTTATCTTGAGCAGCAAGTTTAGACATTTAAGTTTATAAACAAAGAAATGCGACAATATAGTCAGGTATAAATGATAAAATTTATTTTGATAATCGATGTAACGTGAAAGTCATTGCGGTCAATAAGAAAAATGCACTGACTTGATGTATGAGTCCCAGCCATAAAGGTACACCATATATTAATGTTAAAACCCCTAGTCCAAACTGAATAAAAACTAATAACAAAAGTAAATTAATTCCTTTGGTTTGTGCTTTGTCTAAAGAAAAATTTATGCTTTTGAAGTACAATAAAACTATTAATCCAACTACAAAATAAGCCAGAGTTCTATGTATAAATTGAACCCCGCTTTTACCTTCGGTAAAACTCAAAAACAGATTTTTTTGTTCTTGAAAAACACTATCATGGATAAATTGTCCATCACTCATTAAAGGCCAGTGATTGTGAATTAAACCAGCATTTAAGCCCGCAACGAAGCCACCGTATATAATTTGTAACAATAGAATAGCAAGAGCTACACGGGCAATGGTTCGTAATGATTTTTCAATGGTTGCCTTTTTAGGATATAGTAGATCCAAAGCTACCCAAAACGTGTATGCAAAGGTGATAAAAGCTGTAGTCAAGTGAAGTGCCAGTCTAAAATGACTTACATCAGGATTATCAATCAATCCGCTTTTTACCATAAACCAGCCAAAAAAACCTTGTAATCCACCTAAGAATAAAAGAATTACGCATTTTTTAATGGTGCTTTTGTCTAATTTTTTTCTGATTAGAAAGTACACAAACGGAATAATAAAAACCATTCCGATGGCGCGTCCTATAAAGCGGTGAAACCACTCCCAGAAGTAGATGAATTTATAATCAGAAAGGGCAAAATCGTTATGAATATTAATTTTTTGATATTCGGGAAATTGCTTGTATCGCTCAAAAGCTTCTTGCCATTTTGCTTTTGAAAGTGGCGGAAATGTATCTGTTACCAAATGCCAGTCGGTCATAGAAAGTCCTGAATTAGTCAATCGGGTAATTCCGCCTACGACAACCATTATAAAAATTAATACACATCCGGATAACAACCAAATAATAACTGATTTATTCTCTTTTTTCATTTTTTTTTATCTTGAGTTTCAAAGTAGCATAGCTTTAGAGTTACAAAGTTTCTTTCACTTTGCTTATAAATGAACTTAACATTTGTTCGAGTTCTCTACTATTTTTATGTGGTTTATTAAAATCAATTTCAGATATATATTAAATTGTAAGCAATTTTTATTTGTGTTTGAAATTCAAATAAAGATTCAAGAAAATCTTAAAAAACGGTGATAATCTTTATTTGTACCTCTTCCATAACCTTCAGAAATGTTACTTGGTATTGAGATAGAACATCTTCTAATTTGTGAAGCCAAACCAAACAGCTCTTCTCTTGGAAAGTTTGATGAAATAGAGTAGCAATTAGTCACTAAAGTCATTGCTTTTTGCCAAATTAGTAAATCTCTAAATGTTTTCATTTTTTACTTTGTAATTCTGCTACTTTGTAACTTCCTTCAATCCTATTTTTTTTGCTCTTTTTAACATAAACCCGTAAGCAGCCTGGTATTCGTTTGGAATTTCTCCTTCTAATATGGCTTCTTTGATGGCCTCTTTGAGTATTCCAATTTCTTTTGATGGCTTTAAATTGAAGATTTCCATAATCTCTTCTCCCGATATTGGAGGTTGAAAATTTCTAACATGGTCGCGCTCTTCGACTTCCACAATTTTCTTGCGAACAATTTCAAAATTATTGTGGTATTTTTTGAATTTATTCGGGTTCTTGGTGGTGATATCGGCTTCACACAAAGTCATTAAATTTTCGACATCTTCACCCGCATCAAAAACCAAGCGGCGTACGGCTGAATCGGTAACAGTGTCTTGTGATAAAACAATGGGACGTGAACTCATCATGACCATTTTTTGTACAAATTTCATTTTGTGATTCAAAGGCATGTGTAAACGTTCGAAGATTTTCTTTGCCATTTTTCCGCCAAGAAATTCGTGTCCATGAAATGTCCAACCTTGTTTTTTATTAAAGCGTTTCGTTGGTGCTTTTCCAATGTCGTGCAATAAAGCCGACCATCGTAACCAAACATCGTCCGTATGTGGACAAATATTATCAACTACCTCTAAGGTGTGGTAAAAATTATTTTTGTGGGTATGACCTTCTATTTCTTCAACCTGATTCAAAGCAGTTAATTCCGGAAGAATGATATCCAAAAGCCCAGTTTTGAACAGTAACAAAAATCCAACAGAAGGTTTGTCCGTCGAAAGTATTTTATTCAATTCATCTACAATACGTTCTCCGGAAATAATTTTAATTCGGTCCGCATTTTTCTCAATTGATTTCAGTGAATTTTCTTCAATTTCAAAACCCAATTGATTAGCAAAACGAATACCTCTCAACATTCGTAAAGGATCATCAGAAAAAGTAATATCCGGATCCAAAGGTGTTTTGATTCTTTTATTTTTTAAATCTTCCAGACCATTAAAAGGATCTGATAATTCTCCAAAGTTTTTTGTATTTAATGATAAAGCCAATGCATTAATGGTGAAATCACGTCGGTTTTGGTCGTCTTCCAATGTTCCATTTTCTACAACCGGATTGCGACTTTCAAAATGATACGATTCTTTTCTAGCGCCTACAAATTCAATTTCGGTATCTTCAAAACGCAACATCGCTGTTCCATACGTTTTGAAAACCTGAACTTTTGGTTTTTTTGGAAGTAATTGGGAAACTTTCAAAGCTAATTCAATTCCGCTGCCAACGGCAACGATATCAATGTCTTTTTTGAAGTCTCTGTTCAAAATCAAATCTCTCACGAAACCACCAATTACATAACTTTCAATGTTAAGTTCTTGAGAAGCTTGGGAAATGACTTCGAAAATTTTATTGTTTAATGCTTTTGTATAATTCATTCATTTTCTGTGTTTTGTCATTTTGACGAAGGAGAAATCTCATCAAATGATTAAAATAATGTGATTTCTCCTTCGTTGAAATGACAAACAATAACGTAATTTATTTCCGAATCACTTTTACCTGTGAATCATTCGTCAATTTTATAATTGTTGAAGGGTTACAGGCAATTTTTTCGCGATGCAAATTTACAACATAGTCCACGCCTTTTATAATTTCAGGACTAATTTCTTTGAAACTTTTTGGAGTAGGTTGTCCAGAAATATTTGCTGATGTTGAAACTAATGGTTTTTTCATCTTTTCCATTAACTTAAAACAAAAAGGTTCTTTTACGATACGAATTCCCAATGAGTTGTCTGATGAAACTAAACTTGAAGCGACGTTTCTGGGTTTGTCAAGAATTACAGTAGTTGGTTTTTCAGATAAGTCCATGATTTGCCAAGCCACTTCAGGAATATCCTTGAAGACATTGTACATCATTTTTTCGCCATTCATCAAAACAATCATGCTTTGGGTTTCTGCCCTTTGTTTGAGTTTGTAGATTTTGGCAACAGCTTCAGAATTTGTGGCATCGCAGCCAATTCCCCAAACGGTATCAGTAGGATAGAGGATGATTCCGCCTTCTTTTATGACTTCGTAGGCTTTGTGGACTTCTTCTGATATATTTTCCATATTTTAAATTTAAAATGCAAGATACAAGTTTATATTTGCAAAGAAACAAATAATAATTATGAAAATACTTCACATTTCAAGAGTAACAGCTTGGTGAGAAAACAAACAGTAAATAATTGATATAATTTAGGAATTAACAAAAATTGGAGTAGAAAATGTTCTATTTAAGATAAAAAAAGAATAAAATAATGAAAAAAATTCAAGTTGGCTTTTTAATGTCCTATGATTATAAAAAACTAAAAAATTCCATTCCGCCAGTATACGAAGAAGCGGATGCTATTTTTATTGCCGTTGACAAAGATTTTCGTACTTGGTCAGGACAGACTTACAAGATAGATGACAGTTTTTTTGAATGGCTGAAACTCTATGATACAAAAAATAAAATTACCATTTACAGCGACGATTTTTATATTTCCAATCTTTCGGCAATAGAGAATGACAATCGTGAGCGTCACATGTTGTCTCTAAAAATGGGAATAGGAAACTGGCTTATTCAAATTGATAGTGATGAGTATTTTATTGATTTTAAAAAGTTTGTTACGGATTTGAGAAAATACGATAGTTTTTTAAATAACCCAGAAAAGAATCAAATTCAGATTGGTGCTTTTCTAATTAATATGTATAAATATACGGACAATGGCTTGCTCTATGTTGATAAAGTAACTAGAGGGTTGATGGCCACAAATTATCCAGATTATAAGGTAGCAAGAAACACAAGACAAAGAATCATCTATACCTCTAATGTCTTATGGCATGAAACCTTAGCAAGAACCGAAGAAGAAATAGAATTTAAGTTAAAAAACTGGGGGCATAATGATGAAGTTGATGTAGATTCTTTTATAAAAAAATGGAGATCAGTAAATAAAAATAATTTTAAATCCATGCGCGGGTTTTTCTATATTCAGCCAAAAAAATGGAATGAACTGGATTATGTCATGGGAAACACGATTGAAGAAATCACTAAAAATTTTGATGCAAAAAAATTACTCCCATCTTCATTCTATATTTTTAAGAAAAACTTCGGGCAATGGTTCAAACACTTATTCAAATAAGTCTATCTTAAAATTTCGTGGTATACTTTTAAATATTCAGCCGCCGCAACTTTCCAATTGAAACTTGCGGCTCTTTCTTTCATAAGCAATTCCATTTCGTTTTGATTGTTATAGAAATGATTTAAGCCATCTGTTAGAGTGGTTTTCATGTATTCAGGATCAAAATTATCCCAATAATATGCATTTTCTCCTCCTATTTCCGGTAAAGAAGTTTTATTGGATAAGAATACGGGTTTTCCAAAATGCATGGCTTCTATGGGTGGTAATCCAAAACCTTCACGAATAGAAGGAAAAAGAAAAGCATAACATTTTGATAAATAAAATTGTTTAGCGATATCATCCACTTTCCCGGTTAGAAAAACGCGATTTTGCAAATTATTTTCAGTAATGAATGTTGCTATTTCAATTCCATAGGGTTTATTGTTATTTCCGGATATAATTAAATTGAAATCAGTAATATGCATCATCATTTTTGCAATCGAAAGAAAATTTTTTCGTTCCAGAAAGTCACCTATTGAGTATAAAAAAGGTTTGTCTAAAGGAATGTTTGAGACAAAATTAGAAGTATCTAAAATGGTCGTAATAGGATTTCCATTATGAATTACATATTCAGGAACATTTGGAACCTTAAAATACTGATGGGTTTGTTTTTTGGCAAATTCTGAGATGTAAGTAATCGCAGTAGATTTTTCTAATTTAGAAACAAAGAGTTTATTTGCCTTGTGATTCATGTCAGATGAAATTTCCTCTACAAAATTCACATCATGGATTGTGAGTAAATACTTATTGACGCGGAATGGTTCTACTTTTGTATTCTGATTTACGGAATGCCATAGATCATGTTTTTTCCGAGTTCTGAAAATACTATGACGCGATAAACTGTTGTACTTGTTATAGCTGAATTTGTTACCAAATTCGGCTTCAAGAATTTCTGGGTTTTTAGCATTTAATGTTAATTTCAAATCATTAAAATCTAATTGGTATAGCCCTTTAATTAACTCATAATTAAAAGTTCCTAATCCAGTTGCCTTATTCTTAAGGTTATGTGTTTCTAGAAAGACAGTTTTTGACATAAAAAGTATAGAAATAAAGTAAATGTAAACCATAAATTGGATAAATAAAAAGCAATAGCTACTTTTGTTTACACATATATTGTATTCATGCAAATAAATATTCACCCCAATTTTCTTAAAAATAAGTCGAGTTTGTTGACAATGATTGAAAACTTCGATACAAGCGGAGTTCTTTTTGGCGATGGAAAACGAAATAAAATAAAGCTCTTTGATTTAGAAGACAAAACGATTAATATCAAATCGTTCAAAATCCCAAACATAGTGAATCAAGTTGCTTATAAATATTTCAGAAAATCTAAAGCCAGACGCTCTTACGAATATGCAAACAAATTGCTTGAAAACGGAATTGGTACTCCGCAACCCATTGCTTATGCTGAAAACTTCAAATTATCAGGATTAGAAAAGAGTTTTTATATCAGTGAACATCTCCAAGCGGAATTGACTTTTAGAGAATTAGTACAAAACCCGGATTATCCAGATCATGAGAATATCTTACGTCAGTTTACCAAGTTTACTTTTGATTTACATGAAAAAGGAATTGAGTTTCTGGATCATTCGCCAGGAAATACATTGATAAAAAAAATAGCCGAAGGAAAATATAATTTCTACTTGGTGGATTTAAACCGAATGAATTTTCATGACGATATGGATTTTGATTCCCGTATGAAAAATTTTAACAGGCTTACGCCAAAGATAGAAATGTTGGCAGTAATGAGTGACGAATATGCTAAACTTTATAACAAGGAATATGAGGAAGTTTTTAGTAAAATTTGTTTCTATACAAACGATTTTCAGTTCAAATTTCATAGAAAAATAGAACAGAAAAAAAAACTCCTATTTTGGAGATAGCTGTTGTCCTTTATTCCAAAGCTTCTTTAGTTCTTGGTGCCTGATATGAACACCATAAGCGTTTAGATAACAAATAATCAGTCCCTTTTTTCCGTCAAGAAAACCCAAACGGACAAAATAATTGTATAAAAAATTATAGGAAGGATGAAGAATTTGAAGTAAAATAGATGGTTTTTGGTTTTTAATGAACTTCTCTTGAGCTTTCAACTTCCCGTAACGGGTAGTTTTTGATTTATAACATTTGTAATCTGAATAGGAATAATGAATAAGCTTATTTTTAAAAACATCTGTTTTTCCAGTCACTGTTAATTTTTCATGAACCAATCGATCAGTAGTGTATTTTGCGAAGTTTTTATCAAAAAGTCGGAATATTTTATCGGTTTGCAATCCGCTAAAGTGTAATACTCTATTCTTGAACATGAAGGTTCTATAAAAGAAGAAAGCAGCATAAGTCTTGTTAAATCTTATCGTGTTTAATATTTCATTCTTCAATTCAGGGGTAAGTCTTTCGTCAGCATCAAGAAATAAAATCCAGTCATTCTTTGCCTGTTCAATAGCAAAATTTCTTTGAGAAGAATAATTTTCAAACTTATTTTGAATGAATTTTACTTTTTCGAATGATTTGCAAATAGCTTCCGTATTATCTGAACTGAATGAATCTACAACAATAATTTCGTCAGAAAAATCCAGATTAGCTAAAAGCGCTTTCATTTGATTTTCTTCGTTTAATGTAATAATTAAAACAGATAAATTAGGAGTCGATTTTGAATCCATTAATTGATTTTATTATGTCACAATATATAATTTATTAATTACTTTTGTCAACTATAATTTCAAAAAAATATATGAAAGCATCAGTTATTATGAGTACCTATAATGCAGTCCAATGGCTTGAGAAAGTTTTATGGGGTTTTAGTGTGCAAACAACGGCTGATTTTGAGATTATTATTGCTGATGATGGTTCTAACTCAAAGACCAAGGAAAAAATTGATGAACTCCGAAAATTAATAGCTATTCCTATTATTCATGTTTGGCATGAAGATCACGGATTTCAAAAAACTAAAATTCTGAATAAAGCCATTTTAGCTTCCAAAACCGACTATCTAATTTTTACCGATGGCGACTGTATTCCTAGAAATGATTTTGTTGTAACTCATCTAAAATATAGAGAAAAAGGTTTTTTCCTTTCGGGAGGCTATTTTAAACTTCCAATGTCAATTTCCAAGCGTATCACAAAAGAGGATATTCTAAATCAAAATTGTTTCGATTTGAAATGGCTTAAAAATAATGGTCTTAAGTCAAATCTAAAGAATATAAAATTTACGACTTCTCCTTTTTTATCAAACCTATTAAATAAGCTTACGCCAACCAAACCAACTTGGAACGGACACAATGCTTCTGGCTGGAAAACAGACTTATTAGCTGTTAATGGTTTTAATGAAGAAATGCAATATGGTGGAGAGGACAGGGAATTGGGGGAAAGATTGGTCAATATGGGACTTTCATCTAAACAGATAAGATATAGTGCCTTTTGTCTGCATTTAGATCATGAAAGAGGGTATGTTTCCGAAGAAATTTGGAAAAAAAACAATGCAATTCGAGCCTACACAAAAGCGAATAAAATAATAAAAACGAGCTCAGGAATACGTCCTAATTAGATTTTATATATTTCTTTAAAATAGGTAAAATTAAATCTGGAGTGAATTTTTCGTATAAATTTAAAGCTTCATTTTTCATTTCTTTCGCTGTTTTTTTACCGTATAATTCAGGTTTATAGTCCTTTAAATGTACAGAAACAGTTGTAGTTTCGTTTTCAAACGAATTCCATGCTTCCTTAATTATCCAAGTTGAAAAAATAGTAAAAGTAGGTTTGTCCAATGCTTTTGCCATATTTACTGCACCTCCTTCATTTCCAATTAAAGCATTGCAATGATACGTCACGGATAAAAATTCACGAATATTTCTCAGCATTAAATCAATTTTAATTTTTAGTTGAGTCTCAGGAAGACACAAGTTATAGATAGTTTGTGCTTCTTCTTTTTGCGAAGGCATATAATTAAAAAGTAAAGTAGCATTTGTTTCTGCAACTATAGCATCCAACACTTTAGCCATATACGGAAATGGATATGTTTTGTTTTTGCCGCTACCCAGCACACCAATCATGTATATTTTATTCGAAAAATCAATGTTATTCTTTTCTAAAATCTGTTTTCCATTTTCAATTTCATCAGAAGTAAGAAAAATTTTTGGTTTGATATCCAGTTGTTTCTTGTTATCATTAAAATCAGATAATAATAAAAGTCTATTTTCAAGAGCTAAACCTGCATTAGTTGAAGGTTGCGATAATTCTTTTATGGTATCGGTATAGATAAAATGACTATATTTTTTATAGATACCTATTTTCTTTTTTGAACCTGAAAACAGTGTGATTAGGTTGCTTTCTGTTTTTCCGTAGGCATCAATAACAAGATCGTAACGTTCTTTTTTTATTTTGAGTAAAAATTTAAAAAAAGCAAATTTACTTTTTCTATAGTCGTCTTTAAAAAGAATCAGATTATCGATATTAAGATTATTTTCAACAACAGGACTGGTAAATGGATAAATCAGATAATCCACTTGTGATTCGGGATATATGATTTTCAGATTATTGCATATAATGCTGCTTGCCAAAACATCACCAATCATTTTTTGTTGTATTACTAGTATCTTCATAATATAAAAAACCTCCCTTTTGAGGGAGGAATATACAATAATTTTTTATTTAAAAAAAGCATTAAACCGCTACGTCATATTCGCGTAACGCATTATTTAATGACGTTTTTAAATCAGTTGAAGGTTTACGGGTTCCAATGATTAAAGCACAAGGAACTTGAAAATCTCCTGCTGGAAATTTTTTAGTATAACTTCCCGGAATTACTACCGAACGAGCAGGAACAAAACCTTTCATTTCAACTGGAGTTTCTCCTGTAACATCAATAATTTTTGTAGAGGCAGTCAAACAAACATTGGCACCAAGAACTGCTTCTTTCCCAACATGAACACCTTCAACAACAATACAACGAGAACCAACAAAAGCACCGTCTTCAATAATTACCGGAGCTGCTTGTAAAGGTTCAAGAACCCCACCAATTCCTACACCACCACTTAAATGTACGTTTTTACCAATTTGAGCACAACTTCCTACGGTTGCCCAAGTGTCTACCATAGTTCCTTCGTCTACATAAGCACCAATGTTTACATAACTTGGCATCAATATAACACCGCTAGAAATATAAGCACCGTAACGCGCTACTGCATTAGGAACTACACGAATTCCTTTTTCTGCATAGCCTCTTTTCAATAACATTTTATCGTGATATTCGAAAATGCCGGATTCTAATGTTTCCATTTTTTGAATAGGGAAGTACATCACTACTGCTTTCTTAACCCATTCGTTTACTTGCCATCCTCCCGAAGTTTCGGGATCAACCGGCTCGGCAACACGTAATTTTCCTGTGTCTAATAATTCAATAACTGCTCTGATAGCATCAGTAGTTGTCGTTTCTTGTAACAAAGCACGGTTTTCCCAAGCTTGTTCTATAATAGTCTGTAATGGATTCATTTTAATTAGATTTTTGACAAAGATATGTTTTTTACCGAAAAGCAAAAAGGCAAATTGATTTGAAAATGTTACAGATTTAACTTGCTTTATATTTAATGTTTTTTAAATGTTGTAAATTTGGCGAATAAATGAAAATCATGGGAATATGAAAGATAATTTCTCCAAACAAGCTTCGGAATATTCTAAATTCCGACCACAGTATCCAAATAAAATGATTGATTATTTGGTTTCATTTGTCAAAAATAAATCCGTTGCGCTCGATATAGCTACTGGAAATGGACAAGTAGCGCATAAACTTTCTCGCTTTTTTGAAACAGTTTATGGGATTGATATTAGCCAGAACCAACTCGAGAATGCTGTTCCAACGGAGAACATAATTTATAAAGTAGCAGCTGCTGAAAATACCTTTTTTAAAAATCATGAATTTGATTTAATCACAGTGGCACAAGCGGTTCATTGGTTTGATTTTGATTTGTTTTACAAGGAAGTATACAGAATTTTAAAACCAGAAGGAATCTTTGCTGTGCTGGGTTATGGGCTGTTTTCTACCAATGCGGATTCGGATAAAATAGTACGAAATTTTTATCATAATATAATTGGCCCATATTGGGATGCTGAACGAAAGTATTTGGATGAAAATTATAAAACGATTCCATTTCCATTTGATGAAATTGTTACAGAATCTTTCGAAAATCATTTTACATGGACTTTTGAAGAACTCATAGGATATCTTGAAACATGGTCAGCCACGCAACATTATATTTCAAAAAATAATCAAAATCCTTTAGACTTGATTTATGATGAATTGAAGGCTTCTTGGCAAAAAAATGATATGAAAGTGACTTTTCCTTTGTTGCTAAGAATTGGAAAATTAAAATAGTTATGTTGCTAATAATTATATTTTAAGGATTGTGAAATGCTAAATTAAAAAAGCAAAGCCGTTTTTTTGAACTCTGAAATTTTGTATATTTGTGTTATCAATACAATTAAGATGGAAACAATTAGATTAGAATTTCAACCAAAAATAAAAGCCAAAATTCTGGAGTTATTGAGTTCGTTTTCATCAGATGAACTGAAAATAGTTCAGGAAGATTCTGATTTCGATGAAAATAAGAGGGAATTGGACATTGAATTGACTAAAATAAAAAATGGAACAGCAAAATTTTATACTTTTGAGGAGTTAGATTTAATACTTGAAGAAACTATTTCTAAGTATGAAAGTTAATATTACGGAAGGTTTTCTCTTTAAATTGAATAATCAAGTTGATTATATAGCGGCTGACAAACCAATAGCCGCAAGAAAATTCAAAAGAGATTTAATAAAAAAACGTAAGAAAGATTTAAAAACAATCTTTTCTTTTTAAGAAATCTAGATAGTATAACGACGAAAATATAAGAGATTATGTTTTTAAAGGTTATACTGCTGTTTATTATATTGATATGGTGGAAAACTCCGTTTCTGTCTTCGGTTTTATTAAACACAAATACTCTTTATAAATGCCAAGAATTCTCGCCATAGATTACGGACAAAAACGAACCGGAATCGCCGTTACTGATGAAATGCAAATCATAGCTTCGGGATTGACAACAATTCCATCCGCAACTGCAATTGCTTTTTTAGCAGCTTATTTTGCCAAAGAAAAAGTAGAAGCAGTGCTTATAGGTGAACCTAAACAAATGAATGGCGAGCCTTCAGAAAGTGCTTCTATCATTAAAGGGTTTGTAACGCATTTCACGAATCATTTTCCGGAGATGAAAGTCATTCGGGTGGATGAACGATTTACTTCAAAAATGGCTTTCCAAACCATGATTGACAGTGGGCTGAATAAGAAACAACGTCAAAATAAAGCACTTATAGACGAGATTTCGGCAACGATAATGCTTCAGGATTATTTGACCCGAAAAATATTTTAAAATTCTTATTTAGAATGCAGTCTAATGGCTTAAACGTTTTCGTAAAATGTAACTTTTCAGCCAAAATTTATGCTTTTTTTTGCAATTTTATAAAGTATCTTTGCACTTTAAAATTTTGTTATGCCTGACACAACCATTCGTTCACAAAGTGAAGTAGTTCTTATAGGAGCTGGAATAATGAGCGCCACTCTTGGCTTAATCCTAAAAGAATTACAACCCGATATAAAAATTGAAATTTACGAGAGATTAGATATTGCCGCTGCCGAAAGTTCTGATGCATGGAATAATGCCGGAACGGGACATTCTGCTTTTTGCGAACTTAATTATACTCCAGAAAGTGCTGATGGTACTATTGATCCCAAAAAAGCAATTAGTATAGCAGAATCTTTCGAAGTTTCTCGCCAGTTTTGGGCTTATTTAGTCCAAGAACAAAAAGTTTCATCCCCTGAAAATTTTATAAAAAGTATTCCACACATGAGTTTTGTTTGGGGTGATAAAAATGTAGAATACCTTAAAAAAAGATTTGAAGCATTACATGCTAATCCACTTTTTAAGGATATGCTTTTTAGTACCGATTTTTCTCAGTTAAAGAAATGGATGCCTTTAGTTATGGAAGGCAGAAATGAATCTGAAAAAGTTGCGGCAACTTCTATGGCAATTGGAACGGATGTGAATTTTGGAGAATTAACCAGAAGCATGTTCAATTATTTAACTCAATTGGATGGTGTTACGATTCATTTTCATCACGAAGTTAAAAAAATGAGACAACGTGAGGATAAATCCTGGAGAATAAAAATTACTGATTTGGCTTCGGGCCAAAAGAGAAAAGCATATACCAAGTTTGTTTTTATTGGTGCTGGAGGTGGCTCCTTACCATTATTAGAAAAAGCAAACGTTCCTGAAGGGAAAGGTTATGGCGGTTTCCCTGTGAGCGGACAATGGTTAAAATGTACGAATCCTGAAGTGATTGCAAAACATCAGGCAAAAGTATATGGTAAAGCCAGTGTAGGCGCACCACCAATGTCAGTTCCACATATTGATTCCCGAATGATAAATGGAGAAAAAGCATTGCTTTTTGGACCTTTCGCAGGGTTTTCAACACGCTTTTTAAAAAATGGATCGTATTCGGATTTGCCATTATCTATAAAAACCGATAATATCATTCCAATGATTGCTGCCGGGATTAAAAATATTCCACTTACAAAATATTTGATTGAGCAAGTGCGTCAATCACCAAAAGATAGAATTAACGCGTTAAGAGAATATGTTCCTGGTGCAAGATCTAAAGACTGGAAATTAGAAAGAGCAGGACAACGGGTACAAGTTATAAAGAAAGATGAAAAAGAAGGTGGAATACTAGAATTTGGTACTGAAGTAATCACAACTGCTGACGGTTCATTATCTGTTTTACTTGGAGCTTCTCCAGGCGCTTCGACTGCAGTTTCGATTATGATAGATTTAATAGGAAGATGTTTCAAAGAAGAAATTGGAACACCACAATGGCAGGAAAAATTAAAAATGATGATTCCGTCGTATGGTCAGGCTTTGAATACGAATCCAACTTTATTAAAGGAAATTAGAAAAGATACTGCTGAAATTCTAAAACTTAATAATTAGACATTTTAAAATAATATAAAAAGCGCTGGTTTTTAGATATTCAATCTAATTCCGGCGCTTTTTGATTTTAGGAATCCATTAATTCTTTTGTTGTCTTGAGAATGTTTTTGGATAAATTGGTCAACCAGATTAGCTGTTCTATAACCAATTGGGCTTCCTGCATTTTCAATTGAAATGCTTCCTCATCAATAGGAATACCTTCTTTTAATTCTTTTTCTCTAATGTTTTTTAACTCCGTAAAACGCATTGCTAAATCTTCTTTTGGCAGATTTTCTTTTATATCTAAATCATTTTCTTTCAAAAGCGCAATAGCGTTATCCAGATTTTTAATTACAGTATCTACCACAACATTAAATGCCTCTGAAGCCGATGTTGTTTTGTGCGATTGAATGTAAGTTCCCAATGATGCTGAAGCCGAAAGCAGGGAATGATTGAGTATCGCCAGTTTATATACTTGCGGTAGTTGTTTTTGTTTTGATTTGGGTTCTTGAATCATTCTTTGAAAAGAAGCCATTAAATTGCCTATTTCGATAAAAGCATTCTTTCTGGCTAATCGGTAGGAAGTAGAAATAGTTCCTTTTTTGTTATAAAAAATAGAGATTTCCTTCAGGTAATTTTCATTTGCTTTAATAGATTTTTCCAAATAGATGGGGATATTTAAAAACTCCCATGAAGGCCATAAAAAGTGATTGGCAAGAAATGCTAAAGCCGCTCCAACAATAGTATCAAGAATTCTATATTGAATAACATCGGTAATATTAGGAGTTAATATTCCATAAATAAAAACAATATACATGGTCACAAATGTTGCGCTGACTTTATAATTTGTTTGCGTAAAGGAGAATCCCAAAAGCATACAAAGAATCGAAAAAATACTGATTGCAATGCTATTGTGTACCAATGAAAGAACTCCAAATGCAATTAATCCACCTAAAATAGTTCCAAAAATTCGATGAAAAGAACGTTGTTTTGTTAAGCCATACCCAGGTCGCATGATTACGATAATAGTCAACAAAATCCAGTATACATTGTGAAAAGGCAGTACATTACCAATGATAAAACCAATCAGAATGGTTATGGTTAGTCGTGAGGAATGTCTGAAAATAGTAGAAGAAAAACTGAGATTTTCAATCAGAGTACTCAAAGGATAATATTGTGGCGTTAGAAATTTCTCTAAGTCTTTATCTTTGCCTTTAAAATCCAGTGAATTGATAGCTAAGGTAAATGCGCGTTCTACAATTTTTATTTTTTCGACTTGTTTTTCGGCATATTGAAGCATGGTCGTCAGCATGAAAACACCTTCAGAAGCGGCAACTTTTCCTAAGTCATTTTCGTATTCTGTAATTGCAACTTGTAAGGCATTCAAATCCCCAAGTAAATTGTGTTTAGAAACATATTTGGTTCGGTTTTGTACACTTTTGTATACTTGTTTTAAACTTACTGCAAGATTGTAAGCCAAGCTTTGATAGGTTAGTAACACCTTTGGATGATCGTCAAATTTTTGATGTAGTTTATCATGATCGAAAGACGTGGATAATGCAAGTTCCAGTATTTCGATTAATGAAATGAAAACAATAAGCATTTTTCGGTTTTGATTAGAAGAACCGGAATTAGTATGACTGCTAATAAGTACTTCTCTTATATTTTGGCGAATGGTATTCAGTTCTACCTGAAGATGTAATTGTTTTTCAATAATTGCTTTTTTATCAGCATTAATGGTCCATAAATCACCTCTTAGTTTTAAATATTTTGCCGTAAGTCTGATACATTCTGCAATTTGTAATTCGACATAGCGATGGGGTCTGATGTAATGAAAAGTAAGCGAAATGGTGAGGTAGAATAAACCTCCGGCAAGAATTAAGCCCGAATGTTGTACCATTGCCCAGCCTGTATTTATATTTGCAAATGCCAATGATACTGCAAGTAAAGCGGAGAAAGAAACCATAGTAGCTCGTTGCCCATAGACAGAAATCATTGATAAAAGGAAAATTAACACAGCTAGAAAAGGATAGAAAATCCAAGAATAGGGATACACAATATTCACTAACAAATTAACACCCGCAACTAGTAAAGCAGTAACCAGAACACCATTGATTTTATGCTTTAGACTGCTTGGAATGTCGCTCGGATACGTGAAAAATGCCCCAAGTGCTATTGTAAAACCCATTTCAAAATTACCAAAAAAAGAAAAAAGTAAAACGGGGATAACCGCTGCTATTGTTACTTTTAAAGCATTGGTGAAATAAGTGCTGTCGGTAAATTTTCGGATTTTGTAAATCATAGAATTGGATTACACACAAAGGTAAGAATTGTACGAATTATTCAAAGGATAAACAGAGGTCTTTTAAACTAAACTGTAAATATTAGCTAATTATCAATGGAGGATTATTCATTGTCTATTTTTTTACTATTTTTGCAAACTGAATTAAACTCGATTATATTTAGATTTTCAGTAGATAATACTTAATACAACAATAATGATTTTACCAATTATAGGATATGGTGATCCTGTTTTAAGAAAAGTAGGGGAAGTTCTTTCACCAGAACATCCAAACTTGAAAGAAACAATTACCAATATGTACGAAACGATGTATAATGCCTATGGTGTGGGACTTGCTGCACCGCAAGTAGGATTAGCAGTTCGCTTATTTGTAATCGATACGACTCCTTTTAGTGATGATGAAGATTTAGAAGATGCTAAACAAAAAGAATTGAAAGGATTCAAAAAAACTTTTATCAATGCAAAAATGATAAAAGAAGAAGGTGTAGAGTGGAGTTTCAACGAAGGATGTTTAAGCATTCCTGATGTTCGTGAAGATGTATATCGAAATCCAACCATAACTATTGAGTATTGCGAAGAGGATTTTGTAATGAAAACTGAAGTTTTTGACGGATTAATCGCCAGAGTAATCCAACATGAATACGATCATATTGAAGGGATTTTGTTTACAGATAAAATTTCGTCCTTAAAAAAACGTTTGATTCAAAAGAAATTGAAAAACATTCTGGAAGGAAAAACATTCCAAGAGTACCGAATGAAATTTTTTGGTAAAAAAGGAAGATAAAATTCTTTTTATAGCTTTGCTTGGTATGATTTTTGGTTTTAAATGAAAAAATAAATAAGTCAAATTCTTAATAAATAATTACAAAAAAACATGAATTTAGAAAAAATATTAGCCATTTCCGGGAAACCGGGTTTATATGTATTAAGAGTACAAACGCGTACTGGGTTTATTGCGGAATCATTATTAGACGGAAAAAAAATCACAGTGAATTTAAAAATCAATGTGAGTTTATTATCTGAGATTTCTATTTATACGTATGAAGGCGAAAAACCATTAGCTGAAATCATGCAAAAAATTGCTGATAAAGAAAACAAAGATCAAGCAATCTCCCATAAAGAAGAGAATGCTACCTTAGCAGCTTATTTCAAAGAAATTTTACCTGATTATGATGAAGAAAGAGTTTATCCATCAGATATTAAGAAAGTTTTAAACTGGTATAATATGCTTCAGGCAAAAGGGTTAGTTACTGATGAAGAATTGGCTACAACAGAAGAAACACCAGTTGCTGAAGAACTTGTTGCTGTTGCTGATGAAACTCCAATAGCAGAAGTGAAAACTCCAGCAAAAAAAGCAAAAGCTAAAAAAGAGTAATTTCTATTTTAAAATACTATTTAATCCTGTTCAGCTATTTTTCTGGACAGGATTTTTTTATTTTTACCAAAAAACCATTTCTTATGAATTCAAGACAAGACCAACTGCAAGCTTTCGAAAGACTATTAGATATTATGGACGATTTGCGGGAAAAATGTCCTTGGGACAAAAAGCAAACCATGCAAACGTTGCGTCATCTTACCATAGAAGAGACCTACGAATTAGGCGATGCTATTTTAGATAATGATTTAAATGAAGTCAAAAAAGAATTAGGGGATTTGTTATTGCATATTGTTTTTTATTCTAAAATAGGAAGCGAAACGAACGATTTTGACATGGCTGATGTATGTAATGAAATTTGCGAAAAGTTAATTCATCGTCATCCACATATTTATAGTGATGTAGTAGTAAAAGATGAAGAAGAAGTAAAGCAAAACTGGGAAAAACTGAAGCTCAAGGAAGGAAAAAGATCAGTTCTTGAAGGAGTTCCCAAAAGTTTACCCGCATTAGTAAAAGCCAGCCGAATTCAGGATAAAGTAAAAGGGGTAGGATTTGATTGGGAAGAATCGCATCAGGTTTGGGATAAAGTACAGGAAGAATTAGAAGAGTTACAAGTTGAGGTTGAAGCCGGTGATCAGGATAAAATTGAAGCCGAATTTGGAGATGTTTTATTTTCGATGATCAATTATGCTCGATTTTTAAATGTAAACCCTGAAGATGCTTTGGAACGAACGAATAAAAAATTCATTAAACGCTTTCAATATTTAGAAAGTAAAGCGGGAGAATTAGGAAAACCATTGATGGATATGACTTTGGCAGAAATGGATGTTTTTTGGGAAGAAGCGAAGCGTCTTTAAGTAGTGTTCAGTGATCAGTATTTAGTGATCAGTAATAAACGTTAATAGAGATACTTATGGGTATTAAACCTTGTAGGTGTTTTTTAAATGTTATCACGAAAACTTTTGGACAATTGCTGTCGGGATTGAAGTTTTGCATATGAGCGTAGAGATTAGACTGAACACTAAATACTGAACACTTTATTTTGGGTCATAATCCGCCATTTTTTTCAGTTTGTTGATTTCTTTCAAAACTATCTTTTTACCGGTCAATTCAATGAGTCCTAATTTATTAAAATCAGATAGTAAACGGATACAGCTTTCTGTGGCTGTGCCAATCATACTAGCTAATTCGTCTCTTGAAAGTTGGACTTTTAAGGAGTTATCTTCATTTTTTCCGAAAGTATCGTGTAAATAAAGAAGTGTTTCTGCTAATCTTTCTTTTACTGTTTTTTGGGCTAAATTAACCATGTTATCATCAGCTTCTTTTAGATCACCACAAATAGTTTTCATCACATTCATCGAAAATTGATTGTTCTTATCAAAGAAACTCATTACTTCCGACTTTGGAATAAAACAAACCTCCATGTCTTCAAGAGCAACAGCACTTAGATTTACAGGTTCGTCACTAATCATGGAACGTTGACCTAATAATTCTCCTTTAGTTACTAATTTCACAATATGGTCCTTACCATTCGGACTCAGTTTTGTGAGCTTACAAATACCATCCTTAACGCAATAGATACCATTGACGTTTTCCCCCTCTTCAAAAATCACTTCACCTTTTTTAATAGTGTAAGATGTTTTGCAGTCAGAAAGTTGTAGTAATTCGTCTTTAGTAAGTGCTTTTAAAGAGCTAAATTCTCTAACGATACATTGTTCGCATTTGCTCATATTGGAAGGTATTTTAAATCTATTACAAATTTAGACATTTATATGACATATATCATATTTTTAACTCATTCAATTTGTCACCTTTGTTTCAGGTAAAATGAGCAAATTTATGGACACACAAAACTGTTTCCATTGTGGATTAGATATTATAAAAGAAGATGAAATTATTTTTGATGCCAAAAATTTTTGTTGCAACGGTTGCAAAACCGTGTACGAGATTTTTAGCCTCAATGATTTGACATGCTATTATGATTTTGAAAAATCCCCTGGAGCAACCCCGCAAGAAATTAATGGTAAATATGATTTTTTAGATAATGAGAGTATTGTATCCAAACTTTTGGAATTTGAAGAAAATTCAACTGCTATTATTTCACTTAGTATTCCTCATATACATTGTAGCTCGTGTATTTGGATTTTGGAAAATCTACAGCGTCTTCAAAAAGGAATAAGCACTTCTCAGGTTAATTTCCCTGAAAAGAGAGTCCGAATCACTTTTAATCCGGAAGTGGTTTCCATCAAAAACATTGTTTATTTGTTGAGTTCTATTGGTTATGAGCCCTACATCAGTTTAGAAAACTATGAAATGGGGAGTAATAATGTTGATAGAAGTTTAACCTATAAATTAGGTGTTGCCTTCTTTTGTTTTGGAAATATCATGCTGCTTTCGTTTCCTGAATATTTTGAAGTAAAAGAATATTGGTTAGACCAATACCGTGGTTTTTTCAGATGGCTGATTTTTACTTTAGCGTTACCCAGTTTCTTTTATTCGGCTAGTGGTTATTATGTTTCAGCCTATAAAAGTATCAAGTCTAAAATGCTCAATATCGATATTCCGATTGCTTTAGGAATTATTGTAATGTTTATTCGAAGTACGTTTGATATTGTGATGGACTACGGGTCTGGTTTCTTCGACAGCTTAACAGGATTGATATTCTTTATGCTTTTGGGCAAAATGTTCCAAATCAAAACCTATAGTTTTTTGAGTTTCGAAAGGGATTTTAAATCGTATTTTCCAATAGCAATTACCAAAATTAATACGGATGCTTCGGAAGAAAGTGTGGCTATTTACGAAGTTCAGAAAGGCGACCGATTACTCATTAGAAACCAGGAACTCATTCCAGTTGATGGGATTTTAATTTCCGAAAAAGCGGAGATTGATTACAGTTTTGTCACTGGGGAAGCTATTCCCGTTACCAAACAATCGGGGGATAAAGTATTTGCTGGTGGAAAACAAATTGGTAAAGTAATAGAAATGGAAGTCTTACATTCCGTTTCACAAAGTTATTTGACGCAATTATGGAGTAATGATGTGTTCCAAAAAAATGTAGAACAAAAACACAAAACCATAACCGATCGAATTAGTCGCTATTTCACGCCAATTTTATTGTTAATTGCCTTTTCAGGATTTGTATATTGGATTTTTATCGACGCTAATATTGCGTTCAATGTATTTACGGCTGTACTAATTGTTGCTTGTCCCTGTGCATTGGCATTGACGGCGCCATTCACTTTTGGGAATGTATTGCGAATTTTAGGGAAACAGAAATTCTATCTAAAAAACGCTTTGGTTATAGAGCAATTAGCCAAAGTAGATACCATAGTTTTTGACAAAACAGGTACTATTACCGCCAATAAGAAATCGAATATATCTTATGAATCCTCCCCCAACCCCTCCGAAGGAGGGGAGCAAAAAACAGTAGAGACAGATACAAATTTAATATTGATAAAAAACGCACTTCGTGGATCAAACCATCCATTGAGTAGAATGCTGTATGACTTTTTACCTGAAATGAAAAGATTAAAAATAGATGATTTTGAAGAGATTACAGGGAAAGGAATTAAAGTAAAAATAGAAGGGAATATAATTCAAATTGGTTCGGCAGAATTTTGCGTACCTCCTTTATCCGTATCGTCTCCCTCCCCTTCGGGGAGGGTCGGGGAGGGGAATACCTCTGTCCATATAAAAATTAACGGTGTTTATTATGGAAAATTTATTTTCAACAATCAATATAGAGATGGGTTAGAGGAGCTTTTCAAGAATTTAAGCAGTAAATATCAAATCAAAGTTTTGTCTGGGGACAATGAAGGGGAGCGTTCTGTTTTGGAAAAACTATTGCCTAAGGGAACGGAACTAATTTTCAATCAAAAACCGGAAGAAAAATTAGAATTCATTAAAAAACTACAAGAGGAAGGTGAAAATGTAATGATGGTGGGTGATGGATTGAACGATGCCGGAGCTTTGGCACAAAGTAATGTTGGGATTTCAATTTCAGAAAATGTAAATGTTTTTTCTCCAGCCTGTGATGCGATTTTGGATGCCAATGAGTTTCAAAAATTGAACTATTTCTTAAAATTATCCAAGAATTCCATAACGACCATCAAAATGAGTTTTGCATTGTCTTTATTGTACAATGTGGTGGGATTATCATTTGCCATTACAGGTAATTTATTGCCTTTAGTTGCCGCAATTATAATGCCTTTAAGTACCATAACTATTGTGAGTTTTGTAACGGTGATGAGTAGTTATTATGCAAATAAAAAATAGAATTATGTAAGTTTTTTATTTCACATAAGTTTAACATGTATCAAAAGTATGACAAATGTCATATTTTACTCCAAAACGTAAAAGTAACTTTGTTAACACAAATTAAGGTATGAGTGTCATTTATTTATTAATCTCCATCAGTATAATAGTTGCTATTGGTTTTTTTATTGCTTTTATACGAGCTGTAAAAACAGGCCAGTATGACGACGATTATACACCATCGGTCAGAATGCTTTTTGACGATGAACTAATTCAGTCTAAAGTTGAAAAGCCTAAAGTCAAAAGTCCAACGACTTTATAATTTTCAACAATAATCTTTAAATTTTTCAATCATTTAATATTTTAATTTATGGAAATGCAGCAGTTTTATTATGACAACAAAATTGTAAAAAAATTCATTTACGCGACCATCGTTTTTGGAGTGGTAGGAATGTTAGTGGGTCTTACATTGGCCTTCATGTTTCTTTTTCCAAATATAACTGATGGAATTTCGTGGTTGAGTTACGGTCGATTAAGACCTTTACACACGAATGCAGTTATTTTTGCCTTCGTTGGAAATGCAATGTTTGCAGGGATTTATTACTCGTTGCAGCGATTGTTAAAAGCTAGGATGTTCAGTGATTTTTTGAGTAATCTTAATTTTTGGGGTTGGCAATTAATTATTGTCGCTGCAGCCATATCATTGCCATTGGGTTATAGTTCTTCAAAAGAATATGCCGAATTAGAATGGCCAATAGATATTGCAATAGCATTAATTTGGGTTGTTTTTGGTGTCAATATGATTGGAACCATTTTAAAACGTAGAGAGCGCCATTTGTATGTTGCGATTTGGTTTTACTTGGCAACATTCGTAACAGTTGCGGTTTTACATATTTTCAATAGTTTATCATTGCCGGTTTCTGGTATGAAAAGTTATTCTGTTTATGCAGGAGTTCAAGACGCTTTAGTACAATGGTGGTATGGTCATAATGCGGTTGCGTTTTTCTTGACAACACCTTTCTTAGGATTAATGTATTACTTTGTTCCAAAAGCGGCGAATCGTCCGGTATATTCTTATAGATTATCAATTGTTCACTTTTGGTCGTTGATTTTTATTTATATCTGGGCTGGACCGCACCATTTATTATATTCAGCATTGCCTAACTGGGCACAAAATTTAGGAGTTGCTTTTTCTATTATGTTGATTGCGCCATCTTGGGGTGGTATGATAAACGGACTTTTAACGTTGAGAGGAGTTTGGGATAAAGTACGTGTAGAGCCAGTTTTGAAATTCTTTGTTGTGGCGATTACAGGTTACGGAATGGCTACTTTTGAAGGCCCGATGTTATCGCTGAAAAATGTGAATGCTATAGCGCATTATACGGACTGGATTATTGCCCACGTTCACGTAGGTGCATTAGCCTGGAATGGATTTATGGCTTTTGGTATGATATATTGGTTGGTTCCTAGAATGACCAAAAGTAGTTTGTACTCCCTTAAGTTAGCTAATTTTCACTTTTGGATTGGTACTTTAGGGATTATATTATATACGATTCCAATGTATGTTGCAGGTTTTTTGCAAGCATCTATGTGGAAACAGTTTAACCCAGACGGAACTTTAACCTATGGTAACTTCCTTGAAACAGTAACTCAAATCATGCCAATGTATTGGATGAGAGCTATTGGTGGGACTCTTTACTTAATTGGGATGTTCACTTTAGTTTATAATATTATTCAAACAGTAAGAGCAGGTTCTAAAATTGAAGACGAATTAGCAGAAGCTCCAGAATTATTGAAAATTAGTGCAGGAAGAGTAAAAGGGGAGGAATTTCACCCTTGGTTAGAAAGAAAACCGATTCAGTTAACCATTTTAGCAACAGTCGCTATTTTAATTGGTGGGGTTATCCAAATTGTACCAACGATTATGGTAAAATCAAATATCCCGACAATTGCAAGTGTAAAACCCTATTCTCCATTAGAATTAGAAGGTCGCGATTTATACATTCGTGAAGGTTGTGTGGGTTGTCACTCGCAGTCTGTTCGTCCTTTTCGTAGTGAAGTAGAACGTTATGGACCACAATCTAAAGCAGGGGAATTCGTGTATGATCATCCATTCCTTTGGGGTTCAAAACGTACGGGCCCGGATTTATTAAGAGTTGGAGCAAAATACAATGACAATTGGCATTTTAACCACTTTTGGAATCCTCAAAGTATATCAGCAGGTTCAATTATGCCAGGTTACAAATGGTTGTTTGCCAATAAACCAATGGATATTTCTTTAACTCAAAAGAAAATGCAAGCCATGGTAACACTTGGTGTTCCTTATACAGAAGCTCAGGTTGCAAGTGGTTTAGATGATTTAAGAAAACAAGCTATTGAAATTGAAGAAAGCTTGAAAAACGATCCTGACTTTGTAAAAAGCTATGATGAAAGCAAGAAAAAAGCGGAAGCAAGAGGAGAAAAATTTGTTCCAATGAACGAAAGAGAAATTGTAGCGATGATTGCTTATATGCAAAGACTTGGAACCGATATTAAAGTAAAAGATACTGCTAAAAAATAAAAGTCATGTTCGAACAAATAAAACACAATATGGAAACTATTGAAGGTGTGGCGATATATCCCATCTTATCATTATTAATTTTTTTCGTCTTTTTTGTAGGTCTCGGTTTATGGGTATTCTCCTATAAGAAAGAAACGATTAATGAATTGAGTCAAATTCCATTGAGAGACAATTAAATAGTATAATTTTTTAAAATTCAGAAAATGAAAAAATTAATTCCAGCATACGTTAGAGTACCAGTTATTTTCTTTGCTGTATTTATGGCAATGGAATATTTTATTGACTCAGGAGATAGACCTGCTTTTATAAAGTTTCCTATGGTTTCTATCTTCTTATTCGTATTTCTTTTTTTACTGATAGCGATAGAAATTACGTTGAGTGCAGTCGATACTATTACATACAGTTTATTGACAGAAGAACAGAAATTAAAGTTGGATTCAGCAAATGAGTTAGGCTTCAAGGAAAGTGAATGGTACAAAAATCTGATGAAAAGGGTGACTAAATCCGAGTCATTAGAGCATGAAGATCAATTGTTATTGGAACATGATTATGACGGCATCAAAGAGTTAGATAATAATTTACCGACATGGTGGGTGTATTTATTTTATGCTTGTATCGTTTTTGGGGTTGTTTATATGGTGCAATATGAAGTATTAGGGGCTGATAATCAGGAAATGGAACTTAAAAAAGAAGTTGCTCAAGCCAAAATTGATATTGCGGAATATATGAAAACGGCTCCAGATTTAATGGATGAAAAAACAGTTACCTTGTCAATAGAACCTGCGGATTTAGCTGAAGGGAAAGAAATTTTCACAACGAATTGTGCTGCCTGTCACAGAGCAGACGGAGGTGGGCAAATTGGACCAAACTTAACGGACGATCAATGGATTTTAGGTGGTGGCATAAAAAACATATTCCATACTTTGGTAAATGGCGGTAGGGATGGAAAAGGAATGATTGCTTGGAAAGGAACGCTGAAACCAAAAGAAATGCAAAAAGTGGCCAGTTACATTATATCATTGAAGGGAAGTAATCCTGTAGATCCAAAAGCACCGGAAGGGGAAGTATGGGTGGATGAAAATGTACCGGTAGCGGTTAAATAAAAAGTAAAAACACGAATTTTATTTAGCTTTTAAATTTTTTATAAAAATGAATAAAATTTGTGTTTAAAATAAAAAAAATGTCAAAATTACCAGACGAAGCTTTTAGAGATACCATCGGAACGATTGATGAAGAAGGAAACAGAAAATTTATTTTTCCAAAAAAGCCTTCAGGAAAGTTTCATGATTATAGAAAATGGGTCAGTTATTTTTTGTTGATTGTTCTTGTTGCTAATCCCTTTATAAAGATAAATGGCAATCAGTTTATGATGTTCAATATATTGGAAAGAAGATTTAATATTTTCGGATTTCCATTTTGGCCACAAGATATTTATCTTTTCGTTCTTTTTATGATTATTGGCGTCGTTTTCGTCATCCTTTTTACGGTAATTTTTGGACGTATATTTTGCGGATGGATTTGTCCGCAGACCATCTTTTTAGAAATGGTTTTCCGAAGAATTGAATATTGGATTGAAGGCGATCGTGGTGCTCAGATCCGATTGGAAAAACAAGAATGGGATGCAGAGAAAATCAGGAAAAAAGGATTTAAGTGGTCTATATTTCTGATCATTTCTTTTTTTATTGCCAATGTCTTTCTTGCCTATCTTATCAGTAGCGATAAGTTGTTTTTAATGATTGAAGAAGGACCGGAAAACCATGTAAGCACCTTGGTTTCTTTATTGATTTTTACGGGAGTTTTCTATTTTATTTTTGCATGGTTTAGAGAACAGGTTTGTATTATTGCCTGCCCTTACGGAAGATTGCAAGGCGTTTTATTAGACGATAAATCGATAAATGTAGCCTATGATTTTGTTCGAGGTGAAAAAGAAGTTGGTAGGGCTAAATTTAATAAACAGGAGGATAGAGCCGCAACAGGAAAAGGAGATTGTATTGATTGTAAACAATGTGTGAACGTTTGTCCAACCGGAATTGATATTCGGAACGGGACGCAAATGGAATGTATTAATTGTACCGCTTGTATTGATGAGTGCGATACTATTATGGACAATGTGGGATTACCTAGAGGACTGATTCGCTATGCTTCGGAAGATGAAATTGAGAAAAAAGTCAAGTTCAAATTCACGCCCAGAATGAAAGGCTATTCCGCTGTATTGTTTATTTTGACAGGAATTTTAATTGGATTATTGTTTTTACGTTCCGATGTCGAAGCCAGTATTTTGAGGTTGCCAGGACAATTGTTTCAACACAAAGGGGATAATATCAGTAATGTTTATACTTTTAAAATTATCAATAAAACCAATACTGATTTTAATGATATTAATTTCAAATTAGTGGGTATAAAAGGAGCTTTAAAAGTAGTTGGTAAACAAGCTTTAAAAGTACCGAAACAAGGGATGAATGGAGGAACACTGTTTGTTGAAATCAATCAAAATGTATTGGACAGCGATAAAACAAAATTGAAAATCGAGGTTTATAATGGGGATAAAAAAATTGAAACCAGCACAACAAGTTTTTTAAGCCCTCGAAGTTTTGATTAAATCTCCTAACCCATGATGGGGGAACTCTAATAGGAAAGGAAAATGGGAATAGAATTTTAATTTGTACAAAACATGGAAAATAATAATATAAAAGATTTAAATACTCTAACAGCAGTTCCCCCTTCGGGGGCCAGGGGGATTAATTGGGGAACAGGAATCGTTATTGCTTTTGGTTTGTTTATGACCTTCATTTTGTATTTTGTTTTTACAGTTCAATCCGATTCAAAATATGATAATGAGCTGGTTGTAGAAGAATATTACAAGCATGATGCTCATTTTGGAGATGAAATGGGACGGATTCAAAACGTACAAAATTTGGCTCAAAAGCCAAAAATAACGACTACTTCAGAGGGAATTCTAATTGTATTTCCAGATGTATTCATTCCGAAAAACATTAAAGGAAAAGTGTCCCTTTACAGACCGTCTAACAAAAAATTAGATTTTGAAATTCCAATTTCGTTGTCTAATCCTACTTTGCTCATTCCTAAAAAAAGTTTGGCAGGCGGTCGTTGGGACATTAATATGGAATGGCAATATGAGGGAAAATCCTATTTGTCCAAAGAAACGATATATATCAATTAGTCATAAAGTCAAAAGTCATAAAGTCCATCGTTTGACTTTAAGACTTTTGACTTTATGACATTAGACTAAAAAAATGCTTTACACTGCCTTTATTTTCGGTTTAATAAGTAGTTTTCACTGCATTGGTATGTGTGGTCCTATTGCTATGATGTTACCCGTTGATAGAAATAACCAGACTAAAAAAGTCACCCAAATTATTACCTATCATTTAGGAAGATTAACGGCGTATGCCACCATTGGATTTGTTTTTGGGCTGGTTGGAAAAGGATTTTTTATGGCTGGTTTACAACAGAAATTATCCATATTCATTGGCGTAGCCATGATTATTGTAGTTTTAACTCCGAATAAACTTTTTGCTAAATATAATTTTTCAAAACCTGTTTTTGAATTGATATCTAAAATAAAAACAGCATTAGGAAGTCAGTTTAAAAACAAGAGTTACAAATCATTATTCACTATTGGTTTACTCAACGGTTTTTTACCTTGTGGAATGGTTTATGTCGCCTTGTTTGGGGCTATTGCCATGCAGAGTGAAAGTCTGGGTGTTTTATATATGATATTATTCGGATTAGGAACCGTTCCTATGATGAGCAGTGTCGTGTATATTAATTCATTTTTAACGGTGCCTGTCCGAAATAGAATCCAAAAAGCGATTCCTTATGTGGCGGTATGCATTGGTTGTTTATTTATTTTAAGAGGATTGGGATTGGGAATTCCTTACATTTCTCCATCTAATATGAGTTTGTTTATTCAAGCCGATCCGAATTGTCACTAATTTTTTTATAGTTTAGTATATAAAAAGCACGCTATTCAGCGTGCTTTTTTATTTTGTAAGATTAGGGATTATTAGATTGTCATCGAAAACAATTCGGTTTCCGGTGCTTTTCTTTTCAAACGTAAATCGAATGCCATACAAATATTACGAACATAAGGTTTCCCTTTTTCTGTAACCTCAATGTTATAGTCTTTAAGGATTACTAATCCATCGTTTTCCATTTCTTTCAACTGAAGTATAACGTCTGGAATTTCATTGAAATAACCCTCTTTGTTTTTCCAGGAAGTTTCAAATTGGCACATTAAATTCAGAATGTGTTTTCTGATGATGAGGTCTTCATTCGTCAATAAATGCCCTCTGAAAACCGGTAATTTATTCCATTCTAATACTTGATAATAATCTTCCAAGTTTTTTACATTCTGCGCAAAACTATACCAACTGTCACTGATGGAAGAAACACCTAAACCAATCATTAATTGTGTTTTTGAGGAACTGTAGCCCATAAAATTACGATGCAATTTACCATTTTGAAAAGCGTCATACAAACTGTCTGTTTTTAATGCAAAATGATCCATTCCTATTTCGCGATACCCGTTTTCATACAATAATTTTTTACCTGTTTCATACAATATTCGCTTTTTCTCATCCTTTGGAATATCTTCATCATTAAATCCGCGTTGTCCATTCCCTTTAATCCAAGGAACATGGGCGTAACTATAAAATGCCAATCGGTCGGGCTGTAATGATTTTGTTTTCTCAATAGTATCGATAATATCTTCAATTTCCTGAAATGGCAATCCAAAAATAATATCATGACCAATCGAAGTATAACCAATTTCTCTGGCCCAGAACGTAACTTTTGCCACGTTATGAAAAGGCTGTTCCCTGTGAATTGCTTTTTGAACTTTTTCTGAATAGTCCTGAACGCCAAAACTCACTCTTCTAAAACCTAAATCGTAGAGCTTTTGCAAATGTTCGTGTGAGGTATTGTTAGGGTGGCCTTCAAAACTAAATTCATAGTCTTTGGCTTTATTGGCATGGGAAAAAATACCGTTTATTAAATCCTCTAAATTTTTAGGAGAGAAAAATGTTGGGGTCCCGCCGCCTAAATGAATTTCTTTGATGGTTGGTTTTTCACCAAGGATTTTACAATAGAAAGTCCATTCTTTCAAAACTGCATCAATATAAGGATTTTCAACGGCATGATTTTTTGTGATACGCTTGTTACAGCCACAAAAAGTGCATAAGCTTTCGCAAAAAGGCAAATGAATATAAAGACTGATCCCCTCTGAACTATTACTTGCTGCAAATGATTTTTTCAGCGTTTCGGTCCAAATTTTATCCGAAAAATCAGTTTCATCCCAATATGGAACTGTTGGATAACTGGTGTATCTGGGCCCTGGAACATTGTACTTTTGAATTAAGGAATTTTTCATGGTAAAGTCATTTAGCAATAACCAAAAGTAACATTACGGCTAAATATTTAAAATGATAATTATCATATCGTTACTTTATTTTCATAAAAAAACCTCGAACTATTTAAGAACGAGGTTTCTAATTTTTAACTATTGTTGAAAATTATTCTATTTTCAAATTTCTCAATTGTTTTAGTTTTTCTTTCCAAACATCAAGGCTTTCTTTATGGATAGCGATGTTTTTACGAACTTCTAATACAATGGAATTTTCTTTTTTTGCATTTCTGGTGTTGGTAAAAAACTGAATGTTATTTTCTAATTGGAAAATTTCATTCTGCACTTCATCAATTTTACGCATTAAGAATATCTTCTCGTTATCCAGTTTGCGAGTATCATTACTTTCTGATAAATTGTCCATTCTATTGGCAAAACGTATCATATCAGTGTCTTTTTTACTCAAACTCAATTTTTCAAAAAGAGCATCCAGAATTTTATTGAATTTTCCTTCAATATGTCTTCTTGGGAAAGGAACTTTTCCAAAGTTTTTCCAGGTTTCGATGTGTAATTTTATAGCATCGAGATCTGTCTTGTGATCACCAGTCAATTGGTACTCTCTCAACGTTTCTAAGTAGGTTTTTTTATTGTCAAAAGCTTCTACTTCTTCACTGTTTTCTTCATTTTTTTGCTCTTTTAATTTGTCAAAATAATGATTACAGGCATCTTTAAACTCTTTCCAGATTTTATCTGAGTATTTTCTAGGCACATGTCCTATTTGTTTCCACTCATCCTGAATTTGTTTCATGATGGGAGTAGTCGCAGCAAAATCAGTACTTTCCTGTAATTCTTTGGCTTTTGCAACAAGGGCCGTTTTTTTGCATAAGTTGTCGTTTTGATCTTTCTTAATGTCTTTGTAAAACGAATTTTTGAAAGAATTAAAATTTCTGACAGCAGTTTTGAAACTAGCCCAAGTTTCCTCATTTACATCCGATGGTACTTTTCCGGCAGAGAAGAAAGCAGTACGTAACGCTTCTACTTTTTCTATTTGAGTCAGCCATTGCGAATGAGCATTCACTTTCTCAGTTGCTAAAACTTCAATTTTAGAAATGATTTCTTTTTTCTTTTCTAAATTTTCAAGTTCCGTTCCTCTTTGATTTTCGAATAAAACTTCGCGTTTATCATGCATTTGTTTGGTCAAATCACTAAACTTGTTCCAAATGGCATCACGATGTTCTCTAGAAACAGGCCCAATGTCTTCTTTCCAGATTCTATGTAAATCTTGTAATTCTCTGAACGCTTTGTTGACATCGGTTTCTTTTACCAATTCTTCAACACGTGCGACAATTTTTTGTTTTTGCTCTAAATTATGTTTGAAATCCAAGTCTCTTGCTTCTCTGTCAAGATGCAAATAGTCATAGAAATTTTCTACATGAAAATGGAAATTATTCCAAACGTGATTGTATTTGTCTTTAGGAATTGGTCCTGCATTTTTCCATCGCTCTCTTAAATCATTAAAATGTTTTAAGGTGTCCTTGATGTTTTCCTGCGGATTGATTAACTCTTTTAGTTCCTCAACAATCACCAATCGATTTTCTAAATTGGTTTTTAGATTCGTTTGTAAGCTTTTGAAATGTGTATTTTTAGTATCTCTAAAAAGAGAGTAATATTTGTCAAATTGTGTTTTTAATGGAGAGTGATATTGAAATTCTTCATTTGGATCTTGATTTTCTGCAAGAAATTCTTCTTTTTTCTCTTCAATAAGATGATTGTATTTGGCTAAGAATGCTTTTTTAATTTCTTCAATATGATCTTTTACAGACATCACTTTTTCACTGGAAACTAAACTCTTCAGTTCCTCTACCAGTGTTTCAAGAGACAGTGTGTCATAATCCTGCATCGGAATGTCGTGACGCTCTTTTAGCGTTTCATCTTCACTTTCGGCGGCATTTGTTTCGGCAATTGCATCGAGTGCAGTTTGATTTTCAGTTTCTGCAATAGGTGCAGTTTCTGGCAATTCTTCATTAGAAGGGATAACAACATTTTCTTCTGCAGGCACATCAATAGGCTCAGACAATGCTGTTTTTTCCAAAACTTCAGTGTTGGATTGACTTGATTCAACGGAATTGTTTTCTAAATTTCCATCTGCTTCCAGCAGGTTATCATTCTTTTCTTCTAACATTTTTTCAATGTGTAAGGTTTCTATTTTTTTATCGAACACGAAAGATAGTAAAGGAGCATGAAATTACAAAATAAATCCTTTATTTATAGTCGTTTTATGTTAAAAAAAAGTTTTTTTTGAAGCAATTTCCTGCTATTCGATGTATCTTTTTTGTTCGCCGAAAAGGCGAATAAAAAAGGATGCCGCTGCAAATGAAATTCACTGAACTCCTATGAAAACAAATGTTTAGTGAAGTAATCAGGGCTAGGGTTTTGGGATTTAAATTAGACGTTTGTTGTTTATAATACGAATTGAATTAGAGTATATTTTCAATGATTTTTAATATACAATGTTTTTTATATAACTTCATTAAATAAAAAAAGTCCCACCGAAGCAGGACTAAAGATTTTCATCTACGGCATATAGCCTTATTGTGATAAGATTAAAGATTAGAAATTTTAATCAGTTACAAATATAAATAAAAAATAATTAGGTTTGAATGAGGAAAACCGTAAGGAGGCTAATTATTTTCGCCGTAGCTTTAAAAATTCTTACAAAATAGAGATTGACATGACAAAAATATTAGGATTAGATTTAGGGACGAACTCGATTGGATGGGCGATTGTGGATAAAGATAGTAACGATTTTTCTTTAGTAGATAAAGGTGTTAGAATATTTTCGGAGGGCGTAAAATCAGAAAAAGGTATTGAAAGTTCTCGTGCTGCCGAAAGAACAGCTTTTAGAAGTGCAAGAAAATTAAAATACCGAAGAAAATTGCGAAAGTATGAAACATTAAAAGTTCTTTCAATTAATGGAATGTGCCCATTATCAATTAAAGAAGTGGAAGAATGGAAAAAATCGGGTTTCAAACAATATCCATTAAATCCTGAATTTTTGAAATGGCTAAGAACTGATGAAGAGGAGAATATAAATCCTTATGTTTTTAGAGATAGAGCAAGTAAGCAAAAAGTTTCATTATTTGAATTTGGTAGAGCTTTATATCATATTGCACAAAGAAGAGGTTTTTTAAGTAATCGATTGGATCAATCTGCTGAAGGAATTTTAGAAGAACATTGTCCTCAAATTACTTTATTAATTGAGGATTCAATTTCTAATACTGAAATTCTAATAGAATTAAAAGATTATTTTTTTAATGTTGGAATTCTTGATGAAACTAACAAAGGGGGTTTCAAAAAAGAGTTAGACGAAGGTGAAGCCAAATTACGAACTTTATATAATGCCCTTTTAGGTATAGTTAAAAGGAATGAAAATAAGTTTATTATAGCTAAAGAAGAAATTATTGCAAGATTAAATAGGAAAGAAGATTTAGGGAAGGTAAAAGGCAAAATTAAAGACATTTCCCAAGCTATGATTGATGGAGATTTCAAAACATTAGGTCAATATTTCTTTAGTTTATACAATAAAAGTAAGATTAGAAACCAATATACTTCTAGAGAAGAACATTACCTTGAAGAGTTTAATATAATTTGTAAGATACAAGGAATTGGAGAAATCATAGCTGACGAGCTGCTGCCAGAAAAAAAATACAATGGATTAGCTAAAGATTTATATAAAGCTATATTTTTCCAACGACCATTAAAATCCCAGAAAGGATTAATTGGCAAATGTTCATTTGAAAAAAGTAAAACTCGCTGCGCAATTTCTCACCCAGATTTTGAAGAATATAGAATGTGGACTTATTTAAACACCATAAAAATTGGAACGCAATCTGAAAAAACGTTACGATTTTTATCTCTAGAAGAAAAGCAAAGTTTAATTCCGAAATTTTTAAGAAAAAAAGACAATTTTAATTTTGAAGATTTAGCGAAGGAACTTATTCCAAAAGGAGAAACATTTAATTTTTATAAATCATCAAAAGCCAACGAAGTTAATTATTTGTTTAATTACAAACCCTATGATACGGTTGCTGCAAGTCCAGTTTCGGCATCTTTAAAAAATATTTTTGGAGACGATTGGAAAACCAAAATAATTTCATACAAATCTAAAAATGCTAAAGGAATTGAAGTTAATCGTACTGTAGATTATAAAGATTTATGGCATTTGCTTTCTGTTTCAACATCGGATATTTATTTGTTTCAATATGCAAAGCAGAAATTAGGATTGGACGATAAAAATGCAAAAGCATTTAGTAAAATTCGATTAAAAAAGGATTTTGCAAGTTTGAGTTTAAATGCAATTACCAAGATTTTGCCCTATGTAAAAGAAGGATTATTATATTCTCACGGAGTTTTTATGGCAAATATTGAAAGTATTGTTGATGAATCTATATGGAATGATGGCAATCAAAGAAAATTTATTCAAGATAAAATAGCCGAAATAATTGAAAATCATACTTATGAAAACGGACAATTAGAAGTAATTAATAGTTTGATTAAAGAGTGTAAAACTGTAGGTGCTTTTTATTCTAAAGAAGCTGAAAGTATCTACAAATCAGATTTGAATAAAAAATTAATTCCTTTTTTTAAATTCCATAAAATTGAATTGGACAAAGAATCATTTTTAAATGAATTATTTCCTATTCTAATCGAGCAATTAATAAAGTATGAATATGTAAAAATCAGTCGTTTAGATGAAAAAGTTTTAGATTTTATAAAAGGTAAGAACGACGATGGCGAAATATTTTGTACAAATGAAAAGCGAATAAATAAGCTATATCATCCATCAGATATAGAGGTTTTTAAAAAGAAAATCATAAAAGACGAATTCGGAAATGAAAAAGTAGTTTTAGGAAGTCCGCGAACTTCATCTATAAAAAATCCAATGGCAATGCGGGCTTTACATCAATTGCGAAAAGTATTGAATACTTTGATTTTTGACGGACAAGTTGATGAAAAAACCATTATTCATATTGAAATGGCTCGTGAATTGAATGATGCTAATAAACGAAAAGGAATTCAAGATTATCAAAACGAAAATAAAAAGAATCGAGAAGAATTCGCCAAAGATATAAGAAAGTTATATTTTGAAGAGTGTAAAAAAGAGATTGAACCAACAGAAGATGATTTATTGCGTTATCAGCTTTGGTTAGAGCAAAATAAACAAGAAATTTATGAAGATGGAAGAAATATAAGTATTTGTGATATAATAGGAACTGACCCAAAATATGATTTTGAACACACTGTTCCAAGAAGTCGTTCACAAGATAATTCTCAAATGAACAAAACACTTTGCAGTCAAAAGTTCAATAGAAATATTAAAGGGAATAAAATGCCTTTTGAATTGTCAAATCATAAAGAAATTCTATTGCGAGTTGCACATTGGAAAGAAGAATCAGATAATTTTACAAGAGAAATTGAAATAATTTCTCGCTCTATTAAAGCTGCTGCAACCAAAGAACTTAAAGATAAGAAAATAAGAAGAAGACATTATTTAACTTTAAAAAGAGATTATTTAAAAGGAAAATTTGATCGATTTATTTGGGAAGAACCAAAAGTTGGTTTCAAAAACAGCCAAATACCAGATACAGGAATCATTACAAAATATTCGCAAGCCTATTTGAAATCCTATTTTAAGAGAGTTGAATCTGTAAAAGGAGGAATGGTTGCCGAGTTTAGAAAAATTTGGGGAATTCAAGAGAGTTTTCAAGAAAATGATAAAAAATATTTTCACGAAAAAGATAGAAGCAAACATACGCACCACACAATCGATGCGATTACAATTGCTTGTATGACAAAAGAGAAATATGATGCTTTAGCCAATGCTTGGACACAAGAAGATAAAGGACAACTTGCCGAAGCACGAAAGCTATTAGCGGATTCTAAACCTTGGAAAACCTTTAAAGAAGATTTAAAAAAGATAGAAGAAGAAATTTTAGTATCTCATTACACACCAGATAACGTCAAAAAGCAATCTAAAAAAATTGTCAGAATTCGTGGTAAAAAGCAATATGTTTCAGAAACCATTAAAGATGTAAATGGAAAAGTAATAGTTCAAAAAGATGCTAACGAAAAAATAATTTTCAAGCTTGATAAAGACGGAAAACGAATTTCGAGATTGCAACAAGGTGATACAATCCGAGGTTCATTACATCAAGATAGTATTTATGGAGCGATTAAAAACCCATTAAATACCGAAGAAATACGTTATGTAATTCGTAAAGATTTAGAAAGTATCAAAGCATCTGATGTTGAGAATATTGTTGATGAAATGGTTAAAGAAAAAGTGAAAGAAGCTATTTCAAATAAAGTCTTATTAATTTCATCAAATGCACAACAAAAAAATAAACTTGCCGAGAATCAAAAAGTTTGGATGAATGAAGAAAAAGGAATTCCAATAAACAAGGTTAGATTGTATGCCAATTCAGTAAAGAATCCATTAGAAATTAAAGAGCATAGTGCATTATCAAAATCTCGACACGAGCATAAGCAAAAAGTCTATGGACAGAATGACGAGAATTATTGTATGGCTATTTATGAGTTATATGGTAAACGAGATTTTGAGTTGATTAATAATTTCAATTTAGCAAAACTAATTAAACAAGGTCAAGGAAATTATCCATTAAATAAAGAAAAGCAACTTAAAGGTAAAAAAGTACAAATTCCGATTGCAAAAAGTAATAATCGTGATGTAGTTTTAAAAAGAGGGCAACAGGTTATTTTTTATGATAAAGAAATAGAAAAGCCAAAAGACATTACTGAAATAATTGATTTTAAAGGAAGAATTTATATTATTGAAGGTCTTTCTATACAAAGAATACCAAGTGTAAGTGGGAGTGTTAATGAATACGGTGTAATCACTTTAAGATATTTTAAAGAAGCTAGAAAATCTGATGAAATTAAAAAAGATAATTTTAAACCTGATGGAATTTATAAGTTAGGAGAAATAAAACCAACAAGAAAAATGAATCATAGTCAGTTTTCAGCATTTGTTGAAGGAATTGATTTTAAGGTTTTGCCTTCGGGAAAGTTTCAAAAAATATAATTTTTAGTAGTTCTTTGACATTCAGTTTTTCATTTTCTTAAACAGCCAAACCACAACTGAAAGTTATGGCATCCGCCCAGCAGGGATGCAGTAACTTTCAGTTGTGGTTTGATTAAAGATTAGAAAACACGATATTTTCATGCACTATGTCGGCAATTCTACGAATGTTGTGGTTTGATTAAAGATTAGAAAACACGATATTTTCTGCCTGCGATATATAGCGTAATGTTTGGTTGTGGTTTGATTAAAGATTAGAAAACACGATATTGGATAATAACAAAATATTAAACTAAAAACGGTTGTGGTTTGATTAAAGATTAGAAAACACGATATTCCACGTCCCGAAATGGCTTGTGATACCGTAGTTGTGGTTTGATTAAAGATTAGAAAACACGATATTCGAACTTATTGAAGATACTACGGTATTGACGTTGTGGTTTGATTAAAGATTAGAAAACACGATATTTCAATAGCGTCAATAGCTTCTCTAAGATCGGTTGTGGTTTGATTAAAGATTAGAAAACACGATATTGCCACATACGGCAAACAGATCAACTACAACGTTGTGGTTTGATTAAAGATTAGAAAACACGATATTATTGGCGGTTTCTCCTAACTAATGGCTAACGTTGTGGTTTGATTAAAGATTAGAAAACACGATATTTAGGCTAGATTGGCGTCTATTATAGTTCCTGTTGTGGTTTGATTAAAGATTAGAAAACACGATATTTAAAAATACCACTCTTTTGCATTCAACCCTGTTGTGGTTTGATTAAAGATTAGAAAACACGATATTCCGAGTATCATGACGAAAATGGAAATTACCGTTGTGGTTTGATTAAAGATTAGAAAACACGATATTTTACCGTCAATTTCAAGCTTGTAAGCCGTAGTTGTGGTTTGATTAAAGATTAGAAAACACGATATTTTTGTATAATTAAATTGTTATGCAAATATAGTTGTGGTTTGATTAAAGATTAGAAAACACGATATTAAGCGAACCTAGTTCATTCGTGACATTGAAGTTGTGGTTTGATTAAAGATTAGAAAACACGATATTAGAATTTCAATAGGTGGAACTCCTTTAACAGTTGTGGTTTGATTAAAGATTAGAAAACACGATATTCTTTGCGGTTTCTGATAGAGATAGAATATTGTTGTGGTTTGATTAAAGATTAGAAAACACGATATTCGGTATAAAATTCACTAATGGTAGTTCCTGGTTGTGGTTTGATTAAAGATTAGAAAACACGATATTTAGGATTGATTTATCAAAAGCTCACGTAGGGTTGTGGTTTGATTAAAGATTAGAAAACACGATATTAACAGATGACGGAACTAAGCTACAAGTGTCGTTGTGGTTTGATTAAAGATTAGAAAACACGATATTTGGACTTCTTTTAAAACAACTATTAGATTGGTTGTGGTTTGATTAAAGATTAGAAAACACGATATTTAATTGTACCACCTGAACCCGTAGAACCCGGTTGTGGTTTGATTAAAGATTAGAAAACACGATATTAGTTGGCTTGTTACCTTCTAATTATCAATAGAATAAGGAAAAATATCGTATAAAAAAATGCTCCTTTTTTGCCTTGATAAAGCACTATTGGAGCATTTTTTTGTTTCTAGTGTTTTTTGTATCGACAAAAAATCGATTTGAAAAATTTGTATATTTGTAAAAACATTTATTATGGGGGTAGTTATTGAGGCTGAAGAACAGTATAAAAATATGCTACTTGAAATAGCGCAAGCTATCAAGGCAAAAATTACGTTTCAGGAAAACGATTTTTGCGAGGAACTCCCAGAACATGTAAAGGCTGGTATTCTTTAAAGTAAAGAGCAAATAAAACAAGGAAAATTAACAAAATTTTCTGTTGTTAAAGAGAATCTATTGGCTAGAAATCACAGAAAATAAATGTTAGAAATTGATTTAACCGATAATGCAAAATTTACTTTGCAAAATATTTTTGATAGTATAGAATATAAATTTGTTGAGGTCGGTATCTAACCACATATTATTTCTCTATGGCAAATATTATCTGCCTTTACCATCCTTTTGATTAAATTG